>CACPLR010000037.1 GCA_902634885.1 uncultured Pelagibacteraceae bacterium | reverse complement strand
CATTAATATACTTATTAATTGATTTTCCTGACGTCGAGTTATTCATAATGTAGTTCAAATCAATAAATGCTATATTTTCTTTACTGGTAGCTAAATTAGATTTGAACAATAATAAAACTAAAAAAACAACAAATCTCATTAAAATGATGTACCTATTTGAAATCGAAAGGACTCAGTTTTATCGGAGCTTGCATCTGTTATTGGTATTGCATATGAAAAAGATAAGGGACCAATAGCAGTAAACCAATCTACAGCTATACCAGTGGCTGATCTAATTTTATCAGAGTCTAGTGATTTATCATAATCAACATGCCATAAATTAGCAGCATCTAAAAAAAGATTAAAATCAAAATTTTCAAATTCGTTAAAAAAGTTTGGAAATGATGAGGTAACGTTTAGCGCTGCGCCATAATTACCACCAATATATTGGGTTCCATCTTTAGGACCAATTTTTCCAGCCTCAAATCCTCTCAATCTACTAGATGGTATATAAATTCTTTTTGATACTCTTACATCCCCATCAATTGAATTAACAGCTTTTAAAAATAACTTACCAGCTAACAAAAAATTTTCTGTTACTGAATGGTACTTAGACGCAAATAATGAATTTTCAAACGCATTATCGTCAGAATAAATTGGTATGGATTGGCTAAATTTTGTGAAGAAACCATCAGTGGGTTGATAGTTTTGATTTAACTTATTTAAAGTAACAGAATATAAGAAAAGATTTTCAAAGTAGTCTCCTTCTTGTTTTTTTTTGATCTCTGTAGCTTTATCAGATGTTACTAATTTTTCATAATAATTTGAAACATCAAAATTTATAAAAATATCCTGAAATTGCTCAAAACCTGTTCCTAAACTTAAACCTGTTCTTGTAGTTTTATATCCACTAGAACTCATAAAATCTGAGGTAGTACTCTCAATTGTTGTATTTAATGACCTATCTGTATTTTTAAAATTAGGATTTTTAACGCTAAATTTTCCTCTTATTTCATCATCTGAGAGTGCTAAATTTGTATCTAACGTTATACCTTTTCCAAGATAATTTTTTTCTTTGAGACCAGCAGAAAGAGAAGATCCACCTGTACCAGTTCCTACTCCTGCAAATATCTCACCTGTAGGTTTTTCCTCAACCGTAATATTTATAATTTTATTTTTATTAGAATTTTTTGTTAATTTAGTTTTTACACTTTTAAACAAACCTCTTGATTTTATATTTGCTATTGATTTATCAAATAATATTTTATTATAAGGATCACCTTCGTCGACAATTAACGAATTTCTAATAACTTTTTCTTCAGTTATAAAATTTCCAAATATATTTATCTTATCTACGTATGATTTCTCTAATTCATTTAAATTAAAAATAATATTTATTTTATTTTGATCAATTATTTCCTCTGTATACTTTGCATCTACAAATACAAATTCTTTTTGTAGTGCAATTTTATCTATTTCATCTTTTATATTATTTATTGATTTAATTGAGTAATGATCTCCTTCGAGTTTTTCAAACAATTTTTCAAGATTGATAAAATTTTCATTAGTATAAGTATCGGATATATCTAATTTAAACTTATTAAAATAAAATTTTTCACCAGCATCAATTGTGAAAATCAAATTAAAGTCTTTGTTATCTTCAATTGTAGCATAAGAAGATTTTATTTTGATGTTAAAAAATCCTCTATTTTTATAAAATGTTTTAAGTAAATTTATATCAGTTAATATCCTATTTGGGTCTAGAAATTTATTTTTTGTAATAAATTTCCATGGTCGGGTTTCTTCCGATAAAATAATTTTTCTCAGTTTTCTAGCTTTAAAAACTTTTTTTCCAACAAAACTGATTTTATTGATTTTTGCTCTTTCACCTAAATTAAAATTATAGATTAAATTTATTGAATTATTTTTATTATCAATGATTTCTGTTTTAATATCAGAGAAATAAAACCCATTTAACCTAACTATATTATTTAATTGATTTTTTTGATTAATAATATTTGTT
>CACPLR010000036.1 GCA_902634885.1 uncultured Pelagibacteraceae bacterium | reverse complement strand
AAATTTTCAATATTTTTTCTAAATGTCTCATCACAAAAAATAATATCATATGCAGCTTGAATTGTTTTAATGTCTTGATTTGAAACACCTGATCTTCTTAAACCAATCAAATTTAATCCTGTTAAAATGTTTCTATTTCCAAGAGACAAACCGTAAGGAATTACATCGCTTAACACTCCAGTCATTCCTCCTACCATTGCAAATTCACCAATTCTTGAAAATTGATGTATTGCGCAACTTCCACCAACAATAGCGTTTTTATATATTGAAACATGGCCACCAACTTGAACATTGTTAGCAAGAACTATATTGTCATCAATCATACAATCATGTGCTATATGACAATAAACCATAAATAAGTTATGATTTCCAACCTTGGTAATGCTACCACCCTGCTCTGTGCCTGGATTAATATTTACGTACTCTCTAAAATTATTATTATCTCCTATTATTAAAGAATTTTTTTCACCTTTATATTTAAGATCCTGTGGAGGTGTACCAATCGAACAAAATGGATAAATCTCATTTTTGTTACCTATTTTTGTATTACCAGTAATATTCACGTGGGAATGAATTGTTGTTTCATCACCAATTTGAACATCAGGTCCAACTATAGAATATGGACCAATTTTTACATTATTGCCTATTAATGCCTTGCTATCAATTATTGCTGTTTTGTGGATCACATGTAAATAAATAACAAAATTATTTATTTATACTTATCAACTATTACTACTGTTTATTTCTTTCTATCAACTATTGTTGCTGCCCATTGAGCATCTGCCTTTTTTTTACCATCGACAAAGGCTTCACCTTGATATTTCCAAACTCTTCCATGAGATCTTATTGCCTCTATATTTAATTCAAGTTTGCAATCTGGAATAACTGGACTTCTAAATCTAGCCTTATCTACAGTCATCAAAAAAACTAGTTTATTCTCATATGTTGATTTATCTATACCAGCAGCTGTAAGAGCTGCTGCTGCTTGTCCGAATGCCTCTACAATTAAAACACCTGGCATTACTGGCTCTCCTGGGAAATGACCCTGGACAAAAAAACTCTCTTTTTTTACATTTACAATAGCGGTTGCTGATTTTAATTTTTTAATATTTATTAGTTCATCTATTAAAAGCATTGGTTCTCTATGTGGTAATAAATTTTTAATATCATTTTTATTTAATTTATCAGTCATTTTTATTTTCCTTAATAAATAACTTAATATTTTTTGCTGGATAACCCATTACTTTTGTATTATCAGGAATGTTTTTTACTACACCACTACCACCACCAATTTGAACATTATTTCCAATTTTAAGATGTCCAGAAATACCAGCCTGACCACCTATTAAAACATTATTTCCAATTTCAGAACTACCAGCAAAACCAACCTGAGCGGTTATAATACAATTTTTTCCTATTTTCACATTATGCGCTATGTGAATTTGATTGTCTAAAAAAGTGTTTTCTCCTATAATTGTGTTTCCTAATGAACCACGATCAATTGTATTATTTGAACCAACTTCTACATTATTTTTAATTATTACCATACCAATATGTGGGTATCTTAAATTTCCCCCTTTTTTAGGGAAAAAACCAAATCCTTTTTTTCCGATAATAGTGCCATCTGATATATTTACATTATTTCCTATGATTGATTTTTTAATTACTACATTTGAACCAATATAACAATTTTTACCAATAGTAACATTATCTTCTATAATTGTATTATGTCCAATAAAGGTGTTATTTCCAATTTTTACTTTTCTACCAATTAAGACGTTCGATCCAAGAATAATTTTTTTTGTTTTTAACAAATCGGATTTTAATGGTTTGTCGAATGTAAATTTTTCGTTTAGTGAATTAGGATAAAAAAGCTGTGTAATTTTAGCAACACTCAATAAAACATCATCAACAACAAGTAAATTTTTTGTTAATATATGTTTTTTAAATTTAGATGAGGTTATTATAAAGTCTGATTTAATTTTAGGTATTGTGCCTAAATATTTAGCAGAATGTAAAAAAGTCA
>CACPLR010000035.1 GCA_902634885.1 uncultured Pelagibacteraceae bacterium | reverse complement strand
ACTTTGACAAAGAGCTAATAAATGTTGTACAAAACGACCCTAACGGAGCAGTCGTTGCAAGTGGAGAACTAACAATTGTAGGTTTGCCAAATGAATTTTTTTAAACTTTTTCTGATTTTATTATTTTTTATTTTTTCATCAAATAGTTTTGCAGATAACCACGGCCAAAATGAAATTGCGCAAGAAATATCTGAAGATGAGGAAGTTCCTTTGAATGATCCTTTTGCGGGTAACGAAGGTACTGGTGGTGCTTTAAATTCTCAAATGCCATCTGAAGAAGAAGAGGACGAAATGAGTTTGTATAATTTTAAACTTGTTGGACTGATATCAGGTAAGGATAATAGTTACATTTCATTAGCAAATTCTGGTGGTGAAGTAATGACAATTACGCTTGGACAATTTTTAGGAAAAATAAAACTTATAGATCTTAGATTAAACGAAGCAATATTTGAAAAAGAAGACAAGAAATTTGTGATCATTGATTTTAACAATGTTATTAGGGAGGCAGATGAATATTAGGAAATTTAATAGACTAATATTATTATTTCTCTTTTCAGTTGTATTAGTAGGCTGTCAACAAATGAAAAGTGCAAATAAGCCCTTCAAACATAACACTCCATTAATTAAAGAGAATATAAAAAAAGATGGTGCAGCGGAAATACAAAAAACTTTAGAGCTTGGACCAAAACCATCATCAGGAGATAAAGTTTACGGCAAAAGAAAAAAAATTTCATCTGAGGCTCAAAGAAACTATCTTTTGATACCAGATACATATCCACTTCTTAAACAAAGAATTACTTTTAAATTTAAAAATCTTGATTTTAAAGAAACCATGTATTTGATGGGTAAAATTGGAGAAATTAATGTACTAGTTGGAGATGAAGTTGCTGGTGCAATCTCAGCAGAATTAATTGATGTTCCTTGGGACAAAGCTTTTCAAGCATTATTAGACATGAAAAATTATGCATCAGACATTGATGTAAGTTCAAACTTAATAAGAATTCATTCACCTGAGGTGTTAACATCACAAGAAAATTATAAATCTGACAGAGCGTCTGCAGTAAAAAGAAAAGTTGAGTTGGAGGATAGTGTTGAGCCAATTATATCTGAAATATTTAGACTTTATTATATTACACCAGACCAAGCTAAAGCTACATTGGAGGAGTTATTTACACAACGTTCAGGAGAGTCTGCATTTGTACCAATTCAAGTTACTGAGGAGGTCACAACAAGATCAATTATTGTAAGAGGCAAAGAAAAAGATCTTGATGTTGTGGACAAACTAATTAAAGAAATCGATGTTAGAACTAAACAAGTTTTAATTGAAGCCTTTATTGTTGAGGCTAACTCAGATTTTGAAAGAGCATTAGGTACAAGATTAGGTGGTTACTATTTAAGAGGAGGAAGAAATGCTGGAGGTATAGCTGGTCCGAGTTCAGGAAGTGCTGATGGGACTGATTTAAGTGCAGATGGAGTTGCAGAACTAGGCTCAGCGACAGATAGTATAACAAACTTTGCAGCAACTGGTGCATCAAGTGGTATAGGAATTTTAAGAAGAACTGGAACAGGAGTTCTAAAAGCAGAAATAACTGCTCTAGAAAGTTTAGGATTAGGTAAGACTATATCAAATCCAAAAGTTTTCACATTGGATAATCAGTCAGCAACTGTAACTCAAGGTGAGGAAATTCCATACCAAACAACAGCTGATGGTACAACAACTACATCATTTAAAGAAGCAGCATTAAAACTTGAAGTTACTCCAAGCATTATTGGAGACGGAAATGTACTACTTAATATTAAAGTCAACAATGATACCCCAAATAGATCTGCAGAATCTGATGAACCACCAATCAATAAAATGGAGATAGTAACCAAATTATTAGTCGCAGATGGTGATATAGTAGTTATTGGAGGAATTAAAAAGAACGTAATTGTTAATCAAAAAAGTCAAACCCCAGGTCTTGGTAATGTTCCTGTGATAGGTAATCTCTTTAAAGGTAAATCAAATTCTGATAACTTAGATGAATTATTAGTGTTTATTGCACCAAGAGTATTATGATTGATATAAGTAGAGAGTCCGAAATTAATTTAATCAATATTTTAATTG
>CACPLR010000034.1 GCA_902634885.1 uncultured Pelagibacteraceae bacterium | reverse complement strand
GCTGATGGAAAATATCGAACATTTATTGTTATCGAGTTTCCTGTAAGTCTTGCGTATAAAAACTACCTTCAAAATTTAGAACAAAGCACAACGGTAAGTGCTGATATGTCTAAGTTAAAAGATACTGATGCTTTTAAAGAATTAGAGCAATACGTTTCTCAGTTTACAGGTGCTTAAAATCTAATAAGAACTTTTTCAGAGTTTCCAATTAATGACGGATTTTGTTGTCTTCCTAAATTAAGTGCATTTTCAGAAACATTTTCATTTAGATAAGTAATCAATTCTCCATTTGTAAGCTTTCTATCTCCATCTAAGTCTGCCTCTCCTTCTAAACCTTTCATTAGGAAATATGAAAATATTCCGTGCTTAGCATTTTTTAAACCTGACGAGATCTGATCATTTGCAGATGCACTGAATAAGGTAAAATTATTTGGAATTTCATTTTCATCATCTGCAACAATTCTTAAAGGTCTAGCAGATGCAAGTAACATCTGTTCATCTCTTGAAACACCACTGTAGCAAGTATCAAAAAATATTGTTACAGACCTTGGGTTTAAAGATACAATTTGATCAAATATATCATTTCTTGAAATTGCCGTTCTGCTTAATAGATCAGGATCTGCATTATGAGGCAGAATATATTTTTCTTTACCGTCTGCACTAGCTAAACCATGTCCAGAGTAGAATATTATAAGATCAGTTTTGTTTTTCTTAATCTTACTTGGCAACCATTTAAAAATAGCAGAATTTGTTTTAGATAAGTTTGCATCTTCATCAGTTAAAAGATTGATATTATCATCGCGTACTCCAAAAGCTTTTCTCGCATAATCTTTGAAATATTTGGCATCTAAACTTGCATATTTTGCAGATGGGGAGTTTTCATATTTTTCTACACCAATAATTAGAGCTACTTTATTTTTATCAGTTTTAGTTTTTAAATTTGAAGGATTAAGAGGCTCAATTTTACTTGCTACTTTAGTTTGTTTTAAATCAATTTTAATATTAACTATTTTTGTTTTAGATCTATTGCCCCATTGATCAATTGCAACTATTTCGATTTGTTCATCCACAGGAGAATATCTGTTAGCTTTAAATTTACCTTTATTAACTTCAATAGGTTGACCATCTATTTCTACAAATATTTTTTCTGACTTATCTGAAACTTTACCTTCAATGACATAAGAAGTGTCACTAACTGTAATATTTTGAGCTATCTCTATTACTGGTGGATCTTTATCTTGATTAGTTTTTTTTGGCTTAAATTCCTCTTGTTTAGACTCTTCTACTTTAGCAACCTCTATTTTCTTTAAAGGAGTTATATTTTTTTCATTTTTAGCAATTTTCGACTCAGATGATTTTATAAAATCATTTGCTTTTGCAACAATTTTTGCAGGGTTTCCATTTATCACATTATCTACTTCATAATAATTCAAAAAATAATTTTCCTTCATTGGTCTATTAAAATTGCCATAAGAATATTGGTCTGATGATAATTTATCAAAGTCAAATCCCCCATAATGAAGAGTTAGAAATTGAAATTTAATAGGATCTTTATCTTTATAAATTCTTCTATCACATAATTTTCTGATTTGATTTACGTTATGTGGTTCAATATTTTTAAATTTTGAAAAATTTGAAACTTTTTTTTTAAAATTAGCAAAATTATTTATTGGAAAATAATAAAAATTATCTAATGAATTTGAGGATCCGACAAGACAAAAATAGTTTTTGTCAGAGACAAGCGTATTCTGCGTTTGATCTGGTTCTGCTTTAGTAATTACAGTTTTTTCATCTTTGATAATTTTTTCTAATTTTAATGAGTGAATTTTGCAAACACTATTTCCGTAGGTTGTTAACTTACAATTATTCAAAGCATTTTGTTTTGCTATCTCTAAATTTTTATCACTAACTCCTAAAAATAATTGATTAGTGTTGTTACCTGTTTTGTCACCATAAGCATAGGCTTTATAAATCTTTAATTTATTATTTTTAAGATTTTCAACATTTGTGATCGTATAATCATAACTAGATCCATTGTACTTTGCTTCATACATATTAAAAAAATCACATGATTTTTTTGTTGTTATTACTCGCCTTGGGAAAGTATCATCTTTTACACATATTGACTGGTTATTATTTATTGCCCATTCATGACCATTAATTTCTTTTCCCCAAGATGGACAATTTTTATGACTATCGTTTGTATAAGTTGCTAAGAAGCCGTTGCTTGATTGACAAAAAAGAAGGTCTATTTTTTTTATTAATTTATTAGTTTTAACTTTTTCTACCACCTTCTGCGTTTGGCTTGGTTCTGCTTTGGCGATTTGGGTTTGTGAACTACCAAATTTTTCAATTTCAGGTGTATTTACTTTGTTAAAATCGTCAATAATTTTATTTACTCTTTGAGTTAATACAGCCCTACGCCAAGCAATATTTTTATCAGTA
>CACPLR010000033.1 GCA_902634885.1 uncultured Pelagibacteraceae bacterium | reverse complement strand
TCTTCAGTTCCTTCAAGTTGCATTGCGTATTCAGTTTCTCTCTCAGGTGCAAAATAAAACCTAAATTTTACTGTATCGCTATGTTCATCATTACTACCTAGGTTTCTAGCATAACTTGAAGATATTGTGAGAGTGTCTTTAACTATATAATCAAATCCAAATTCTGTCATTATCCAGTGTGAGGAATTATTCGATCCTTTGTATGTATAAATTGTGCTTGTATCTGAAAGATAATTTATTTTTGCCTCTGATGTATCACTAAAGTCTAATCCATAGTCAATTGTGCCAAAAGTTTTAAAAGAAGTGTATTGAGATTGAATTAGATTATTAAATTCAAATCCTAATGTTAATAAACCACTTCTGATAAATTGACTTGAGTATGAAAGAGCATCTGTTCCTGTTTCAGTATATGCGCTTAATTCTGTATAACCCAAATCAAGACCAATTGTAGGAATTATCTCAATGCTACCTTTTTGAAGAGTTCTGCCATAATTAATCGTTCCAAATACTTGCTCGCCATTTCTTGAGCCAGTTAGTCTATTGGTATCTTTTTTTCTGATTAAATCAGTTTCTAATAAACCAAATCCAACTGATCCTTCTATAAAGTTCTTTTCATTAATTGGTTTGGATCCATACCATGAGAAATGATAATTTTCTGAATCTACAGAAGTTCCAGTTTTTGTAATATTGCTATTGCTCATGCCGTATTGGAACGCATAGCCGTAAAATTGATTTTTACTTACTTTTTTATCAATCCCAAATGCAAAGCTATTTGATCTTATTTTTCTCGAATTTGTATTTCGATCATCACCTATTGTAGTCACACTATACATACCTTCGCTCCATGAAGACCATTTTTCAGGTAAAACTTTTTCCTCAATTTTTGATGAAATAGGTATAGGATTTGAATAAGATTTAATTAAACTTCTTAAATAATGATTTCCAGTTAATTTAATTTTAGCATTTTGATTAGATAGGTTGTCAATATTTCTATTTCTTCTTAAATATTTTAACCTATTTGAAACTGTTGCAATTGAATTTTTTAGAACAATGTTAGATATATCTTTTTGAACATTTAAAAGTTCAACTAAATTTTTATCCTCCAAAGGATTGGATGATGTTAAAACTCTAAAACTTAGATCACCTGCTGTACTTATACCCGCATAACTATTACTCGAAGAATCATCAAAAGCAGTTGCATCAATTAAAATGTAATATTCAACTCCACTTTCTAAGTCTGATGATGGGTTTACTGTTATTTGAGATGAACCTGATCCACTTACTTGTCCACCTGTTACATCAATTTCTTCCACTAAAGTACCATCAATGGATTTGTAAATTGAAATATTTCCACTTTCAGCATCAACACTTTCACTAAAGTTTAAAATTATATTGGTATCTGCAGCAACACCAGTAGCATTATCTGTTGGTACAGATGAGGTTAATGATGGGCCTGTGGTATCTACAGTTGTAAAACTTAAGGCAGTTGTTGAACTAATACCTGCATAACTATTTCCAGACACATCATCAAAAGCAGTGGCATCAATTAAAATATAATACTCTGTTGAACCGTCTAAATTTGCTGAAGGATTAATTGTAATTTGCGCAGTCCCCGACCCACTTACCTGACCGCTTGTAACATCTATAGTTTCAACAATTGAGTTATCTGAAGTTTTTTTAATTGTTATATTTCCACTTTCTGCATCAACACTTTCACTAAAGTTTAAAACAATATTTGCATCTAACGCAACTGCAGTTGCATTATCTGCAGGCACAGATGAAGTAAGAGTTGGATCAGTACTATCAGGGGTGCCAAAAAACTCCAATTCATTTATTTGATGCTGACTTCCAGATTTGACGGAAGTTACATGATACCGGAAATGTAAGTAAGCATCTGGTGTAGCAAAATCATCTCCGCCCCCGCTATACTTAAGAACTTGATTACGATCTGACCAAGGTGAGGTACCATCGTTGCTATAAGTAAAAATATCTGTCCAATTGTTTCCATCATTTGAACCTTGTATTTTCCATTGATCAGGATCTCTATTACCCACATCATTTCCTGATGCTATTGTGAAGGAGTTTAAAGTGTAGGCTTGCGAAAATTCGACAGCAATCCATTGAGTTGGTGCATTACAACACCATTTGTTATTAGAAGAACCAACTTTATTATCAAATACATTATATGAGCCTTCTGCAGTCCATTTTGGTTCACTACTTGCACTAATTGATGACCAATTCCAATTTGTATGTGCTCCATCTACTCCATCATCCTCTGGATCCGTAAGATCACCACCCACTAAAGCACTAGCTCCTGTTCCAAGAATCTCTACAGAATTAGAAACATTGTTCCAACTTAAAATAAGAAAAAAAAAAATTATTCTAATAAGAAATGAGTTCATATTTCTGTTCTATATAAAAGCTACAATTCTAATATAATTTTTAAAATATTACAGTTTGAATCAGACATAACAGGGATATCACTAAAATATTGCAAAAATAATAAGATATTGATTTGGAGTAATATTTAGATATATGAATTTCTCAATTTAAC
>CACPLR010000032.1 GCA_902634885.1 uncultured Pelagibacteraceae bacterium | reverse complement strand
TGGATCTCTATCTAGAGCAATTACTTTATTTGATTTTGTTTTTAATATTTCTTTTGAATATCCACCTTGACCTAAGGTGCAATCAATAAATGTGCCACCATAAAGAGGGGAAATAATGCTAGTTAATTCATTTAGCAAAACTGGAAAATGGTTTTTTTCCAGATTTATGGTGGCTTTCATTTATTTTTTTGAAGAACATTAATTTTTTTGTCTTCTCAAAAATGCTGGTATTTCTAGATCATCTTCTTCGGAAATTTGATCTTCTCCTGATTTAATTGAACTTTCTTCATTCATCTCCTCAGTATCAGAGTTAAAAAGTTCAGGAGTTTCTTCTTCATTAAATTTAAAATTTTCAAGACCATTTGATGAAAAATCATTCTCTGCTGTATTTGAACTGTTTTCTACTTCTTGACTTTGAAAAGTCTCTTTTTCACTTGAATTATCTTGATAAGTATCCATCTCATTTGCACTAACATCCAAATTTTCACTTTTTATCTCTTCTTCAATTTTAAGCGCATTCGCTCCATTAGTAATTATTGAATTAGTTGGATTTGAAAATGTAAACGACTGCGATGAACCTGTATTAGAAAAATCTGTATAACCAGGATTTCTATTTTGTATTCTGTGTACCATATTGATAACTGATTTCGGTTCAGGTTGTTGGCCATCAAGTGATGTTGCAACAATTGATACTCTCATTAGTCCATCTAGATTTTCATCTGTAATTGCTCCAATAATAAGTTCTGCCTCTGGATCAACTTCAGCTCTTACTTTGTTTACAGCTTCGTCTACCTCAAACAGTTTTAAATCCTTTCCTCCAGTAATGTTAACAAGCAATCCTTTTGCACCTTTTAATGTGTAATCATCAATTAAGGGATTATTAATTGCCATTTCAGCAGCTTTTACCGCTCTACCTTCTCCTTCTGCTTGACCAGTACCCATCATTGCTTTACCCATTGAACTCATAACTGTCTCAACATCTGCAAAGTCTAAATTTATTAAACCCGGTCTGACCATTAAATCTGTAATACTTTGAACCCCATGTAACAAAACATCATTAGATAACTCAAAAGACTCTTCGAAAGTAGTTTGCTCACTTGCAATTTTAAACAAGTTTTGGTTTGGAACTACGATTATTGTATCAACATGTTTTCTTAGCTCTTCTAATCCTTGTTGTGCTTTTCTCATTCTTGATGGACCTTCATATAAAAATGGAAGAGTAACTACACCTACTGTTAAAATGTTCAATTCTTTTGCAGCTCTTGCAATTACATGTGCAGCTCCAGTTCCAGTACCACCACCCATTCCTGCAGTTATGAAAACCATGTTTGAACCTTGCAATACATTTATAATTTCATTTAAGGACTCATCAGCTGATGCTTCACCTATGTCTAACTTTGCACCTGCTCCTAAACCTTTTGTGAGGTTTAAACCCATTTGTATTTTTCCCTGGGCTTTACTTAGTCTTAAATCCTGTGCATCTGTATTAACAGCGATAAATTCAACACCTTGAAGACCAGATTCAATCATCCCGTTAATTGCGTTTCCTCCAGCTCCTCCAACTCCAAGAACTAATATTCTTGGTTTTAGCTCTTTAATGTCTGGTGTTTTAAAATTTATTGTCATTTATCCCCCTTTTAGTTATTAAGTTTTTTTTCCCATTTAAGGCTGTTTCTATTTATGTTTGATTTTTTTCTAGCGTTTACCCTAAATTTTTCAAAAGAAGTTGGTTCCCATATTTGAAATGTTTTTCCTTGACCAACGAAAAGTATGCTGTTTCTAATTTTCGAATGTTTTAGTAATTTTTTTGTTAGTGCAATACGGCCTTCACTATCAAATTGTAGATTTATACTTTCTGATAAAATTGATGTTGCAAAATAATCCTTTTTTTCTTCAAAGGGATCTAATGAATCTATTGCATTTGATATTTTTTCTATTCTATCTTGTGGCCAAGCCTCGATTGATGAATGATTAAAAGATGGGAAACAAACTATTCCATTATACCCAAGATTTGACAAATATGATCTAAACGGAGCAGGCACAGAAACTCTCCCTTTTTTGTCTAATTTGTTTTCGTAAGTAGATAGAAACATTTTTATATAATTCTAATAATTCCATATTTGGGAATATATGGGATATTATGGGTTTTTAATACTATTTTCAATAGAAAATAAACAATGAAAATCTCATATGAGACTTTAATAAATTCTATTTTTAGATTGAAATAATTAGTGCCAGATAAACTATAAGCCGGGTTTTGTCTTTTAAACTTATCATTTATCTAGGCTTTAAATCACTTTAAAGCTCAAGCAACTAACCCTGATGACTAGCCAAAGACTGCTTTTAGTTATTTCTAACAATGTCATCTCTACTCAGTCTTGCTCTCAGTGGGGTTTTCCATGCGCTAGCTGTTACCAACTTAGCCGGTGTGCTCTTACCACACCTTTTCACCCTTGCCTTGATAAGGCGGTTTATTTTCTGTGGCACTATCCCTGGGGTCTCCCCCGCCAGTCGTTAACTGGCACTGCGTCTTTGTAGAGCCCGGACTTTCCTCTTTAATTTCTTAAAGTGATAAGTCATTTATCTGGCAGTAGGAAAATATTAATTTTT
>CACPLR010000031.1 GCA_902634885.1 uncultured Pelagibacteraceae bacterium | reverse complement strand
TTTGAATATTTTATTATTAAAAAACTTAAAAAAACTATTTATGTTATTATTGTTTAAAATGATCTTTTTTGAAAAATCTGTGTAAATATTATAACCGTTTGTAACCTTATAAATAATTAAACTTTTATCTGAATTATAAAGCTTATCTAAATAAGGATTAAATTTTAGTTTATATTTTTTGTAATCTCTCAACTGGCTTTTCTATAATTGGTAAATGTATTATTGCTGCGAATATAGAGAGTAAAATAGCCAAATACCATGCGTAATCATATGATCCGTATAAGTCGTAGAATAAACCTCCTAAATATGCACCAAAGAAAGATCCAATTTGATGGCTTAAAAATACAATTCCGTAAAGAAGACCCAAAAATTTAGTGCCAAATAAGTGAGCAACAATGCCACTAGTAGCTGGGACAGTTGATAACCATAAAAAACCAAAACTTGCACCAAATATAAATGCGGAAATAACACTTGGAGGTGTAAATATAAAAAATACTATCGAAAAACCTCTTAAAAGATAAATTACGCTTAAAAGAATTTTCTTACTAATTTTTGTGGAAAGGTAACCACTTAATAGTGAGCCAAAAATATTAAATAAACCAATTAATGATAGAATTGCTGCTGCAGTCCAATCTTCTAAACCTCTATCAATTACATATTTTGGAACATGTGTTCCAACTAATGTAATGTGAAATCCACAAACAAAGAAGCCCGATACAAGTAAAATATAACTCTTTGATTGTAATGCCTCACTGAGTGCCTCTTTAAGTGATTGATCAGATCTATTTTCTATAATTTCGTTTTCTTTTGGAGATCTAACAAAAAAAGCTACGATTAAACCTGTGACCAAAAATAGAGAAAATAAAAACAATGTATAATTCCAACCATAATTAATAAGTGAATAATTTGTGAATATTGGAGATATAAAGTATCCAAATGAACCAACTGCTGTAACAATACTCATTGCAATTGTTCTAGTAGATAATGGAAAGTGTTTCCCAACTATTGACATTGGAATACTTATAGCTGTTCCCCCTAATCCAATACCAATAAGTAATCCTAGATGAATTTGAAAGAATATTCCTGTATTAGGGCCAGAGTACAAATAATAAACTCCTAATGTATAAAATATAAAGGATGAGATTATAGCAACATGTCCACCATAACGATCAGCGATTGCCCCAAAAATTGGGCCAGTTAGTCCCCACATAAGCATTTGTGTACCAATTGCAAATCCAAATGCTGTATTACTAATTTTTAAACTTTCATTAAAATCTATAAAAAATAAGCCAAATGTCTGTCTAACTCCTAGAGAAATTAGAACAACAAAGCATGCTGCGAAAAGGGTAATTATAGCAGTGTTTGAATGAAAAAATTTTTTTTCAGTATTCATTTAAGATGTTTTAAAGCCTGTTTAATGTCATTTATTATATCTTTGGGATCCTCTAAGCCAATATGAAGTCTTACTAAGTGCTCATCTTTCTCTAATTTAAGGTAATTTCTCCTTCCAATTTCGAAATTAGTTTGATGTAATGCTAAACTTTCAAATCCTCCCCAGCTATAACCATAACCAAAAAGCTTTAAAGAATTAACAAATTTTGTAACTGATTTTTTATTTTTTGATTTAATTTTTAATCCCATTAATCCTGAAGATCCAGAATAGTATTTTTTCCACATTCGAAAGTTTTGAGAATTTTTCTTATATGGATAAAGTAATTTAATCTTTTTATATTTTGATAGGAATGCAGCAATTTTTTTTGCATTATCTTGATGTTTATCTAATCTTACATCTAATGTTCTTAATCCTCTTGTTATCAAATAGGCATCATCTGGTCCTAATCGCAATCCAGTTACATTATCAGCAAGTTGGACTTTTCTAAAAACTCTTTTATTTACTGCTAAAGATCCTCCCATTACATCTGAATGACCTGAATAATATTTGGTTGCAGATACAATTGACATGTCAAAACCCAATTTTATTGGCTTTAGAAAATATGGTGTTCCCCATGTATTATCCATTGCAGTATAAATTTTATGTTTTTTTGCAATTTGAATTATTTTAGATAAATCTTGAAAGTCAAAAGTATTGCTCCCTGGATTTTCCACAAAAATAAGTTTAGTATTTTTAGATATATTATTTCTTAGAGTATCTAAATCATTAGGGTTATAAAAAATTGTTTTTATATTAAAATCTTTTAAAAAGTCCTCTGTGAACCTTCTCGTTGGTTTATAAGATGGATCAGATACTAGAATTTCATCACCAGGTCTAACTAAGCTAAATATAGCAAGAAAAATTGCGCCAAATCCAGTGGGAGTTAAAAAAACGTGATAACTTTCCTCTAGTTTAGTTAATATTTTTTGTAAGATATAAGTTGTAGAAGTCCCCTGTCTTCCATAATCAAAATGACCTCCTATAGGATTTTTTCTAAATTTTGATTGAGTTTTTCTTATATCCTGCATTGACTTAAAAATTATTGTCGATGCGCGAACTACTGGTGGATTAACTGACTGATTGTGAAAATCTTTTGCTGTGTGCTTTAAAAATGTTTTAAAGGTGTTAGTCATATTTAAATTTGATTATTTTAAGGACAATGCTATATCAACCGAATAAGTCAATAAAATAGTAAAATTAAGGAGAATATGGGATACCCAAAAAAACATAGAGGCCGAAGAAAAATGGGCTCTAAAAAGAGAAGAGCTAGAAAAAAAAATAAGAAAAAATAATCTACCTTTTAATTTTTAATCCAACCACCACCAAGAACTTTGTGACCAATTTGGTCTTTATTATAAAAGACACAGGCTTGTCCCGGTGAAATTCCATTTTCTGAATTAACTAAATTAACTTCTGCTTGGTTATTTTCTTTTAAAAGTACGTTAGCTTCTAGTAATTTTCCTGTAGATCTTACTTTAACAAATATTTCTTTTTCAAGGTCTTCTTTTTTACACAAAAGGTTTAAATCTCTTAAATGAATTTTTGTTTTAGCTAATTTTTCCTTTGGACCTATAATTATCTCATTTTTATCTGAGTCTATTTGTATAACGTACAAAGCTTCTTTATCTGAAACCTTTATTCCTCTTCTTTGACCAATTGTAAAATTTATAATTCCATCATGAACACCTACAAACTCTCCATTTAGGTTTTTAATATTTCCTTTTTGAAAAGATTCAGGTTTAAATTTTTGTATTACAGAGGCATAATCTCCATTTGGAACAAAACAAATATCTTGGCTGTCAGGTTTATCAGCTACATTAAGCTCAAGTTTTTTTGCAATTTCTCTTGTAGTATCCTTTAGCATTCCACCTAAAGGAAACCTTAAATAGTTTAATTGCTCTCGAGTTGTATTGAATAAAAAATAACTCTGGTCTCGATTTTCATCAATTGCTCTATACATATTTGTAGATTCATTCTCGGTCACACTTTTTACATAATGACCTGTTATCATAGCATCGGCTTTTAATTCTTTTGATACTTCAAACAAATCTCTAAATTTTACTGTCTGATTGCATTGAACACATGGAATGGGTGTTTCTCCTTTAAGATAGCTATCTACAAAATTATCAATAACTCCTTGTTTAAATTTGTTCTGGTAGTACAAAATTTTATGTTCAATATCTAATTTATGCGCTACTCTCTTTGCATCCATTATATCTTGTCCAGAACAACATTGTTTTGAAGCAGCAACTTCTTTGCCATCATCATAAAGTTTAAGCGTAATCCCTATAACTTTATAACCTTCTTTTTTCATCATACCTGCGACAGTAGAAGAGTCGACACCACCCGACATTGCAACAACAACAGTTGTATCAGACGGTTTTTTCTTTAAACCAATTGAGTTAATTTCACTATTCATTTTGTGGTATTTATACTTAATTCTAATATAAGTGAAATTAAATGATTTTAGATTTTGAACCAGGTGACAAAGTAATAAACCCTAGTAATAAAAATTGGGGTATTGGACAAGTTCAATCAATTATAAAAGAAAAAGTGACTGTAAATTTTGAAAACGTAGGTAAAAAAGTAATAAATTGTAAAAATATAGAATTAGAAAAAATCTACAATAATGAATGATATAAATATTAAAGATATAATAATAAATTTAATAGATACTTTTTTATATGCAGGAAAAGTGTCTCTTGAGCTTAGAGAAAAAGGATTAACTAAAGAAATTAAATCAGACAATACCCCTGTTAGTAATGGTGATTTAGAAGTGAATAAAATAGTTACTCAAAAACTTTTGGAACTTACCCCCAACATTCCAATTGTATCTGAGGAAACATCTCACAACAAATCTTCAAGTAATTTAGAAAATTTTTGGCTTGTTGACCCAATAGACGGTACATACGATTACATAAATGATTTAGAAGAATTTACTATTAATGCAGGATTAATTTTAAATAGAAAACCCGTTGCTGGACTTATTAATGTGCCAGCAAAAAATAGAATGTTTTACACTTATGGTAAGAATGATGCTTACGAACTTACAAATGGAAAAGAAATACAATTAGATTGTTCAAAAAAGACTAAAAAAGAATTTGTCAAAGTTGTTTCTTACTCAAATAAAATTAAGCCAGAAATTGAAAAAATTCACAATCTTTTAGGAGTTAATGAGTTTGTAAGAATGAAAAGTTCATACAAATTTTGTGTAATAGCCACAGGAGAGTATGATGGATACGTTGCTGAACCTAGAGCATGTGAATGGGATATTGCTGCTGGTCATGCTTTACTTGAAAATGCTGGAGGTACAATTA
>CACPLR010000030.1 GCA_902634885.1 uncultured Pelagibacteraceae bacterium | reverse complement strand
AAATGTTTTTACTGAAGATGGAAAAATAAATGAAAATGCACCAAAAGAATTTATTGGATTAGATAGATTTGAAGCAAGGAAACAATTATTAAAAAAATTAAAAGAAAATAACTTTTTTGTTGAAGAAGAAAACATTAAAAATAAAGTTCCTTACGGAGATAGATCTAACTCTATTATAGAACCCTATCTAACAGAGCAATGGTTTGCTGATGCAAAAAAATTATCAATTAAAGCTAAAGAAATTGTAAATAATAAATCAACAAATTTTTTTCCTGAAAATTGGTCTAAAACATATTTTCAATGGATGGACAATATAGAACCTTGGTGTGTATCGAGACAACTTTGGTGGGGTCATCAAATACCTGCTTGGTATGGTCCAGATGGAAAAGTGTTTGTAGAGTATACTGAAGAAGAAGCAGTCAAAGAGGCTAAAAATTTTTATAAAAAAGATGTTGAATTAAAAAGAGATGAAGATGTACTTGATACTTGGTTTTCATCAGGTTTATGGCCATTTGCAACTTTAGGATGGCCTAATCAAACTGACTATTTAAAAAAATTTTATCCAACAACAGTTTTAGTAACTGGTTTTGATATTATTTTCTTTTGGGTAGCTAGAATGATGATGATGGGAATGGCTTTTTTAGAAAAAGAGCCATTTAAAGATATTTATGTTCATGCTTTAGTTAGAGATGAAAAGGGACAGAAAATGTCTAAGTCAAAAGGAAACGTAATTGATCCATTAGATTTAATAGAGAAATATTCAGCGGATGCACTCAGATTTACATTATTATCAATGGCATCTCCAGGTAGAGACGTAAAACTCTCAGAAGATCGAGTAAAAGGATATAGAAACTTTTTAAATAAAATATGGAATGCAAATAATTTACTCAAACAAAATGATTGTAACTTTGATGAAATTGAAAAGCCTAAAGAAGTTAAGGTAAATATAAATAAATGGATAATTTCTGAATATTATTCAATTAATAATCAGATTAAGCAAAATATAAAAGATTATAGATTTGATGAAGCTGCTAGAAATGCTTATCAGTTTGTTTGGCATTCTTTTTGTGATTGGTATTTAGAGCTATCAAAAACAATATTATATTCAGATGACAAATCATCTATAGAGGAAGTTAAAAAAGTCTCTGCATATATTTTTAGAGAGATCTTGATTATCCTACATCCATTTATTCCATTTGTTACAGAGGAAATCTGGCTAAATAATAAATTAGATAAAGATAGTACTGATTATTTAATGTTAGCTAATTGGAGTGAGGAAAAACCTCAAGAAAGCAATGAATATAATGATGTAAGTAATATAATTGAAATTATTACATCAATTAGATCCTTTAAAAACGAGATAGGAGTTAGTCCAGGTTCTTTAATTGATATCTCTTTAGCTAATACAAATTCAAAAACACAAGATTTTTTCAATAAAAATGAAATTGTGTTAAAAAAGTTAGGAAGAATATCTAACATATTGTTAGAAGATCAAAAAAAATCATCCGCAAGCTTAATTATAAAAGGTGACCTTTATAAAATGTATTTTGAACAGGATGTAGATATTAAAACTATCAAAGATACATTATTAAAAAAACACTCTAAAATTAAAGACGAAATGGATAAAATAAATACCAGACTTTCAAATAAAAGTTTTATAGATAGAGCTCCAAAAGATATTGTTGAACTCGAAAAATCTAACTTTAACAACCTAGAAAAAGATGCTAAAAAAATACAACTAACCTTAGAAAATTTATAATGAAAAAATTCAATAAAAAGAAATTACCAAGCAGACACACAACTATAGGGCCTGATAAAGCACCTCAAAGATCATTTTATTATGCAATGGACTTAACAGAGAAAGATGTTGCAAAACCATTTGTTGGTGTTGTTTCAACATGGAACGAAGCAGCTCCTTGTAACATTAATTTAATGAAACAAGCTCAATCGGTTAAAAAAGGTGTTGTAAAATCTGGTGGAACACCGAGAGAATTCTGCACAATTACAGTTACTGATGGAATTGCAATGGGTCACGAGGGCATGAAATCTTCTTTAGTATCTAGAGATGTTATAGCAGACTCAACTGAATTAACAGTAAGAGGTCATTGTTATGATGCATTAGTTGGTTTAGCTGGATGCGATAAGTCACTACCTGGATTAATGATGTCTATGGTTAGATTAAATATTCCAAGTGTATTCATATATGGAGGATCAATTCTCCCAGGAAGATTTAATGGAAAAGATGTAACTGTGGTTGATGTTTTTGAGGGCGTTGGAAAATATACTTCAAAAAAAATGACTGCTCACGCATTAAGAAAATTAGAATTAAAAGCTTGTCCATCTGCAGGTGCGTGTGGTGGTCAATTTACTGCAAATACAATGGCATGTGTATCAGAAGCGATTGGTCTTGCATTACCATATTCAGCTGGAACACCTGCACCTTATAAAGAAAGAGATAAATACGCTGTAGATAGTGGTAAAGCTGTAATGAATTTATTAGCGAAAAATATTAGACCAAGAGATATTGTAACAAGAAAGTCTTTAGAAAATGCTGCAACGATTGTTGCTGCAACTGGTGGATCTACTAATGCTGGATTACATTTACCAGCAATAGCAAATGAAATTGGAATTAAATTTGATTTGATGGATGTTGCAAAAATTTTTAAAAAAACTCCTTATCTTGCAGATTTAAAACCAGGTGGAAAATATGTTGCAAAAGATATGTGGTTAGCAGGTGGTGTGCCAATGTTATTAAAAACTTTATACGATGGTGGTTTTATACACGGTGATTGTATGACAGTTACAGGGAAAACAATGAAAGAAAATTTAAAAAATGTTAAATTTAATCCAAATCAAAAAGTAATGAGAAGTTACAAAAATCCAATTACTAAAACTGGTGGTGTCGTTGGTTTAAAAGGTAATTTAGCTCCTGAAGGTGGTATTGTTAAAATAGCAGGATTAAAAAAATTACAATTTACTGGAAGAGCAAGATGTTTTGATAATGAAGAGACAGCTTATAAAGCTGTAAAAAATAGAAAATATAAAGACGGTGATATAATTATAATTAGATACGAGGGACCAAAAGGAGGTCCAGGAATGAGAGAAATGCTTCAAACAACAGCTGCAATTTATGGTCAAGGAAAAGGGGAGACTGTTGCACTGATAACTGATGGAAGATTTTCTGGTGCTACTAGAGGATTTTGCATTGGTCATGTAGGCCCAGAGGCTTCAGTAGGTGGCCCAATAGCTCTTTTAAGAAATGGAGATATCATCGATATAGATGCCAAAAAAGGTACTATCAATGTAAGATTAACAAAAAAACAGTTAGCTAGCAGACGTAAAAAATGGAAACCAAAAAAGATTAATTTTGGAAATGGTACTTTGTGGAAATATGCACAAACAGTTGGACCAGCATACTTAGGAGCACCTACACATCCTGGAGGCAAAAACGAGGTTAAAGTTTACGCGGATATTTAAACATGAAAATTAGACCTGTAATTCTTTGTGGAGGAGCAGGAACAAGACTTTGGCCTAATCAAAAAAATCACCAAGCAAAACAGTTTATTAATTTTGGTAATTGGACTTTATTAGGTAAAACATTAGAAAGAGTTAAAGGCTCAATTTTTGATAATCCAGTTATCAGTACAAATGCAAAATACCTTAAACAAGTAATAAAGCATTTAAAAAAACATAAAATCAAAAAATATAAAATTGTTTTAGAACCAGCTAAAAGAAATACGGCTCCAGCTATTTTAAGCACTGCCTTAATAAAGGATATTCCAATTAATCAACCATTAATGTTTTTTACTGCAGATCATTTAATTGAAAAAGTAAATATTTTTAATAATGCTATTTATAAAAATAAATCAAATTTGACTGATCAAAATATATTTATCTTTGGCATAAAACCTAAGTCTCCCTCAAGTGAATATGGCTACTTTCTTACAAAAAAAGTTAAGGGAAATATTAATAAAGTAACAAAATTTATTGAAAAACCGAAAGAAGCAAAAGCAAAACAAGTTATTAAAAAAAATGGCTATTGGAACTCTGGTATGTTTTTTCTTAGAAAAGACTCTATAATTAATAACTTTAAAAAATATCAGCTAAAAACTTATAAAAACTGCCTAGACGCAGTTAACAAAGCTAAATATAAATCTAACACTTATTATTTAAATAAATCCTCATTTATAAAAGCTACAGCTAAATCATTTGATTATGCCATTTTAGAAAAAACCGGACAAATAAATGCAATTAAATTAGATATTCCTTGGTCAGATCTTGGAAGTTGGAAAGAAATATTAAAAATGTATGACAAAAATAAACGGAAATACATTAAAAGGAAGAATATTTATTATCGACCATGGGGAAAATACACAAATTTATTTGAAGGAAATGAATTTTTAATCAAAGAATTGTACGTAAAACCAAAAGGGATTTTGAGTTTACAAAAACATCATCACCGAGCGGAGCATTGGTTAGTAACACAAGGAAATGCTAAAATTACGCTTAATAAAGATATAATAATCAAAAAACCTGGTGAACATATATTTATTCCATTAGAAGCAATTCATAGAGTTCAAAATCCAGGCAGGAAACCAGTTAAAATTTTTGAAGCACAAGTTGGATCAATACTTAAAGAAAGTGATATTGTTAGATATCAGGATGTTTACGGAAGAGTAAAATAAAATTTTATAAGATGAATGGGAAAAGCATTTTAACTAATTTGTAATAATTTTTAAATATTTTTGTCATCAACATTTACTACTATTTAATTACAAATTTTAAATTAAAAATTCATATTATTTTTTCCTCCAATTTAAATTTTGTTGATTAACTACCTTCCCCTTTTCTTATAAAAAGGGGGAAGGACGATTTAGATCTTAATTATTTACAGACGCAGGACTCTCACTAGCTTTTTTTTTAGCTAATTTTTTTGCTTTTTTTTCAGCTGCTTTTTTTTCAATACTGGCAATTTTTATATTAAGTTTAGATAATTTCTTCTCTTTTAAATTAATCT
>CACPLR010000029.1 GCA_902634885.1 uncultured Pelagibacteraceae bacterium | reverse complement strand
AAACCAAAGATTTCATCATTAAAACTTGATTTAAAAGGTATTTATTATTTGCCAAGAATTATTAAAGCAGCAAAGTTTGGAGATGCAGCCATATTAAAAGAATTAATAAAAATATTAAGTGAAAATAAAATAAAAGTTTTAAAACTGAATAAATTCAATCCCGAATTAACCTTAAAAAAAGGAACTTATAGCAAGTTAAAACTTAACTTAAACCAAAAAAGAGAGATTAATAAAGGTATAAGATATTTGTATTCAATTAATTCACATAATCACGTTCAAGCCGCTGTCATTAGAAATAATAAACTTATTTCGTATGAAAAAAAACAAGGCACTCAATCAATGTTATCAAAAATAAGTAAAGTGAAAAAAAATAATGGTTTTTTAATAAAGTTTCCAAAAAAAAAACAAGACTTAAGGGCTGATTTACCAACAATAGGATTTGATACAATAAAAGAATGTAAAAGAATTGGCTTGAGAGGTATAGTTTTAAAAAACAATCAACATATAATCTTAGATAAAAAAAAAATTATCGAATTCTCGAATAAAAATAAAATGATTTTATATGTAATATGAAAAAAATATTTATTTTAACAGGTGAGCCTTCAGGGGATAAATTGGCCTCAAATGTAATTAAGAATTTAAATGATAAAAAAAAAGATATAGAATATCTTGGAGTATGTGGCAATAATTTAAAATCTTTAGGTATTAAATCTATATACGATCAAAAAGATATCACATATATGGCTTTTACCGATGTTTTATTTAACTTTTTTAAAATAAAAAAAAAAATTGATTTCACCGTAAATGAAGTAATAAAGTTTAATCCAAGTATACTTCTTACAGTTGACAGTCCTGATTTTTCATTACGTGTTTCTGAAAAAGTAAAACGAATAAATCCACAAATAAAAACAATACATTTTATTGCACCGAAGGTTTGGGCATGGCGGGAGGGAAGAGTAAAAAAAATGAAAAAATTTCTTGATCATATTCTTCTTTTATTTGGCTTTGAAAAAAAATTCTTTGATAAGGAGAATTTAAAAAATACTTTTGTTGGTCATCCTTTGTTAGATTCTATGGAAAAGGATATAAATGTCGAGATCAATGATTTTGTAGAAAAAAAAAATATTATATCTTTGTTTCCAGGCAGTAGAGATAGTGAAATTAAAATCCTTTTTCCAGTATTAATTAATTTTATAAAGAAAATGAATCTAAAAGATAATTCGTATCATTATATTTTCCATTCTACTCAAAAATTTAAAGAAACGATAAATAATAAATTGTTAGAAGAAAAACTTTCGAATGTTGAAGTTGTTAGTGATGATAAAATAAAATCTCAGGTTTTAAAAAAATCAATTTTTGCGATTGTGAAGTCTGGAACTGTATCTCTCGATGTATGTAAAAATAATATTCCTTCAATAATAATTTATAAAATGAATTTTTTTAATTACCATTTAGCTAAATTTTTATTGAAAATTAAATATGTAAATATGATTAATATAATCAATAATAAAGAGATCATTCCAGAACTTTTACAGAATGAATGTAATCCAAATGAAATTTATAAAACCTTTTATTACTTTATGAAAAAACCTAATTTAATTAAAGAACAAATGTCTGTAGTTAAAAATACTATAAACGACTTAAAGTCTTCAACCTCTGCAAGTGACCAGGCATCTAAAGTAATTTTAAGCTACCTTACTTAATCTATCTAATACTCTTTTTTTTCCTAACGAAATTATAATATCATATATTCCAGGTCCAAATTTTGAGCCTGTTAAAGCAATTCTTAATGGCTGACCTACACCTTTAAAGTTTGTTTGATTCTCTGATATTAAATTATTTATTATTGGTTCTAATGTTTCTTTATTAAAAACTTCTATTTCATTTATTTTTTTCATGAAAGTTTTGATTATATTTTTTGCATTTTCAGTTAGTAAACTCATTTCAGCTTTTTCAATAATTATCTCATCATTTATAATAAATTTTGAATTATTATAAATGTCGTCCATTGTTTTTGCTTTGTTTTTTAAAAAAGTTAGTGATTTCCTTATAATATTAAGTTTTTCATTGTTAATATTTTCCTTAAAATTCTTGCAATATTCCTCGAAACTTTGGAAAAGATCATTGTTACTTTTATTTTTTATATAATACTCATTCATTGATAAAATTCGTGACATATCAAGTTTTGAAGGTGATTTTCCAATACCTTCTAAATTAAAATATTTAATACTTTCTTCCAAAGTAAATATTTCTTTATCTTTATAAGACCACCCTAATCTCATAAGATAATTTCTTAAGGCATCAGGCATAATTCCAATTTTTTCGTAATCATCAATTGTTGAAGCATTATCTCTTTTTGATAATTTTTTACCTTCCAATGTATGTATCAAAGGTATATGTGCAAATAAAGGTGTTTCCCATTGCAACGCCTCATATATTTGAATTTGTTTAAATGTATTGATTTTATGATCATCACCTCGAATTATATGAGTCATCTCCATAATATGGTCATCTACTGAAGCTGATAAATTGTATGTTGGTGTTCCATCTCTTCGTAAAATTATAAAATCTTCAATTGTATTATTTTCAATTTCTATAAATCCTTGAACTAAATCATTCATCTTTGTGCTGCCCTCAATTTTACTTTTAAACCTTATAACTGGTTTGACATCTTGAGGAGCATCTGTTTCGCTTTTATCTCTCCATTTTCTATTATAAATGTACGGTATTTTTTTTTGTTTAGATCTAAGTTTTTGCTCTTCTATTTCATCTGAGGAGCAATAACATTTGTAAGCGTTGCCGATTTCTAACAATTTATTTACTGTTTTAATATGACTTTCAATATTTTTTGATTGAATATACTCCTCTCCATCGTGATTAATCCCTATCCATTTAAGAGAATTTAAAATTTGTAATTTAAATTCCTCTTTTGATCTTTCCTTATCAGTATCTTCAATTCTCAAAAAAAATTTTCCATTATGGTTTTTTGAATATAGCCAATTAAATAAAGCAGTTCTTACTCCACCTATATGTAGCGGTCCAGTAGGTGAGGGTGCAAACCGAGTTGCAACTTTTTTCATCTAAAAATATTTAGACTATTTTATTAGAAGTTTCTATATAAAGATACTAGTACGCCTTGTACTTTTACTCTGTCAGGACCAAAAATTTTAGTTTCATAATTTCTGTTTGCGCTTTCCAATGCTACAGTTTTTCCTTTTCTTCGAATTCTTTTCAACATTGCTTCATTATCATCAATTAAAGCTACAACAATTTTACCATTTTCAGCAGTATCAGCCTTTTTTACTATTACAGTATCTCCATCATTTATACCTGCTTCAATCATTGAGTCTCCTTTAACCTTTAGACCAAAAAACTCCCCATTTTTCTCAATGTTATCTGGCATCGGAATTCTCATTATTTCATTTTGAATAGCTTCTACAGGTGTGCCCGCTGCAATATTTCCCAATACTGGTATTTCATTACCAGATTTATCCACTTCATTTATATCGTCCAATCCACCTCTAATTACACTTGGTGAAAAACTATTATAAATATCATTTGCAGAAGCAGTTTCTGGTAATTTGACTACTTCAAGAGCTCTTGCTTTGTGAGCTAATCTTTTGATGAAACCTCTTTCCTCTAAAGCACTTATAAGTCTATGTATCCCTGATTTAGATTTAAGATTTAGAGATTCCTTCATTTCTTCATATGATGGGGATACCCCTGTAGATCTCAACTTCTTGTTGATAAATAAAAGTAAATTTTTTTGTTTTTTTGTTAGCATAGAACAAATTGTGTACACAAATGTTCTATTAAAGTTCTACAATTATCACAACAGAAAAAAGATCAATAAAATAGAGGTTTTTGACCTAAAGAACAGAAAAAATATTGTTATTATCTAAATTTTTAAGAATTGATTCACCAATTAAAAAAGTTTTTATTTTTGTACTTTTACTGATTTTTAAAACTTCTTCTTTGCTTTTAATACCACTTTCAGAAATTAAAGGGCCATTGTGATTTACCAGAACATTATGAATATCATAAGTTGTATTAATATTTGTTTCAAGAGTTTTTAAATTTCTATTATTTATTCCTATCAAAGCATCATGGTATTTAAGAGATTTTTTTGCTTCATCTACTGTGTGAACTTCAACAATAACTGACATTTTTTGATTAATAGCTTCCTGGTAAAGTTCATCAGCAATTTTTTCATTTACACCAGCAAGAATAATCAAAATTGCATCAGCTTCATAACTTTTTGAAAGTTTAACTTGAAATTTATCTATAAAAAAATCTTTACATAAAACAGGAAGATTTATTTTTTGTTTTATTTTTTTAATATGATCCAATTTACCCAAAAAGTAATCTTCTTCTGTCAAAATCGATAAGCATGTAGCTTTATTTTTTGAATAAATCTCTGCGATACTTAGAGGATCATAGTTTTCAATTATGATACCAGCTGAAGGGCTTGCTTTCTTAATTTCAGCAATAATTGATAAATTATTATTATTTATATTATTTTGAATTTTATTTTTAAAATCAATGAAATTGTTATTTTTTTCTATTTGATCATTTATACTTTCCAATGATATTTCATTTTTTATCTTCTCAAGTTTTGATTTCTTTTTGTCGATAATTTTTTGTAAAACATTATTAGACATAATTTAATTTTTTTAAATGTTCTAATGTTTTACCACTTAATAAATGATTTCTCGACATTTCATAAGCATTTTTAAAATTCGTCTCTTTTTCGGAAACTATTAATCCAGCTGCTGCATTTAAAGAAACAGCTTTTGAAAAATCATTATCTTCACCCTTAAATATT
Source organism: uncultured Pelagibacteraceae bacterium (assembly GCA_902634885.1). Taxonomy (GTDB): domain Bacteria; phylum Pseudomonadota; class Alphaproteobacteria; order Pelagibacterales; family Pelagibacteraceae; genus Pelagibacter. Next base: position 555 of record CACPLR010000029.1, on the reverse strand, counting down.
TCAATTATTTTTTGAGAGTTATATTCAGCATCTTTGCCAACTAATGTTTGAAAATTATCAGCCTTTATATTTAATTGCTCAGGATCAATAATGATTTCACTTATTTCTCCTCTTTTCAATTGCATAACATGGGTTTTTTGATATGGAGATATTTCATCCAAACCATCTTCGCTATTTACTACCCAGGCAAACTTGATATTTAAATTTTTTAATGCACTAGAAAATATTTTAAGTAAATTTCTATCAAATACACCCACTACTTGTTTCTCAACTTTTGCTGGACTGCTTAATGGACCAATTAAATTAAATATAGTTCTTTTGCCAATTTTTTTTCTTGTTGGTCCGACATATTTCATGGCACTATGATAGTTAGGAGCAAACATGAAACCAAAATGGTTTTTATTTATTTGATCTTCCACACCTTTTGAATCTAAATTGATATTTACTTTTAATGCCTCTAAAACGTCAGCCGAGCCGCATTTGGACGAAACTGCTTTGTTACCGTGTTTTGCAACCTTAATTCCCATACTTGCCAATAACAAAGCTGAGGCAGTT
>CACPLR010000028.1 GCA_902634885.1 uncultured Pelagibacteraceae bacterium | reverse complement strand
TTTCAAGTTACACTTTTTGATAGAGATGAACCAGGTAACGCAGCCTCATATGGGAATGCGGGACATTTTTCACCCTACGCATCTGTGTCACTAAATAGATCCGACATTTTAGCAGATGTCCCTCAAATGCTTATAAGTTCAAGAGGACCCTTGGCTTTGAAATGGAACTATGTTCCAAAAATGATGCCTTGGTTTTTAAGATTTTTAATTAATTGTAGACAAGAAAAAATGATGCACACAGCAAAATATATGCATCAAATATTAGACCAATCTTTACCAGCGTATGATGAGTTATTTGATGATATTAATTTAGAGGGTCTAGTTGAAAGCAAAGGTATTTTGTATGTTTGGACTAATAAAAGTTTAAAAAGTAGAGAACTTGAAATTCAAATAAGAGATGAGTTAGGAGTAAAACAACAGCTAGTTAATCCGAAAGAAATTCATGACTTAGAGCCAAATTTAAAGCCATTTTATGATGGTGGTGTTTTTTATGACTATGCAAGACATGCAAGAAACCCTAGAAAAATTCTAATTAAATTATTTGAAAAATTTATTGAAAAAGGTGGAAAGTTTTTAAAGTTAAATATTCAAAATATTGACTTTGATGATGAACAACCAGTCATCAGAACTGAAGCACAAAGATTTATTTTTGATAAATTAGTGATAGCTTGCGGTGCTTTTTCAAAAAGACTTACTGATAAGCTGCACGAAAATATTCCTTTAGACACTGAGCGTGGTTATCATGTACATTTTAAAGGTTGTGATCATTTAATTTCAAGGCCTATTGTTTATGCAGATAGAGGTTTTGGTATGACACCAATGGAGCAAGGTTTAAGAGTTGTTGGAACAGTGGAATTTGGTGGATTAAAAAATCCACCTTCGAAATCTAGAATTAAAAATCTCATTTTGAATGCAAAGGATATGATTGATGGATTGCCCGAACATAAAGATGAATGGTTAGGATTTAGACCTTCATTGCCTGACTTTTTACCAGTTCTAGGACCATCTAAGAACTATAAAAATGTATTCTATTCTTTTGGACACCATCATCTTGGTTGGACGCTTGGTGCTATATCTGGAAAAATTATTTCTAAGATGATTGCAAACGAAAACACTAATCTAAATTTAGATCCCTATAAGTCCGTAAGATTTTCTTAAAAAATACTCATTTTGGGTTTTTTTCTTCAAAAACTATTCAATGTAATCAATTTTTTGATATAATTTTTTGAAAATGTTTAAAGTAATTTATTTTATAATCTTCTCGATTTTTTTCACGAATTCATTATTTGCAAAACCTTTACCTCCAGGGACTGGAAGCACACTTCCTGCAAACATTTTATTTATGGTTGATGCATCTCAAAGTATGAGCAACGCAGCTAATGGGGGTAGCACGACTGATATGAGACCACCTAATGAGGTGGTTGCTATCCATGGGGGTAATTATATAGTCTCTACAATTGATGAGGGTGGATATTATCATTGGGATGCAAACAACAATACCAAGATTTCTATTCCAACTGTATTTGCAGGGCAAACAGGTAGAATTCATCAGAGGATAGAGGCCTCCAAGCCAGTTAATATGGAATATCATGCAGCCTCTAAAAGAATTTATTCTTTATTAGACCACAGAAGTTACAGTTTTGGTAAAGAGCGCGGTGGTCCAGATTGTACAAAAGGAGGTTTTACTATTGTCGCCTTAGATACTACAAAAAACGACGGTGAACGTAAGCAAGATAAAGGACAAGAGGGCAAAGTAAATAACAAATCATTTACTTATTTAAATGTAGATCATGCAGGAGGACCTGCACATATTAAAGGATTTGTTGATTGTAAGTCTGGCAAAAGAGATTATTGGAAAGAAAATGCCACAGGAAATGTAGGAAAAGAAGCAATGGTTATATTTGGTCAGACAGCCATATCAATTCACAATAATAAACTATACATAATCAATTCAGAATCACATGCACTATCCAATAAGGATATTGGAGGCATGTATGTTGTTGATTTGACAAATGCCGATCAATACGGCTTCAGCACAGATTCACGAGTTTGCACTAATAATGCATCTCAATATAAATATTTTAATGAAGCAATTGATGTAGTTACAGAAAATATAGGGGGAGTTAATAAAACAATAATTTATAGTAAAGACAATACAAAGTATGGAAATACTTCTGATGGTGCTGCAGGTATACCTAAAATTTTTCGAGCTGAATTAGAAAACAATGGATGTATCCCTTCATCATTTTCACGAATATATAAATCGGACCGATGTGGTCTGGGCCAAGGAAATAGTATAGTTGTAAAAGATGAAAAAATATACACTTCTGGATTTTATAATCATCAAGTTTGTATGTATCAGTCTAATGATAGCTCTACAGCTACTCATCTAAAAACAGTAGGCGAAAATGATGCTCTTACAGCTAATAGTGCATCTGATCCAAATCTTTATTTACATCATCCAATGGGAATAGATTTTGGTGCTGCAGGCACAGCTGATGAAGATACTTTGTTTGTGGTAAGTAAAAGTAGATTAGAAGTTGCAATGCTCAATGATGATCTTTCTTATAAAAGTCATTTTGGTGACCCTGGAGTTTCTTTATTAACAGGCGCACAAGAAGCTATTAAAAATGTACTAAGCGACTCTGCTACTTTGCAACAAGCAAACTTCGGAGTAATGTTTTGGAATACTAATGACGGTAATTACAATGGTTTTGCAAGAGGACCAGATGGAAATTTTGATCACTCAAAATCATTTGTAAGCGGGACTAAACTCTGTGCTGACCACCAAGTTTGCATGAATGTAGGTATTAATCCTAAAGGCGCAGAACAGATAAAGAACTATTTTAATGAAGATAGAATAAAATTACAATTCCAAACAAAAACTACAGGTTTAAGAAAAGTACTAAATAGATACTTTAATACAAGCTTATCTATCGGTCAGATACCACAAAGCGCATATAATGATACTTTTAAAAATTGCCAAACTACTGCATTAATTTTAATAGGTGATGGACAATTTAAAGATAACAGTGCTCAATTTAGGGATACAAAAGCTTTATTTAAAAAACTGTATGATGATAAAGGTATTATTACATATAGTGTTGGTTATGGAGTTGCAATTGCAGGTAAACCAGAAACTCATGAAGATGTTAAACAATTTATTGAATTAGCTGAAGCTGGCGGAACACATGATGATGCAACAGGTAAAGTTGGATATTATGCAGCTCTAAGACCCGCGGATTTAAAAACTGTTACAGATCAAATTGTTCAAAGTATAATTTCAAAAAAAGTAGTATTTTCTGCTCCAAATATTTCAAGTGAGATCGAAGAAGCAGGTGAACTTTATCAAGCAAAATTTCAAAATCGTACTGGTCAAGAGTGGTTTGGCACAATAATAAAAACTAAGTTAGTCAATGGTGAAGCGAGCACTACCAATCAAGTATGGGATGCAAATGAAGAAATGAAAAATCCTAACAGAAGAAATATATGGACAGCTTTACCAATAGCAGGACAACAAGATATAAATAATTTTCGGGCAGATGATGCAACCAACTTAAATTTAATAAAAAATCTTTTTAACATTGGAAGCTATCCAATTGTTGATTATCATCGTCAAACACAAAGTACATCCTCTTTCCCTGGTAGTACAAGATGTAGTATTACTGAGCATGGAAGAAATGTTGGCACATTAGATGGATATGTTGGAGATGAAGATAAAGGATTGATTAATTTTATTAGAGGTGAAGATTATTTTGATTACGATGGAGATTGTAATTTAACTGAAAATAGACAAAGACCTGTGTACAAAGAAGATGGGACAATTGATCAGTCAGCAGGTCTAATTGATTCTTATTTAGCAGATATATATAATTCCGCACTTGTAGTTGTTGGTCCACCAAACGCATCTATATCAACGCAAAGTAAATTGACTGAATCTTACTTTAGAGCTCAAAATAATTATCAACAATTTAAAAATTCAAATAAAAATAGAACAGAAGTTGTTTATGGAGCTGCAAACAATGGGATACTGCATGCATTTAAAAGTAGTGATGGTTCAGAATTGTGGGGCTTCATTCCTCCACCAATTGTATCAAAACTTCCCTCGATAATAGATCCAAGTTTAAACATAGCAGGTCAAGGGGGTACCATTCCAAGGTTTTTGTTAGATGGTTCTCCTGTTGTTCATGACACTTATTTCAATCATCCAACAAAATCTACTGGGTGGTATACTTTATTAATGATACCTTATGGTAGAGGGGGTGCTGGATTTTCTATGATTGATATAACAGATGTAAATCAACCTAATCATATATATTCAATTTTAAATGATCATGATGGTCAGCAAATTCTTAGAGTTGATCACACTGGAACAGTATTCAAATATTCTTATCGATCATCAAGATTTAATCAAAGAGATTTTACAGAATCTCAAGCTGCTGACCAAACTTTAAATATAATAACAAACAAAGTTTGGAATATATCAGGGCGTGTTATCAATTCGGCAGATGTAATTGTTACAATAAATGGACGAGATAAAACAACTTCAACTAGCTTTGCAGATAATGGTTCTGGAGGAACAAGGGTGACATTTGCTAATAATATAACTTATAACCCAACTACAGCTGGTGCTAGCACAGATATAGTTTCAATAGTAGAAATAGATACTCTTACAACCGGTCTAGAATATGATTATAGATTTCTAGGAGAGACATGGGCATCTCCTAGAGTTTTTAGGATGCCATCTGGACCTGGTGATAACAATGTTATAGATGATAAATATGCAGCTGTTTTACCAGGCGGTTATGGTAACCAAGAAGCAGGTATAGGATCCAATGTATACATTATAGAATGGACAACCGGAAAAATTTTAAAGGAAATAAAAATTGCTGATAAAGATAATAATATTGTAAACTCTATACCAGCCACTCCAGTTGTAATAACATCGGATGCAGTACAAGGAGACTTCAGTGGTGCATTAGTTTACGTTAATGATTTAGAGGGCAAAATTACCAAAATAAATTTAACAAACTTAAGTGGAAGTTTTGCTTTAAATACAGCTTCTGGAATAGTATCACAGGGATCTGGACAGTCAGTTGCACTTTACGACAATTATACGTTTTTTGATTTAGAGGCATCAAGTTCTAATAACAGATATATGTATCATTCGATGGATGCAGGTATAGGTCAAAATGGGAATTTTTGGCTATACGGATCAACTGGTAATTATATGAATTTGTCTGATACGGGTATTTTTGATCCAGATAACAACGTAAAAAATGTAATGTTTGGAATTAAAGATTTTTATTATCCCTTTTTTGGTTCCACAAGTTCCACAGGTGGAAATACAATGGATACATTAGCTAATTGTAAAAATATGACTGGAGATACAACATCATGTGATGCAGCTACAAAAAGAGGTTGGTATATTAACTTAGATGGAGCATCTAAAGTTACAGCTGAACCAACCTTAGCTAGAGGGGTTGCCTATTATCCCATTTTTAAACCGGTAAGAAACAATACTGAATGTGGTTCTGGAGTTGCTTATGTTTGTGGTATTGAAGCAGAATGTGGAAAAAATTTATCAAGTGAGCTAGATCCTCCAAACGCAAGTAGTTTTGGAAATAGGGATTGTTATAAAGTGGGAACAGGAGTTTTATCAAAAGTTGTTGTTTTCAATAATAAT
>CACPLR010000027.1 GCA_902634885.1 uncultured Pelagibacteraceae bacterium | reverse complement strand
AAGTGATTTTTCATCTAATTTAATACCCTCTATTTCCATTTTAGCTAAAATTTTAACTAATGGTTTTTCAAAAATTTCATAAATATTTAAAAGATTTTCTTCTTTTAAAGACTTTAAAAAGTTTTTGTACAATCGATATGTAATATCAGCATCCTCAGCTGCATAATCCTTGGCTATATTCACATCTACTTCTGAAAAATTTATTTGTTTTTTTCCAGTACCTACTAAATCTTTAAATTGAATTGTTTTATGTCCTAGATGAATTTCAGCCAGTATATCCATGTTATGTCTATTTTTTCCTGCATCTAAAACATAAGACATCAACATTGTATCTTCTAAAGAATTAATATTTATTCCTCTTTTGTTAAAAATAATATAATCAAACTTTATATTTTGACCGATCTTTTTAATACTTTTGTCCTCTAAATAAGGTTTTAATATTTTTAAAATTTTTGTTTCATCTAAATTTTTGAAATTTTTATGTCCTGTAGGAATATAACAGCCTTTACCAATTGTATGGGATATAGAAATTCCCACAAGTTTTGCTTGATGAGCATCTAATGAGTTAGTTTCTGTATCAATAGCAAATTCCCCTTTATCCTCTGCATCTTTTAACCATTTTTGTAGCTCCACCTCATTTTTAATTAAATGATAGTTTTCTTTTGTAATTTTTAAATTATTTTTTTCATCAGTATTTTTATTTTTGCTCTGTGAAAAATCAGTTTCACCGTAAGTTGAAATCGCAGAACTTAATAGTCTATTAAATTCCATTTCTCTTAAGAAATTATAAAGTTTTTGTTTATCAATTTCCTTTAATTCAAATTCCTCGATTTTATTTTTAACTGGAACATCCTTTTTTAATGTTACCAGTTTCTTGCTAATTATTGCCTTGTCTTTATTTTCAATTAATGTTTCTCTTCTCTTATTCTGTTTAATTTTATTTGCATTTTTTAGTAAGTTTTCTAAATTTCCATACTCTTTGATTAATTCAGCTGCGGTTTTAACTCCAATACCTGGTACACCTGGAACATTATCAGTACTATCTCCAGCTAAAGCTTGAACATCGATTACCTTTCCAGCTTCAACTCCAAATTTATTTTGAACATCCTCCTCATTTATAAATTTATTCTTCATAGGGTCATAAATTCTCACATTTTTCCTATAAAGCTGCATTAAATCTTTATCAGAGGAAACTATTGTTGCTTTTGCACCTTTTTCTAAAATTTGCTCTACATAAGTAGCGATCAAATCGTCTGCTTCATAATTTATTAATTCAATAGAAGGGAGATTGAACGCAAGTACTGATTTTCTTATATAATCAAATTGTGGAATTAAATCATCAGGAGCATCAGATCTGTTTCCTTTATATTCAGAGTAAATTTCATTTCTGAAATTTTTTCTTGCCGAGTCAAAAATTACTGCAAAATGACTGGGCTTATCTTTATTGTCTTTTGATTTAGCATCTTCTAGAAGTTTAAAAAGCATATTACAAAATCCACTAACGGCTCCGACAGGTAAGCCATCGCTTTTTCTTGTTAACGGTGGAAGTGCATAATAAGCTCTGAAAATATATCCAGATCCATCAATCAAATAAAAGTTATCGTCTTTTTTAATTTTTGACATTTAATATTTTAGCTTAAATTAATATAAGTTAATAATTTTAAAATAACTTGTTAACAAAAGTGTAGATTTATTGTTATTATAATTGTATCAATTAAGCATGGAAATAGCTAAAAATATTTACAGTAACAAAATACTTAAATACATCGTAATTGCTTTTGCTGGATCAATATTATTAACTATATCTGCAAAAATTAAAATCCCTTTTTATCCTGTTCCAATGACAATGCAGACTTTTGTCGTAATATTGTTAGGAATAACATTTGGATATAAAGCTGGTGCTGCTGCAGTTTGTTTATATTTAATTGAGGGAATTGCTGGATTGCCTGTATTCTCTAATTCTCCTGAGAAGGGAGTTGGTCTATCTTATTTTATGGGTCCAACAATGGGCTATCTAATTGGATTTATTTTTGCTGCAGTTATTGCTGGATATTTGAAATATAACAAAAACTATTTTTTTAATTTTTTTAAAATTTTATTTTCAATTTCAATTATTTATCTATTTGGTTTATTGTGGCTTGGTACCCTTATTGGGTGGGATAAACCGATATTTAAATTAGGCTTATTGCCATTTGTTTATGCGGAAATACTTAAAATACTTCTGCTTACCTTGATTGTTAATAAAGTGAAAAATTTTAGAAAATTTATCTAGGTGATCTTTTAGAAAGAATTCTTTGTAGAGTTCTTCTGTGCATTTTCAATCTTCTTGCAGTTTCAGAAACATTTCTATTACAAAGCTCAAAAACTCGATGAATATGTTCCCATTTCACTCTATCTGCTGACATAGGATTTTCAGGTGGAGCTGCTTTTTTGTTAGGATCTGCAAGCAATGCTTTTTCAACATCATCTGCATCAGCTGGTTTTGCAAGATAATCAATTGCACCTTCTTTAATAGCTGCAACCGCAGTTGGAATATTGCCGTAGCCAGTTAGCATCACTATTCTACTCTCAGAATTATTTTTTTGAATTTCTTTTACAACTTCAAGTCCATTTCCATCATTTAATCTTAAATCTACAACTGCAAAAGCTGGCTTTTTGGATTTTACAGACTCTATACCAATTTTTACACCTTCAGCTTGTGAAACAGTGAAACCTTTCTTCTCCATTGCTCTTGCAAGTCTTTCTCTGAATGGGTTATCATCGTCTACAATTAATAGAGATTTATCCTCAAATTCTGTTATTTTTTTTACTATTTCAGCTTCAGGCATGGACCTTATATGGAAACATTCTAAATTATTTCAAGTATATATTTTTACTTTACATTGGCTCATTTTCTGCATAAATGCTCGTTTTATATAAACTTGCATAGCAGTTATGCGAGTTTTTTTTGTTAAATTTTTTTTTGGAGCTTTAAATGCAAAAATTTAAGTCAGTTGACGAGCTAGTAAGTCAACTGAAACCAACAGAACCGGTATATTGTATAAGAAGAAATTCTATAAGGTTAGCTTCTAAATTCTTTCAAAATAAATTTCCTGGTAAAATCCTTTACGCTGTTAAAACAAATCCACATCCAGTAGTTTTACAAACATTATTGGATAGCGGAATAAAGCACTACGATGTTGCATCAATTAAAGAGATAGAAACAATAAAAAATTTAAATCCTGAAATTGAATGTTCTTACATGCATACTGTAAAAAGTAGAGAAGATATAAAGGAAGCATATTTTAAGTACAATATAAAAACTTTTGCATTAGATACAAAAGATGAGTTAATAAAAATTATTGAAAGCACAAATCACGCAAAAGACTTAAAATTATTTGTAAGAGTTTCTGTTTCAAATGAACACGCTGAAATTGATTTATCCAAAAAGTTTGGAGCTATAACATCAGAAGCAGCAGGTCTTTTGAGGCTTGGTAAACAATATGCTTACAAACTTGGTTTAAGTTTTCATGTAGGCTCTCAATGCATGCATCCAATTTCGTATGCAAAAGGAATTTCAGAAATAGGAAATATAATTAAAAGAACAAAGATTGTACCTGACATAATAAACGTCGGCGGTGGATTTCCAACAATTTATCCAGATCTTGTGCCGCAGTCAATGCAATCTTATTTTGACGAAATAAGTAAAGGTTTAAAAAATTTAAAACTTCAAAAACTTCCAGAAATAATTTGTGAACCTGGTAGATCGCTTGTTGCAGAAAGTGGATCTACAATTGTAAGAGTAAATTTGAGAAAAAAACAAAAATTGTATATCAATGATGGAACGTATGGAACTTTATTTGATGCAGGAACACCTAATATTGTTTATCCATCAAGAGTAATTAAAAATGGAAGAGTAATATCAAAAAAGTTAACTTCTTTTGATTTTTATGGTCCGACATGTGATAGTATGGATTATATGAAAGGTCCTTTCATATTACCAAACAATATTAAGGAAAACGATTATATCGAGTTAGGCCAACTCGGAGCATATGGTTTAACATTTAGAACACAATTTAATGGTTTTTATTCTGATCAGATATTTGAAGTAGAAGATGATCCAATTATGACAATGTATAACAAAGAAACTATGAAAGAGTTTCTTGTTGCTTAATGTCAGAAAATAAAAACTTATCACATAATAGAAAAAAAGATCTCTTGAGCAAGGAGATTGAGCACATTGACATCACAAAGTTCGATGCAAGAGAAATTATATCCTCGATGTCAAAAATGTCGTTTGTATCAAGAGAAACTGCCAATGCAGCAGATATTTATAATGAAATGCTGAAAGATAAAAATTGTACAATTTTTTTAACTTTAGCTGGATCTACCTCTGCAGCAGGATGTATGCATGTTTATAGAGATATGGTTAAATATAATATGGTGGACGCCATAGTTGCGACTGGAGCTTCTATAATTGATATGGATTTCTTTGAAGCACTTGGTTTTAAACATTATCAAGGATCACAGTATCAAGATGACACGGAGTTAAGAAATAACTATGTAGATAGAATATATGATACTTACATTGATGAAGAAGAACTTCAAATTTGTGATAAAACAATAGGTAAGATTGCAGATCAATTGGAGCCTAGAAGCTATACCTCAAGAGAATTTATAAATGAGATTGGTAAATATCTTAAATCACACGCAAAGAAAAAAGATTCATTAATTGAGGTCGCATATGACAACAATCTTCCAATTTTTTGTCCAGCTTTTACAGATTCCAGTGCTGGATTTGGACTCGTAATGCATCAAGAAAGAAACCCAAAAAATCATATAACAATCGACTCAATTCGAGAATTTAGAGAATTGACTGAAATTAAAATAAAATCTAAGCAATCAGGACTTTTAATGATTGGAGGAGGTGTGCCAAAAAATTTTATTCAAGATACTGTAGTATGTGCTGAGCTATTAGGAAAAAACGTTGACATGCATAAATACGCTATACAAATAACGGTTGCAGACTCGAGAGATGGGGCGTGTAGTAGTTCAACATTAAAAGAAGCAAGTTCTTGGGGCAAAGTAGATATTACAAAAGAGCAAATGGTTTTTGCAGAGGCAACAAGTGTTTTACCCTTAATAGCTAGTGACGCCTTTCATAAAGGTGAATGGAAAAATAGAGAAAGAAAAAAATTTTCCAATATATTTTGATTAATGGTCAAAAAAATAAAAATTGGTTTAATACAAAGCAAATCTTTAGGAACAATTGAGTCTAATATTGATTTAGCAATAAAAAATATAAAAAAAGCTGCAAAAAAAAAGGCGAAAATAATTTGTCTACCAGAACTATTTTTGAATAATTATTTTTGTCAAACAGAAAGCCATTCTAACTTTAAATTGGCAGAAAAAATTCCAGGAAAGACCTCTAGAATTTTTTGTAAGCTAGCAAAAGATCTTCGTATTGTTTTAAATATTACAATGTTCGAAAAAAGGACATCAGGATTCTATCATAACACTAGTATCATAATCAGTGAAAATGGGAATATCTTATCTAAATATCGTAAGATGCACATACCTGATGATCCAGGGTATTATGAAAAATTTTATTTTAGTCCTGGTGACCTTGGTTTCAAAAGTGTAAAAACCAAATTTGGAAAGATAGGTCCTCTGATATGTTGGGATCAGTGGTTTCCCGAGGCAGCAAGGTTAACAGCTTTAAAAGGAGCGCAGATTATTTTTTATCCTACAGCAATTGGATGGCATCCAAAAGAGAAAAACAAATATGGTAAATCTCAATTAGACTCATGGATCACTATGCAGAAATCACATGCTATTGCGAATGGAATTTATGTAGCTGCTATCAATAGAGTTGGAATTGAAAGTAAAGGTAAGAGTAAAATTGAATTTTGGGGCAATTCAATGTTGATAGATCCAAGTGGTAAAGTCATCGCAAAAGCAGGGAATAAAAAACAAGATATTTTAGTTTGTGAAGTTGACTACAAAAAAATTGATACTTCTAGACAACATTGGCCTTTTTTAAGAGATAGAAGAACTGAATATTACAAAGATATTCTCAAAAACCCTGAAGATGAGTAAGAGAATAAATGAATTTAGAATGCCGGCAGAATGGGAGCCTCAAAAATCTGTTTGGATTTCCTGGCCTCATAATAAAAATGATTGGCCTGGATTGTTTGAGGAAATTCCAAATGTAGTTGGAAAAATAATAAAATATTTAGCTAATCATCAAAGAATTGATTTACTAG
>CACPLR010000026.1 GCA_902634885.1 uncultured Pelagibacteraceae bacterium | reverse complement strand
ATAATTTTAATGGAGCCCTCGACACCTATTTCATCCCCATTTTTATCTAAACTTTCTGATAATCCATCTGTAAATACATAAAATCTCGAAGAGCTTAATTTACTTTTTTCTAATTTATAAACACTTTTATCCTTATGTTTTATTACACCCAAAGGCGTTGAACTTGAAATATACTCAGAGTATTTTCCATCTTGTGTTCTAATTAATGCTGGTTGGTGTCCTGCATTTACCCATCTTATTTCTTCACTTACCAAATCATATTCACCTAAAATGCATGTCACAAACATGCCAGCCGTTTTAGTTTGGTATAAATCATTATTCATATGAAACATCATTTCATCTGGATCGACTTTATCCTTAGACATTATCTCAAATAATGTTGAAGCTTTTGCCATTACCATACCGGCGTGTATTCCTTTTCCAGCAACATCTGCAATAATAAAATAAATACTTTCGTTATGAGGGTAAAAACTAAAGAAATCTCCTGAAACTTCTCTTGCAGGAATATTTATTCCACTCACAGGAAAATTACTTAAATTTCTTTTTGGTAAAAAGTTTTCTTGAACTTTGACTGCTAAATTTACTTCTTTGGAAATTCGCTCTCTCCATTTATTTTTTTCAGTTTCACTAGTTTCTAACTTGCTCATAAGTTTATTATAATATAATCCAATAACCCCACCTGCAGTAAATGGATCTTGAGGACCTCTAACTTTTAAATCTCCTGATTTTGACTGTTTGTCTAATATTGCAATTAAGTCATGTTCAACAGAAACAGCACCGTGTTCTGCAATATTTAATCCTAATTCTTCATGTAATGGGCTTACTCTTAAAGGATAAAAGTAATTTACAATTTTAAAAAATATATATGATGAAACAAATGAAAAAAAACCTATTGCACTTATTCCTATTAATTGCGCTTTTATTTGATCCATTCTAGATAAACCTGTTCCTAAAATTTCAAGGTTTGAAAATAATCCAACTGCCAATGTTCCCCAAACGCCAGCTGCAAGATGAACTGGTACAGCTCCAACAACATCATCTATTTCTTTTTTATTTAGTATTTCGTGAACAATAATTGCGATTATTGTTCCAATTATTCCTATTAAAATTGCAACAAGTGAATTGACAGAATTACAAGCTGCAGTGATTGATACTAATCCTGCTAGAGGCCCAAGTATAACATAGAAAGGATCTGGCTTTTTAAAAATTGCAAATGAAACTATCAGACTTGTTATTAAGCCAAATGATGCTGCAAGAAATGTATTAATCAATATTAATGGAACCGCCTCATCCATTGCGCCATTGCTTCCTCCATTAAATCCAAACCAACCAAACCATAATATTAATGTTCCGAGGACAGCGAGTGGAAAACTCGAGCCTGTAAACTTTCCTTTGTTTGCTTCAGAATATTTCCCAATTCTTGGCCCTAAAATTAAAATACCTGATAAAGCAATCCAACCCCCTACTGAATGTACAATTGTACTACCTGCAAAATCTACAAATCCCAATGCTGCAAGCCATCCTTCATTCGTTAACTCTCCTAAAAAACTTGAAGACCAAGCCCAATGACCAACGATTGGATAAATTATTCCTGTTGCAAAAACGGTCATAACTAAATAACCAACAAATTTAAGCCTTTCTGCTACAGCTCCTGAAATTATAGTTGCAGCTGTTGCAACAAACATTGCTTGGAATACAAAATAGGTTTGAAACTCTGCAATGTCAGTTGCAAAAAAGAATAAGTCTGTTCCGAATAAACCGTTAAAGCTTTTGCCGAACATTAAACCAAAGCCAAATAGCCAAAAAACTACAACTGACACTCCAAAATCTGCAGCATTTTTTAAGGCAACGTTGATGCTATTCTTGTGTCTTGATAAACCGCTTTCAACACACATAAAGCCTGCTTGCATAATGAAAACGAGAATTGCGCTATTAATTACCCAAAGAGTATCAACGAAGGATTTTACATCACCCACATTTATTTCCATTAATGTAGTTTAATCTCTTTTTTTCCAAATATAGAAAAAAAAATAAGGAACAACTGCAGGAACAATTCCAAACCAAAACCACTCATCCCACTTAAAGCTTTTATCAACTGCAAAGCCTTTTAGACCATTCCACCACGTGAGATATCCAATTAAGATTATCCAAGCTAAACTTAAAGTTGTAAAAATTTTTTGATTTTGAGTTAAGCTCCCACTAAATATTTTTATGATGAAGCTTTTAATATCTTGATACATTTAAAGGTAAATTAACAGTTAGTTCTTGTTATACTTTGAGTATTACCAGTTAATTTTATTTCACAGTTTCCGCCATTTTCCTTTGCCACTAAAAAATAAAATGCTCCAGCGTTTGTTACTGCACAGACAGAGTATCCAAGATCAGATGAAAATAGTTCTGTACCTCCAACAAGTTTAGTTTGCACAGTTGTAGTTGTTGCAGATGAAGGAGTGCAAGTTGTTCCTGCTGCGGATCCGTAATAAGCTGAATTGTCTGAATAGTATTCTGTTTGAGCAAGTGATAATTGCATTAGTCCATTTTCAACTGCTTTTTTTTTTGAAGAACTTACGTAGCCAGAGTATCCAATTATTCCTATGGCTGATACAATACCAAGTATGGCTACAACTACTAGGAGCTCTATAAGAGAAAATCCTCTACTCCTAGTAGTCATAAATATTTTTTTACTCAACCATTGTTTTGCTTTTCATAGTGTCTTCAGCCGCATCTGAAAAACAAGTTTGGACAGTTAGAGTTGATCCATCGTCATAAACATAAGTATGGCCTTTTGTATCTTTACTACATGTTTTATCTGTTGCTGCACCTTGTTTAACCGCTAAAGCATCTCCAGTTTTAGGTACCTTTCCGTATGGATTTTTAAAGTCGTTTAAAGCAGCAATTAGAGCTGCATCAACTTTTGCTGCGGTCCCTACGTCAGCACAATCTAATTTTTCCGTGCCTGTCGAATCTTTCATAGCACTACCTTCACCACCATTGATGTTGCATTTTTTCATTTCAGCAGCGGCAAATTTTAAAACTGCAGCATGATTAGATTTAGCAGCAGATTTTTTTGCTCCAGATGTATATCCAGAATAAGCAACTACACCTACAGCGGCAAGAATACCGATAATAGCTACAACGACCAATAGCTCAATAAGTGTGAAACCTTTTTGTTTTTTTCTTCATCTTAAGATTCCTTTTTTTATTAATTAATAATTTTTATTAGTGCATAATTTTAGATTTCTCACAAACTTTCAAGTGTTAATAATGGGTCAATTTTGTAAGGAAATGGTTGATTTTAACATAAAATTAATAAATATTCGTGATATAAGCTTCTCATGTCTTATAAAATTACAGAAGAAGGAAATGTAGCTACAGTTCACCTAGACGGTGAGATTGATATGGATGTGACCGAAAAAGCTAAAGAGCAAATAATGCCATTAATAGAAGCTGGCAAAGAGGTTCACTTAAATCTTAAAGATGTTCAATACATGGACTCTTCTGGGATATCTGTTCTAATTGAAAGTCATCAGAAAGCCGCTGAACTTGGAAATAAGGTTATACTTAAAGAAATTAGTAAGTCAGTTCTTAAAGTAATCATGATGGCAAAATTAGAGCAAATATTAATTATTGAGTAATGACATTTGAAGAACATAAAGAATTTCCAGTTGAGTCATCCAGTCTTAAACAAATAAGAAATTTTGCAAGAGAAGTTTTAGCGAAAGATAATATGTTCGATGCAACAAAAGACGATGTTGTATTAGCATTAGCAGAGGCTGCACAAAATGTTGTTAAGCATGCATATAACGGTAAGCCAACAGGAGATACTATGCGTGTAGAAATAAGTTTTAAAGATAACCAATTAATAATTGAAATTTATGATAAAGGAAAACCTGTGATACCTGAAAATATCAAACCTAGAAAAATAGACGATATTAAACCAGGTGGACTTGGAACTTTTTTTATTGGTCAAATTATGGATGAAGTAATTTTTAAAACATCAAGAAATGATTGGGTCAATCACTTAATTCTAACAAAAAATTATTAATTAATTACTGACCGATAATTGAACCAACGTTAAATATTGGTGAGTACATCGCAATCATTAATCCACCAATCATAGTCCCCATAAAAACGATCATAATTGGTTCAATTAAACTTGACATGTTATCTACTGCCGTATCAAATTCTTCTTCGTAATAATTAGAGACTGAAGTAAACATTTCATCTAAATTTCCAGTCTGTTCACCAACCGAAATTAGCTGACTAAATGTTGGTGGAAATGTTGGTTCTTTTAAAAATAATTTAGTTAGTGTATCACCTGAGAAAACTCCCTTTTTAACATTTTCGAGTGCCAAAGTTACAACATCATTGTTACTTACTTGTTTAGCAATTTCTATGCTCTCAAGTAAATTAACTCCTGCAGCACTTAAATTACCCATTATTAATGAAATTCTAGCAATTAAAGATTTTAAGATCATGTCCCCAAATACTGGCATTTTTAAAACACGTTGATGCCACTTGTATCTAATTGCAGGAATTTTTGTGGTTAAATATTTAAAGGCAATAAAAGCAATAATTAATACTATTGCTAATGTTAAGCCACCAGATCCCCTCATGAAATTGCTTGCATTCATTATAACTGCAG
The DNA here is from genome assembly GCA_902634885.1 of uncultured Pelagibacteraceae bacterium. Lineage (GTDB taxonomy): Bacteria > Pseudomonadota > Alphaproteobacteria > Pelagibacterales > Pelagibacteraceae > Pelagibacter. The sequence goes on along the minus strand of CACPLR010000026.1, from coordinate 1,850 downwards.
TTGGGGTTGGTAATGCAACTCCCATACCTTCATACATTTCTGCAAATATTGGAACAACTTTTATTAACATAAAAACCATTACTGTGATTGCTACTACAAACATAACAACAGGGTAAGTTAATGCACTCTTAATTTTTTTCTTAACTTTTTCTCTTTTTTCTAAACTATCGACAAGCTTTAATAAAAAAACATCTAATTTACCACTAGCTTCACCGGCCTTAATTAAGTTTATATAAATGTTGTCGAAAATTTTTGGATATTTTTCAAAACATTTGGATAGAGTAAGACCTCCTTCAAGATTTTTTCTGATATCTTCGATAATTATTTTTAATTCGGGGTGCTCTAATTGATCCCTTAACATTGTTAAAACGTTCAGAATAGGAAGACCGGCTTTAACCATTGTGGCAAACTGTTTTGAAAAAATTACAACATCTTCAGGTTTAATCTTCTTTTTAAATAAACTTATTCCACCACCACTACTTTTTTTCTTTTCTGCAGCTTTTTTTTTAGTTTTTACTAAATTTGTGATTATTATTTTCTGTTCTTTTAGCTTAAAAGATGCCTCTTCTTGACTTAAAGCCTCAACTGTACCTTCGACATATTTTCCAGCAGATATACCTTTATAAGTATAAGTTTCAGCTGACATTTAATTAATCCATGCTGAGAACTCTATCAAACTCTCTGAAGTTTAGGTCCCCACTTATAATCATTTCTCTACCCATGTCAGACATGGTTCTAAATCCTTCTTTTTTAGCAATTTCTTTTAACTCTGGAGTAGTTGCTTTTCTTAATATTGCTTCTTTAACTGGTTTTGTAACATTCAATACTTCGTAAATACCCATTCTACCTTTGTAACCAGTATCTTTACATTTAGGACATCCTTTTCCTCTAAATGCTTTTGCTCTCGATGCTTGCTCTGCTGTAAATCCTATTTCTTCTAAAACTTTCGGTGTTACATCTGGATCTGGTTCTCTACACTCAGTACAAGTTTTTCGAGCCAATCTTTGTGCAAGAACTAATGAACAGGCAGCTGAAATTAAATAATCAGGCGTTCCCATATTTTGTAATCTGGTAATAGAACTGGGTGCATCATTTGTATGCAGTGTACTAAATACTAAGTGACCCGTTAATGCAGCTTTCAATCCTATATCTACCGTTTCTTTGTCCCGCATCTCTCCAACTAGAATTATCTCTGGGTCTTGTCTTAAAAAAGATCTAAGCGCTCTATTAAAGTCATAACCAATATCATCTTTAATTTGAACTTGTCCTACACCATCTAATTCATATTCAACTGGATCTTCTGCTGTTAAAATATTTAAGTGAGGTTTAGATACCTCTTTTAAAATACTATACAAAGTTGTAGTTTTTCCTGAACCTGTTGGACCAGTAACTAAAATTAACCCTTGAGTACCATGAATTGCTTTTCTTAAATTTTTTAAATCGTTTTCTTCAAAATTTAATTGTTCTAAACTTATGTCACCAGCATCTTTGTTTAGAATCCTCATTACAATTCTCTCATTTGTTGCCGTCGGCAATATTGATAGACGAAGGTCTACTACTTTTCCATCTATCTTAAATGGAATGGCCCCATCTTGTGGCAATCTTCTTTCTGCAATATCTAATTTACCCATTATCTTAAATCTGGTTACAACAGCTCCGTAATTTGAGTGCAAGAATTTTGCAAAATGCTCTTGCTCTTGTAGCATTCCATCCAATCTATATCTTACTCTTGCGCTAAATCTGTAAGGTTCGATATGAATATCTGATACACCAGATTTAATTGCTTCTGCTACAACTGCAGTTGAAAATTTAATAACCTCAGACTCGTTCTCTAATGCTTCAATATCTTC
>CACPLR010000025.1 GCA_902634885.1 uncultured Pelagibacteraceae bacterium | reverse complement strand
GCTCTGCTTTAATAACTCCTTTTTTAAAAAATCCTTTATTTTCGTCAATTTCTGATATTCTGTTAAACATAAGCATCGGGGGAGATGGTAATTTTGCATTTCCAGGCCCAAAAAGCTCACCATTTGCACAGCTAATCAACTCATCATAACTAAACGAGTTTTTTTTCATATTTTTTTAATCTTCATACTTGATTTAATCTGATTATAATATACAAATAGTTTAGAATTATTATAAATTATAAATGACTACAACAAGAGAATTTGTCAACAAATTGAGAAAGTCTAGTTTAAGACCAACTAAGCAAAGAATAAAAATTTGCGAGGCCTTATTTAATAGAGAGACAACTTTTCATTTCACAATAAATGATCTTGTTAAAATAATTGAAAATGAGGCAAACGAGAAAATATCTTTAGCCACAGTTTATAATACAGTCCATGCATTCGAAAAAAAAGGCTACCTAAAAGAGATTCCAATAGACTCTAATCAAAGTTATTTTGATACAAACGTAACAGACCATCACCATTTCTATGATATAGCTGAAAAAAAACTGATAGATTTAGAACAAGGTGACGTGGGTCCAATTAATATTCAAAAAACAATTCCTGGAAAAAAAATTAAATCTGTAGAAGTTTTGGTAAAACTTGATACTGATAATCACTAGCAAAAAAAAAATATAAATTTCAATACTTTACAATTTAAATTAAAACTATTCTAAACTGTTGACATGTAGTTTAGAACCATTATATGTATTTACTTAAAGGAGATTAAATATGTCATTAAAAGGAAGTAAAACAGAAGAAAACTTAAAAGCTGCTTTCGCAGGAGAAAGCCAAGCTAATAGAAGATATTTATATTTTGCTCAAAAAGCTGACGTTGAAGGTTTTAACGATGTTGCTGCAGTATTTAGATCAACTGCAGAAGGTGAAACTGGCCACGCACACGGGCATCTTGAGTATCTAGAAGAAGTTGGGGATCCAGCAACTGGAAAACCAATCGGTGAAACTAAAGCAAATCTAGAGTCAGCTATCGAAGGTGAAACACATGAATACACAGATATGTATCCAGGTATGGCAAAAACTGCTAGAGACGAAGGTTTTGATGAAATAGCTGACTGGTTTGAGACATTAGCAAAGGCTGAAAAATCTCATGCTGGCAAGTTTCAGAAAACTTTAGAAAGTATCGCTTAAATTCAATTTAGTGGACATTTAGATGTCCACTAAAAATATCAAAAACTTTTAAACTACAATTAATCTAAGTAATATTATCTTTATTAAATAAAATGAGTAAAGAAGGTAGTACACAAGCTCCAACAAGACATCCACTTAATTTTAAAGATCCAAATTTCCTAGACCCTCAAAAGCTGGATCAAGAGATGAGAAGAGTTTTTGATATTTGTCATGGATGCAGAAGGTGTTTTAACCTATGTGATAGTTTCCCCAAATTATTTGATTACATTGATGAGTCTGAAGAGGAAGATGTAACATCTTTATCAAGTGATAAATTCAAACCTGTTGTAGATTCATGTACTTTGTGTGACATGTGTTTTATGACTAAATGCCCTTACGTTCCTCCTCATGAATTTGATTTAGACTTTCCACATTTAATGCTTCGATATCGAATGCTTCAAAGAAAAAATGGTGACATCTCTAGTATGACAAGGCAATTAGCTAACATAGACCGTAACGGAAAAATCGGGGTTATGTTTAGTGGCATAATTAATTGGTTTTCTAACATAAAAAATACTTTTTTTCGTAAAGTCTTAGAATTTTTAACAGGAATTGATAAAAGAGTAATTTTACCAAAGTATAATAGCGAAACATTTTCAAATTATTTCAAAAAGTTTAAGCAAAAGAACTTAGCAGGGGGAACAAACAGAAAAGTTGTGATTTATTCTACTTGTTTTGTAAATTTTAATAAAAAAACTACAGGAGAAGCTGCACTAAAAGTTTTAAATCATAACAATGTTGAAGTAGAACATTCTTATGCTGGTTGTTGTGGAATGCCATATCTTGAACAAGCTGAGCCAGACAAGGTAATTAAACAAGCCAAGTTAGTATCAAAAGAACTAATCAGTTATATAGACAAAGGTTATAAAGTAATAACTTTGACTGCTAGTTGTGGTTTAATGTTGAAATTTGAATGGCCACTGCTCCTACCAAATGATGAAGATATAAAAAAATTATCAAAAAATACTTATGATATTGATGAATATATTGTTGATATAGCAAACAAAGAGGGATTAGCAAAAGGAATGCAAGAAATTGATGGCGGCGTGACCGTGCATCACGCATGCCATGCTAGAGCTCAGAATATGGGCAATAAGGCAAGAGATATGCTTAAATTAATTCCAAATGTAAAAATTGATCTAGTTGAAAGATGTGCTGGGCACGGTGGAACTTTTGGAGTAATGAAACAAACTCACGACACTGCAGTTAAAGTAGCAAAAAATACAGTCAGCGCAGTAAAGAGAAAAAACAACAAATATATGGCATCAGATTGTCCATTGGCAGGAAAACATATCAAACAGCTTGCAGAGGATACAAACATTAGTAATGATGAGGCCTTACACCCCATAGAACTAGTAGCAAAAAGTTATAGATTATAAAAATGCCTAAAGAACAAAAAATTATTCAAAAATCAGATTTACTAGCCCCAGATGTGTATGAAAAAAATAGACGTCAAATGAGAAAAGAGTTAGTTGAATTTAAAAAAGATAGAAGGGTTCCACTTGGCCCTTATGCAACCTTTTATTTTGAGTGTTATGAAACAATGTTGGCTCAAATTCAGGAAATGTTGCATATAGAAAAAGGTGGAGATGAGCAACTCAATGACGAGTTAACAGCTTATAATCCTTTAATACCAAATGGAAAAGAATTGGTTTCAACACTAATGTTTGAGATTGATAATCCAGTAATTAGAGCTACGTTTCTGGGTAAATTAGGTGGTGTTGAAGAAAATGTATTTATTAAGATTGATAATGACGTAATTTATGGGAAGCCCGAAATAGATGTAGATAGAACTTCTGCAGAGGGAAAAGCATCATCAGTGCAATTTATACATTTTGTATTTGATCAAAACCAAATTTCAAAATTTAAAGGTAATAATGTGAGCATTGAATTAGGAATAGATCATAAAGAGTATTCACACTCAACAAAGCTTTCAGAAAGCACTATACAAGCTCTGTCCAGTGATTTTAATTAGTTGGTCCCCAAACATTTTCAACATTTACCCAACCAATAAATTCACCGGTTTGAATTTTACACCATTGAGTTTCACATTTTTTTATTAAAAGTAATCTACCTTTTTTTATTTGGGCTATAGGTTTAGAAAATTTAGATGGTTTTTTGAAAATTATTTTATCTTCAAGTGGGATAAAAGACTTAGCTTTTCTAAGTTGAGAAACGTGTATCCAACCATTATTATTTTTATGATCTATAATTCGTCTAAAATTCTCTTTTTTATCAATAACTTTTAAAGGAAGTTGAATTTTTTTATAAATATATTTGACTTGATAATCAAATCCTGGTCCATATCTCACATTCACTTTTTTATTCTTTAGCATAAGAAAAAATTCATCTTTTGCATTAGCTGGTTGGGTTATGAATATCAACAAAGTTAAAACAAAAATTATAATTTTTTGCACAGACAATTCTTTCTTTTCTGAAAATTAACTTTTCTGGATGTAAGATTTAATAAATCAATTATTAAAATATTATTTTTAATAATTCCATTTAGTCCTAAGATTAACTTTAAAACTTCGTTTGCTTGTAATGCCCCTATTACATTCGCAGTAGGCCCTAAAATACCTTCAGCCTCACAATTTAATATTTCATCAGAAGGCATTCCTTGGTAAAAACAGTTAAGACAAGGAATTTTTTTTCGTGAAAAATCAAAACTAAAAATATGTCCATCAAATTTACTTATTGCTCCAATAACTAATTTCTTTTTATATTTTAATGAATATTTATTTAGTAAAAATTTGGTTGGGAAGTTGTCTGTTCCATCAACAATTATATCGTATTTTGGTAGAATTTTACCTAAATTTTTATCATTAGCTCTTTCTTTAAAAATTTTTAATCTTATTTTGTCATTAATTAATTTAATTTTTTTTTTTATTACATCTGATTTGTACTTACCCACGTCATTATAATCATAGAGAGTTTGCCTATGCAAATTGCTATAATCAACCTTGTCATCTTCAATGACGCCTAAAAAACCGACACCTGCTCTGACTAATAAATCAATTACTGGACTACCCAAACCACCTGCTCCAACCACTAATATTTTTGAATTAAAAATTTTTTTTTGTCCAATAATTCCAACATCTTTTAGAACTATTTGCCTTGAATACTTGTTTAGTGTTCTTTTACTTAATAAGTTCTTCATTTACCTGTAGATCCGAAGCCACCAGATCCTCTGATTGTATCGGGCAGCTCATCTACTTCCTCAAAAGAAGCTTTCAGAACTGGTATTAAAACCATTTGTGCTATTCTATCTCCATTGTTAACTATAAAATCATTCACCCCATGATTAAATAATATAACTTTTAACTCTCCCCTATAGTCACTATCAATCGTACCGGGTGTATTAAGTACGCTTATCTGAGATTTTGCTGCTAAACCTGACCGAGGTCTAATTTGTATCTCTGTATCTTCAGGAATAGCTATAGATATTCCAGTTGGTATTAATTCAGAGCTGTGTGGCTTTATTTTCAAAGATTCTTTTACAAATGCCATTAGATCCATACCTGATGATCCTTCGGTTTTATATTGTGGAATTTTGACCATGGGGTCAAGTTTCTTTATCTTAATTTTGACCATTAATTAAGATTTTTAATAACTCTCTCAACTATATTTTCTGCAATTAATGATTTATTCATCTTCTTTAGTATTTCGTTTTTATTATTTTTATAGAAAATTTTAACTTCATTATATTCTGAATCAAATCCTATTTCATTATCTGATACATTATTAGCAATTATCCAATCACAATTTTTACTACTTAGTTTATCTTTTGCATTTAAATCTAAATTTTCTGTTTCAGCAGCAAAACCTACAGTGAGTTTTGGTCGTAGTGAGTTATGTTTTGAAACATATGATAATATATCTATATTTTTGATCATACTAAAGTTTTGTTCAGCATTTTTTTTAATCTTTTCTTTATTATATTTTTTAAATTTATAATCGCACACAGCGGCTGAAAAAACAGCAACATCAACGGGAAGGTTTTCGATTGTTTTTTTTAACATTTCGTCTGCAGTTTCAACTTCAATAAATTTTATATCCTCTAAGGGATTTAAGTTCGTTTTTCCTGATATTAATGTTGTTTCAAATCCTTTATCTCTAAATGTTTTAGCTATTTCATAACCTTGCTTTCCACTTGATTTATTTGTTAAATATCTAACTGGATCTAAATACTCCCTGGTAGGACCTGCTGTGACTAAAGCCTTATATTTTTTATTCTTTTGTATATTTGATAAGTAATTTTCAATATGAAAAAGGATATCTGATGGCTCAGTCATTTTTCCCTCACCATACTCTCCACATGCCATATCCCCGATCTCTGGACCTATTAAACTATAACCATATTCCCTTAGTTTGATTATATTTTTTTTATTTGATGGGTGGTCCCACATTCTTACATTCATAGCTGGAACTATAAAAATCTTTTTATTTGAAGCTAATAATACAGTAGATGCAAGATCATCACTTAATCCATTACTCAATTTTGATATTGTATTTGCTGTTGCGGGTACTACAATAATCAAATCCGCCCATCTTGATAATGAAATATGATCCATTTCACTCTCACTCTCTGGGTTAAATAAATCGTCATATACCTTTCCTTGAGAAAGGGATGTTATCGATAAAGGTGTTACGAATTCTTTGGCACTTTTTGTAATGATTGTTTTTATTTCTACTTGTTTTTTTTTTAAACCTCTAATTAATTCAAGACTTTTATAAGCAGAAATACCTCCACAAATTACAACAAGTATTTTTTTGTTTAGCAAACTATTCATGCGAGAGATTAAAATACCAATAAAGTAACAATTACAAGCAATAATAAACCAATAATTGACTGATTTATGAAGCTAGACATCTCTGATTTTTTTACATTTAACTCATTAAATGAGCTAGAGTTCTGTGGAATTTGTCCACTTGCTAGGAATGTTAAAGCTTGATTAGCTTTATCCATAATTTGCGGTAATTCAGGCAATCTCTTAATTACTTCTGCAGAATTTTTAAGTGTTTCATTAAATGAATTTATAGGGTCCTTTGTTTCTCTCAGCCATTTTTCAAGAACAGGCTTGGATGTTTCCCATATATTTGTATCAGGATTAAGTCTTCTTGCCACTCCCTCAACAACTACCATTGTTTTTTGTAGCATAAGAAGCTGAGGTTGAGTTTGCATATTAAATTTTTCTGTCACATCAAATAGTTGTTTAAGTAATTTTCCACCAGAAATATCTTTTACAGATTGGCCAAATATAGGTTCTCCTATTGATCTTAATGCTTGAGCAAGATCATCTACTGGAACGTTTTTTGGTACAAGTCCAGCAACCAAATGAACCTCTGCAACTTTTTTATAATCTCTTTGAATAAAACCGTATAAAATTTCTGCTAAAAATCTTTGACTTACTTTATCTAACCTACCCATTATTCCAAAATCAATAGGAACTATTTGACCACTTCTATTTATAAAAACATTTCCCTGATGCATATCTGCATGAAAAAAACCATCTCTTACAGCGTGCCTTAAAAAATGCTGAATTATGTCTGATGCTATTTTTTTTGCATCAATATTTCTATTTACAAGTTCATCAGTTTCTCTAATTGAAACTCCATCTACCCAATCAAGTGTCATTACATTTTCACTAGTAAAATTCCAATATATTTTAGGGACTAGAAAACCCTCATCGTTCTTTGTATTTTCTCCATATTCATTTGCTGCTGCTGCCTCAAACCTTAAATCCATTTCAAGATTTGTTATCTCCTTTAATAGAAAAACAACTTCAACCAACTTAAGTCTTTTAGTTTTTTTAACGAACGACTCTACAAAAAAAGCAAACAACATTAGTGCATCGATCTCTTCATTAAATATTTTTTTTATGTCTGGTCTTAAAATTTTTATTGCAACATCTTTTATAGTTCCACCATCATTAATCTGCGCTTTATGAACTTGTGCAATTGAAGCAGCTGCAACTGGCTCACTAAGATTTATTATTGAGTTAAAGTTTTGTTCACCTAAATCTTTTTTAATAATTTCTTTAGCTTTCTCTTGTGAAAATGGAGGCAATCTATCTTGCAGATTTTCTAGTTCTTTTGATAATTCATCACCGATAATATCAGGCCTAGTTGCTAAAAACTGTCCTAATTTTATAAATGTGGTTCCCATAGATTGAAGTGAAGAAGATAACCTTTCACCTTGGTTTAATGAACTACCAATATTTT
>CACPLR010000024.1 GCA_902634885.1 uncultured Pelagibacteraceae bacterium | reverse complement strand
AACCGCTGGGTCTAAATTTTTTTTGGCAACTAAATCAACAGGCAATGATATTACTTGAATATCCTCTTCAGGGATATTATTTTTTAAATCAAACCCACCTGCCTGAACCACTTCTGGATATAAATAATCAAATTTCCTTGAAAGTGCTTTTGAAGCGTTAAGTGAAAATATTTTTAGGTTCGGATTTGTCCCCAATTTAAATATAAATTGGTTATTAGCTGGTAGTAGAAAAAAACCTATATCTAAAGTACCATTTTCCATCATATCAAAATGAATAGAATGCGTTTTATCTATGAATGTGGTGTTTTCATTATTTACACCATAAAGATTTAATATTGTTTCTGCTAATAATCTAGTACCTGAATTTTCTGGACCAACACCAAGTTTCAATCCTTTAAAGTCAGCTAAAGAATTTAATTCTAAATCATCACGATAAAAAATAAATAAAGGTTCTAATATTAAAGAACCAAGTGCTTTAACATTTTTAAATTTTTTACCTTTTAAATCTTGAGCTACAAATCCTATATGAATATTTTTATTATCATCGTTAACATCCTCAACTATATTAATAGTATCTTCACGATTAATTACCTCAGACTCAATATTATAATCTTTTAATCTTGCCTTAAGCAAGTTAGCAGAGGTATCAAAAAAGCCTCCTTTTGGACCTGCTTCAATATAAATAGTTTTATCTTTAAAGTAACTTAAAAAAAATAAAACTATTAATGAAAATAAAATTATATAACCGAAAATGTATAGTTTTTTTGGCACTTATAATATTTATTTTTCCCATTCGAATCTTGGAAATGAATCGAATACTTTAAAAATTCCCTCAGACCATTGATTACAAACTTTAGAATAAGTGTCATCTGATATATTTAGGCATTCAAGAGAAGCAAGTTTGTTTTGATCCTTTTTAAGTATTGCAAAATCTATTGGCGGTCCAACTGTTAAGTCACTTTTTAATGTAGAGTCCATTGAAATCAAAGCACATCTTGCAGCATCACCAATTGAAACGTTGGGTTTAATTACTCTATCAAGAATTGGTTTTCCGTATTTTACCTCTCCGATAACAAGATAAGGTTTACTATCAGCTGGTCTGATATAATTACCTTGAGGATAAACTAAATAGAGTTCATGTTTTTGACCTTGAATTTGCCCACCTACAACAAATGTAGAACCTAACAACACATTGTCAGTATTTATCCCTTGTGGAGAAGAATGTTCAATATTTAAAGATCCGATGTAGGATGCTATTTGGTCAAAATCTGTACACGTGTTAAGATTCATTATTCCACTAGAATTTTTTAAATCTTTCTCTAAAGATTTGAAAACAGCTTGTGAAGTACCTAAGTTTCCTGACGTTACAATTACTATTGTTCTATCCCCAACATCGTGGGTCATCATTTTTGAATAAATATTTACATTATCCAAGCCAGCATTTGTCCTCGAGTCTGATGCAAAGACTAATCCATCATCAGTTTTAATTCCTATACAATATGTCATAAAATTTATTAATAACGTTTATTTAAATGTCATATATTTGAAATAGAACATATCTGCTATAACTATTACGCATTTGAAAGTTTATCTTAATTATTAAACAATTGTCAAATGGCAGGTAAACTTTGGAATAATTACAATGCTAGTAAAGCATATGATGGATACTTTACTAATGAAAATAAACTTAGAAAGCATGCAGTAATAATTTCGAGCATTCTCGAAAAATACGGAAAAGAAAAACTTCAGGAAATAGAAAAAAATTGTCAAAGTACAATAAGCGCAAGAGGTATAAACTTTAGAGTTTATGCAGCAAACAATAGGGCCGAAGAAAAAAAATGGCCATTAGATATTATTCCAAGAATAATTCCAAAATCTCAATGGAATAAAGTAACAAGGGGACTTCAACAAAGAGTAAAAGCACTAAATTTATTTATTGATGATGTTTATAATCAAAAAAAGATTTTTAAAGATAATATTATACCAAAAGAAATTATTTTTAATTCGCCTTATTATGTAAAAGAGTGTGAAGGTTTTTCGCCTAAGTATAAGTCTTGGGCAAACATATCTGGTGTTGATTTAATTAGAAATAAAAATGGCGACTATTTAGTCCTAGAAGATAATTTAAGAGTACCTTCAGGTGTTTCTTACATGCTTGAAAATAGGATGGTTATGAGAGATGTTTTCCCTGAATTATTTACTAGATATAAAGTTTCATCAATTCATCAATACACTAATAAACTTTTTAACTGCATGATTGAATGTATACCTAAAAAAAATAATAATCCTCACATGGTGGTTCTTACTCCCGGTATTTATAATTCTGCATATTTTGAGCATTCTTTTTTAGCTGAACAAATGGGTATTGCTCTAGTGGAAGGAAAAGATCTGTTTGTTGAAAATGATCACGTTTACATGAAAACTGTAAAAGGACCCTTAAGAGTTGATTGTATTTATAGAAGACTTGACGATAATTTTTTAGATCCAAAAGCTTTTAATAAAAATTCACTCATCGGTGTTCCTGGATTATTTAAATGTTGGTTAAAAAAAAATGTTGGTATTATAAATGCAATAGGAACTGGTATAGCTGATGACAAAGTAGTTTACTCATATGTTAATAAAATGATTGTTTATTATTTAGGAGAACAACCTATTCTAAATCAAGTTGAAACTTATTTATGTCATGATGAAAAACAAAGAGAATATGTTTTGGAAAATTTATCTAAGTTAGTTGTTAAACCAGCTAACGCTTCTGGAGGGTATGGAATAATGATAGGCCCCAAAGCATCTGATACAGAAAAAGAAGAAGTAGCAGCAAAGATTAAAAAAACTCCGAGAGAATATATTGCCCAACCTTTAGAAATCTTATCAACAGCTCCAACTATTACTGAAAAAAATATAGAGCCTAGACATTTAGATTTAAGACCATTTATTTTAAGTGGTAAAACAAATTATGTTACGACTGGTGGATTAACTAGAGTTGCACTTCGTAAGGGAAGTACAATTGTTAATAGTTCACAAGGTGGTGGATCCAAAGATACATTAATCGTAGATTAGTAAATTTAATTATAACTATTGAAAAAATAATCTACAGATCTAGGATATGAGTGTGAGAAAATTAATTTTAATTCTCAGTTTATTATTTCTGATGTTCGCTTCCAAGTCACACTCAATTGAAGTTTCATCACTTAAAGCAGAAAAAAGATTAGAATTTACAGAACTATTTCCTAAAAGAATTTGTAACAAAATATATAATCAGAGCTCTTTTGGAGCTGAACAAAAACTATTTGAGGATGTAACATTAAGAAAATACTTTAATTTAAAAAGAATAAATTTAAATGAGGAAAACTCTAATCTAACACTGTTCTTTGATGAAAGATCTTTTTTTTATAAAGAGCCTAAACTCAATATTATAATTTTTAATAATTTATCTGATGATTTTTCGAGTGAAATGGCAGCTATTAATAAAAAAATTATAGAGGCTAAATCCCAAAAAATTGTTGTTTGCGAATATGATTTAAAAAAATCAATTTCTGAAGGAAAGTTTTTTGATTTCCAAATTTTTTTTGAAAATTCAACTAAAGTAGTATCAAATGTACCTCCTACAATTTTGATATATTATGATGGTACAGTAGAATATATCTATTCTGACGAGGAGGTGACTTATAATATTTCAGAATTTAATTATAAAAAATATCCTTTTGACTCACAAAATGTAAAATTTAAAATTTCATCAAAAATTTATGAAAAATTATATTTCAGAGCTTCAGATAACTTTAAAATCTTGAATAATGAAATGAGAAAGGCCTCTTTTAGTAATATCTCCTCTCCTGGTTGGACCATCAAGCAATATATCTCTTATCCTTATATGGAAAACTTGCTAGATGCCTATTCAGATTATGCAAAACATTCAATAACAACTGATTTTTTGATTGAAAGAAATTCAGTTAGTTTTGTTTATAAATTCATAACACCCATTGTAATGATTATAACACTTACCTATCTAACAATTTTCATCCCATTTGAATTTTATAGGATCACATTATGTATGACTTTAGTTTTATCTCTTGTTGCATTTAATCTTGTTGCCGCGACATCTAAAATTCCAGATATGCCATATCTTAATGTATTTGATTGGTTTATTTTTACAGCTTATGTAAATGCAATTTCAGTTCTCTTATCAACTTTTGCAGAGTCCATTTATATTGGACATTTTATGGGTTTTGGATTGAGAGAAATTTTAACAGCTCCAAGAAGTAAAAAACTTAATTTAATAAAGTATAGAAAAATTTCTTGGCTATTTTTATTTTTAATTTTAGCCACTTCCTCATTAGCTGGATATTTTTATGTCTATAATTAATTATGACTAAAAATTTTATATATAAGTTTAAGATTTACTATGAAGACACAGATTCAGGTGGCATAGTTTATTATGCAAATTATTTAAAATATTTAGAGAGAGCTCGATCTGAAGCTATATATTCTTTAGGATTAACAAATACTAATCTTCAAAAAGATCATGATACATTAATAATCGTAAAGTCTTGCAATATTGAATATAAAAAACCTGCAAAATTTGAAGATGAACTAGAAATAATATCTTCAATATTATCAAAAACTAGAACTTCTTTTACAATGTTACAAATAATAAAAAAGAATGAAGAAATAATATCTGAAGCTACTGTTCAATTAGTAACTGTAAATAAAGAGGGTAAACCAATTATAATACCTGAAATTTTAAATAACTTATTAAATTAATTTCAATACGCTGTTGAATAACTGTACCATTTTTTTTTCATTTATTCTTCCAGTATTTACATTTCTAGGACTTGGATGATAGCAGCCAATCAGTAATATATTATTGGGTAATTTAAATACCTTATTATGTTCAAATTTAATATTTTCATTAAAGTTATAATTAGATTTGTAAAAGTATTTACAAGCATCAAATGCAATTTTTCCTAGAGCAACTATAACTTTAAGGTTTTTAAGAAAATTTATTTCTTGATTAAAGTATTTAAAACATTGATCTAATTCTTTTTTTAACGGTTTATCTTCAGGTGGAACACATTTTAAAGCAGTAGTAATAAACGCATTTTTTAATTTCAGTCCATCATCAAGATAATCCGAGTTTGGTTGATTAGCGATTTTTACTTTGTGCAAACACTTGTATAAAAAATCCGACGATTTATCTCCTGTAAAAACCCTTCCCGTTCTATTTCCACCATGAGCTGCAGGTGCTAATCCAACAAGCAAAATTTTTCCATTTGTGTCTCCATAGCCTGTAATTGGTTTTCCCCAATATTTTTCATTAATAAATTGTTTTCGTTTTTGAATAGAAATTTTCGTTCTAAAATTAACTAGTCTTTTGCATTTGATACATTTAATAATAGAACTATTAAGTTTATTAAAATTTTTTTTCATTAAATGAAAATATTTAAATTATTTTTACTAATCCTTATATCTTTAACATTTTCAAACCAAGTATTTTCTGAGGATAAATTTTTAGAAAGTTTAAAAGATGGTGGTAAAATAATATTTATTAGACATGCTTATGCACCTGGCGGAGGTGATCCAGAAAATTTTAATATAAATGATTGTTCTACACAAAGAAATTTAAACGATGAGGGCATTACTCAATCAAAACTTATTGGAGAATTTTTTAAAACTAAAAAAATTAAAATTGATAAAGTTTTATCGAGCGAGTGGTGCAGGTGTAAAGACACTGCAAAATTTGCCTTTAATGAATTTGAAACATTTGATGCACTAAATTCCTTTTATTCAGCAAAATTTGCCAAAAATGAGAAAAGACAAATTGAGGATCTTAAGAAATATATAGAAAACTGGAAAAGTAATAAAAATTTAATTCTAGTTACACACTATGTCGTTATTTCATCGATGTTAAATATAGGAGTAAGCTCGGGTGAAATAGTTGTTTCTGATAAAAATTACAAAATTATTGGATCAATTGAGACAATGTAAGTATAATTAAATTATGTCTTCAAAAAGAGCAATGAAACAAGCGCAAAAGCAAAATTATGCACGATTTAAAAATAATTTTTCTACTAACTCTAATAATCCATTCAAAAGAAAAACTATTAAAAAAACGAAATCAAATCTTTCAAATAAAAAATAATAAAAATCTAATTAATTTTCTTTTTTTTCAGCGTAATATAAAGCTATTGCAAAGAGAGCTGTCCAAATCATTCCTAAAATAGCTTTAGGACTAGTTTCAGCACTCCATATATCTAATACAAACATACCAATAATAATACCTATAACATAAATTATAATTGCTAAATTTGTTTTACTCATTTTATTAAATTCTTTTTAAATAATGACATTCCCTTATTTACCTTATGATCATAAGACTCTTTAAAACTTTCTAATTGCCATCCATTCATTCGTTCTTGAATTTCTGTAAGATTTTTATTTTTCCACTCATCAGTTGTAGTTGGATCTTTCCAAATTCTTTTTTCTTCATTGTTTCTAGCACAGCCATAACAATAACCAGTAACTGGGTCTGTTCTACATATACTGATACAAGGCGAAACAACCATAAATTTTTTAATTTTTTTATACTTTTACACTATTATTCGGATTGGACAAATTAGTTCAATAATATATAAAACTGCATAATTTAACTGGGGCGATGGCGGAATTGGTAGACGCGCTGGTCTTAGGAACCAGTCGAGCAATCGGTGAAGGTTCGAGTCCTTTTCGCCCTACCATTATAAATTATGAAAGTAACAGTAGAAAATAAAAAAGGTTTACAGAAAGATCTAAAAGTCTTCATCGATAAAAAAACTATCTCCGGATATATGGATGAAAAGTACGACGAAATTAGAAAAGACGTGGTTCTTAAAGGATTTAGACCTGGAAAAGTTCCAACAGAAATTCTTAAAAGACAGTTTGGTAAAGCAGTATATGGAGAAGTTATTGATAAAGTTTTAAAAGATACAACTACAAAAGCGCTTGAAGAGAATAAAATTAAACCAGCTGGACAGCCTAAAATCGATTTAAAATCTTTTGGAGAAGGAAAAGATCTTGAATACATAATTTCAGTAACCGAACTACCTAATATAGACGTTTCATCGATTACCAAAATTCAAGTAGATGATTATGAAGTGAAAATTGATAATACTGAAACAGATAAAAGAATTGATCAGATTGCAAAAAACCAAAATAATTTTAAAGAAGTAGATGAAAAATACGCCGCAAAAACTAAAGACTTAGTAGCGTTTGATTATATAGCAACAATTGATGGTAATGATTTTGAAGGTAACGAAGGAAAGAATACGCAATTAGTGCTTGGCAAAGATCTGTTTATCAAAGGCTTTGATAAACAATTAGAAGGTGTAAAAAAAAATGACACTAAAAAAGTTGAAGTAAATCTTCCAGAAAACTTTCCAAAAAAAGAATTAATAAACAAAAAAGCAGTATTTGACTGTAAAATTAATTCTGTAAAAACTCCTGAAGATGTAAAAATTAATGATGATTTTGCAAAAACATTAGGTGCTACGGATTTAAAAAATTTAAAAGAATTAATATCAAAACAAATAAAT
>CACPLR010000023.1 GCA_902634885.1 uncultured Pelagibacteraceae bacterium | reverse complement strand
GATGTATCAAAATTTTTGTTTTTTTTATTAAATTTGAAATTATTTAAAATATTTCTAACGTAAACTCTTAAATACTTATTATCAAAATTTGATGGATCTTGGATATAATTACCAAATGTATTTTCAGAGATAAATGTCAACTCATTTTTAGAAAAATTTAAAAGTGGTCTAAAAATCAAAATTTTTTCATTTATTTTTAATTTTGAATATTTTTTTTTGAAGGATATAAGCCCATTTAAACCCGATCCACGAAGCAATCTTATAAAAAAATTTTCATACAAATCTTCTTTGTGATGAGCTGTTAAAATTTTATTTAATTTATAATTCTTACATTTTTTAAATAATAGCTCGTATCTCTTTAATCGAGCTTGCTCTTGTATATTTTTAAGTTTATAATCTTTGACACATCCTAAAATATTTAAATTTACATCAAATTTTTTTAGAATTTTTTTAATAAATAATGCCTCTTTTTTTGACTCTTTTCTTAATTTATGATCGATGTGAAAGTAAACATTACTTGTGCCCTTCTCTATAGACATACATTTCGTTAAAAAAGCTAATGCCATACTGTCCGGGCCACCAGAAATAGCAATACAATAATTTTTATCAGTATCTTTTGAAATTATTCTTTTAAACCTTGAATAAAGTTTTTTTATTTTTGGGTTTTTAAGTTTGGATAAATAAAAATTATGAATTGTTCGGTTTACACTCGAATTTTTTTTCTTCATACTTTGCTTTTTGAAGTACAGATTGAGTTGCTTCTGGATATTGTTTCTTTACACCAGAAATCATAAGACAACCTTGATCTTTTTCTCCAATCTGTACTAATGATACTCCGAGTTTTAACAGATTGATAGGTGCTTTTTCACTTTTAGGATATTTTTGATAACCCTCTAAATATGCAGATGCTGCATCCGTATAAAGTTGTCTAATTCTAAAAGTTTCAGCGTACCAATACTGGGCATTTCCAGATAATTTATGTTTAGGATTAGTATCAACGAATTCTCTAAATGCTCTTTCTGCCATATTGTAGTCTCCAACTTTTAGAAAACTAGTTGCAAACTCATATTGATTTTCTGGCGTACCTTCTGGTAAAATTTTTTCCTCAGTTTGAAAAGTTTCAGTAACAACAGTTTTTGTTGCATCTATCGATTGAATAGATTGGCTTTCACTTTCATTTGTCATATCTTTATAAGAAACTGTTCCTAAATCTTGAGGTTGGGTAGAACCTGGTAAAATTTTTTCTTCATCAGCGGTTGTGTCTGTAGGAAGCTTAGTTAAAGAATTACTATCAACTCCCACATTATCAGTCTCTAGCTGTTGAAACCTCAGTTGATTATCCGCTTGAACTTTTGATAACCTTGAATTTAATTTATCAATTTTAAAATTAATCTCTTCATATTTATTTGTTAATTGTTGAAACTGTTTTTCTATTTCAGATAATTTTAACAAATGTCTCGTGAGTACATCTTCAGTTTCTTTAACTGAATTATTTGAATTCGAATTTGAGGATTGAGAAAAAGACTCTGAATAAACCGCTCTCTCTAATGTCCTCAAATCTTTTTGAATTAATTGCAACATTTCCTTTATTTCTGATGTGTCAGCAGTCAAGCTTGTTGGGGAAAGTAAATAAAAAAAAATAATTAAATAACAACTGTTTTTTTTGATATTTAACATAAAATAAACCTTTAAGTATAAAAATGGCAAAAAAAAGACCCCATATTAAAGGGGTCTTTTTTTAAAAACTTTTTTTATTTATTAATTAGCTTTTACTGTAACTGCTCTTCTATTTTTAGACCAAGAAAGAGGATTTGATCCTGAGTCAACAGGTCTTTCTTTACCGTAACTAATCACTGATATTCTATCTGCCGAAACTCCGTAAGTCATTAAGTAGTCTTTTGCTGCGTTAGCTCTTCTTTCACCCAATGCTAAATTGTATTCTCTTGTTCCTCTTTCATCTGCATGTCCCTCTAAAACTACATTCACGCTTGGATTATCTCTCAACCATGCTGCCTGTTTTCTCAATGTGTCTCTAGACATTGTCGTGAGTATAGACTCGTTTGTAGCAAAGAATACTCTATCTGGAACACCTTTAGCTAAATACTCAACTGTATCTGTCCCTGTATAAACATCCCCTTGAATTTGAGAATCTATTATTGCTGTTTTTTTAGTTGCACAAGCAGAAACAACCATACTTAACAAAATTACTAGAAAAGTATTTTTTAGGATTTTGCTTAAATTCATTAATGCTCCTTAATTTTTTTAGAACTTTTTCACAACTAATTAGATCTTTCAAGTCTAAAAATCAACATTATTTGTGTTTTTTTTAAAAAATTTAGACTAATTACTTAATAAAGATGACCAAGATGGGTCTGAAGCATCCGTCTCAGTAACCACCATTCTTTCATTGTATCCTGTTAAGTCAATAGACCAGAGCTTTGCTGAAAAACCCTCGCCTTTATCATTTGATTTTGTCTCTCTATAGAAAATAAGAACTCTCCCGTTTGGAGCCCACGAAGGTGCTTCTTGATAGTAGTTTTCTGTTAGCAGCCTTTCGCCTTCACCGTCTACTCGCATAACTCCAATATAAAACTTACCTTTGTGAAGTTTGGTAAAAGCTATTAAGTCTCCTCTTGGAGACCATACTGGTGTACCATACAGTCCTTTCCCAAAAGAAATTCTTTTTACATCTGAGCCGTCACTTTTCATAACATAAATCTGTTGGTACCCACTTCTATCAGAATTGAAAGTAATAAATTTACCATCTGGTGAGTAAGAAGGGGATGTATCTATTGATGGATGATTGGTAATTTTCTCAACAATTCTATTTTCAATATCCATAGTATAAATATCTGAATTGCCATCTTTGGCAAAACTCATTATTATTTTTTTTCCATCAGGTGAGAATCTTGGAGCAAATGTCATTCCTGGAAAATCACCTACAACTTCTTGAATCCCAGTCTCAATATCTAATAAATAAACTCTAGGTAAATTTCTAAAATACGAGAGGTATGTTACCATTTGATTAGTAGGATTAAATCTTGGCGTGAGTACTAGCTCATTTCCAAGAGTTAAATATTTTGTATTAAATCCATCTTGATCCATTATAGCGAGTTTTTTTATTCGTTTAATTTTTGGACCTTCTTCTGAAACATAAATTATTCTTGTATCAAAATATCCTTTTTCCCCGGTAAGTCTTTCATAAACTTTATCTGTAATTATATGTCCTACTCTTCTCCAATTGCTTGGTACCGTTGTGAATGCAAGCGCAAGCATTTCTCTACCTGCTAGCACATCCCATAATCTAAACTCAACTTTAAGTTTTTCATTAATAGCTGTTACTTTTCCAGTTATCAATGCTTGAGATTTAATTAATGCCCAATCCTCAAATCTAGGTTTAAGATGAGCAATGTCAGGTTTTTGAAGAAACGCATCCTTGCTCAAAGGATTAAATAATCCTGATTGTTTTAAATTATTTTCAATTACTTTTGAAATTTCTGACCCTATATCTTTTATTTCCAACTCCTTTTCGAAAAACGTATTAGAATTATTATCTTGAAATAATGGTGAGACAGCAATAGGAAGTGGATTTAAATTTCCACGAGTTATATCTACCTCAACTAGTGAGTAAGACTTAGTGCTACTTATAAATAATATTAAGATTGTATTTAAAATTAATTTAAATTTTTTCATTAACCCCCCAGCATTTCTCTAGCATCAAAGTTGAGTTGAAGATTTTTCCACCTCTCATAACCGCTAGTAGGTACTTTTAGAGGTTGACACAATTGAATTGCCCTAAGAGCACTTTCGGCTAGCACTTTATAGAAACCTTGTCCGGGCATATTCATTCTTGCATGATCCAAAATTTCAGACTTAATAAGTGTTCCGTCTGGTTTTAAATTTAATTTTATTCTAACTAACAAATTTTCATTGTATGGTAAACCTAAGGGAATACTCCAACAACCAAAAATTTGGGCTTTTAGTGCATCTTCTTCGCTCAAAGTTAATGAGGATATATCCATAGTGTCATCTTGAGATTGCGAAATTTTATCCATTATTTTGTTTGTTTCACCAATATCCTCTTTAGATTTATCTATTAAAGCTGCAATATTATTTGGATCAAATAATTCCTTTTTTTCAAACTCAGATGCTTGTTTCACTTTCGTATCATCTGTTTTTGGTTTTTTTTGTTTAATTATCTCTTTTAAATTTTCATCTTCTGTTAAATCTTTAGAAGGTTTTTGTTTTTTTTCCTCTTCAACTGAGAGTTTTTCATTATTTTTATCAGGTAGTGGGATTGCATCTAATTTGTCTTTTTTAACAATCTTTTTTTTTGTCTCTGGTGTAGGTGTTTTTTTTGAGGTCAACTCTGTGATGTTTTCCTTATTTTTTTCTGGACTAATCTCTTTTTTTTCATCTTTCTTTATTTTTTTTGGTGGAGCTTGTTCAGAAACCAATTTTTCTTTATCTTTTTTTACTTTCTCGATAATTTTTTTTGCCTTTGGGGCAAAAGGTATGTTTGTTTTATCAGAAATCTGAATGAGCTCGACTGAAACAAGCGGAGGTATATCCAATGGCTGTTTAGCTATAAAAGGTAATGTAAAAATACTTAGAACAATTATAACTGTATGAAAGATTGATGAAAAAAATAAACTTTTATACAAGTTTACCTCTCTTTATATGGTTCAGATATCAAGGCTACTTTGGTAAATCCTGAACCTGAGAGCATACCCATTATTTCTAGTACTCTACCGTAGTTAATGGTTTTATCTCCTCTAACAAAAATTCTTGTATCAGTTCTGTTATTTGAAACTGCTAAAATTTTTGCAATTATTTTTTCATACTCAACCTTTGTTTCTTGGATAAAAATCTCCCCTTTAGAATTAATAGTTAATGTTAACGGCTCGGTTTCTTCAGGCAAGGTATCAGCAGACGACTCGGGCAAGTCAACTTGAACACCAACAGTTAATAAAGGGGCAGTGACCATAAAAATTATAAGCAGTACGAGCATAACATCGACAAAAGGAGTTACATTAATTTCACTCAATGGTTCTTTTTTTGAACGTTTAAAATTAAATGCCATTCCTAAATTATAGAAATAAATCTCTTTGAAAAGTTTTCTAGTTTTTGAGAGTATTTTTTAGAGTCATTGTTAAATTTATTGTACGCAATAACTGCTGGAATTGCTGCCAACAAACCTAAAGCTGTTGCGAATAATGCTTCTGCAATACCTGGAGCAACAATTGCTAAACTTGTATTTCTTGAAATGGCAATTGATTGAAATGAATTCATGATGCCCCATACAGTTCCAAACAATCCTATAAATGGAGCTGTTGATCCCACCGTTGCAAGAAAAGTGTAATTTTTGTCTACGTTGGTCATTTGCTTTTCAATATTTGCTTCCAAAACTCCTGCTAATCTCTCAGATAAATTTGATTTTGATCTTGATTTCATCACCATTTGCATTGAACTTTTAAATAGCTCTGCCATTGGATCATTAGTTGTTAAAGGTAAATTATTATAAAAGGTTTCTGCAGATTTAGATTTCCAAAATTTTTCCTCAAACTCCTCTGCACTTTTATTAATTTTTCTAAACAGTCTAATTTTATCAAAAATGATAGCCCAAGAATAAATTGAAAAGAGTACTAAAATAATCATCACTGATTTTACTATAATGTCTGCTCTTAGAAATAAGCTAACTAAAGAAAAGTCTGTGTTACTTGCAAGTCCAACAGCTTGTGAGGTTATATCTGTTTCCATAGTTTCTTCTCACACTCAATTGTGTCATTAATTTGGCTCTTATTTTGTAATATTTCTGGATTAAATTATTTCCCTAAAGTTTCAAAATAATATTTTGCAATTAATATTGCATCAGCTTTGTTAGCATCTTTTTTTTTTGATAATTCAGATGATATGTATGGGTAAGTCTCAATCACTTTAGTTCTGCTAGCATCTTTCTCAGAATTGAGTAAATTAAAATGTTTTTTCCATTTAACTGGTCTAACCAAAATTACTGGCAATTTTAATGCTGCACAGACACCTTTTATAACACCAAATGATTGTCCAAAACTAAACATGCCAGTAACCCCTTGGCCTGGCATTGCACTAACACTCTCAAGTATTACTTTATCCTCATGCGAAATATTTTCTTTTGTTAGGATGTTGGTTAATTCAGCTGCATTGATTTGTTTTTTTGACTTTGTGCCTTCTGCCATAATTGGCATGTCAACAACCATTGTAATGTTTCCATCTCTTAGTATAGAAATTGCACCACTAATCCCAGGATCTATTCCAACCAAATTCACAAATTAATTCTCAAATTTTGCATTTGTAAAAATATTTTGTACATCTTCATCATCATGTAAAGTTTCTAAAAATTTAATCATATTATTTTTGTTTTCTCCCGATAAATTTACTGTATTTAATGGGACCCATTCAATTTCTGTAGACAAAAAGTTTTCAATTTTTTTTTCTAATTTATTTTTAACCTCATATATCTCAGTATTAGCAGTATGTACTTCATAAAAATTCTCGTGGGAAAAACATTCATTTGCACCACTTTCAATTGCTAAATCAAGCATATCTTCATCATCAATTTCGTCTTTATTTATTTTTATAACTCCTAACTGTTGGAAGTTATGTGATGCTGACCCTTGAGTTCCAAGTCCACCACCACTTTTTTGAAAAATGGTTCTGATATTTGAAGCTGTTCTATTTTTATTATCGGTTAAGGTTTCAACTATAACAGCTGTTTTGTTTGGACCAAAACCTTCATATCTAAGATTTTCAAGATTTGAGTCTTCGTTTACGCTGGATTTATCTATAGCTCTCTCAATATTATCTTTAGGCATATTTGCTGATCTTGCAGATTGGATTGCTGATCGCAATCTAGCATTCATGTCTGGATTTTTATCTCCTAGTTTTGCTGCAACTGTTATCTCTTTAGAAAGTTTAGAGAAAATTTTAGATCTTTGTTTATCAGCTTTTCCTTTTTTATGCTTAATTCCTGCCCAATGAGAGTGTCCAGCCATGATTTAAGTATTATTATTTAATTTACCACCATATATAAAACTAGATACACTTTTGGCCAAGCCATTATTCTCATCAGCATCCACTATCATACCACAAAGTGTTGCTTCTCCTTTTGCAGGAAAATGTTTTTTCGAGTCTCTTTTAAAAAATCTATTTATTGAATTTTGTTTATTCATTCCTATCACAGAGTCATAATCCCCACACATTCCGGCGTCTGTTAAATAGGCTGTTCCATTCTCTAAAATTCTTGCATCATTTGTTGGTACATGTGTATGTGTACCAACCACAATGGTTGCATGACCATCAAGATAATGGCCCATAGCCATTTTTTCACTAGTAATTTCACCATGAAAATCTACAACTAAAAAATCATAATTTTTTTTTAATTTATGTTTATAAATAAAATTTTTTGTAACTTCGAATACATCTTTACATTTTTTCATAAAGATATTTCCCATCAAATTTAAAACACCAACTCTCAAACCTTTTTTTGATATATAAACTTGAAAGCCACTTCCTGGAACGTCGTTAAGTAAATTTTCTGGTCTTAATAATCTTTTCTCTATTTTGATAAATTCAAGAGTTTCTTTTTGATCCCAAACGTGATTGCCAGTTGTGATAACATCTACTCCTGAACTAATTAATTCTTTTACATTATTTTCAGTTATTCCAACTCCGTCTGCAGCTGCATTTTCTCCATTCACTATGACAAAATTAATTTTATTTTTTTCTATAATTGCTTTTAAATGTTTTTTTACTGCAATACATCCAGCATCACCAACTATATCACCTAGAAAAAGAATTTTCATGAATAGATTTTATTTTCTGTTATGATGAAATCTAATTTTTTGTCAAATTTGTTTACAGGCAATTTTTTAATTTCTTGAAATGAAAACGATAATCCAATTGTCTTAAATTTTTTAAAATTATCAACTTTTTCTATGTATCTATCATAATATCCTCCCCCATATCCTAATCGAAACTTATTTTTATCGAAGCCAACTAGAGGAACCAATATAAGATCAGGATATACAATTTTTTTAGATACAGGTTCAGGAATTCCAACGCTATTTACTTTTAAAGGAGTACCTGATGACCAATTGAAAAAATTCATTTGATTTGAGGCGCAAATTACAGGTAATGAAATTAAGAAGTT
>CACPLR010000022.1 GCA_902634885.1 uncultured Pelagibacteraceae bacterium | reverse complement strand
GACAAGAGTTAAGAGACAAATCAGAAGATATAAAAATATTGGCAAAAAAACTTATATCTGAAAAAAAAATTAAAAAATTAATTGTAACCCAAGGAAAAAATGGAGTTATAATGGTGGATAATAATTTTAAGGTAAATTTTTGTCCAGCATTCGCTAGAAACTCCATAGATAAAGTTGGTGCAGGTGACGCAATGTTGTCAGTAACATCTTTATGTTTAAAAATGAAAATGGACCCTGATTTGACCCTTTTTCTTGGGTCTTTAGCTGCGGCAAATTCTGTAGAAACTGTTGGCAATAAATTTAGTATTTCTTTTGAAAAAATTGATAGGGCATTAGAATATCTTTTTAAGTAAAAAAAATGAAAAAAATTTTTTTAATTGGTGGAGGTGGATATGTGGGTTCAGCTTTAGTACCAAAATTATTAGACTCGGGATATCAAGTCAGAGTATATGATTTATTTATCTATGGAGATGATGTTCTAGAAGAGCACCCAAATCTTTCCATAATTAAAGGTGATATAAGAAATCTCGTACTTTTAGAGGAAAGTTTAAAAGATTTTGATTATATTATACATTTAGCATGTATATCCAATGACCCTAGTTTTGAATTAAATCCAGAATTAGGAAAATCAATTAATTTAGATTGTTTTGAGCCATTAGTAAAAATTGCAAAAAAATCAATGATAAAGAGATTTATCTATGCCTCTTCATCATCAGTATACGGAATAAAAAAAGAAAAAAATGTTGTTGAAGATTTATTATTAGAACCATTAACGGATTATTCAAAATTCAAAGTAGAATGTGAAAAAATTTTGAATAAATTTACTAGCGATAATTTTGAAACTGTTATAATAAGACCAGCAACAGTTTGTGGTTATGCTAAGAGACAAAGATTAGATGTCGTTGTAAATATTTTGACAAATTTAGCTTTCAATAATAGAAAAATTAAAGTTTTTGGTGGTGAACAACTTAGACCTAATATCCATATTCAAGATATGGTAAGCGTTTACCTAGAAGTCCTCAAAGCTGACGAAAAATTGGTTAATGGAGAAACATTTAATGCGGGTTATGACAATTTCAAAGTTATGGACATTGCAATTTCAGTCAAAGAAGTAATCGGAGATGATATTAATATTGAAGTTTTTCCAACAAATGACAATAGATCATATCACGTTTCATCAGAAAAGATTAAAAATGTTATTAATTTTGAGCCAAAATTTACTATAAAGGATGCAATCAAAGATTTAAAAATTGCTTTTGAAAAAAATAAACTACCTAACTCTTTAAAAGATTCAAAGTATTTTAATATTAAAAAAATGCAGGAGTTAAAACTTAAATAAATTTATGAAAGTAAGATATTCCTATTTAAAACAACAGTTTTCAAATTCTGATGATTTATGGAAAAATTTAAAAAAATTTGTAAAAACTGGTGACTTCACTTTAGGAAAACCATTAAAAGTTTTTGAGCAAAGATTTGCAAAACTTATAGGAACAAAATACGCAGTTGGTGTAAACTCAGGAACAGATGCTATCAAATTAAGTTTGAAGGTATTAAATGTCAAACCTGGCGATGAAATAATTACAGCGGCAAATACTTTCGTTGCTACGGTTGGGGCAATATGTGAGTTGGGTGCCAAACCAGTATTTGTTGATTGTGATAATACATTTTGTATGGATGTAGAATTGGTTGAGAAGAAAATAACTAAAAAAACTAAAGCTATTGTCCCTGTTCATTTTACTGGATATATGACAAATATGATAAAGTTAAATAAAATTGCAAAAAAGTATAAAATACCTATCGTTGAGGATGCTTGCCAATCAATTTTAGCATCAATAAATAACAAAAACTCAGGAACTTGGAGTGATTTTGGAGCTTTTTCTTTACATCCATTAAAAAACATAAATGTATGGTCTGACGGTGGGATTATTGTAACAAGTAATAAAAAATATTATGAGCATTTAAAACTTTTAAGGAACCACGGATTAATTGATAGAGATAATGTTCAGATTACTGGATACAATTCTAGATTAGATACTTTCCAATCTGTTGTAGGAAATTGGTTAATCCCTAGTGCTAAAAAAATTGCAAACCAAAGAATTAAAAATGCAAATTACTACGATTCTCATTTAGGGAAAATTAAAGGTATAAAAATACCTCCAAGGCTAAAAAATTATAAAATTGTATACCATTTATATATCGTATTTGCAGAAAATAGAGATAAACTATTAAAATATTGTATTAAAAAGGGTATTGAAGCAAAAGTTCATTATCCAATTCCAATTTACAGACAACCTGCTATGAAATTCTTAAAACATAAAAATGGAGATTTTCCAATTACAGATTTACATGCAAAAAATATTATAAGTTTTCCATGTGATCAACATCTTTCAAAGCAAGAAATGAATTATGTAATTAAATGTGTTAAGAATTTTTATTCTTAAAATGAAAATACCCTATATAAATTTAACCAAACAGTACAAGATTGAAAAAAAAAAATTGCTTAAAGTTATTGACAAATGTTTATCCACAGGAAAATGGGTAGGTGGTAGTGAAGTTGAAAAATTTGAAAAATCTATCTCAAAAATATGTAAAGTTAAATATTGTGTATCATTAAATAGTGGCACAGATGCTCTAACTTTAGCATTACATTTATTGGGTGTTAGAAGAGGAGATGAAGTGATTACTCCACCAAATTCATTTATTGCCTCGACAGCAGTAATAACTCATTTGGGAGCCAAACCCGTTTTTGTAGATGTAAAAAAAGACCAAAATATTAATGAAAATAATATAGAGGAGAAAATAACGAAAAAAACAAAAGCAATAATGCCTGTGCATCTTACTGGAAGAATGTGTACAATGGACAAGATTATTAAAATTTCAAAAAAATACAATATCCCAGTGATTGAAGATTGTGCTCAATCGATTTTATCTAGTTATAAGAAAAAAATGTCTGGATCTTGGGGTAACGTAGGCTGTTTTTCTGCTCACCCTCTGAAAAATTTAAATGCTTCAGGTGATGGAGGTTATTTGACTACAAATAACAAATCTATTTATGAAAAAATAAAAAATCTAAGAACACATGGCATGGAAGAGTCTAGGGATAATGTTAGTAGTTTTGGTTATGTCTCAAGAATGGATAATATGCAAGCAGCAATTTTAAATTTTAGATTAAAAAATCTTAAAAATATAATAAACAAGAGAAGAAAGAATGTTGACTTTTACTTAGATAATTTAAATTTAAACAGAGTTTATTTTCCTATGGAAAAACAGTCAGAATATAACTCATATCACACTTTTGTGGTTCAAGTTGAAAAAAGAAATCAACTAAGAGAATTTTTAAAAAAAAGGGGAATTGAAACATCAATTCATTATCCAGTTCCCATTCATTTACAAGCAGCTTCTAAGTATCTTGGTTATAAAAAAGGCGATTTTTTAGAAACTGAAAGTCAATCCAAAAAAATTTTAACCCTACCTATAAATCAATTTTTAAGTAAAAAGGAAATAATCTATATTTGTAAAATGATAAACTATTTTTATTCTTAATCTTTATGAAAAAAATAAATGAATTGTCAATAAAATTAGATAATAGATCTTTATATTTAAGATCTCTTGTTGTTAAATGTTTGTTCGGAGGTGGTAGAGGACATATGGGTTCTGCAATGTCTTTAATTGAAATCTTGAGAGTAATGTATGACTATGTTTTAAAATATAATCCAAAAAAACCACATTTCCTAAAAAGAGATAGGCTAATACTGAGTAAAGGACATGGATGCTTGGCACTTTATGCGATATTAGCCGACAAAAAATTTTTTGATAAAAAAATTTTAAATTCAGCGAGTAGGTTTAACTCAATTTTAGGTGGACATCCTGAATTTGGAAAAGTTCCTGGAGTAGAGGCTTCAACAGGTGCTCTTGGTCATGGACCTGCAATTGGTCTTGGAATGGCAATTGCCGCGAAATTAAAAAATTTAAATTATAAAACTTTTATTGTAGTTGGCGATGGTGAAATTAATGAAGGATCTTTTTGGGAAACTTCTATGATAGCTTCTAAATATAAATTAGACAATTTTCATATTATTATTGATTATAATAAAATCCAATCTTATGGAAAAACAAAAGAAGTTTTGGATTTAGAGCCTTTAAAATATAAACTCGAAAGTTTTGGTTATAAAGTTGACGAAGTAAATGGTCATAATATTGTAAATTTAAAAAATTATTTTATGAAGTTAAAAAAAAAATTAAAAAAATCTACAGCATTAATTTGTCATACTGTTAAAGGAAAAGGTTTCCCTTTTGCAGAAAATAATCCATTTTGGCATCACAAAAATTTTTTTACTGATAAAGAAGTAAGTGAGATTAACAAATATCTTGGGAAAAATAGATTATGAGACAGACATGTTTAAATACCGTTTTTGAATTAGCAAAGAGAAATAAAAAAGTTGTCTTTGTTGGCTCAGACTTGGGCCCAGGTGTGTTAGACTCATTTAAAAAAAAATATCCAGACAGATTTCTCATGGAAGGTGTTGCAGAACAGTCAATTATTGGATTGGCATCAGGATTAGCTTTTGAAAAATTTAGACCTTATGTAAACACAATTGCAACTTTCATTACAAGAAGATGTTTCGAGCAAGTTTTAGTAGATTTGTGCCTGCATAATTTACCAGTAACATTGATTGGCAACGGTGGAGGATTAGTTTACGCACCCTTAGGTCCAACACATCAAGCAATAGAGGATATTTCTATCATGAGATCTTTACCTAACTTGACAATAATATCGCCCTCTGATGCTTATGAAATGAGAGAATTGATGATGGATACAATAAACATAAAAGGACCTCTATACGTTAGAATAGCTAGGGGAGGGGAAGAGATTATTAATAATAAAAATGATAAAATTAAAATTGGAAAAGGATTGATTAAAAAAAAACCAGGAAGATTATTATTTATTTCAACTGGTGTTATGACGCAAAAAGTTATGGCAGCCTCGCAGGAGCTAAAAAAGGACTATGGAATCGACGCTGGCGTCCTTCATTTAGGAACAATTAAACCCTTAGATGGAAAAATTTTAAGATACTGGCTTCCTAAAGTTGAAAGAGTAATTACAGTTGAAGAAAATTTTTTAGAAGGAGGGTTTGGTTCGAGTATTCTAGAGTTTATTAATCAGAATTTTAATAACTCAAAAATTAAGGTTAAAAGAATAGGCTTACCAAATAAATTTGTGACAAAATATGGATCGCAAGACGAGCTTCATAAATATTATAAGCTGGATAAAAAAAATTTTGTTAACACTGCTATTAAAATGATGGTATAAGATTTTATGACTAAAAATATAAATCTAAAAAAATTTGCAATTGAAAAAACTCCATTAACAGGTTCAAGGTGGCTAAAGTTATCTATCTCCGAGAGAGAACATATTATAAATCTTGAGTTAAAGAAAAAAAAATTAAACGACTTTGAAGTTTTTAAAACATCAGATGATGGTCAAATAGTTTTTAAAGTTTTAAATCCAATACCTTCAAGCAAACGAAGTGATATACTTCTAGATTTAGAGCAAGACTTAAAAGAAAGTATTGACAAAGGTTTGACCGTGTGGTTTGAGCCAATAGGAGATAAAAGTAAGTTAAGAAATTTAAGAGGTATAAAATTTCAGTCTGAATAATATTTATGGATAAAAATGAATACGGTCTATCCTCAGAAATCTCCTCGGTTGATACAAACCATGGAAAATTGATTCTAGATTCACATAAACTATCGTATCATTATGATAGGGTAGAGGCTTGGGAAAATGGAGAGCAAATTTCACCTGTAAGTGTGGATATGGCACTTTCAAGAGCTTGTGGGGCTATGTGCTCTTTTTGTTATGCAATGATCCAAGAACCTCAGGAACGAGCAAGCATTAAAACTAAAGATGCCTTGAACCTTCTTGACGATTTTGCTGAAATAGGAATTAAATCAGTTTCATTAGTATCTGATGGAGAAAGTACACTTTCAAAAGCTTATGTTCCTTTTGTACAGCATGCATCCAAATTAGGAATAAATGTAGCTAATGCTACAAATGGCTGGGAATTTGAAAATGAAAAAGTTGATCAAGTTTTGCCTCATATGACATGGATAAGATTTACTGTTGGCGCGGGAACTCCAAGTAGTTATGCAAAAATTATGTATAAGGGAGAAAAGCATACGGAGGTATTTGACAGAGCTATGAAAAATATTAGGTATGCTGTTGAGGTTAAGGAAAAATTAAAATTAGATGTAACAATAGGTATTCAAATGGTACTTACACCTGAATTTAAAAATGAAATTTTACCTTTTGCCAAATTGGCTGTAGATTTAGGTGTAGATTATGGAGTTATAAAACATTGTTCAGACGATGAGATGGGTACACTAGGCATAGATTACTCAAAGTATGAAGAAATGTATCCTATTATCGAAAAAGCAGAAGAGATGAGCAATGATAAAACAAAAATAATAGCTAAATGGAAAAAAATTAAAGATAAAGGTGTATCTTCATATAAAAGATTGTATGGACCACAATTTCTCTTACAGCTAAGTGGATCTGGTTTAGTAGCTCCTGCAGGTCAGTTTTTTAACGCTCGATACTCAAAGTTACATATGGGAAATTTTACTGAGGAAAGATTTATAGATATCTTTAAATCAAGTCGATACAAAAGAATAATGGATTATATCGCCTCTCCAAGTTTTGATGCCCAAACAATGATGGGGACTTTACCAATCACACATTATGTTAATGAAGCATTAAACAACCATATCACAGATAAAAAAAGAATTAAACCAAGCAATGGAACCAAGCCTTTGCATGTTAATTTTCTGTAGGTTGTAAAACATGATATGAAAAAAAAAATTTTAATCTTGGGGGCAACTGGTCTTTTAGGTACTTCTTTAACAAGGGTATTTAAATATGATAAGAGGATAAAATGTATCGAATGTTCTCATTCTGATATTGACATCACAAATAAATCAAAATTAGAAGAATTATTAAAAAAATATAGACCCGACGTAATTATTAATACGGTAGCACTGATTGGTATAAATTACTGTGAAAAACATCCAGAAAAAACGATGAAAACTAATGGTTTTGCTGTATTCTACCTTTCAAAACTATGTAATGAATTTAAAACTGAATTGGTTCAAATAAGTACACATGCCGTATTTGATGGAACAAATGAAAAACCTTACAAAGAGACAGATAAAACAAATCCTTTAAATATATATGGTTATGCAAAACTTGTTGGAGAATATTTTGTAAAAATGAATTTAAAAAATTATTATATTTTAAGAATGCCAACTATGTATGGACCAAGAAGAAACAAATCACTTGGATTTGTGGATAAAATGATTATTAACATGAAACATGGAAGAGATTTAAAAATTGCTGGTGATAGAATTGATTCACCTTCATATGCATTAACAATATCTAAAAGAATTAAAAAAATTATTAGCAAAAAAAAGTATGGAGTTCACCATATCTCAGACAAGGGTTCCGTTTCTTACTATGAGTTTATTAAAGAGCTTTCAAAAATGATAGGCTTCAAGGGAAAAATTAAAAAAGTTAAAGATAAAGATTTTCCATCTTCCGCACCAAACCCATTAAGAGTTGCAATATCATCAAAAAATGGAACAGGAGTAAATTGGAAAAAAGCTTTAAAAGATTATGTAACTGAAGAAAATATAAAATGCTAGATTTAAAAAAAGAAATTGAATCAATGAATGAAAGACTTAATTTAGAAAGTATCACAGAGATCGAATATTTTCCAAGATACTTAGAAATTGAAGCATACGATGGATGTAATTTTGATTGCATAATGTGCCCATTAGGTAAATCTATTTATAAAGGGGGTGGAGCAATTTCTTTAGAGCTTTTTGACAAAATAGTTTTAGAAATCTCTAAATATAAAGACTGGATAAATTTGGTTTGCTTATCGCGCAATGGTGAACCACTAATAAACAAAAATATACACATAATGGTAAAAAAATTAAAAGATGCTGGAATAAAAAGAGTAAACTTTTCAACAAATGCAAGCGCGTTAACAGAAAAAAAATCCCGTCAATTAATTGAGGCAGGACTTGATGAAATAAGATTTTCAATAGATGGATACACAAAGCAAACTTTTGAGTTGGTGCGAAAAGGGGGTAATTTTGATAAAGTTATAGAAAATTGTATTAATTTTATAAAAATAAGAAATCAACTTAAATCTAAAACTCAAATACAAGTAAGGTACGTTGAACAAAAAGCCAATACTCACGAGGTTGAAGATTGGAAAAATTTTTGGTTAGAAAAGTTAGAAAAAACCGATGTAGTTGCGTCAAAAAAAATGCATTCATGGGGTAACAAATTAGATAACTTTGAAGGCGAAATAGATGACAAATTAAAAAAACCCTGTATTTCTCCTTTTTCAACTCTAGAAATTTTATATGATGGCACAGTCCCCTTATGTGGATGTGACTATAAACCAACAGTTGTTTTGGGAAATATCAAAAATAGCTCATTAATTGATATATGGAATAGCGAAAAATTTAAAAAGATAAGAAATCACCACATTTCAGGAAATAGAAATAAAATTGAAATATGTGTTGGTTGTGAAATTTGGGACAGTCGAGTTAAATCAATATATTATAAAAAAAGTTAAATTTTGAAAAAAATTTAAATAAATTGTCTAAATTACAATTAATTTTTTATTAACATTTAGATTGTTAGTAAAATTAATTTAATATTAAATACAATTTGATGACTTTTTCAGTTGCAGCAA
This sequence comes from uncultured Pelagibacteraceae bacterium, assembly GCA_902634885.1. Taxonomy (GTDB): domain Bacteria; phylum Pseudomonadota; class Alphaproteobacteria; order Pelagibacterales; family Pelagibacteraceae; genus Pelagibacter. The sequence goes on along the minus strand of CACPLR010000022.1, from coordinate 290 downwards.
TTATTTTATATAAAGGGAAGTATCTTTTTCAAAAAAGAAACAAAAAAAAAAATATATTTTATCCAAATTATTTTGGTTTATTTGGAGGAATGAGTAATTCAAATGAGAAACCTAAAGATACAATAAAGAGAGAATTATTTGAAGAAACAAATTTAGAATTTAAATTAATAAAACATTTTTTAACTGTTGATCTATTTTCCTCAAATTTTAACTCAAAAAGATCATCTATTTTTAAGCGTTTTTATTTTGTTTGCGAATTGAAAAAAAATTTTAAAAAAAACATTATTCTT
>CACPLR010000021.1 GCA_902634885.1 uncultured Pelagibacteraceae bacterium | reverse complement strand
AGAAGCAGCACTGAGATATCTAAAAAGTGATTTAAACAATAAGAAATTTTTCCATATAGGTCCTCCACGAGATTTTGATTTATTTTCGTCTTTTAAAAATTTTAAGGAAACAAATATAGATTTAGCTGATTATATTCTTTGCACAGGGTTGTTTGATAATTATGATAAAGATTTATATTATTATAAAACACTTCTCAAAGAACATTTAACAAAAAAGATGATATGCACAAACCCAGATTTAATAGTTGATAGAGGAAATATTAGAGAATATTGCGCAGGATCTGTAGCAAAAGTTTTTGAAAATTTAAAAGGAGAGGTTATCTATTTTGGTAAACCATACCCCCCTGTTTATGAGTTATCTGCTGAAACTAGAAATAAAAAAGTTTTATGCATAGGTGATAATCTTAACACAGATATTAAAGGTGCTAATGTTCAAAATTTTGATGCTTTGCTAATTACACGAGGCATTCACAGAAATGAAATTTCTGATAAAAAAATAGAAAATTTAACTAAATCTTACAATGTTAAAATTAATTATATTCAAACAGAACTAAAATGGTGAGAGTTAAAATATATAAAAATTTTAATATTAAAAAACAACATCATAACGCAATTATATTAATTGGTAACTTTGATGGACTACACTTAGGTCATCAAAAATTATTCGATGAAGCACTGAGATATAAAAAAAAATTTAAATTAAATCTTGGAGTAGTTACTTTTGATCCTATTCCAAAGATGTTTTTCAATAAAGAAATAAAAAATTATAGGATTTCAAATTTTAACCAAAAGATAAAATACTTTGACAAATATAAAGTTGATTTTATAATAAACAAAAAATTTGATAAAACATTTTCAAAAATAGAATGTAATTCATTTATAGAAAAATATTTACACAAAAAGTTAAAATCAAAGTTTCTTTTCGTAAGCAATAATTTTAAATTTGGATATAAACGTAAGGGTGATGTTATTCTTTTAAAAAAATTTCAAAAAAAATTTAATTATAATCTTATTAAACCAAAACCTTTAATTAAAAAAAATAAAATTGTTTCATCAACTTTGATTAGAAATTATTTAGAGAGTGGAAAAATAGAAATAGCTAACAAATTTTTATCAAGAAAATGGTCTGTAGAGGGAAAAGTTGAAAAAGGCAGAATGCTAGGAAGAAAAATAGGTTTTCCGACGTGTAACATTGATATTAAAAATTATGTGATTGCTAAACCTGGAGTTTACTCTGTAAATGTGAAAATAGATAAAAGCAAAAAAATTTTTAAAGGGATCGCAAATCTTGGCTTTCGACCAACTTTTAATCAAAAAAAAATATTGTTAGAGGTAAATTTATTTAATTTTTCTGGAAATCTTTATAATAAAAAACTATCAGTAGATTTTAAAAAATTTATAAGAGGTGAAAAAAAATTTAAAAATATAGACCAACTAAAGAAACAGATTAATAAAGATATTTTATTTGCAAAAAAATAATATCCTATGAGTAAAGAACATATAAATCTCCCAAAAACAGCTTTTTCAATGAAAGCCAACTTACCAGTAAGAGAACCCGGTATTTTAGATTACTGGCAAAAGATTGGCCTGTACAAGAAATTAAGGCAAAAAAGCAAAGGTAAAGAAAAATTTGTTCTTCATGATGGACCTCCTTATGCAAACGGAAATATTCATATGGGAACGGCTTTGAATAAAATACTAAAAGATATAATCACAAAGTTTCATCAGATGGATGGTAAAGACTCTGTATATGTCCCAGGTTGGGATTGTCACGGATTGCCAATAGAATGGAAAATTGAGGAACAATATAAAAAAAATAAAAAAAATAAAAACGATGTTCCAATTATTGAATTTAGGAAAGAGTGTAGAGATTTTGCAACCAAATGGATAGGAATTCATAAAGATCAATTTCAAAGGCTCGGTGTAATTGGCGATTGGGAAAACTATTATTCTACTATGAGCTTTGATGCTGAAGCTCAGATAGTAAGAGAACTTGGAAAATTTTTAAAAGAAGGGAGCTTATATAGAGGATACAAACCAGTTCTTTGGTCTACAGTAGAAAAAACTGCTCTTGCAGATGCTGAAGTTGAATATATGGACCATGTATCCGATACAATTTATGTGGAATTTCCGGTTGTTAAAACAAATTTTAAAGAGATAGAAAAATCAAATGTTGTTATATGGACAACCACACCTTGGACTATACCTGCAAATAAAGCTTTAGCTTACAATCAAAGTTTAATTTATCTATTATTGAAGATTGATAACGAAAAAAAAATCATAATTGCAAAAGATCTTTTAGAATCTTTCAAAAAAGACACTAATATTGAAAACACAATAATTATTAAAGAATTTTCTGGAAAGGAATTCAAAGGTACAATTTGTAGTCATCCATTTTATTCGATTGGCTATGATTATGAAATTCCCATGTTAGAGGCAAGATTTGTTACGACTGAACAAGGAACTGGAATTGTACATTGTGCACCAAGTCATGGTCCAGATGATTTTAATTTATGCCTCAATAATAACATTAAAGCTGTTGAAACAGTTGATGATGACGGGAGATATACTAAAAACATTTTGCATTTTGAAGGGCTACACATTTTTAAAGCTAATAGTGTCATTATAGACAAATTAAAAGAACATAAAAAACTTATTGCAAATGGTAAATTAAATCACTCGTATCCACATTCATGGAGATCAAAAGCTCCATTAGTTCATCGTGCTACCCCACAATGGTTTATATCAATGGAAAGTCATGAATTAAGATCAAAAGCATTGAAAGCATTGGATGAAACAACTTTTTATCCAAGTAAAGGAAAAGAAAGAATTAAGTCAATGATAGAAACCAGACCTGATTGGTGTGTTTCAAGACAAAGAGTTTGGGGAGTGCCTTTACCAATTTTTATATCAAAAGAAGATGGCAAGGTCTTAATTGATGATGATGTTTTTGAAAATATTGCACAGATTTACGAGAAGGAAGGTTCAGATTGTTGGTTTTCAGATGATTATCAAAAATTACTAGGGAACAAGTACAAAGCTGAAGATTTTAATAAACTTAGTGACATTGTTGAAGTATGGTTTGACAGTGGGTCCACTCACTCTTTTGTTCTTGAGAAAAGAGCTGATCTTAAATGGCCAGCATCTATGTATCTAGAAGGATCTGATCAACATCGTGGATGGTTTCATTCATCACTATTAGAATCCTGTGGCACGAGAGGCAAAGCTCCTTTTGAAAGCATTTTATCCCATGGATTTGTAGTAGACGGAAAAGGTCTAAAAATGTCTAAATCGCAAGGAAATGTTATAGCGCCTGAAGATATTTTAAAAAAATATGGGGCAGATATTTTAAGAATTTGGGTTGCTTCATCTAATTACGCAGAAGATCTAAGAATAGATTATTCAATTTTAGATCAACATGCAGAGTCATACCGTAAAATAAGAAATACTTTTAGATTTCTACTTGGAAATATAAAAGATGAATATGAAGAATACGATTTTAATAATTTAGAAATTGTTAATTTACCAGATCTAGAAAAATATATGCTTCATCGTTTAGCTAAAGTGAACCAAAGTTTTCATAAAAATTTTCAGTCATACAACTTTCATCAACTTTACAAAGAATTATTAAATTTTTGTACAGTTGAGTTATCAGCATTTTATTTCGATATCAGGAAGGATTTATTGTACTGTGACCCAATTAACTCTGATAAAAGATCTGACTGTATCAAAGTTCTGAATATTATTCTGCAGTGCTTGTTAAAGTGGTTTGCTCCTATATTATCTTTTACAACAGAGGAAATTTTCAAACTTTTAAATCAAAATAGCGACAAGCAAAGTATACACTTAGAAAATTTTATCAAAATTCCATTAAATTGGTTTAATGAAAATATCGAACATAAATGGGATAATATTAAAAAAATTAGAGATGAAGCTAATATTAGTATCGAAACAAAAAGAGCTAGCAAGGAAATAGGCTCCAGTCTAGAGGCAAAAATTTTAATAAAATTAAATAAAGATTTATACAATATAACGAAAAATGAGAATTTTTCCGAAATTTGTATTACTTCAGAAAGTAAAATAGTTGAAGATCAGAATACTGACAGGGAAGTTGAAGTGGTTACAGAAAAAGCCGAAGGAAGTAAATGTTCTTTATGCTGGAAAATAAAATCAAAAAAATGTGAGAGAATTAATTGTCAAATCTCCTAAATGAATAATTCATTAGTAAAAAAATTATTAATATATGTTTTAATAGTTTTAGTAATTTTTGCTTTAGATAGGTTTAGTAAACTTTTTATACTAAATATCTTAGAGGACAAAGATAAAGTAGATATCTATATTAACTCCTTTTTAAGCTTATATTTAGTTTGGAATAAAGGAATTGGATTTGGTTTATTTTCATTTGATGATGCTACAGCATATAATGTAATAACCTTAATAATATTATTCATTAACGTAATTATAGTTTATCTGATTTTTGTAGAAGAAGGTTTGAAGATTTATTTTTTACTTACTATATTAGGTGGATCATTAGGCAATTTCTTTGATAGATTATATTATAAAGCAGTGCCCGATTTTATTGATATAAACTACAACGGTTATCATTGGTTCATCTTTAATGTTGCAGATATCTTTATTACGCTAGGAATCATTTGTCTTATTTTGGCTGAATTGTTAAATTATAAATCATCAAATGAAAAAAAATAAAAATCTATCAGTTATATTGATTTTATTTAGTCTATTTTTATATTCATGCCAAACTGCAACGGAAGCATTACAAGGCAAAAAAAGATCCGATCAAAGTGACGAATTTTTAGTTGAAAAAAAGAACCCATTAGCAATGCCACCTGATTTTGACAAACTTCCAACACCAGGTAATCAAGAAGTATCTACTGAAATGTTTAGCGATAACAATGAGGTTAAAGATTTATTAAATATAGATGAGAGTAAAAACCAAAATGTTGAAAATGATGGGAATTCTACAGATATTGAAAGCTCTATTTTAGAGAAAATTCAATAATAATGTTTACAAAAAATATAAATTTTTCAAATTTTAAATTTAAATCAAACCTTAGTAAGAAAAAAAATTTACTTAAAAAAATAAATAATAAAAATATTTTTATAGAATTCCCTTTATTGAAATCTCTAACTAAAGAATATCAAATGGGATACGATAGGAGTTTAATAAAATCACTAAAAAATTATAAAAAAATTAATTTAATTGGTATGGGAGGTTCAATTTTAGGTACCCAGGCAATTTACGATTTTTTTAAACAAAGAATAAAAAAAAATTTTAATTTTTTCGATAATCTTCAGGCAAAAAAATTTGTTTCTTCAAATGAAAAAAAAATTAATATTTTAGTCTCTAAATCGGGCAATACGCTGGAGACAATCTCAAATTTTAATATTTTGAAGCAAAAGGAGAAAAAAAATAAAAATATTTTTATTACTGAAAAAAAAATAAGTTTTTTAACAACTCTCGCAAAAAAATTAAAAATCGAAGTTATTGAGCATAAAAATTTTATTGGAGGAAGATATTCTGTGCTTTCCGAGGTTGGAATGTTACCAGCAGAATTGATGGGGTTAAATGAAAAAAAATTTAAAAACTTTAATCAATTAATTAAAAATAAAAATTTTGTTAATTCATTAATAGAAAATGTTTTAGCAATGAACCATTTTGTATTTAACAAAAAAACTAACTCAATTATTTTAAATTATGATGAAAAATCGGATAGTTTTTTTAGATGGTATCAACAATTGACAGCAGAAAGCCTAGGAAAAAAGGGAAAAGGTATTTTACCATTAATTTCAACAATGCCAAAAGACAATCATAGTCTTCTCCAACTTTATTTAGATGGTCCAAAAAATAATTTTTTTACTTTTTTTAGTGTAAGTGAAAAAAATTCCCCTAAAATTAATAATTCAAATTTGAACAGTAATTTTAGTCATCTTAAAAACAAAAACTTATACAAAATTTTAGTTTCGCAAAAAAATGCAACCGAAAATGTTTTCGATAAAAAAAAAATTCCCTTCAGGTCATTTAATGTTCATAATAGAAATGAAGAAACAATGGGTGAGCTTTTTAGTTTTTTTATTTTAGAAACTATTCTTTTAGGCCAATTGATGAAAGTAAATCCTTTTGATCAACCCTCTGTTGAATTAATTAAAAAAGAAACTGTAAAAATATTAAGATAATTTTCCAAAAATTATTTTAGAAATACCATAGTTCTTTTCTCTTTGAATTAAAAAGTTTTCAGAGAATTTATCAATAGTTTTTTTATTTCTGTGCAATATTAATAGTGTTCTTTTATTAGCTAATTTTTTCTTTTTAATTTTATCAATTATTGTTTCAATATTTTTATCCTTGAATGGTGGGTCTAAAAAAATTATGTCAAATTTATTATCAAATATAATTTCCTCATTAAATTTATAAGAGTCACTTTTATAGACACTCGCTTTTTTTAATAATTTAAATTTTTCTAAGTTCTTTTTTAAAAGCATATTTGACTGATGATAGTTTTCAAAAAATACAACTTTTTCAGCACCTCTTGACAAACATTCAATACCAAAGGATCCAGTGCCAGCAAATAAATCTAATATTTTGGCTCCTTTTAAATTTATAGTTTCATTATTTGAGTGTTCAATTATGTTAAAAATAGACTCTCTAACTCTGTCTTTTAAAGGTCTAGTAGATTTATCGGTAGGCGCTAAAATTTTCTGTCCCTTAAGATAACCTCCAATTACGCGCATCTAATCAATAGCCTTGAAACCAATATCTTTTCTAAAAAATCCACCACCCCAATTTAAATACTTAATCTTATCAATTGCTGATTTTCTAGCCTCTGAATAACTCTCTGAAATACTCACAAAATTTAATACCCTTCCACCATTAGCTAATATTTTGTCATTTTTAGAAACTGTTCCTGCGTGGAACATAAAATTATTTTTGCTATTTTTAATTTTATTAAGATTTTTTATTTCAACGTTTTTTTCGTAACTTTCTGGATAACCCTTTGAACATAAAACAATAGATAAACTTTTTTTATCTGACCAATCTACATTAGATTGATTTAATTTTTGTTCACAACAAGCATTAATTATATCTAAAAAATCTGATTTTAGTAATGGAAGAATAGTTTGACACTCTGGATCACCCATACGCACATTATACTCAATTAAAAATGGCTCATTATTTTTTATCATTAAACCTGCATAAAGAAATCCAATATACTCCTCTCCAAAATCTCTTATAGCTCTAAAAGTAGGTTCAATAATTTTATCAATAATTTTTTTTTCTAAATCTTTATTTATTAAAGTTGATGGAGAATAAGCACCCATGCCTCCAGTATTTTTTCCTGTATCATCTTCACCAACTCTTTTATGATCTTGTGCAGTGTTAAATTGTTTGAAACTTTTTCCATCTGAAATGACAAAAAAACTCATTTCTTCACCTTCAAGAAATTCCTCAATTACAATTTGATCAGCTTTTCCAAATTTTCCATCAAATATTTCTTTCACTGCTTCATTAGATTTTTCAAGATTTTCACAAATATAAACTCCTTTTCCTGCTGCAAGGCCATCTGCTTTAATGACTATTGGAAATTTAACTTGGTTTAAATATTCAATAGATTCTTCCAAATTTTTTAAAATATTAAATTTTGCGGTAGGTATATTATATTTTTTACAAACATTTTTAGTGAACGTTTTTGATCCTTCAAATTGAGATAGTACTTTATTTGGTCCAAAAACTTTTATTTTTTTTTCTTGTAAAAAATCAGCTATACCATCTACCAAAGGTTTTTCTGGACCAACAACTACTAATTCAATTTTATTTTTCAAAATAAAATCATAAATGCTCTCAAAGTTGTCTAGATTTAAATTAACATTTTCAGCCAAATTACATGTGCCAGCATTTCCTGGAATACAATAAATTTTAGTAGTTTTTTTTGATAATGACATTTGATTTACCAACGCGTGCTCTCTTCCACCACTTCCGAGAATTGCAATTTTCATATAGATATTTATATATCTCAATAATGCAAAATAAGTTAGCTAAATTAAAATACCTTCCTAATAATTTTGAGATTATTGAGGAAGGCGACCATGTAATATGTTCTATATCTGGAAAGAAAATTCTTTTAGAAAATTTGACTTATTGGAATGTTGAAGAACAAGAGGCATATTTTTCTTATAAAGAGGCTGCAGTTAAAAGGGATATGTTAAAAAAATCTTAATTTATTTTTTCCATCTGTCGTGGGTCCAAATCCATTGAAGTGGATTCTTTACTATCATTTGCTCTAGCACAGTATTTAAAAACTGTGTAATTTCCTCAATAGTTTTACTTTCACCTACTTTAATAGGTTTGGAAACGTACATTTTAAAATGAAATTTGCTTCTTCTTTCTATATAGATTGGAACTAGATCACATTTATATTTTTTAACCAATTGCGCTGGGATAGTAGTTGTGGTTGCTAAGCTACCAAAAAAATTAACTTTAGATCCTTCTCGAACCCTTTGGTCAATCATTAATGCAATAGACGACCCTTTCTTTAGATTTTCAATTATTTCCCTTGTTCCTGAACGCCCTTTTTTAATTTGTTTTTTACAAATATATTTAATTCGAATTTTTTCCATAGTTTTATTAAGGAAAATATTATTTAACGGTCGATAAATAGCAGACAAATCAATCCCATATTTTTCAATCATCATAGCCATCAATTCAAAATTATTAAAATGTCCAGATATGAAAACTACTTTTTTGTTTTTTGATTTAATTTCATCGAGGTACTGTTTTCCTTCTACTTGAATATACTTTTCGAGTTTACCATTTCTAAAGTTTTTAATGAAAGGATATTCAGCAAAAATTCTTCCATAATTTCCAAATATTTCATCTGTAGATTGTTCATATGTTTTTTTTAATGAGATGTTGGATTTTTTTAAATTATCTATAACTAAACTTTTAGATCTAAATAATGGTCCAAATGTTTTTCCAATAAAAAATCCAAAGTTTGATGCAAATTTGTATCCTAAGATTTTAAATATGATTAACAATAAAGAAACTAAAACAAATTCAAAAAAATAAATAATGCTTTTCATAAGTTTTTGTTTAAAAAACTCTCAAATTTTCTCTGATTTGAGATTTTTAGATCAACTTTAATAAATTTTATATTTTTTTTATTAGAATTATCTAGTCTTAAATAATCTTTTTCAGAAGTAACTATTTCCAATCTTTTTTCTTTTGCAAGACTTTTAATTTCATTAATGTCTTTATTAGAAAAATCATAATGATCAGGAAAAAATTTTTTTTCTCTAATTTTAAATTTGTACTTAATTAAAGTTTTTTCAAATTCTTCAGGATTACCTAGACCGCAAAAAATTAGATAATTTTTTTTTAAATTAAATGATTTTAAATTAGTTGGTTTATAGTTTGCATAAAAAATTTTAATATTTTTATTAATTTTTTTAATTTTATTTTGAAATTTAATATTTTTTTTCTCCCCATTCAAAAATACAGCATCATAGTTTCGTATTTCAAATAAGCTCTCTCGTAAAGGTCCTGCAGGTATTAAAAAACCATTTCCAATGGTATTAGTACTATTAAAACAAGCAATTGATAAATCGTAATTAATCTTCTTTTCTTGCAATCCATCATCACAAATTGCTATGTCGAAATTTTTATTTTCGGCAGTTTTAATAGCTATATCTCTATTTTTAAAACATAGTAAATTTCCATTTTTTTTTAAAATTTTTTGTTCGTCTTTTTGATCGACATAGTTTTTTTTTATAATTGTGGTTTTATATTTTTTTTTTAAAATACTATTTATTTTAATAACCAACGGGGTTTTGCCTGTTCCACCTAGATATATATTACCAACACATATAGTTTTAACTTTAAATTTCACCTTTGGCGATAATTTTTTCAAATAATTAAATAAAAACGTAAAGAAGGTTAATGGAAGAAGAATAATCGAAATTA
>CACPLR010000020.1 GCA_902634885.1 uncultured Pelagibacteraceae bacterium | reverse complement strand
TTAAGGAATTTTAAAATTAAAATAATAGATAAGTATGTTTTCTATGGATTTAGTTTATATTTGATCTTATCAATTCTAATAAGTCTATATCATATTAAGGATGCAAATTTTATTTTTCCTTTGATGAGAATGTTTTTAATACCATTTTTATTTTTAATAACTTTATTATCTGTTTTTAATAAAAATAAAAATATTTTAAAAGAATCATTACATTTTGGTATTCTATCTTTTGGAGTTTCATCAATTTTAGCTTTATTAAATTATTATGAATTGATTTTAATAGAAATAAAATACCACAACCTCGAAAATATTAAGCGTTATATTTTATTTTCTGAAAGTCAATTCACAAGATTAGATCTAATTTTATCAGGAGCATGGGGATCTGCAGCAGCATTAATTTTTACTTTTGGTTTTATTTTAGTACTTTTGAAAAAAGAAAAGTTTTATTTTCCAAATTATACTTCTATTGGTTTAATAATGATTTTTACAAGTATTTTAACACTTTCTTATTCAGTAGTTTTATCACTGATTATTATTTTAATTTTATTAATATTTAGCATACGAAGAAAATGGCATTATAATTTAGCAATCTTTTTATGTTCGCTGATTGTAATTTATATTTTAATTAATATAAAATTTTTTTTTGAAAAGTCACTTTTAGAATATTTTTTAACATCATATCTAAAATCTTACATTAAATTTATTTCAAATATAGAAATTGGAGAATTTTTATTTGGATTTGGTACAAGGATAACTATGGGTAATTTTAATTTTTTGTCATCCAAATCAATTCTAGACATAGGAATTTTAAGAGTATTGACTGAAACTGGAATATTTAATTTTTCTTTATTAATATATTTACTACTTAGGCTTTTAATAAAATCACAAAAGCTAGTTTATTTTTTTCCTTCAAATTTTTATAAATCATTGTTAATCTTATTCATAATTTTTTTAAGTTTAACCCATGCTAACGTAATTCTACTGCCTCCATTTTATCCAATATTTTTAATAACAATTTGTAACATTATGAATGAATATAGTTTAAAATTTAAAATATGATAAAATACATTGTTACAGGGTGTGCTGGCTTTATTGGTAGTAATTTAGTAGACCGTCTGTTAGAAAACCCTGCAAATGAAGTTGTAGGAATTGATAACTTTTCTACAGGTCATCATAAGTTTTTAGAAAATACAAAAAAATCAAACAATTTCAGATTATACGAAAATGATTTATTAAACTTAAAAGAATTAAAATATATTTTCAAAGATGTTGATCTAGTTTTTCATTTATCTGCAAATGCAGATGTACGTTTTGGTGTCAAAAATCTTAGAAAAGATCTTGAACAGAATACAATAGTTACTCAAAATGTTCTTGAAGCTATGCAATATAATAATATAAAAAAAATTATTTTTTCATCCACTGGCTCGATTTATGGTGAGACGGAATTGATACCAACGCCTGAAAATGCGCCTTTTCCAATTCAAACATCATTATATGGGGCTTCTAAGATTGCTTGTGAAGGTCTTATATCGGCATTTTGTGAGGGATTTGATATGCAAGGGTACATTTTTCGTTATGTCTCTATTTTAGGAGAGAGATACACTCATGGTCATGTGTTTGACTTTTATAAAAAATTAAAAAATGACAAAAAAAAATTGGAGGTTCTTGGAAATGGGAAACAACGTAAATCTTATCTATACGTTCAAGATTGTATTGATGCTATGTTTTTAGCTTTGAACAAATCAAAACAAAAGATAAATATTTTTAATCTTGGTACAAATGAATATTGTGAAGTTCGTGACTCTATCAAATGGATATGTGACGAACTTGATGTAAACCCTGAATTACGATTTTCAGAAGAGGACAGAGGCTGGATTGGTGATAATCCATTTATATTTTTAGATACCAAAAAAATTACTAATTTAGGATGGAAACCAAAACTTAGTATCAAAGAAGGAGTTATAAGAACCATAAAATACCTCAAACAAAATGAATGGGTTTTTGGTGTGAGGAAGTAATGAAAATTTGTGTTTTTGGGCTTTGGCATTTAGGCTCTGTAATCTCAGCTTGTATTGCCTCGAAAGGATATGAAGTAGTAGGTTTTGATGAAGATAAAACTATAATTAAAAATTTAAATGCAGGTAAAGCTCCAATCTATGAGCCATCATTAGATGAATTAATTAAAAAAGGCCTTGATTATGGAAATTTATTTTTTTCTAACAATATAAAAAAAGCATTATCTAAAACTGAAATATTATGGGTTGCTATTGATACTCCTGTAAAACTAAATGATAAAGCAGATATCAATTATATAATAAGCCGAGTAAAAAAAATAATACCTAACTTAAAAAAAAATGTAATTATTTTATTTTCATCACAAATGCCAGTCGGATCAATAAAAAAAATTAATAATTTTATTGAAAAAAATTTTCCAAAAAAAAAAATAAGTGTTGCATGTTCACCAGAAAATCTCCGCCTAGGAAATTCAGTAGAAATTTTTTTTAACCCTGATAGGATTATTGTTGGCGTTAGCGATAAAAAAACTAAAAAGAAATTAAATCCATTATTTTTATCAATTTGTAAAAAAATTGAATGGATGAGCATTGAGTCTGCAGAGATGACAAAGCATGCAATTAATTCTTTCTTAGCCAACTCAGTAATTTTTACTAATGAAATAGCAACAATTTGCGAAAAAGTTGGCGCAAATGCTAATGAGGTAGAAAACGGTTTGAAATCAGATATTCGTATAGGAAAAAAAGCATATTTATCTCCTGGAGATCCAATTGCAGGTGGAACACTTTTAAGAGATGTAAATTTTTTAAATATAGAAAGTAAAAAAAATAAATTAGTCACTCCTCTATTATCATCAATCGTATTAAGTAATAATGAGCACAAAAAATGGATTAGAAAAAAACTTCAAGATGAATATATTTCTTTATCAAATATCTCGATTACTATCTTTGGATTAACATATAAGCCAAATACAAATACTTTAAGAAGATCTCTCTCAATAGAATTATGTGATTGGTTAATAACTAAAGGTGCGAAAATTTCAGTTTATGATCCAGTAATAAAAAAACTCCCAAAAAGATTTATGAAAAAAGTAAAGAATTTTGATAACCCAGTAGATGCTTTAGATAATACAGATGTATTAATAATTGGAACTAAATGGCCAGAATTTAAAAATTTAATAAGCAAAATAGCCAAGGTTTCAAAAAAGAATATGATTATAATTGATCCCAATCACTTCCTTGGAACTCGAATATTGAAATCTAAATTTAAATACATTACTTTTGGAACTTCTCAAATTTAATTTGATTTGCTCAATGAAAAGTATTTTAGATGGAAAAAAAGCAATTATAACTGGGTCCAGCCAAGGTTTAGGTTTAGAAATTGCTCGCAAATTTGTTTTGTCTGGTGCAGATATAATGATGTGTGCACGCGATGGAAAAACACTTGAAAGAGCAAAAGACGATTTAAAAAAGATAACAAATAAAAAACAAAAAATTTTGTCTTTAGTTGCTGATGTTTCTTTAAGTAATGATGTTGAAATTGTTGTAGACGAAACAATTAAAAACTTGGGGGGTTGCCACATATTGGTAAATAATGCGGGAGTATATGGCCCTAAAGATAAAATTGAATCAACAAATTGGGAGGACTGGGTTAAGACAATCGAAATTAATTTATTTGGATCTATATTAATGTGCAAGGCTTTAATTAAACATTTTAAAAAACAAAATTATGGTAAAATAATTCAACTTTCAGGTGGAGGGGCAACTAACCCTTTGCCAAATCTTAGTGCATATGCTGTTTCAAAGGTAGCTGTTGTTAGATTTTGTGAAACACTCGCTGAAGAATTGAGAGGGACAGGAATTGATGTAAATGCAATAGCTCCTGGAGCATTAAATACACGTATGTTAGATGAGATTTTAAAAGCAGGGCCGAAAAAAGTAGGCAGACAATTTTATAAAAAGTCACTAGAGCAAAAAAAAAACGGTGGTACTTCAATGCAAAAGGGGTCAGAGCTAGCACTTTTTTTAGCTTCAAGTGCTAGTGATGGAATAACAGCAAAGCTAATAAGTGCAATTTGGGATGATTGGGAAAAATGGCCTTCACATTTAGATGATCTGTCAAGCACTGATGTGTACACAATTAGAAGAATCACAGGTAAGGATCGTAAATTTAACTGGGGTGATAAATGAACGAGAATAAAGACAAAATCCTTAATGTAGGATTGATTGGCTGTGGATTAATAGGCCAAAAAAGAGCCAAAGCTCTAAGTAAATGTAAAATTGGAAAACTAATTGCCTGTGCAGATATAAATAGCAATCGTGTTAAAATTTTATCAAACAATACTGGTGCAAAAATTTATGATAATTGGAGTAAAATTGTATCATCAAAAGAAATTGATGTTGTGATTGTTGCTACTACCCATGACAGTCTAGCTGAAATCACAAAAAGTGCAGTTAAACATAAAAAACATGTATTAGTCGAAAAACCGGCTGCTAGAAATGCTTCAGAATTAAACTCTGTCATATCTATAGTAAAAGAAAATTCTACAAAAGTACATGTTGGTTTCAATCACAGATATCATCGCTCTTTAATAAAAGCACGAGAAATAGTTGACTCTGGAGAATTAGGAGAACTAATGTTTGTTAGAGCAAGATATGGTCATGGGGGTCGAGTCGGTTATGAAAACGAATGGAGAGCTAATCCAAAACTATCAGGTGGTGGGGAACTGATAGATCAAGGTATACATTTAATTGATCTATCTCGTTGGTTTCTTGGTGATATACAAAATATAGAGGGGTTTGCTACAAATTATTTTTGGGATATGCCAGTTGAAGACAATGCATACATGCTTTTAAAATCTAAAGAAAATAAAGTAGCTTTTCTTCATGCTTCTTGCACTGAATGGAAAAATTTATTTTCATTTGAAATTTATGGTAAATGGGGAAAATTAGATCTTTCAGGATTAGGAGGTAGTTACGGTTTAGAGAGGATAACTTATTATAAAATGTTACCTGAAATGGGTCCTCCTGATACGGCCTCTTGGGAATATCCTGGAAATGACAATTCTTGGGAATTAGAAATAAACGATTTTTTTAAAAATATTAATTCAAATCAAAAATCTAATTCAAACTTGGAAGATGCGTATGCATCTTTATCAATAGTAGAAAATATTTATAAAATTTCAGGTTATGATCATAACTCGTAGTCCATTGAGAATTACTTTAGGAGGAGGTGGTACAGATCTACCTTCATACTATGAGGAAAATGAGGGTTTTGTAATATCTGCAGCTATAGATAAATATGTTTATGTTTCTTTGATTAAACCTTTTACAAATGAAATAATACTGAAATATTCGAAATTTGAAAATACAGACAATGTTTCAAATATAAAGCATCCTATAATTAGGGAGTCTTTAAAAAAACTTGGAATTAAATCTAATGTGGAGATTATAACATTAGCTGACATTCCTGCAGGAACAGGTTTAGGTTCATCAGGTAGTTTTACAACCGCATTGTTAAAGACCCTCTATACAAGTATGAGAAAATCTTTGAGCCCAAAAGAATTAGCAGAATTAGCATGCCATATAGAAATCAATTGCTTAGGAGAGCCTATAGGAAAACAAGATCAATATATTTCAGCAGTTGGAGGACTAACTTCATTTACTTTTCACAAAAAAAAAGAAACTAATAAAAATGTATCAATTAATCCTTTAAATATAAATAATGAAACCTTATTAAACTTAGAGGACAACTTATTATTATTTTTTACTGGTTTCTCAAGAAGCGCTAGTAGTATTCTAAAAGATCAAAAGCAAAAATCTATTATTAAGGACAGAGATATGATTAATAATCTAAATTTCATTAAAGATTTAAGTTTTAAAAGTAAAGAAACTCTTGAGGCAGGCAATATTGAACGATTTGGAAGATTAATGCATGAACACTGGGAACATAAAAAAAAAAGATCTATTGGAATGTCAAATTCAAAAATTAATGATTGGTATGAAATAGGAATGAAAAATGGAGCTATTGGTGGAAAATTGGTTGGTGCAGGAGGAGGAGGTTTTTTAATGTTTATGGCAGATGATAAATCTAAATTAAGAAAAACTTTATCAAATGAGGGTCTTCAGGAAGTACGTTTTAGATTTGATTTTGAAGGAACAAAACTTATGATATCCTAAAAATGTTAACTGTTGCTATACTTGCAGGTGGATTAGCTACACGACTACATCCTTTAACAAAAAAAATTCCAAAAGCATTATTAAATGTTTCAGGTCACCCATTTATTTTTCACCAATTATTATATCTTCGAAAACAAGGAATTAAAAAAGTTGTACTTTGTGTTGGCCATTTAGGTGAAATGATTGAGTCTTATGTAGGTGATGGTAGTAAATTTGATTTGGAGGTAGTTTACTCATCAGATCAAACTAAATTATTGGGTACTGGAGGTGCTATTAAAAAGGCAATACCTTTGCTAGGGGAAAAATTTTTTATTTTATATGGAGATACATTTTTGCCAATTAGCTTTGATATTGTTGAAAAAGAGTTTACAAAAAAAAAACTATCTTCTTTGATGACTATACTTAAAAATAATGGGAAATGGGATAAAAGCAATGTGCTTTTAAAACCTAATCAATTAATTGAATACAATAAGCAAAATCCGAGTGATGATATGAATTATATCGATTATGGCTTAAGCATATTAAATTCTTATATTTTTGATATCTACCCTAAAAATTACTTTTTTGATCTTTCCAGCGTTTTTGAACAATTATCAAATAAAAAACAGCTATGGGGCTTTGAAGTTTATGAGAGATTTTACGAAATTGGAACTAGTGATAGTCTTAAAGAAACAGAAAACTTTATATCAAATTTAAATTATTAATAAATTAAAATAATAGAACCTTCTAATTAGTTTTATAAATTTTTTTGACGGATTTAATTTTTGAATGCTTCTTTTTTTATTTTGATTAATTTATTATAGACCTGATAAAAATTTTTTCTAAAACTTAGATAACTAGAAAATATCCCAAGCATAGTTATGTAATTGTATCTTGCCTTAAACATATCAATTGTAAAAGCATGAATTAAAGATTTAATAAATGAGATAAAAAAAATTTTTAACAAATACAATGTCCATACAGTTTTAGGAAAATATATATTAGATCTATAAATTATTAACCTATAAAGCTGAAGTACTGGGATTGAACGTGAAAAGCCACGTACATTTTCAAGAAAATAATTTTTATTTAATCTACTTTGATCAAATTTATGAATGAATTTTATTTGTTGTATAAATTTTACTTTATAACCAAGCATAAATATAGCTAATGATAACTCAGTGTCCTCACCTCCTACATAAATTGGATCAGTATGATTTGCTCTTTTTGGATTTAACTCAATTTCATAACCGTATTTCCTTAATTTTTTCCATACTTTTATATTTATGATAGAGCATGCCCCCCATACCCAATCGTTTGCTTTCGAGGGTGTCCCTATTGCATAATGTTCTTTAAATTCATTAAACCATGGTGGTAAAGTTAAATTGCTGTCTATAATTCCAAAGGAACCAATGCATCCCCAATTTGGTTCAACTAATATTTTTTTTGCCTCTTTAATATAGTTTTGATCTAATATGTTATCATCATCTACAATCACAGCATAATCTCCTGTAGCAGAGTCTAAAGCAATCTCTAATGCGGGGGTTTTTCCAGGTAGGTCACACTGAATATGATTAAGTTTAATTTTATATTTATTTGTGATTTTTTTTACAATTTCAACAGTTTGATCGGTAGAATTATAATCTGATAAAATAATATCAATGAATTTTAGATCGATTTTTTGATTAGCAATACTTTCTATTACCTCAACTAAAACTCTTTCACTATTTCTTGTACATAAAACAAACGAAAACTTCATTAATCCTAAAGTTTGAAGCCAGCATCAACAGCATCAGAGTAAAACATTTTAACAGTATCCAGTGAATAGGTGTCCAAATCGTAACCAATTAAAGATAATTTTTTTAAAATACTGTTAGTTACAGTTATCACTTGACAGCCTATTCGATCAGCTTGAAAAATATTTAATAATTCTCTTGGGCTAGCCCAAATTAATTCTGAGGCTGGTAATAATTTTAATAATTTGACGGCCTCAGCCATTACTGGTTCAGGATCTATTCCTGTATCAGCAATTCTTCCTGCAAAAATAGATATATAATTAGGTATATTTGGTTCTAGAACAGACACAACTTCTTTAACCTGATCCAACGTCATAATAGCTGTTATGTTGAGTTTAACTTTTTGTTTTGAAAGTTTTTTAACTGTTTCATAACACGTATCACCTTTAGTGTTTGTAATGGGTATTTTAACATATACATTATCCCCCCAACTTGTGATTTCTTTAGCTTGTCTTTCCATTTCTTTAAAATCATCTGAAAAAACTTCAAATGAAATTGGTTTTTCTTTTATGAATTTTAAGATATCTTTACAAAAGCTTTTATAGTCAGTTATGCCCTCTTTCTTCATTAAAGTAGGGTTAGTAGTAAGGCCTTTAATAAATGGCTCTGAGTTCATTTTAAGCATATCTTGTTTATTTGCCCCATCTGCAAATATTTTGATTTTCAAATTACGGAATTTGTCCATTTTTTCATCCTAAAATTATTTTAACTGCCTCACTAAGAGATTTGGCTTGAAATGTATAATCTGTTGGTTGTTTTTCTTTATAGTGAGAATTTATTAAGATGGTTTTGCATCCAGCTCTTTTTCCTGCTTCAATATCTTTCCATCTATCACCAATCATATAGCTGTAATTTAAATCTATATTGTTGTTTTTTGCTGCCAAAGTCAATGCACCAGGCTTTGGCTTGCGACAATCACATAAATCATAATTATCATGGAAACAAGTGTAAAATTCATTAATTGGCAAAGTATTCTTCATATAAGTATTTATTTTTTCAACTTCTTTCTTAGAAATTTTTCCTCTCGCTACATCGGGTTGATTAGTAATAACTATAATCATCCAATCAGCATCACGTAAAGCTTGAAGAGAGGCTTTTACTCCAAATAGTATTTCAACAGAATTTAGATCCTTTGGAGGATACGGTTTCCCATTCTTAACAATAGCTTTATTTATTACTCCATCTCTATCTAAAAAAACTGCTTTTTTCATTATATAAAAAGTTTAATTTTTTTGGATCAAATTAAATTTTAATCACAGAGCTTTCCCATTTTGTCTGATTGGCTTTTAATTTTGGATGTGAAACTAATAGATGCCAAATGACAGCCTGGAATGCCTCTGCATGCGGGGTAATAGTTTCGTCATTAACTGTTGGAATAATGACACATGAATCTGATTCCTTAGCAGTATAACCACCATCTCGACCAACTATTCCTACAATTTTAGAACCTATTGTTTTACCATATTTTATAGCTTCAACTAAGTTAGGACTTATATTTTTTTCTATGCTCCCTCCCCCAACTGAAAATATGAACAATAAATCTTTACTAGATAATTTGCTTATTTTTAACCACTCTACAAAAATAGTAGACCAGCCCTCATCATTTGTCCTAGCTGTTAATTCAGAAACATTATCGGTTGGTGCATAACACTCGATACCGACGATTTTTCGAAAATCATTTACTGCGTGAGAACAGTTTCCTGCACTTCCTCCGACACCTAGAAAGAAAATACGACCACCATTAGATTTTAAATTTACAAGTATATCAACAATTTTTTCAATAGAGTCTGTGTCTATTTTTGAGATAATTTCATTAGCCTCATTTAAGTGTTTTGATGCATAACTCATTTTTAAAAAATTCTTAAAATATTTAATGTAATAATACCTATTTTAACTTTTTTCAAAAAATTTTTTGTGATTTATCAAATAATTCTCGGATATTCTGCTTAAAAAATTAACAAGTAGGGGGCAACTCCTATTTTCACATATATTTTTTTGAATAGATGAAAAACTAGGTATATTGTCTGTTAACATTTGCTCTAACTCTTTAGCTCCCATCAAAATTTCTTCACTTGTCGGCATATGGTATATATACATGTCATCTAAAACCTCATAGCCACAATCGGGTCCATAAGTACATAAATATCTATGCTGTAAATTTAAATTAAAATTTACACTTTTTCTAGAAAGCAAAGTTGGAATATAAATTGTTCTACGTCCAAAATTTTGGCACATATGATGCGCATTAACTATAAGTAAAGGTTTATCCAAACTTTCAGGTAAAAAACAAAATCCAGAAGCTGAAGAAATTACTATAGAACAATTGGCTATCAAAATAAAATCATTTAGAGAAGAAATATATTTTGAATTTGCATAATCAATAATTGACTTATTAGTAAATATTTCAGGAAATTTTTCTCTACCAGCAAATACAATTTGATAGTTCTTGTCTTGAAAATATCTTATGCTTTTTAGTAGAGATTCCGAATCTAATGGTTTAATTGTTCCATTGACTTTTACTGTTTTAATCTGAATGACCACATAGCTTCTTGATATATTTAACTTTTTCATTAAATAATTCATCTCACTTTGGTAATTCTTTAACTTATCTTTATTTGGATAAAAATTATAACTCTTCAACAATAATCTAGATCGATTTTTAGCTAGATTATTGAATGCAAAACGATTTGAATAATTTTTTCCTAAAAAAAAATTAGTATTACTTATAGATCCATCAATCGAAATAGATGGGTATTTTACTGCCACAAATGTCAATAAAATTCTTTTTATTCCTCCAAAAAGAATTTTAAAATTATTATTTTCAAATATACTTTTAGTTTCTCCCAGAATTTCCTTTCTAGTTGTTGTAAACCAAATTGTTGAGCCAGCATATTTTAAATCTAATTTTTGCAATCTTTGAAGTTGGTCCATTTCAGCATAAATATGTCCTGGTGAATAATTATGACTATTATTAACACTTATAAAAATTTTTTTTTTTTTAAAATACAATTCAAATAATTTTAAAAAAAATGAAAGGTAATTTAGTGATTTTCGAAATTTATAAAAAAACTGAAAAGGTGGGTCTATAATACATCGTTGTTTTCTATATTGAGCAAAAGAAAAATATTTAATTAA
>CACPLR010000019.1 GCA_902634885.1 uncultured Pelagibacteraceae bacterium | reverse complement strand
CAATTAAGAAATTATAAAATATTAAATATTGATTATAATTTTTTATTTAGGCTTGAATGAATAAATTTTTATATTTTTCTTTTAAATATTATCTAAAATCAAATAAAATTTATTTTATTTTGATTTGTGTAATTTTATTTTTAAGCCAAAGTAAAATTTTTGCTGAAGATTATTCACTTAGTTTTAATGGGACAAATGAATATGTCAGCGTACCATTTGACTCGACGATGAATCCAAGTGGTGATTTTTCTGTAAGTGCTTGGGTTAAGCTTACTAATTCAAACAAGTATCGATCTGCGGTTACATCAAGATCAGAAACTGTAAATGGTAACCAAACTGGTGGTTATATGCTTTATGTTTCAAGTGCCAACAGATGGCAATTTTGGAATGGCCATGGATCTACTGAAGGCTATTGGGCACAAGTAAACGCAAGTGAAAGAATAGTCCAAAACACTTGGCACATGCAAACGGTTACTTACGATCACTCTTCAACCACGATGAAGCTTTATGTTGACGGAGTATTTCTCGAAGAAAATACAAGTGAATCTTTATTAGCTAATACAGATAAACCATTATATATCGGTGCTGGAAGAACAAATAAACATCCACACGATGCATTACCTCCTGATTTTTATTTTAATGGGCGAATTGATGATGTTGCTATTTGGAATACAACACTTTCTGCAGCTGAAATAGTGCAATTATATAATTCGGGTGAAACATTATATGCAGGGGATAATTATGGAGATTATACATCTGCAGGATCACTTCAAGAGTATTGGACAATGGATACTGAAGTAAGTGGTGAAAACAATGGTTCAGGTACAACTTTGTTTGGAGAAAAAAATAACAATGATGGAACATTTGTTAATACCCCTGATTGGGACGATGCAGATTTTCCTGGTACAGTTCCAACCCTATCATCTTCAAGTCCTGCAGATGATGAAACAAACGTATTAACTGATGTGAACATAGTACTTAATTTTAGTGAGCTAATAAAATTAAATACAGGAAATATTACTTTAAAAAAAACAAGTGATGATTCTGTTGTTGAAGTATTTGACATAAATGGATCAAACGTAAGTTTATCTAGCACAACTCAGATAACAATTGATCCAACAGATTTTTTAGAAAAAAGTACAGATTATTATGTTTTAATTGATGCAACAGCTATAGTTGATTTATCAAGAAACAACTATGGAGGTATTTCTAGCAAAACTACTTATAATTTCTCAACAGGGGGCACAGGCGCATCTAATCCTTTTGATGACAAAGATGTTGTTGCCTCAATAGAGGCTCAAACTGAAGCACCCAAGAAAGTTTTACAACATGTTACAACTCCTGTTTTTAACCGACTTAATTGGATAAGAGGTTATGAATCAGATGATGATTTAACTGCCCAAAAAATTAAATTTAATATAGCTAATCCAAAAATAGAAAAAATATTAAATATAATACCCCAAACTGTAAGTTTAAATAAAATACCAACCAGATTAGAAGATGATTGGCTTTTTTGGAGCGAAGGAAGCATAAGTGTGGGTAGAGTAGGCGAAACATCAACATCTTCATTTAAGGAAATAGACACAAACGCAATCACAATTGGTTGGGATAAAAAAATTGATCAGAAAAAAATTCATGGTTATGCAATTACGTACACAAAAGATGATGTCAAAGTGGGGGATAATGGATCAACCCTAGATGTAGATGCGTATAGTTTTTCAACATATGCAACTTTTCATCGTAAAGAAAATTCTTATATAGAGGGCATCTTAGGTACAAGTAGATTAGATTTAAAAAATAAACGTGTAAAGAATAATAATTCTTTAACAGGTGACAGGAATGGTAAACAGTTTTTTGGATCAATTCATTACATAAATACTATTAGAAAAGAAAATGTTAATATCTCCCCAAATTTAAGATTAGATTTAAGTTATACAAAATTAACTGATTACACTGAAACAGGTTCTAATGCCATTAATTACCATGAACAAACTGTTGAGACGGCTGGAATATATGGTGGGTTTACTTTTAATAAGGAAGTTTTTAAAGATAATTACATTATTAGACCCACAGCTGGTTTTGAGCTAGGTTTAGACTTAAGTCCAAGCTCTGATGTTTCACTGAACTATGTTTCAGATCCAAATACTAAATATACTAAATCAATTGATCAACAAGGTGAGGAAAGCATAAAAGGAAAAATTGGTTTTGATTTATTAAATGATAATGGTTTGTCTCTCATGGCTTTTTATGAGAGAAATCAAAGTGAAAATAGTCATAGCGATACTTTTTACTTTCTAACAGGATACGTTGTTTCAAAAAATGAGGAATACGCAATGGAGCTAAATGAAAATAAAACTTCACTAGTTTATAAAAGAAATTTAGATGGATTTGAGATTAAATTTAATTCTGGATATGAATTATTTACTGAAAATCCTGATTATGAATTCAATTTAAAATTAACAAGTAAATTTTAAATTAATTTTTTGATTTGAAATTTATCCCTTTTGTCTCAAAAAGTTTCGCTAATTCGCCGTTCTCATACATTTCTTTGATTATATCACATCCACCCACAAATTCGTTTTTAACATATAGTTGCGGTATAGTTGGCCAATCACTATAAATTTTAATTCCCTCTCTAACATTTTGATTTGCTAAAACATCAACACTTTTAAAATTTACCTCTAGAATTTTTAAAATATTAGTTACCGCCATTGAGAAACCGCACTGTGGTGCATCTGGGGTACCTTTCATAAATAGACATACTTCATTACTTTCTATCTCATTTTTGATCATATCATTTGTTTGTTGGTCCATTTTTAGTTCTCCTTAGTTTTAATTGCTAATGCGTGAAGTTCGTTACCCATTTTACCTTTTAATGAATTATACACCATTTTGTGTTGTTCTATCTTACTTTTTCCTGAAAATTCTGATGATGTTACAGTAGCTGAATAATGATTACCATCACCTGCTAAATCTTGTATTTCAATGCTAGCATCTGGCATTGCTTCTTTTATCAAATTTTTTATTTCTTTTAAATCCATCGCCATGTTAATTTTCCATATAATTCTTTAGCCAATATTTATGTGTCTTTGTTAATTCTTCAATAGGTAAATTGATCTCTCCATTAAAACTTATGTTTTTATCTTCAATTACACCTAATTCTTCAAAATGAACTGAATTTTTTTTTAACAAATCATTAACCTTTTTAATATTATTTTTTTCAATTTCAATTATATATCTGCCCTGATCTTCACCAAAGAAATATTCATATTTATTTACTAAATCTTTAAACGGATTAATTTTAATTCCTTTTTGTCCCCTAATACACATTTTAGAAACTGCTGTTAAAATTCCACCAATCGAAACATCATGACAGGTTTGAATTAAGTTTTTATCAATAAGATGTAATATTGTTTCTCCAATATTTTTTTCATTAAATAAATTTATACTAGGAGGAGGACCTTTATTTTCTAATAAAATATTTCTTGCAAAGATACTTTGATCTAAATGTCCTTCAGTTTTACCAATCACATAAACAATATTTCCTATTTTTTTAAAATCCATTGTAATCATTTTTTGATAATCTTTAATTAATCCTACGCCACCAATTGCTGGCGTTGGTTTTATACCTTTGTCTTTTGTTTCATTGTAAAAAGACACATTTCCAGATACGACAGGAAAATCTAAGTATTTACTAGCTTCAGTTATACCCTCCACACACTCAACAAATTCTCCCATATTTTTCTCTTTTTCAGGATTTCCAAAGTTTAAACAATTCGTAATTGCTATTGGTTTTGCACCAACAGAAATCAAATTTCTCCAACTTTCACACACAATTTGTTTTCCACCTGTTAAAGGGTGTGAATAGCAGTATGTTGCAGAAGAATCTACAGATGCTGCTACCGCTTTTGTGGTACCATGCACTCTTACAACACCAGCATCTCCACCTGGTTTTTGAATAGTATCACCCATAACTGTATGATCATATTGATCCCAAATCCATTTTTTATCTGAAACATTTGGACTAGATAAAATTTTATTTAAACAATCTGATAAATTTAAAGATTTAAATTGTTGTTTATCAAATTTTAATTTCTGAGGTAATTTTGTTTTTTTCCATTTTCTATCATAAACAGGTGCATCTTCTGCAAGAAAATCAATTGGTATTGATGCAACATTTTTATTATCGAACAATAAATCTATTTTCTTTGTATTTGTCGTTTTTCCTATAACAGCAAAATCTAAATTCCATTTATCAAAAATTTTTTTTGCATGATCTTCCTTACCATTTTCCAAAACGATCAACATTCTCTCCTGACTTTCTGAAAGCATAATTTCGTATGGTGTCATCTTTTCTTCTCTGCAGGGAACTTTGTTAAGATTAAGTTCAATTCCTAATTTACCTTTTGATGCCATCTCTACACTGGAAGAGGTTAAACCTGCAGCACCCATATCTTGGATTGCTATTATTGAGTTACCAGCCATTAGTTCAAGGCAAGCCTCCAATAATAGTTTTTCTGTAAACGGATCACCAACTTGAACAGTTGGTTTTTTTTCCTCAATTTCATCATCAAATGTGGCTGAAGCCATACTGGCTCCGTGTATTCCATCTCTACCTGTTTTTGATCCTACGTAAATTACAGGTTTATCTACTCCAGCAGCTTTTGAATAAAAGATTTTGTTTTTATTAACTAGTCCTAATGTCATTGCATTTACTAAAATATTACCATTATAACTTTCATCGAAAGATGTTTGTCCAGCAACGGTTGGAACACCAATGCAATTTCCGTATCCACCAATCCCTTTAACTACTCCTCTTAATAAGTTTTTAGTTTTTTTATGTTGCGGAGATCCAAAATGGATTGAATTTAAATTAGCAATTGGTCTTGCACCCATCGTAAAGACATCTCTCATTATCCCACCTACGCCTGTTGCAGCACCCTGATATGGCTCGATAAAAGATGGATGGTTATGACTTTCTATTTTAAAAACAATTGCATCCTCGTCTCCAATATCTATTACACCAGCATTTTCACCAGGTCCCTGGATGACTTGTTTACCTTTTGTATGTAGTTTTTTTAGATGTTTTCTTGATGATTTATAAGAGCAATGCTCATTCCACATTGCAGAAAATATTGCAAGCTCAGTAATATTTGGAACTCTCTTTAATAGTTCACAGATTTTGTTAAACTCATCTTTTTTTAATCCATGCTCAACTGCGATTTTTTCAGTAACTTCCATTAATTTAAGTTTCGTAACAAATTCTCAAAGAATAATGATCCATCTTCACCAGATAGGTATTTATCAATCATTCTCTCAGGGTGGGGCATCATACCTAAAACATTCTTTTTACTATTAAATATTCCAGCTATATTTTTTATTGCCCCGTTTGGGTTATTTTCATCACTTTCATCTCCATTTTTATTGCAATATGTGACAGCAATTTGATTATTATCTTCCAATGATTTCATTTCATCATTAGAGCAGAAATAATTACCTTCATTATGAGCTATATGAAGTTCAAGGATATTTTTTTTAATATCTTTAAAGTATTTATTTTGTTTATCTTTGACTTTTACAAATACATTTTTACAAATAAAATTTAGATATTTATTTTGCTGAAGAATTCCAGGCAATAAACCTGTTTCAGTTAAAATTTGAAATCCATTGCATATACCTAAAACTAAACCACCAGAGTGTGCAAAATCTACTACTGATTTAATTATTTTTGATTTCGAAGCTATACTTCCACACCTTAAATAATCACCGTAAGAAAAACCTCCTGGTAAAACAATTAAATCACTTTTTGGTATTGAGTTATCATTATGCCAAATCATTTGGTTTTTAAAACCAAACTTTTTAAGGGCTACATCCATATCCCTATCACAATTTGATCCTGGAAAAATAATGACTGAGGACTTCATTTATAATTAGAGTATTTTATAATCCTCAATAACAAGATTAGCTAAAAGTTTTTTACACATATCATCAACTTGTAATTTTGCTTTAGTTTCATCATTTTCATTTACATTTATTTCAAAAAATTTTCCCTGTCTAACATCATCTACACTACTAAAATTCATTCCATTTAATGTTTGTTGTATAGCTTTACCTTGAGGATCAAGTACTCCATTTTTAAGAGTAACTACAACTTTAATTATCATTATTTTTTTTTAAATTTTACTGCTTTAGGTTTGCTATATTTTAATGGTCTAATGTTAGATTGTTCATGAAGTATATCTAATCTTCTAGCAACTTCTTGATAACCTTCAACTAAATTTCCTAAGTCTTTTCTAAATCTATCTTTGTCTAATTTCTTATCAGTGGTTGCATCCCACAATCTACAGGTGTCAGGACTAATTTCATCTGCTAAAATAATATCTTTTTTTCCATTTTTTTCTAATCTTCCAAATTCAACTTTAAAATCGACTAATTTAATTCCAACACCTCTGAACATACCTTGAAGGAAATCATTTATTCTTGCTAATTCATTGTTCACAAAATCAATTTCAAAATCATCCATCCACTTAAAAGCTAAGATATGTTCTTTGCTAATAAGTGGATCACCGAGTTCATCGCTTTTTAAACAATATTCGACTAGTGGATATTCAAGAACTGTTCCATCTTCTATACCCAGTCTTTTTGTTAATGATCCTGTTGCAATATTTCTTACAATAAATTCGATTGGTATAATCTCAACATGTTGAACTAGTTGTTCTCTCATATTTAGACGTTTTATTAAATGATTTTTAATACCAACTTGATTTAAATTTGTTAGAATATGTTCTGAAATTCTATTATTTAAAATTCCTTTACCATCAATGACATCTTTTTTCTGGTTATTAAAGGCTGTAGCATCATCTTTAAAATGTTGTATGACTAAATTTTTATCACTTGTTGCAAAAACTATTTTTGCTTTACCTTCGTATATTTTTTTTCCTTTTTTCATTATTTTAATACTCTCTTAAATATATAATTAATATTTTTAAAGTGCTTAGAATAAGTAAATATTTTTTTAATTTTTGTTTCAGAAATTCTCTCAGTAATTTTTTTATCATTTTTAACAAGATCAATTAAATTTATATTTTTTGCAAAACTAGATTTTGCGTGCTCTTGTACTAATCTGTAAGCCTTCTCTCTTTGCATTCCCGATTTAGTTAATTCAAGCATTAATTCTTGAGAAAACACTAATCCCTTGGTAAAGTTTAAGTTTTCTAGCATTTTTTTTGGATAAACAATCATTTTATCTAAAATACTTGCCAATCTAACAAGAGCAAAATCTAGAGTTATATTTGCATCAGGTCCAATATTTCTTTCTACACTTGAGTGCGAAATATCTCTTTCATGCCATAGTGCTATATTTTCTAAAGCGGGTACAACATAACTTCTAACCATTCTTGCAAGACCAGTTAAATTTTCACTTAATATTGGATTTTTCTTGTGAGGCATTGCGGAAGAGCCTTTCTGATCTTTAGAAAAAAATTCCTGTACTTCATAAACCTCTGATCTTTGAAGATGTCGTATTTCTGTTGCAACTCTTTCAACTGAACCTGCAATAATACCTAATATTGCAAAATAATGCGCATGTCGATCTCTTGGGATAATTTGGGTTGATATAGGTTCAGGTTTAAGTTTTAATTTTTTTGCAACGTAAATTTCTATTTTTGGATCTATATTTGCAAATGTTCCAACTGCCCCTGAAATAGCACAAGTTGATACTTCGTCGATCGCATCTTTAAGTCTTCTTTTATTACGTTTAAACTCCTCATAAAAAGATGCCAATTTAAGTCCAAATGTTATTGGTTCAGCATGAATACCGTGACTTCTTCCAATACAAGGTGTCATCTTATATTTTTTTGCTTGTTTTTTTAATACAGATAAAATTTTATCTATATCTTTTAATAAAATATTTCCTGATTGAACTAATTGTATATTTAAACTTGTATCCAAAACATCAGACGAGGTCATCCCTTGATGAAGGTATCTTGCTTTAATTCCAGCCTGTTCAGTAATTGATGTTAAAAAAGCAATAACATCATGTTTTACTTTTGACTCAATATCATGAATTCTTTTGACTTTAATTTTGCCTTTTTTCTTAACAATTGAAGCTACACCTCTTGGAATTATTTTGTATTTTTCCATTGCTTCAGCTGCTGCAATTTCTACATCAAGCCAAATTTTATATTTATTTTCTTCTGACCAAATATTGACTAATTCTTTTCTTGAATATCTAGATATCATTAAATTTTATATGGGGGTTCTTTATAACCTTTAACAGATTCTGTAAAAATTTCATAAGAATCCTCTGTAATTCCTATAGTATGTTCAAATTGTGCTGATAATGATTTATCTTTTGTTACAGCTGTCCAACCATCATTTAAAACTTTAACATCATATTTCCCATCATTAATCATTGGTTCTATTGTAAAAGTCATTCCGGGCCTGAGTTCAACCCCTGTATTTTTTTTTCCATAATGTAAAATGTTAGGTGGTTCATGAAAAATATTACTTATTCCGTGACCACAGAAATCTCTAACAACTGAATAACCTTTTTCTTCAACATAAGATTGTATTTCGTAACCTATATCACCTAATCTCTTACCAGGTTTTAATATTTTAATTCCACGCATCATAGACTCGTATGTAGTATTAATTAAATTAGTTGCTTTTACAGATACATTTCCAATTACAAACATTCTACTAGTGTCGCCATAGTATTCATCTACAATTGCAGTAACATCAACATTGATTGCATCACCTTCTTTTAAAATTCTATCTGAAGGAATTCCATGACAAACGACGTGATTTAATGATGTACATAATGATTTTTTAAAACCTCTATAAAATTGTGGGGCAGAGTAACCACCGTTGTCTTTTATAAATTCATAACTTAAAGCATCAATTTTATCAGTTGATACACCTTCCTTTATTTCATTTGTTAGCATATCTAGAGTTTTTGCGGCAAGATTTCCTGCAATTCTCATTTTCTCAAACTTTTCTGAATAATTATTTTGCATCAATTATTTTAATTTTTTTCTCAATTTTAATTTGTTTAGAATTTAAGGTGCACCTATATGCTAAAAATTTTACACCAGCTTTTCTTGCTTCGATATAACCCTCAAAATACTTAGGATCAATTTCTTTTGCTATTCTAAAATTATTTATACCCTGAATTTGAGTTAAAAATAAGACAAATGGTTTATAACCTTTTTTGATTGAATTAATTAACATTTTTAAATGTTTTAAACCTCTTTCAGTTACCGCATCAGGAAATTCTGCTATCACATCATTATTTATTAATGTAACATTTTTGACCTCTAATAAACTTTTATCACACAAAAAATCAAATCTTGTATCTGATGAATATTTAAATTCAGGCTTAATATATTTAGTATTTTTAAATTCAGATATTAATTTGTTTTCTAAACCATGTTGGACAATTCTGTTTGCTCTATGCGTATTTACACCAACTAATTTTTTTTTAACCTTTATTAATTCAAGTGTAAATTTAAGTTTTCTTGAAGGATCATTTTGTGGTGAAATCCATACCTCATTCCCTTCGTCCAAGAGGCCTTTCATGGAACCAGTATTAGGGCAATGAGCTGTAACAATTTTATTATTTACTTCTATATCAGTGAAAAATCTTTTATATCTTTTCACTAATTTGCCTTTAATAAGTGTATTGGTAAAATTCATTAACATTATTTATATTTGTAAATGACTAATAAAAAAGAAATAAATGCTGGGATTTTAATAATTGGTAATGAGGTCCTATCTGGACGCACTAAAGATGTAAATACCAGTACCCTTGCAACATGGCTAAATTCATTAGGCATCAAGGTAAACGAGGTAAGAGTTATTCCTGATGATCAGGAAACAATTATCAATACAGTAAATGAGTTAAGAAAAAAATATACTTATATATTTACAACTGGAGGGATAGGTCCTACACACGATGACATAACATCAGAATCTATATCGAAGCTTTTTAATGTTGAATACAATTTTCATCCAGAAGCTTTTAAAATATTAGAAAGTTATTACAAACCAGGAGAATTTACTGAAGGAAGACAGAAAATGGCTAAGATGCCAATAACATCAAAATTAATTCTAAATCCATCAAGTGGTGCACCTGGATTTTATATGGAGAATGTATTTTGTTTGCCAGGGGTTCCTTCGATAATGCAATCTATGTTAGGAGGATTAGAAAATGTATTAATTGGTGGAGATCCAATATTAAGTTCAACTATTAATTTAAGAACAGTAGAGAGTGAAATTGCAAAGTCATTAAGTAAAGTGCAAGAAAGTAATAAAGATGTTGATATTGGAAGCTATCCTTTTTTTAAGGCAGGAAAACTTGGTGTTTCAATTGTATTGAGGTGTACAGATCAAAATAAAATTAATCAATGTAACGATCAAATAATAGACTTTGTAAAAGAAAAAAAAATTGAAATTGTTGAGAAAGATTAATGCTTTATTTTGCTTATGGAAGTAACCTTAACCATTTTCAAATGAAGAGAAGATGCAAAGATAGTATTTTCCTAAAAAAATATGAGCTCAAGGGTTTTAGATTAAATTTTAGAAGCAAATACAGAGCTGCCGATATTGAAAAAAAAAAAAATTCTGTTGTGCAAGGTGCTTTATTTAAAATATCTAAAACTGATGAAAAAAAATTAGATCTCTATGAGGATTTTCCTATCCTTTATAAAAAAATGTATTTTAAATATTACAATAAAGAAGTGATGACATATATCATGCCAATTAAATCGGAATTTAGATATCCAACTGAAAGATATTTAAATGTCATAAAACGTGGATATAAAGACTGTAAATTAGATAAATCATACCTTTTCAAAGCTCTCAATCCACAAAAATAATTTATGTCAAAAAAAACAGAAAATCTTTTTAAGGGTTTTTATGATGTTTCACCACTACTTTTACCTGTTGTTCCATTTGGGATTATTTTTGGAGCAATTGGAATTGAGTTGGGTTTTGGTCCCTACATTACATACGCAACTTCAATTATAATTTTCAGTGGAGCCAGTCAAATAGTATTTTTTCAACTTCTATCAAATGGCGCATCCTCCATAATTGCTATTACCTCATCCTCAGTTGTTAGTACAAGACATCTTTTATACGGAGCAGTGGTTGTTCAATACTTATCAAAATTATCATTAACTTGGAAAATATTTTTATCTTATTTGTTAACAGACCAATCGTTTGCAGTTTCACAAGAATTTTTTAAAAAAAACCCTAATGATGAATATAAACATTATTATTTACTTGGCGCTGGTTTAACTCTTTGGACAATTTGGCAAATAACAACTATTATTGGAATTCTACTTGGGTCTATTGTTCCAGATGAATTAGGATTAACTTTTACAATACCACTTACTTTTTTAGCATTGCTTATTAATTATTTTAGAAAAATTGATCATTTATTTGTTATTTTAATATCAGGACTATCATCAATTATATTTTATGATGCTCCATTTAAATCATATATCATAATATCAAGTTTACTGTCTCTAACCGCTATCTTTTTATTAATTAAGTTTAAGAAAAAAATATGAATATTTGGATATCGATTATAATAGCAGGAATAATAAATTATCTTAGTCGATTAGGATCAGTTTTATTAATTAAACCTGAAAGATTAAATGAAAACACAAAAAAAATATTAAGCTATGTACCATCTGCTGTATTTCCAGCAATAATATTTCCAGCAGTATTTTTAAATGAATCAAATGCAATTGTTCAAATTAATGATCCAAAAATTATTGGATTCATTGTTTCAATTATAATTGGGTATCTTTCAAAAAGCATTATCACAACAATTATTTCTGGACTTTTATCTTACTGGTTAGTTATATTTTTATTTTAAAAATAATTAGTCAAATTTTTAGATATTTGTCTTAATTAATCAATAATACCTATGGAGGATTAAAAATTCAGTATAGCTTAATTTAGTCTTTTTTTTAGAGTTTCATAGACTTCATCATTTACAAAGTCCCAATTGTTAAACTTTTTTTGACTAAACAATTTTAATTTTGGATATGGGTTAAATTTGTTAAATTCGCCCCATCTCCAATCAGGGTATAAACATAAAATTCCCCATGTTTCCACATTTAAAGATGCAGCCAAATGAAGTATAGATGTAT
>CACPLR010000018.1 GCA_902634885.1 uncultured Pelagibacteraceae bacterium | reverse complement strand
TATTCCCAATAACACTTTGAACTTAATATTATCTATAGGGTTTTTGGTTTCTTTGGTAGGTTTTATTGATGATACTTATAATTTAAATGTTGGTGGAAAATTAAGTTTGCAAGTATTTCCAATAATTTACCTGGTTATCTTACAAAATTTAAATCTAAATCATATCGGAGATTATGGTTATTTCAAAATAGAATTAGGTGCATTTGCAATACCTTTCACATTACTTTGCGTTTTATTTCTAATTAATTCATTTAATTATTTTGACGGAATGGATGGAGTCCTAAGTTTTTCATCCATCTCTGTATTGTTAATACTTTTTTTTTTATTTCCAAATGAAAATTTTAATTTTTTTTTGATTTTAATTACAATTCCATTAATTATTTTTTTATGTTTTAATTTTTCACTTTTTAATTTACCTAAGATGTTCCTAGGGGACAGTGGAAGTTTATTACTTGGATTTATAATATCATTTATACTAATATATTTATCCAAGAAAAGTTTAATTCATCCCATATTACTTGCATGGTCTGTGGTAATATTTGTATATGAGTTTTTATCAGTAAATATTATTCGATTAAGGATGAAACGAAATCTATTTAGTGCGGGCCAAGATCATTTGCACAATATTTTTTTTACTAAATATAAGTCTATTTTTCTTACTAATTTATTTATTTTTTCTTTGAATATTATTTTATTTTTAATAGGTTACTTTAGCTACATGTTAATAAACCCATTCGCATCTTTAATTTTATTTATTTCTATATTTATGATTTTTTTATATTTCAGAAACAGATTTTCTTAATAAATATTCTATTCTTTGAATTATTAGAAAACCTAGAGAGAATATAAAGCATCTAGCCATAAAATTTTCTTTGCTTTATTGTCCCATGTTGGATTGCTTATATTTATTAATTTAAAACCATATTTTAAAAGAATTTTTTCAAATTCTAAAAAATTGAATGATTTTTCGTAGTGATTACATAAAGTTATTTCTATTTGAATTTTTTTTATGCTTCTTCTTTTTAAAAGTTTTTTTGCACCAAGCAAAATTTCTTTCTCCCAACCTTGAGTATCAAGTTTTAAAAAATTAATTTTTTTTATTTTATTTTTAAAACAATAGTTATCTAAAGTATCTAAAACAATTTTTTTTTGTCTTATTGTTTTAAATTTTTTATCCTCAAATTTAAATTTTTTATTCACCTTATAAAAGCTTGAGGTTTGGGAATTGTTATTTATATTGAAAATTTTAACACTTTTTTTTTTGCCAAGAGCTATATTATTCAAAAAAATATTTTTATAGCCCTGATATTTTTTTAAAGATTTTTGATAACAAGCTTCATTTGGTTCAAATGAATGAATTTTTACATTTTTATTAATACCTAAAAATCGACTTACACTCTCACCTTCATGACTTCCAACATCAATTATTAAGTCATTGCTTTTAATAGATAGACTCTCAATAAACCTTTTTTCCATTATATTGTAATTTAATGAAGTATAATTTTTGTCACTTAAATAGTTTAAGAACAAATATTTAAAAAAATTTTTTATCATTTAATGGAATATTACTTTTTTTTAAAAATTTAAAATAAAGATATTACATCCTTTGCTAATTTTTCCATAATTTTTGTTCTTGCGAAACGAAGACAAAAATCTGAACGATTAATTATTTTTGGTCCATTTAGCAATTTATTTAATCCTAGCTTCATTCCCACTTCATCACAAGGATTGAATATCTCAACGCCATCAACTTGTTTATTCAAAAAATCAGCAGCATATCCTGATACACCTGCTAGTATTGGTTTACCGGTTGCCGCATATTCAAAAATTTTTGAAGGCAAAACTTTTTGGAATGCTTTTAAATTGTTAAGATGTAAAAACAAAATATCAGCTTTTTGATATTCTAAAATTAATTCTTTTCTCAAAACTGGCTTTAAAATTTTTACATTGGTAAGTGATTTTAATATTTTATTATTTTTTAATAATTCTAGTGCGGAACCATCTCCAATTATTCTAAAACTTATATTTTTCATTTGGCTTGCAATAATTGGAATAATCTTATGTAGACCTTGACCTTCTCCAATGTTGCCAGCGTATAAAACAATTGGTTTGTTGTTATTATTGACAGAATTTTTCATATTAAAAAGCTCATCAGTACCATTGGAGAAAGTTGATGGTTTTATTTTTGGATTAATTTTTTTAAAATAATCTAAAAAACCACCTGACACTAAATTTACTTTATCTGCTAAACTAAATGTCCATTTTTCTAAATATTGAAAAATAGGAATAAGGAATAGTAAAAAATTTTTTTTTAATATATCTCTCATAGTATCAACAAATAGATCACGTATATCTAAATAAAGTTTAGACCTTGTTCTTTTTGAAATTAAAGCTCCAAGACTAGCGGTCATTAAACGAGATGAAGTTACAAATACAATGTCCCACTTTTTTGCATTAGTTATTTTTAACACTTTAAAGCTAAATGAAACAAAAGCCTTTGCTTGATCAAACATGCCACTTTTGTGGCTAGGTAAACTAACTCTAGTAATACTAACTTTATTAAATTTTTCAAAATTTAAAGCAGGAATTTTTAATGAATGGTATCTGTTAGGCATACTAGTAATAACATCAATTTCAAGATCAGTCTGACCTTCATTAACTAAAGCATCAACAAAAGATTTAGCTCTTAAAGATGCTGGTCCAATATCTGGTGGGTAGTAAAAACTTAAAACTAATACACGCATTTTAACTAAAAAAGTGATCCACAAAAATCAAGTGCCTGTAATTTAATCAATTTTTTGTTTGTTTCTGATTGTAAAAATTGACGATGCTTAACTAAAACACAAATTATATCAGCTTTTTCAATTGCATCTAATACATTGAATAATTGGAAATTTTTATGTGAATTAATATTAGGTTCTACTGCATAAATCTCATATCCTTCATTTGACAACTTTTCGGCAACTTCTAATGCTCTTGACTCCCTTAAATCATCAATATCTGGTTTAAAAGCTAAACCTAAACATGCTATTTTTGGTTTTATACC
Source organism: uncultured Pelagibacteraceae bacterium (assembly GCA_902634885.1). Lineage (GTDB taxonomy): Bacteria > Pseudomonadota > Alphaproteobacteria > Pelagibacterales > Pelagibacteraceae > Pelagibacter. The sequence goes on along the minus strand of CACPLR010000018.1, from coordinate 9,687 downwards.
TTTTTTAGAAAAATATTCTGTTGCGACATTTTTAATTTTATTTATCACCCACTTGGTTTTATTGTTATTAACTTCTCGTGCTGATCTTATTAAAGGTGTATTTTCTTTATCTTGTGAAACAATGAACCAAGGATCTACTGCTATGCAATGTCCACCTACTCCTGTTCCAGGTTGTAATATATTTACTCTTGGGTGTTTGTTAGCTAATTCAATTAAGTTCCATATATTAATTCCTTGCTTATCACAGACAATTGACAACTCATTTGCAAATGCAATATTTACATCTCTGAAACTATTTTCAGCTAACTTACACATCTCAGCTGTTTTTGCATCGGTTTCAAACAAATTTCCTTTAACAAACGTACAGTAAAATTCTACTACTTTTTTTGTAGATGAAGATGTGAGCCCACCTATGATACGATCATTCTCAACCAGCTCATTCATAATTTTACCTGGTAGTACTCTCTCGGGGCAGTAAGCGATGTGAACATTTTTTAAATTAGAACCACATTGAATTAATTTTTCTTTTACTTTATCAGTAGTTCCCACCGGGGATGTTGACTCTAAAATTATCAAATCCTCCTCTTTAATTAATGGTGCAATGCTTTCAGTTGCTGATAATATATAATCAATGTTTGGATATGGTATATCTCCAGAATTATGGAAAGGTGTAGGAACACAAATCATATAAATATCACTTTTTTGAATATCATTTGAAGCTTTAAATTTTCCAGATAAAACCGCTTGTTTTATGTACTCTTCAAGACTCTTCTCAATAAAATTAAATTTGCCCTCGTTGATTTTTGATACAACTTTTGAATTTGTATCTACTCCAAATACTTTATAACCTTTGTTAGAAAGAAGCGCTGCTGTAGGCAGTCCTATATATCCAAGACCAATAATGCAAACTGTTTTATTTTTCATTTTCTTTTTCTATCAAATAGTGCGTAAAACATCTACAATACGCTCACAGGCGTGACCATCCCCATAAGGATTGTGAGCGCTTGACATAGTTTTGTAATATTTTTTATCCTCAATTAAACTAGAAACACTCTCAACAATTCGTTTTTGGTTTATTCCAACTAATTTAACTGTACCTGCTTTAACGGCCTCTGGTCTTTCTGTAACGTCTCTTAATACCAACACTGGCTTGCCCAGACTAGGTGCTTCCTCTTGAATACCTCCACTGTCAGTTAAAACTATAAAAGAGTATTTTAATAGATAAACAAAAGGCCTGTATTCCAAAGGATTTATTAAATGTATGTTATTAAACCCACTAAGATTTTCATAAACTGGCTTTCTGACATTTGGATTTAGATGAACTGGATATATAAAATGTATCTTTTTATATTTTACAGCAAGCTCTTTTATTGCAGAACAGATCTGAGTAAAACCAAAACCAAAATTTTCTCTTCTATGGGCAGTTACTAAGACAAATTTTTCATCCATCCAATTAAATGATAAAACATCATTTAAAAAATTCTGCAATTTCTGTTTATAATCTTTATTTTTATCAATTCGATTTAAAACCCAATGTAATGCATCAATTATAGTATTGCCTGTAATTGTTATATTTTTTTTTTTTACTCCCTCTGCTAATAAATTTTCTTCGCTCAATTTAGTAGGTGCGAAGTGCCATTTTGTAGTCTTACTTGCTATTTGTCTGTTAAATTCTTCTGGAAACGGAGCGTTTAAATTATATGTTCTAAGTCCAGCCTCTACATGACCTATTGGTATAGATTCATAAAACGCAGCTATAGATGTTGCCAAAGTTGTTGTAGTGTCACCATGAATTAATACTACATCAGGTTTATGTTGTTTAAATACTTTGTGCAATTTATCTAATATAATTGATGTCAAAGTTGATAAATTTTGATCTTTTTGCATTATGTTTAAATCAATATCTGGTTTAATTTCAAATATACTTAAAACCTGGTCTAACATTTGTCGGTGTTGAGATGTAACGCAAACTTTTACTTCAAATAAATCTTTTTCAGTATTTAATGCATGAATAAGAGGAGCCATCTTAATCGCTTCTGGACGTGTACCGAAAATTAATAATATTTTTTTTTTAGTCATTTAAATTTACCATGAAATTTTTATGCAAGACTCTTTATCGATCAGTAAAACTTTTAAACATTTTGACTCAATTTTTTTACCAAACTCAGGAGAGTAAAAACCTGTTTCAATAAAAGGCTTACCTTTGTCAACTTGTAATGTAACTTTTTCACCATTCGGCATTTGTAAATAAAAAATTTTTCCATTTTCACTAAAAATAGTAATTGATGGGTGTAAATGAAAATAGGCATATGCAAACTTAAATGATCCTTTTATATTATCTTTAATAATTAATGAAGTTTCAAATAGCTTCCATTCACGTTTATGAATTGGACTACCTTTAAGTCGTTTATATCCATCATGTTTGCAGCTAACGAGAAGAAATTTATCTGATTCCTCAATTTTTAAATCAAAGGGATAGGCTCGCTTTGCGACACGAAAACTGTTCCAGACCTCTGAAGAATTTTCCCCATTAATTTCAACAGTATTATGAGATTTTGTGCTTCTCTCACTATGACGATTTTTACCAATTTCATATTCAGAAGTACCACCATTTACCATTAATCTTTTACCAAAAATTGACAGTTCGAATGAAAGTGTATCAGCATGTGCATGACCAGGTAAATAATCTGGTCCTATTGGTGCAACATCTAGTATTAAAACCGCTTCATTAAATGATAATCTTAAATATCCACTATCATTTAAATGGTCAATTTTTCTAAATTTTGTATAGTTGTATTGTATCCCTAATCTGTCTGAATATTTTTTTAACTGATCAAAATTTGAAGAATTTTTGAGAGCTGAGTCATTAAAAAATGAAATCTCACCATCTGGATGCAACATAGCTTCCATCCACTTAAGCATATTATTAGCAACTTTTATCCATTTATTTACATTTTTTTCATTTATGATTGAAGAGTAAACTTTTGCAATATTTATTATATCTAATAAGTCCTCTAAAAAAATTGAATGGTACATTGGACTACGTTCGAAGTTTCCTCCATCATTTAAAATTTGTTCTTCCAATTCATCATTAACAATCTTTAAACCAGTTTTTAACCAGTTTTCTGACTCTTTTTCAAAAAAAAATAATCCTGCAAATATCAATGCTTTAGCATTAGCAAATAAATGATTACCAAGAATGTGCCATTCAACTCGTTTTCTTAACCACCTTGATTGTAATGCTAAACTTCTTAAGCACTTATCAGACAGTTTATTTCCTGAAAATTGCCACTTTATCCAATTTACAATTCTAATTGATGTTGGATATGGTTCCCAGCCAACTCCTATACCTAAAGGGTTTTCATCTATCCAGTTTTCAATAAGTTTTTTGTGGAATATTTTACGGTAATTTGCACCTGTAGAATTCAAATCATCGAAATAATGCTGATTGTAACGCCATAATTTAGAAATTTTTTTATTAATATTATACCATCCTATTTCTGAAAAAGATTCTGATTGATTGAGAAAATAAAAGGTATCATTATCTAATATACTTACTTTTTTTTGTACAGGTGAACAAAAATTATTTTTAATTAATCGTAATTTCATTAAAGAAGTATCACTAACTTTTGGAGTGATTGTATTAAACAGAATTCTATTATAGATCTGCTTTGCTTTTAAATATCTAATTGTATGAAAATATTTGTATATCAATAATTCACTGATTTGCTAAATTTATAGAAATTTTACTTACTTCCATTATCTCATCTATTGGTATTGGAGACTCGTTAGCATTTAAAATTGCATCTACAAATGCTTTTGAGCAAGAATTTTGGCCTTTGTCTTGGTGCCACAAATTCATCTTCTTAAAGCCAGGCCAATTATATCCAACCAACGTTCGATAATTATTGAGCTGCAATGCACCTCCTCTTGCAAATATTTCTAATCGTTCCTTAGGAAAAGATCTTGGACCATTATCAAAATAATGAATTGTACCAATTGAACCATCTGAAAAAACTAACTGAATCGTGGCGGTATTTTTTTTAGAACCGTCCATAAATTCAATTTGATATTTTGTTATAGGTTTTCCTACCAAAAACCTAAGTAAATCTATGAAGTGACAAGCTTCTCCAAGAATACGTCCTCCACCAATATTTATATCTTGAGTCCAATGATCATTTTGAATTTTACCTGCATTAATTGTCATTACAATTGCCTTAGGATCAATTATTTCATCTAATAAATTTTTAATTTTTTTAATTTGTGGAGAAAAACGGCGATTGAAACCAACCATTAAAATTTTTGTATCAGATAATTCCTGCTCAATTTTGTTTAGTTCTTCAAGTGTCAAACACAAAGGTTTTTCAACAAAAACATGCTTTTTGTACTTTAAAGCCTTTAAGACAAAATTTGCGTGGCTATCATGACGAGTTGTAATAACAATTCCATCTGTATTTTCATCATTAAATAAACTATTACCATCGGTTGTGGTTTCTAAAAAACCGTATTTACGTCCTACGTGAAAACCACTAACACCTGAATTTGATGCTATAGTTTGAAAATCTACACCTGCATTTTTAAAAGCTGGTATTAGTATTGATGTAGCATAATTACCTGCGCCTAAAAAACTTAGTCTTATTTTTTTATTAGAATTTTTTTTAGATAATTTTTTTTCTTTGCCATTTTTAAATAATGAAATTTTTTTAGAGTTATCATTTATTTCAATTCCAGGATATGATAATAAAATTCCGAGAGAAGTTTCAGAACTTAAAATAATATCATAAGCTTTTTTAGCATCAGAAATATCAAATTTGTGGGATATTAATTTTTTTACATCTAAAGCTCCACTCGCCATCATATCTAAAACAGCCTCAAAATTTCGTTGCTCAGTCCATCTTACAAAGCCTAGAGGATAATCTTGACCTTTTTCCTCATAGTTTGGATCATAACGACCTGGTCCGTAAGAAGCTGAAACTTGAAATGTTAATTCTTTTTTAAAAAAATCTTCTCTTGATAACTTTAAACCTGTAACACCAACTAAAACTATTCGAGCACGTTTTCTACACATCTGGGCTGCTTGATGAATTGGTTCATCACTCTTAGTTGAAGTTGTTACAATGACTGCATCAACACCACGTCCTCGAGAGAAAATATCACTTAAAGTTAGTGGGTCTTCCTCATTAACATTACAAACATCAGCTCCAAACTTTTTGGCTATTTTTAATTTTTCTTGATCAAGATCTAAACCTAAAACCCTGCAACCATTTGCTCTTAATAATTGTACGGTCAACAATCCAACTAATCCGAGGCCCATAACAACTACCGCTTCACCTAAGGTTGGCTTAACTAATCTTATTCCTTGCAAAGCGACAGCTCCTAGAGCTGTAAAAGATGCCTCTTCATCAGATACGTTTTCAGGGACTTTAGCACAAAGATTGGTTGGTACATTTACAACCTCAGCATGATTACCATTTGATACAACTCTGTCACCTTTTTTAAAATTCTTTACACCTTGTCCTGTTTCGTTAACTGTTCCCACATTACAGTAACCTAGAGTTAAAGGTTTATCTAATTTTTTTAGAACTGAATCAATAGTTGGTTTAAATCCATCATTTGAAATTTTGTCTAAAACCATTTTTATCTTATCAGGTTGCTGGCGAGCTTTGTTCATTAAACTCGCTTTACCAAACTCAATTAACATCCTTTCTGTTCCCGTCGATACAAGGGTCTTTGAAGTTTTAATCAATAATGAACCTGATAATACATTTGGTACTGGTACTTCAGAAACTTCGATTGACCCAGTTTTTAAAGATTGAACAATTTGTTTCATTTAACTTTTTTGTTTTAATAGAAATTCAAAATTTTAGTTTCCAATATAGTTCCTGCACCATATTTCAATACAGAGCAATGATAGCAAAGTATAACTTGCATCTATTTTACCCTTATCATTTTCAGCAATTAATTTCCATACAGCAGTTGGGTCAAATAAACCCCGGTTTCGCAAACTTTCAATTGATAATACATCTCCTAGAAATTCTCTAAGTTCATTGCGCATCCATCTTCGTAGCGGAACTCCAAATCCTGTCTTTGATCTATAAATAACTTCTTTGGGTAAAAACCCTTCCATTGACTTTTTTAATATCCATTTTCCCTGGGTTCCTCTCTGCTTAAGATTATCTGGAATATTATGAGCAAACTCTACCAATTCCTTATCTAAAAATGGCACACGAACTTCAAGACCATTTGCCATTGACATTCTATCAGCGTAAAGCAAATTATGGTCTGCAAGAAAAAATTGTTGTTCTAAAGCTAACATTCGGTCTAGTTTTTTCGTACTCTTAGGAAGTTCCTCCAAAAAATTTAACATCTCTGAATTTGGATTTGAAAGTCCAAGTGAACAACTAAGATCTTTTGAATATAATCTTTTAAGATCATCTCTCTGTATCCAGCTAAAATAATTAATTAATCTTTCATCACCATTTAAATTAGCACCTGAAAATAGTTTGGAAAGACGACGATTGAATGTATTATTTTGATTTAATTTTGATGATGCTATTTTTAAAATATTTCTTAGTTTATTTGGCAGCCAACTCCACCAATATTCATTCATCATAGCTTGATGACGACGATATCCAGCAAATACATCATCTCCACCAATTCCTGACAATAAGACTTTAATTCCTTGCTCTCTAGCTAATTGACTAATGTATAAAACATTAAGTGCGGAAAAGTCAGCAATAGGCTCATCTAATGTTTTTATCATAACTTCTAGATCATTTGCCATTTTGATAGAATTAATTTTAACAACATCAAGATTTACATTCAGATATTTTGCAACTCTTCTTGCATAATAAACATCATCTGATTTCCCTTTTTCTTGACTACCCTCAGACTCTATTACAAAACATGAGATATTTTTATTTTGTTCACGTGCAAATGAAACTATAGCACTTGAATCTAATCCACCCGATAGAAATGCACCTACTGGAACATCTGCAATCATTTGACGTACAACAGCATCGCGTAGATGTTTTCGTACACCTTCAATTGCAAATTTTTGCTTCATTTTAGTTTTTGATTTTTCATTGAAAACTGGTGGGTGATACCACTTCCAACTTTTTTTAATTTTACCACTATTAATTATTAAAGCCTGACCAGGCAAAAGTTTGCTAATTGACTCAATTGGTGTACCTTTCCCCGGACAATAAAGATATGTAAGATAATTCTGTAGAGCTTTAAAGTTTATTTCTTTCGTATTTTTAAGCAATGGAACTAAAGCTTTCATTTCGCTTGCAAAAAAAAAATTATTTTCAATTGAAGAATAATATAACGGTTTTACACCAAAATTATCTCGCGCTAAAAAAATACTCTGATCACGTTTATCCCAAATAGCAAACGCAAAAATTCCATTTAATTTAGAAAGCATTTGTTGTCCCTCTAAAATATAAAGGTTTAATAAAACTTCAGTATCGGACAAACCATTAAATTTTATACCTTTAGCTTTTAATTCAGAACGTAATTCACGAAAATTGTAAATTTCACCATTGAAAACTAAAACAATCTGACCGTCTTCACTAATCATAGGCTGGTGACCAAATGAAGATAGATCTTGGATAGATAAACGCGCTTGTACTAAACCAATTTTATAATCAAAGTCTTCGTAAATCCCTCTATCATCAGGACCTCGGTGATCTATTGAATTTAAAATTTTTTTTAGAATAGACTGAGAAAATGGAGTTTTAGAAGATAAAGAAAAACCACCAATACCACACATATTTAATTTTGCTCCTATATCTATTGAAAAAACTGTTATATTAAATGCTTAATATTTTACAAAACAATTTTATAAAACATATAGTTTATAAGTTAATTATGTTTTTATAAAAATCAAATTTGTCATTTTTTATCTTTTTATAATTTATATATTTGAAGGAATTTTTCTTAATTGACTGTGCCATTTTCCTTAGTGGTGCTTTATTTTTAATTATAAGATTAAGCTTGTTACCTATTGAAAAAACATCAAAATATTTGGCTTTGAAACAAAATTTAGACCTAAATAATTTTTTACTCATTTCAACCTCGGAATTTACAAATAATGGGCAGCCAATCATAATTGCGTCATATATTTTTTGAGGTAACGCATATCTATTTATTAAAACATTTGGATTATAAAAAGCAAAACTAATATCTACTTTGCTCATAATGTTTAAATTTCTATCTCTTGTTACATAATCAATATACTTTATTCTCTTATTCTTTTTTAAAGCTTTTATTAATTTTTGGTCTCCTCTACCTACGAGTAAAAATTTAATGTTTTTATCAGTAAGCTTCACTATATCTTTAAGTAACTCAAGACCACGTGTTGAAACAAGCCAACCACAAAACATTACCAACAAATCACTATTTTTGTTTCCCTTATACTTTATATTTGTCTTAGATAATATGTTAGGTATGAAGTATACATTCTTAAGAGGAAATATTTTTATTAACTCGTATCGACTTTTGTCAGGAAAAATACATGAATTACTTATTATACGATAGCAAAAGAACTCTATGAATCTTAATAAAGTAAACACAAACTTAGAAACGTTGTAGCTTGCTGAAAAATTATCATTTATTAAAGAGTGAATTGATTTACCTTTTAATCTAAGAAAAAAGCACGATATTGTTCCAATGAAATCAATTGCAAGAAAATATTTTGCGTTAACTTTAAAAAAAAAATTATAAGTGGTATGCATTAACAATTTTGAAATACTAAAAAAGTATTTAAATATATTTGAATTATCAAAAATAAAATTTAATCGGATATATTTATAATCTGAATAAAATTTAGAAAAATTTTTAGAATTCAATCTACGAGGAAATACAAATACTGGTTCAAAACCAGCTTTTTTCGCAGTTTTTGCGTGTGATAAAACTACATTATCTGGATGGTCTGAAGTTCTAATGATATATAAATATTTTTTCATTGGATTAGCCAAATAATTTCCACGAAAAAAATATTTTTTTCATTTTTCCTAGAAATCTTAATCCATAAAATATTAGAAAATCAAAATCAGAATAGCCATTTCTTGCTAATGAATCCATATACTCACCCATCCCAGTATATCTATTTTTAAAACTTGCACCTCCTGATAGCATATAGGTAACACTTGGTATTTTTTTAAAACTTACATTTAAAGATTTTGCCCTAATCAACCAATCAGTATCAACGGCAATACGAATTTCCGGGTTAAAGAAACCAATTTTTTTTAAAGCTTTTTTATTAAAAAAAACTGATGGGTGCAAAAAACCAAAACCATTTAAAAGACCAAGTCTACTTTTGATCTTTCCTTTGATGACTTTTTTTGATTTAGTTCTATCATCAATAAGAATTACATCACCATAGCCAATTAAAGGTTTATTATTTTTCAAAAAAGAACGGTTAATATCGTTAAATATATTTTCCTCGTAGTAATCATCAGAATTTAAAATACCTATAATGTCTCCTCTGCATAATTTTAAACCTTTATTCCAAGCATCTCCAATTCCATTATCATACTCTGAAATGATTTTTATATTTTTTAATTTAAATGATTTAATTAAACTAACAGTATTATCTGAAGATCCACCATCAATTACAATTACTTCAAAATTTTTGTATTTTTGTTTCTGTAAGCTTGAAATAGTTTTTTTTATGGTTTTACT
>CACPLR010000017.1 GCA_902634885.1 uncultured Pelagibacteraceae bacterium | reverse complement strand
TTGTAATTGATGTTATAAGTAAAAGTTTATTTTCACCTATGTTTCCAAGCGAATTTTTAAGACTGCTAAATTTTTGACTTAGATGAGATGATAGCTCCTCTAAATGTTCTTCCTGTCCATCTTCACAGGATAGTAGGTATTCTTTTCCATTAAATTTGATATTTACATTTGCCATTTTTCAATTTCATCCAGTAAACTATCGGTTTCTTGATTTAATTCATCTATTTTCTCTGAAAAATTTTGCTCTCTTCTTTTTTCATCCTCATCCTTAGACTTAAATTCTTCAAACTCCTTCATCAATTTTAAATTTTCTTTTTCTAAAAAATTATAATTTTCTAATAGTTTTTTATATTCAATTTCTAATTGATTTTTTTGCTCTTTGAGACCTTCTAATTTTGACGAATTATCTTTTTTAGCTAAATCAAAATTTTTAAGTTTTTCAAGTGTTTGACTTAATTTTTTTTCTTTTTCACTTATAGGATTCATTATATATAAACATACTATTAAATTGAGTCACCTAAGTCTATACAGGATAATTTTTTGAGAATACAAAATAAAGATCTATCGAATGCAATTCGTGTTCTTTCAATGGATGCGGTTGAACAAGCTAATTCAGGCCATCCTGGGATGCCAATGGGAATGGCTGATGTTGCAACTGTTCTTTTTAAAAACTTTCTAAAATTCAATCCATCCAATCCAAGTTGGATCAATAGAGATAGGTTTGTTTTATCTGCTGGCCATGGATCAATGTTGTTATATTCTTTGCTGTATTTAACTGGTTATAAAAGCATAAAGATTTCCGATATTAAAAACTTTAGACAACTGAATTCTATTTGTGCTGGACATCCTGAGTATGAAACAAACTCTGGAATAGAAACGACAACTGGACCACTAGGGCAAGGGATTGCAAATGCTGTTGGTTTTGCAATTGCTGAAGAAGTTTTAAAAAAGAAATTGGGAAGTAAAACAATTAATCATAAAACTTATGTTTTAGCAGGTGATGGATGTCTAATGGAAGGTATTAGTCACGAGGCAATGAGTTTGGCGGGCCACCTAAAACTTAAAAATTTAATCATGTTATTTGATAACAACTCTATTTCAATTGATGGACCAACTAGTCTTGCTGTATCAGACAACTATAAAAAAAGGTTTGAAAGCTATGGTTGGAATTATATTGATATTGACGGTCACAATGAAAAACAAATATACAGTGCGATTAACAAAGCACTACAAGCAATTAAGCCAACGATTATTTCCTGTAAAACAAAAATTGGATTTGGTTCACCCAATAAAAGTGGTAAAGCATCTTCACATGGGAGTCCTCTTGGACCTAAAGAGATTGAATTAGTAAGAAAAAAATTAAACTGGCCTTTCAAACCTTTTGAAATACCAAAAAATATTTTAAAAGGATGGAGAAAAATAGGACTTAAAGCTTCAAAGTCAGAGGCAAAATGGAAGAAAAATTTTTCAAGAAATAAAAATAGCTTAAAAGATTTGTTTAGTAATAATTTTTCCCATTCGATTATAAAACAAAAGAAAGATGTTATCTCAAATTTAAAACCATTAGCAACAAGGAAGTCTTCGGAAGCTGTTTTAAACTCATTGTTTAAATTAAAAAATAATTTAATTGGAGGGTCTGCGGATCTAGCTGGTTCAAATAATACAAAATCTAAATTTAACAAAGTTATAAATGCCAAAAATTTTGATGGTGATTATATTCATTATGGAGTGAGAGAGCATGCAATGTGTGGTATTATGAACGGTTTAGCATTGCACAGTAATTTAATTCCATATGGAGGAACTTTTTTGATATTTTCAGATTATTGTAAGCCTTCAATTAGACTTTCTGCATTAATGAAACAAAGAGTAATTTATGTGATGACACATGACTCTATTGGATTAGGTGAAGATGGCCCAACTCATCAACCCATTGAACAATTATCAGGCTTAAGATCTATACCAAATTTAAATATACTTAGACCTGCTGATCAGACAGAAACCATTGAATGCTGGGATCTCGCGCTAAAAAACAAAAAAACCCCGAGTGTTCTCTCATTAACTAGACAAAACTTAGACCCGATAAGAAAACGTTTCACGTCTACGAATAAATGCTCTTATGGTGCTTATGAAGTAATTAGAACTAATAAAAAAATAAAAATCACCATATTAGCTACCGGCTCAGAAGTAAATCTAGCTTTAAATATAAGTCATAAATTAGCCAAAGAAAAAATATATTCAAAAGTTATATCTATGCCTTGCCAGGAAATCTTTGATAAACAAAGTCAAAAATACAAAAGCAAAATTTTAAATGAAACCAGCAAAATATTTTCGATAGAAGCAGGATCAGATCAGTCATGGTCAAAATACATAAATAATAAAGGATTATCATTTTCAGTAAATGATTTTGGAAAAAGTGCTCCTTATAAAAAAGTATATGATCACTTCGGATTAAATGTTGAAAAAATTTGTAAAAAAATAAAATTTAACATCAAAAAAAATGCCAATTAAAATCGGGATTAATGGTATGGGTAGGATTGGAAGAATGGTTGTCCGATCAATTTATGAAAATTATAAAGGGAAAATTCAAATTAAACATATTAATAATAGATCAGATTCTGAGGTTAGTGCAAACTTATTAAAATACGATTCAGTTCATGGAAAATTCAATGCTAAGATAAGTTCTAATTCAAGTTATTTAAAAATCAATAAAGACAAAATATCATTTTCACAATTCTCAAATATTAAGGACATAAATTGGAAAAAATATAATGTTGATTATGTTTTTGAGTGTACAGGTAAATTTAATTCCAAAGAAAAACAAACACCACATTTAAAAAATGGAGCAAAAAAAGTCATAGTATCAGCTCCGTGCAAAAATGCTGATAAGACAGTTGTTTTTGGTGTAAATCACAAAAAAATTGGAAAGAATGATAATATTATTTCAGCTGCATCATGTACGACTAATTGCCTTGCTCCTGTTGCAGATGTTATAAATAAAAATTTTACAATCCAAAATGGTTTTATGACAACCATTCATGCTTTTACGACAGATCAAAGAATATTAGATAATTCACATAAAGATGTAAGACGAGCAAGATCTGCGAGCCAATCAATTGTGCCAACATCAACTGGTGCTTCTAAGGCAATTGGCGAAATTATACCTTCATTAAAAGGAAAACTTGAAGGAATTGCTATGAGAGTGCCAACTCCCAATGTATCGTTGGTTGAGTTTGTATTTATTGTCAAAAAAAACATCTCTAAAGAAAAATTAAACAATTCATTTTCAAAAGCTTCAAATGCTTATCTAAAAAATATCTTAAATGTAACAAAAGAAAAATTGGTATCAATAGATTTCAATCATAATAGCGCATCAGCAATATTAGATAGTTCTTTAACTAATGTCGTTGGTTCAAAAATGGGAAAAATTTCTGCATGGTATGATAATGAATGGGGTTTTTCCAATAGAATGTGTGATATTGCAAGATATTTAAGCAAAATCAATTAATGAAATCCATATCAGATTTAGAAAATTTAAATAATCAAATAGTACTTTTGAGATTAGATTTGAATGTTCCAATTTTAGATGGAAAAATAACAGATACAAATAGAATAGATAAAATTATTCCAACAATTAATCTTCTTTTATCAAAAAATGCAAAAATAATAATAATTTCTCATGTTGGAAGACCTAAGGGAAAAATTAAAAGTGAGCTATCTCTTCAACCAATAAGAGATATCTTAAGTTCACAAGTTAATGAAAATATCAGGCTAGAAAAGACAAATATTTTTAATTTAAAAAAAAGTGAATTATTTAATGATGCCGATGAAAAAATTATTATTTTAGAGAATATTAGATTTTATCCTGAAGAAGAGAATAACAATGAAAAATTTTCTGAACAATTGTCAACACTAGGGGATATATATGTCAACGATGCCTTTTCATGTTCACATAGAGAACATGCTTCAGTTACAAGTATTACAAAATTTATACCATCCTATAGTGGACTTCAGATCAATTCAGAGGTTGAAGCTCTCAGAAAAATTACAACAGAAATTAAAAAACCAATTACTTGTATAATTGGAGGATCAAAGATATCTACAAAAATAGACATTATAAAAAATTTAATACCTAAATTTGACAATATTGTAATCGTTGGAGCAATGGCTAATAACATTTTTAAATACAAGGGTCAAAATATAGGTATCTCATTATTTGAAAAAAACTCTGAAAAAATAATTCAAGAAATTTTTTCTGAAATAAAAAGAAATAGTTGTAAAATATATTTCCCTGAAGATGTTAAAGTTGGAAAGAGCCTTGATGACGACTCTGTTCAAAAATCATTAAACCAAATAGAAAATGACGATATGATACTTGATGTGGGTTCAAAAACTTTAAAAAATATTAAAAAGTTAATCGATAATTCCTCTACCATATTATGGAACGGGCCATTGGGATATTTTGAAAATCCTAATTTTTCAACAGGTAGCTTAGAAATAGCAAAATATATAGCAAATAAAGAAACAAAGATTTATTCAGTTATTGGTGGTGGAGATACTGTTTCTGTTATCAACTCCATGAAAATTAAAAATAAATTTAATTTTGTATCAACTGCTGGTGGAGCATTTTTAGAATATCTTGAAGGAAAAATTCTTCCTGGTATAAGAGCGCTGAATTAAATGTCTGAATTATACAAAATAGCAGAAAAAATTCTTCATAATGGAAAAGGAATTCTTGCGGCCGATGAAAGCACTGGGACTATGAAAAAAAGATTAGATTCAGTAAATGTAGAGTCTAATGAAAAAAACAGATTAATGTTTAGAGAAACACTTTTTTCTTCAAACTCAATGAAAGAATGTATAGGTGGTGTGATATTATATGATGAAACAATTAGACAAAAGACTTCTCAAAACAAATCTATACCAGAATTAATTTCTAATAGTGGAGCCATACCAGGAATAAAAGTTGATACAGGCGCAAAAACTTTAGCGGGTTCTAATGAGGAAAAAATTACTGAAGGATTAGATGGTTTAAGAGAAAGGTTAAAAGATTATTATCAACTTGGTGCTAGATTTACAAAATGGAGAGGTGTTTACGTTATCTCTGATTTGTTTCCAAGCAAGATATCAATCATAGCAAACGCCCATGCTTTAGCTAGATATGCTGCACTAGCGCAAGAAGCTGGAATGGTACCAATTGTAGAGCCAGAAGTTTTAATGGATGGAAAACACTCGGCTAAAGATTGTTTTAATAAAACATCTGAGGTTATTAAAAGATGCTATGACGAATTAGATATAAATAAAGTTGATCTTAAAGGTACAATTTTAAAACCTAATATGATCCTTCCAGGAACAGATTCGAATGAAACAATTTCAAATAATGAGGTAGCTGAGATGACATTAGAATGTTTAAAAAATAATGTACCATCTGAAGTTCCAGGTGTAGCATTTTTATCTGGTGGACAGACTGAAGTTGAAGCAACAAATAATCTTAATCAAATTAACGTTAAAAACGACTCTAGCTTTATTATGACTTATTCTTATGGACGAGCTCTTCAACAGAGTGCTTTAAAGTTTTGGTCTAAAGACATTTACAATATCAAAGGAACTCAAGAAGTGTTTGATCATAGGGCAAAAATGTGTACTTTAGCAGCACAAGGGAAGTGGTCAGAAAATCTTGAAAATTCAAAATAAAAGATTTGTTTATTTAATCTCTCCAAAAAAAATACTCGATAATACATTTTTTAAATCTCTAGAACTTGTTTTTAAATCAAAAAAAGTAAGTTTTTTTCAATTAAGATTAAAAAATGAAAAACTTTCTAAAAAAATATTAATTTCAAGAAGAATAATCAAAATCTGCAGAAAATATAAAGTTAAATTTTTAATTAATGACGATCCAATTCTTGCTTCAAAAGTAAATGCAGACGGTTGTCATTTGGGTCAAAAAGATATGAACATTATTAAAGCAAAAAAAATTTTAAAGAATAAAATAATTGGAATTACTTGCCATAATTCTATTAGATTAGCAAAGAAAGCATTGATGAATGGAGCAAATTATATTGCTATTGGTGCTTTTTACAAAACAAAAACAAAAAAAATAAAATTTAGAGCAAAAACAAGTATTTTAGGAAAAATAAAAAAAATAACTAATAATCCTATAGTTGCAATTGGTGGTATTAACGAAAAAAATTATAAAAAACTTTTGTTGAACAAAGCAAACTTTTTAGCTATCTCAGGATACGTTTGGAATAATAATAAATACAAACCTTACGAAGCAATAGAAAGATTAAAATGAAAATAAATGCAACTGAAATAAGAGTTGGAATGATTTTAGAGTATAAAAATAATTTGTGGGAAGTATCAAAAACACAACATGTAAAACCTGGAAAAGGTGGAGCATTTGCACAAGTGGAAATGAAAAGTTTAAATAAAAATACAAAACTTAATGAAAGATTTAGATCCAGTGAAACTGTAGAAAAAGCATCTTTGGAAGAGATAAAATTTAATTATCTTTATGATGATGAAAAAGATTATTTTTTTATGAATCCAGAAAATTTTGAGCAAATTAATATTAAAAAAGAGATTGTTGGAGATAGAGGAAAAATGTTGACCGAAAATTTAGAGGTCACGATAAATTTTCATAATGAGACACCTTTAAGTGTTAATCTACCCAATCAAATAAAAAGCAAAATTAAAACTACTGACGCTGCATTAAAACGTCAAACCGTTTCCTCTTCATATAAACCTGCAACTCTTGATAATGGTTTGAGTATTCAAGTCCCTGCTTTTGTAGAAAGTGGAGATGAAATAATTGTTGATACAAGAACAATTGAATATGTAAAAAAAGTATAATTCATGAATTCAATTTCCCCAAATTTAAATATTATGATTAAGGCTTGTGAAAAAGCTTCTAAAGCGATTATAAGAGATTTTGGTGAAATTGAAAATTTACAAGTATCCAAAAAAGGCCCAAGAGATTTCGTAACTAAGACAGATAAAAAAGTAGAAAAAATACTTATTGAAGAACTTTCAAAAGCAAAAAAAAATTATTCTTTTATTACTGAGGAAAGTGGAATTATCAAAAATAAAAATGATGAGGCTTGTTGGATTATTGACCCTATAGATGGAACAATTAATTTCATGCATGGAATACCTCATTTTGCAATATCAATAGCTCTGAGGATAGATGGTAATCTAGAATCAGGATTAATTTTTGATCCAATAAAAAATGAAATATTTTATGCTGAGAAAAATAGTGGAGCCTATTTCAATAATCATAGAGTAAGAGTTTCTAGTAAAATTAATTTGGAAGAATGTTTGTTTTCTTCAAATAGTGATGGTGTAAAATATGCAACACCACATTTAAATATGAGAAATACTGGTTGTGCAGCTCTTGATTTGGCATATGTGGGAGCTGGAAGATTAGATGGTTTTTTTAATAATAAAATAAATATTTGGGACATCGCTGCCGGTATCTTAATTATCAATGAGGCTGGAGGGAAAGTTAGTGATATTAGTGAGTTCGGAGATGAAGAAATAAACATAAAGGCATCAAATATTAATATTTACCAAAAAATGCTTGAAAAAATCAAAAACTTTTAATTGTTTTAGAGATTACTTTTGTTATAAACCGTCCACTATGAAAAAAAATTTACATCCTAACTACCACAAAATTAAAGTTGAGATGACAGATGGATCTCAATTTGAAACAAAATCTACATGGGGGTCTGAGGGTGAAGTCCTTAAACTAGAAATAGATCCTAAATCACATGCTGCTTGGACGGGCGGAAAACAAAAACTATTAGACAAAGGAAGAATAAGTAAATTCAATAAAAAATTCCAAAACTTTAGATCAGAGAAAAGTAGTTAATGTCTAATGCACCTTTAATGCCAATGGCAACTGCTGTTTGGTTAGTTGAAAATACTACACTTACATTTAAACAAATTGCTAATTTTTGTGAATTACATGAAGTAGAAGTCCAAGGTATAGCAGATGGGGATGTAGCGAAAGGTATAGTTGGCTATAACCCAATAATGTCTGGTCAACTTACCAGAGAGGAAATAAACTTATCATCAGAAGACAATAATAGACCATTAAATCTGAAAACTAATGATGTAGAAATTGAGAACACAGAAAAAAAAATAAAAAGATACGTTCCTCTATCAAAACGTCAAGATAAACCTGACTCTGTGCTTTGGCTAATAAAACATCATAATGTTCTAAAAGACTCACAAATAGCAAGGCTTGTTAGTGTTACAAAAAATTCGGTTACAGCTATTAGAAATAAAAGTTATTGGAACTATAATAATCTCAATGCAAAGGATCCTGTTGCTATAGGATTATTTTCTCAGAAAGAACTTATGGATGCAATAGAAAAAGCAGAAAGACGAATTAAGAGAGAGAAAAAAGATAAGGAAAAAGGAAAAAACATAAAATAAATGTATAATAATAGACAAATAATTTATAAAGTGATAACAAATGCTACTTTTTGGGGGTTATTATAAAAATAGAAGTTAAAGATAATAATATTGAACAGGCACTGAGAGTTTTAAAAAGAAAACTCCAGCGTGATGGTTTTTTTAAAATTATAAAATTAAAAAATACTTACGAAAAACCATCGGAAAAGAAAAAACGTATCTTACAAGAAAATATTAAAAGAGTTAAGAAATTTAATAAACTTAAAAATAGAATATAATAATTATTTATTTTTTTTTAAATAATCTACTAGATATTGAAGTATCATATGCATCAAAATATGATGAGCATCTTCCGAAATTCCATAATTCTTTGCATTTACATGAATAGATATATTACAGTTTTTTTTTAAATATCCTCCGTCAAATCCACTAAAACCTATAGTTTTTACCTTCTTTTTTTTTGCGTATTTTAAAACTTCTTGAATATTTTTTGAATTTCCTGAAGAACTTATAATTATAAGTAAGTCATTTTTCTCAAATAAACTTTCAGCTTGATATTTAAAAACCTTATCATAACTAAAATCATTTGCTACAGCAGTAATTGTCTCCATCGAGCTGGATAAACTAATTACTTTTGGTTTTAAATTTGAATGCTGCCTTAAAAATTTTGAATAATCACAAACATAATGATTAGATATTGCAGCTGAACCTCCGTTTCCACAAACAAAAATTGTATTTTTTTTTTCAGAGACTTTTTTAATCTCCATTGCTGCTCTCTCGATATTTTTGATATCAGATTTTAAAATTGAGGTATTTAAGTTTTGTAAATAATTTACGAGAAAGTTTTTTATGTTATTTTTATGTCTCATTTTTAGTTAATTAGATAAAATTATTTATATACATTATTTTTTTATAATGTATAAATCTTTTCTCAAATCGCGGGGTGGAGCAGCCTGGTAGCTCGCAAGGCTCATAACCTTGAGGTCGGCGGTTCAAATCCGTCCCCCGCAACCAATTTTATATTTTAAAATTAGATTTTTTTGCGTCTACTAGAAAACCTTTGACAGTATCTTTTGTGAGTTGATGAAAAGTTTTACCAAACTTTTCAATTTTTTCTATGATCAGGGGTGGCACTGTAATTATCTGGCAACCCAATTGTTTAGCTTGAATATAATTATACGGCTCTCTTGTGCTTGCCCAGAGTATTTGAACATTTTTATAATCTTTTGACATTTTAATACTTTTTTTAAATTCAGGTACTGGGTCTTTTCCTGCATCAGCCATTCTTCCTGCAAATATTGATATTATTACATTTGTTTTTTTATCAATTTTGCCCAATATTTGTTTAGTTTGTTTGGCAGTATAGACTGCAGTTATATTTAATTTAATTTTTTTTTTATTTAATGAATTTATTGCTGCTCCCATAAATTTTCCCTTGGAGTTAGTTACAGGAATTTTTACATAAACGTTTTTTCCCCATTTGTTTATTATATTTCCCTGCAGGATCATCTCTTTTGAATTGTCAGCAAATACTTCACAAGAAACAGGCTTATTTGTTATAGAAATTATATTTTTAGTATATTTTGTATAGTTTTTTGCTCCACTTTTCCTCATTAAACTGGGATTTGTAGTAAAACCTTGAACTATTTTTTTTTTATTGAATTTTTTAATCTCATTTATATCTGCGATATCACAAAAAATTTTAGTCAATTTACAAGCTTTTTACTATTTCCTCGGTCATTTTTTTGGCATCCGCAAACAGCATTAAAGTATTATCTCTATAGAAAAGATCATTATCGATTCCAGCATAACCTGGTGACAAGCTCCTCTTAACAAATAAAACTGATTTACTTTTTTCAACATCCAGAACTGGCATACCAAATATTGGACTTTGTGGATCTGTTTTTGCTACTGGGTTTGTAACATCATTTGCTCCAATTACATAAGCAACGTCACAATTTGCAAAATCATTATTTATCTCTTCCAATTCAAATACTTCATCATAGGGGACATTTGCCTCTGCTAATAATACATTCATGTGACCAGGCATTCGACCTGCAACTGGATGGATAGCATAGGATACTTTGACACCACTTTTTTTCAATGCGTCTACCATTTCTCTGAGCGCATGCTGCGCTTGAGCAACGGCCATTCCATAACCAGGAACAATAATAACTGAAGATGCATTTTTCATTAAAAATGCCGCATCATCTGCATTTCCACTTTTTGTGGGCTTTTGCTCTTTGCTTTGACTCGACGTTGCTTGATCAGTTGCACCCCATCCTCCAAGAATTACATTAAAGAATGATCTATTCATACCCTTACACATTATATATGAGAGTATCGCACCCGATGAACCTACTAATGCTCCAGTAATAATTAATGCTGTGTTTTCTAAGGTGAAGCCAATACCAGCTGCAGCCCAACCAGAATAAGAATTTAACATAGAAATAACAACTGGCATATCTGCTCCTCCTATTGGAATTATTAGCAATACTCCAAGAAAAAAGGAAATAGCCACAATCGTCCAAAAAGTATTTGAAGATTGTGTTTTACATAAATAAAAAATTAATAAAATTATTCCTAAGCCCAAAAACAGATTGATAAAATGCTGTCCTTTAAAAGTGATTGGTGCTCCTGACATTATTCCTCTGAGCTTTAAAAAGGCAATGATTGAGCCAGAGAATGTTATTGCGCCTATGGCCACGCCCAAGGACATTTCAATTAGACTAGCGATTTTAATATTCCCAATTACTCCAAGATTAAAAGCTTCAGGTTTTAAAAAAGCTGAAATAGCAACAAAGACTGCGGCAAGTCCAACTAAACTGTGAAAGCCCGCAACAAGCTCTGGCATAGCTGTCATAGGAATCCTAAATGCTATGAATGCTCCAATTGATCCTCCTATTATCAAAAAAGCTAAAACATATATAAATCCTGAACTAAAATTTCCAACAGATAAAAAAGTTACAATAATTGCAATTGCCATTCCAGCAATTCCAAAATAATTACCTCGTCTTGAGGTTTCGGGAGAAGAGAGACCTCTTAAAGCTAAGATAAACAAAATTCCGGAAACTAAATAAAAAGTTGCAGAGAGATTTGCTGACATTGTAAATATTATTTTTTCTTTTTCTTATACATTTGAAGCATCCTTTGAGTTACCAAAAATCCACCAAATATATTTACTGCTGCTAAAATTATTGCAAGAAAACCAAATATACTTGAAATTTCAAAAATTTTGTTCGAATTACTTGCTAACGCAGCAATAATTGCACCAACAATTATAACTGACGAAATAGCATTTGTTACAGACATTAGAGGAGTGTGAAGTGATGGTGTTACACTCCAAACTACGTAGTATCCAACAAAAATTGATAATATAAATATACTTAATCTAAATATAAAAGGATCTATTTCCATAATTATTTTACCTGAGTTTTTTCAATTATCTCGTCCTCAAGATTAATATTGAATTTTTTATTTTCTTTATCGTATAAATTATTTACAAAATTAAATATATTTTTTGCATATAAATTTGAAGCAGAATTTGGCAGTTTATTTAAAATGTTACTTTCACCCATTATTTTAATACCATTATGATCCACGATTTCATTAACTTTTGTCAACTCAGAATTTCCTCCTTGGGATGCGGCTAAATCATAAATAACTGATCCATTCTGCATAACTTCAATCATCTCTTTTCTAATTATTAAAGGCGCTTTTTTTCCTGGTATCAAAGCAGTACAAATAACAATATCAATTTTCTTTAATGTTTCTTTAAGTAAGTTTTCTTGTTTTTTTTTAAATTCTTCTGTTGTTTCTTTTGCATATCCACCTGCAGTTTCTAAATTTTCTGCACCCTCAACTACTAAGAATTTTCCTCCCAAACTTTCCACTTGTTCTTTTGATGCTAATCTCACATCTGTTGCATAAACTATTGCTCCCATTCTTTTTGCGGTTGCTATTGCTTGAAGCCCAGCTACACCGGCTCCAACAATAAGTACTTTCGCTGCAGGAATGGTGCCAGCTGCGGTCATCATCATAGGAATAGCTTTTTGATAAAAAGCAAATGAGTCTATCACTGCTTTGTAACCAGCTAAATTTGCTTGGGATGAGAGTATATCCATAGATTGCGCCCTTGTAATCCTTGGTAAGAGTTCAAGTGAAAAACAATTAATTTTTTTTTTTAAGAGTTTTTGTATTTTTTCTTTATTAGAATAAGCATTCAAAACTCCAATTAAAAGTTGATCAGATTTTAATTTTTCAAAATTTTCATCACTTATTAAATTCATCTGTAAAATTACATCTGCTTCTGCTAAAACTTTCAAATCGTTTTCTAATATTTCTGCACCCTCATTTATAAATTCTTGATCTGATATTCCCAAATGAAATCCATATTCTTTAGGTAAAAGCACATTTAAACCTAAAGTTTTATATTTTTTAATTACATCTGGCGTGATAGCTATACGTTGTTCATTTTTTAAATCTTCTTTAGTTGAGCCTATATTCATTTATAAAAGAAATATTGACATTAAGATTAATATGATAGCAACAGCAATTGACCCCCAAAGAACAAATTTAGTGAAATTATTCCAGGTTTTTTTATGGTTTTCATTGTCCATAAATTTATTTTTGTCTTGCTTTAAATTTTGGATTTTTTTTATTTATTATGTAAACTCTTCCTCTTCTTCTTACTAATTTAGAGTTTAGGTCTCTATTTTTAAGAGATTTAAGTGAGCTAGCTATTTTCATTTTTTTTTTCTTCTTTAATAAACGATGAAATGTAATCTTTCAAATTCTTTTTTCCATATCTTTTTACGACTTTTTTATTTTTAGTTAATGTGGTCAAAACTGATGCATATCTTTCTCCATTTCTCTTAGGTAAAAATTTGAATTCAGTTTTGAACATTTTTGCCACATCAATAATAGAATGTTTTTGTTTATGTGAAATAGAATAATATTTAGACTTGTTTTTTTTCCACACCTCATAACAAACAGAAATAGTATCTGATATATGTGTGAATCTTCTTGTTTGTGTTCCAGGCTTTACAATTGTCAATTTATTTTTTTTTTTGAACTGATTTTCGAAAATTCCAATAACTGTTGCCATGTCACCAACACAAATTTGTTTATTTCCATAAACATTAAAAAAATAAATTATATCAAATTTAAATTTAAACCATTTCTTAAAATTTTCTAACATTTCTAAATTTTTTGATTTAGTAAAAGCGTAAGGAGATAAATTTTTATCATTTCCTTTGTTTCCCAAACTTGCCGATGTAGCAGAGTAAATTAATCGAATTTTATTATCTAAACAAAATTTAAAAACTTCTTTAGTTCCAATTGAATTTGATTTAAAGCATTCATCAAATTTTTTAAAACTTTGATATATTCTTGCAAACTCACCAAAATGAAAAATTGTATCTATTTTATTTGTAAATCTATAAAGTATTTTACCTATATCTATAGTATTTCCTCTTATATAATTTACCCTAGATGATTTTATATGATTTATTTTTTTTCCAGTTGAATAATTATCTATACTAATTATTTCCTTATTTGTTTTTTTTAAAAAATATTCGATTAAATTTGATCCAACAAACCCAGCACCACCAGTTACAATAATGATATTTTTCATTTAGATTAGCCTGGCAATGACCTACTCTTCCGTGTCTTAAGACAAAGTACCATCGGCGCTGAAAGGCTTGACTTCCGAGTTCGGAATGGGATCGGGTATTACCCTTTCGCAATAATTACCAGGCAAATTCTTGTACTCAAAAAAAACTAACAAGTAAAGCAGAAAAAAATATGATATTACTTTTTAAGTTTAATCAACTTCCTGCTCCATATTAGAAATGGTATATTTAGTATCATTGCAATATTTAACCAATTATTGAACACATTTCCTGTAGGAACTATTGGCCAAAGATATAAAACTATACCTGATAAGATACATACCTCAAAATCAGAAAAATAATATTTTCCTTTCAATCTGAGAATTGCATGCTTAAGAATATATTTACAAAAATAAAAAAGAATAATTATTAAAAAACTGAAACCAATAATGCCTGTCTCTGATAATATTTGTATATACGAATTATGAGGATGTGTAGAGCAAGACAATTCATTTAATTCATAAGCCTCATTTCCACAAAAATTTCTAAAATTTTTAACTCCTACACCAATTATCTTATTATCTAAAAACATTCTGTAAGCAGTGATGTAATGACTAGTGTATTGTTTTGAAAAAATATATTTTTTTCCTTGCTCATTTGCATTTTTGCCAAATAAGTTCATATCATTTAACGAATGATCAACTAATCTTTCTTTTGCGGTTGGATTAATGATTGATATTAAGATTATAAAAAAAATACTTAATAATAAAGTTATAAGCCTTAACTTTAGTAATTTTTTAGAAAAAACAATTACAAAAATTGCTGATAAATTGATAAGGAAAAAGGCTGATCGATCTCCGCTTAAGAAAATTAAAACTTGTGACAAAACAAAGATTGCAATAGTAAATAAAAATAATTTATTTTTTGAATTAAACATAAGTATATAAATACCAAAGAAAATTGGCCAAATACGGCTTAAATAACTCCCTAATATTAGTTCGTCATTAAAAAAACTCGAAACCCTAAAATTATTAACGGTTTTAAAACCTAAAATATTTTCTCCCACGAAGTATTGATAATAACCATCTAAAATTAAAGCTGTAAAACAAATTATTATACAATAATAAAAGTATTTTATAAATTTATGGTCTTTATTTAAAAGAGCAAC
>CACPLR010000016.1 GCA_902634885.1 uncultured Pelagibacteraceae bacterium | reverse complement strand
TAAATTAAGAATTTTTCTGAAATAATTAAGTGGTATTGATCTATAAGGTTCATTAGGTCCTAAAAAAGATCCCGACCAAACAATTCCAATATTTTTTTTAGAAACATCAATTTTATTTTCTATATCTAATTTTTGAGTTTTATTTAATTCTATAAGTCCATCCTCTAAATCAATTTTATCTTTATAAAAATATTTAATCAAAGAACCTAAAGAAATCTTAAAATCAAATTTTTGATTTTTACATGATTGATAATTTTCAATATTTATTTTTTTAGAATTTTTAAACAAATTTTTAATATTATCCTGAACAACAAAGGTTACATGTTTTGCAACTTTTGATAATGGCACCAAATATTTGGAAAATTGAATTGAATCACCCAAACCCTGTTCGTTGTAAACAACTATTGATTTATCAATAATATTGTTTCCATCCCATTCTTTTATCTCTTGAAAAAAGTGAGTTAATTTAGACTTTCTATACTCATAATATTTCCATCCTTCATCAAAGTTTCCCTCGTACAAATATCTAATACCCAGATAGTTATAAAAATCTGAATTGTTGCTTAGCATTTCTTTAGATTTATTTAGTAACTCATTTCCTTTATCACTTTGACCAGAATTAAAATAAAGTCTTATTAAAGTTATTAAAAATTTAGTAATATTTTTATTTTTATCTAGTAATTTTTCAGCTTCATCTATTTGATTTTTAAGAATTAAATATTCCGCTTTGTTATGTAAGAATTCAATGTAATTACTGTCTATAATTTCTGCTTTTTTAAAGTATACATCAGCTTTTTTTTCGTCTCTAAGAGATAAATAGCAAAGTAAAACATTGTTAATTAAAATTTTATTATTTCTATCAAACTCTAATGCTTTAGAAAAATATTTTATTGAAATTTTTGGTTTACCTTTTCTTAAATATATATTTCCAATATTGTTAAATCCTCTTTTTTTATCACTTCCATTTGTATTGATAAACTCCTCATAATATTTAATAGCTTCATCATAATTTTTATTTAATTCATAAGCAGATCCAATTTGAAATATATTAAGTGGGTTCGAATTATCTAATTTATACAGTTTAATTGAAAAATTTAGTAATTTATCAAATTTTTTTGTATTTGTATAAATAACACAAAGATTTCTAATTGGATCTTGAAATTTATCATCGATTTTAATTGCATCTAAAAAATTTTTCTCAGCATTAACAAGATCTTTTTTTATAAAATTAATTACACCAATAAAATTGAAAATTATCGTTTTATTATTTGAATTTGTATTTAATTCACAAAGTTTCAATGCTTTATCTAAATTTTTATTTTTAATATTTTCAGCAATAAGTTCTAATTCATTCATAAAAAAATAAATAAGTGTGATTTAACAATATTGTTATGTATTTGAAAGCCAAATAGTTTCAAAAGGCTTCATATTAATAGATTTTAAATTTTGAAATTTGGTATGTGGATCTATTAAATTTTTAAATTTACTAAATTTTTTGTTTATTTTAGTGTTTTGCAATTTTGATGTTAGATTAGTTAAACATAGAATTGTTTGTTTTTTATCTAAACTGATTCTTTTTATACAAAAAAAATTATTCCCTAAATTAATATTAGTTCTTAGTGCGTTAGGATGAAATGCTTTTTGTTTTTTTCTAATATTTAATAGATGTTTAAAAGTTTCAAAAATATAATGTTCCTTTGTATTTTTGTTTTTCATTCTTTTTAAAATATTTAACTCATTCCATCGATATCTATTTACATCTCTATTATTACCAGTAATAATATATTTAGCCTCATCGTTCGATTTACCAAATAGAGAGTTAAAGTATATTCCTGGTACACCTTCAAACGAAAACATAATTGTATGGGCAGCTATGTATCTGTCATAATTATATAACCCTTTTTTATCTTTATCTGAAACTTTTAATGCATCAAAAACAGTAATATTGGATTCGTAAACTTTCTTTTTTTTATTGTTAATTCTTCTGTAAGAAAATTTTGATCCATTTTTTTTTAACCTTGTTAATAAACTTTTAATTGATTTATTATTTAGTATGCCTTCAAGAGGTCTCATGCCTATACCATCATGTGAAGCAATAAAATTAAGGTAAGAATTTCCTATTTTTGTTTGCGGTAGTTTTTTACTCCAAGTATTTAAGTAGGAGCCATTTTCAAATAATAATGCATGAATTAAAAGCGGTGGAAGAGTAAAGTTATAAATCCAATTTGACTCATCATTATTTCCTAAATAACTTAAGTTTTCTTTTTCAGGTAAATTTGTTTCAGTAACTATTAAAGTTTTGATATTTAAAGAATTAGAAATAATTCTTAAAATTTTAACTATTTCATGGGTTTGTTTTAAATTAATACATTTTGTTCCACTTTCTTTCCAAAGATAAGCTATAGCATCTAATCTAAAAATAGTTACACCATGTTTAATTAAATTAATCATAATTTTAATAAATCTAATTAACACTTTTGGATTTTTGAAATTTAAATCTATTTGATCGTCGCTGAATGTCCTCCAAAGATAATCTTTTTTTTTAAATATATTGATTTCCTTTAGCAGTTTATGATCTCTTGGTCTTACAACTTTTAAAATATTAAATTTTGAATTAACCAACAAAAAATAATCTTTACCTGGTTTTTTTTCTTTTAAAAAATTTTTGAACCATAAACCTCTAGCAGATGCATGATTAATAACTATGTCTGACATAATTTGTTTTTTCTTAGCAAACTTTTTAATATCTGACCAATTACCAAGTTTATTATCTATTTTATAATGATCTTTAACTGCAAAACCACTATCGCTACTTGATGGATAAAAAGGAAGAAAGTGTATTGTATCAATAAATTTTGCAAGTTTCTTATTAAAAAAATTCCGAAAAGTGATTAAATTCTTTTGATTTTTTGAATAAACACTATCACCATAACAAATAACCATTGTAGTTTTTTCCGAGACGAGCCATTTTTTCTTTTTATTATTTTTATTAAAATTGTTTACTATTACTGAAATTTCTCTGGCACAAAGATCAATTTCATTTTTGGGTAAAAAATTATAAATTTTATTTAATTTATACTTAATCTTTTTTTTGTTTATCTGAGATAACATTAACTATATTTTTTGTTATCTTCATTTACTACTTCTTTTAATCTTTTTAAAAAATCTGGAATTGCGCTTTTAACTCTGCTCCAGGTTGGTATGAAAGGTGTATCCATAGGATTTAATATAAAAGCTTCCCCAGCCTTCATAATATTTCTTGCAAATAATTCCACTGTTTTTTCTTCAGTGTGTGTATCTAACTTAAGACCATTCATTTCAGCGTCAGTTCTGTATATATCAATCAAATCTAAGGCAGATCTGTAATATGTCGCTTTTAATGATCTAAATTTTTCTCTGCTGAATGTATTTCCTTGTGTTGCTAATTTTTTAATAAATGTCTTGATTATATCAATTGACATTCTTGATAACCCCTTTGTTTCGTCATCAATTGATAATATTTGGTGTTTATGATCATATGTATCAGCTAGATCAACCTGACAGATATTTTGTGGAGAAAAACTTCTTTGCATTTCTGATAATATTCCAACCTCAATACCCCAATCTGATGAAATTCTTAATTCAGGTAATACATTTCTTCTAAATGAAAATTCTCCAGCTAGTGGATATTTAAATGATTTCATAAATTCTAAATAATCACTTTTGCCAATAGTTTTTTCCAAGGCGGTCAAAAGGGGGAAGACCAGCAATCTTGCAACTCTACCATTCATTTTATTACTAGCAATTCTTGGGTAATATCCTTTGCAAAATTCAAAATTAAATGTTGGATTAACAACAGGATAAAAAAGTTTTGCAAGCATTCTTCTGTCATATGTCTTGATATCACAATCATGCAATGCAACAGAACGCGCACTATCTCTTGCTATACACATTCCAAGACAATACCAAACATTTCTACCCTTACCGAGCTCATTTGGTGATAAATCTTTTTTCTTTAATTCTTGATCAAGTTTTTTTAAACCTGGACCATCATTCCAAAGAATAGAAAATGGTATATTTAATTTTTTAAAAAACTTCCATGCCTTTTTGGCCTGTTTTGAATTTGCTTTATCTAAACCTACAATAATATGATCTAAATATTTAGTCTTACTAATTTCTTTAACAATTTTTGGTAATGCAGTCCCTTCCAATTCAGAATATAGACATGGAA
Organism: uncultured Pelagibacteraceae bacterium; assembly: GCA_902634885.1. GTDB lineage: Bacteria > Pseudomonadota > Alphaproteobacteria > Pelagibacterales > Pelagibacteraceae > Pelagibacter. The sequence goes on along the minus strand of CACPLR010000016.1, from coordinate 12,502 downwards.
GAATTAGTTCCATTTTTCTTTGTTTGGAAAATGAAAGTAGTTCCTTTTCGATTTCAACTGTGCTTTTAGTGCCAAAATCATGTAAAGTTGAAATTATTCCATTTTGAGAAAAATCACTCATATAAAATCTTAAACATTATGATCTAATTTAACCAGCGCTTTTTTAACCACATCAGCCCAACCTTCAGGAGATGGCCTGTTAGAAATTATTAAATTATCTATATTTATTTGATCTTCCTTAAATTGGTCATTAAATACTAGACATGGCAAATCGCTATTTTTAAGCATGTCTAAATCGTTATAGTTATCACCGACAGCTATCACTTCGATATTGCTCTCTATTTTTTTGTAGATCTTTAAAATTTTGTTCATTGATTTGACTTTGTTAACATTATCACAAAGATTTATAACGCGACCTCCTTCCTGAATGGTTAAAGAGTTTTTTTTTAGTATTTTTGTTAAATCTTTTTTTTCATTTTTACTTCCTTCAAATAAAAAGGGCTCAGTGTATTTACGATCCAGAGCATTCTTAAGTTTTGTTTCACCTAAACCAAATGTGTTAATTTGGTCCTTTTTTTTAAGATTTGAAATAAATTTACATTTATTTTGCAAATTTTCTGGCACTTTATTTTTAAAAACTTCAACAAGTTCTTCTTTTTCTCTACTTAGAATTATTTTGTTTGGAAAATTTGAATTTAATAAATTTAGCCCATTTATAACTGAACCATTTTCTGAAATATAAGCTAAATTTTCACCTAGTTCCTGGTTAAATTCAACAATTTCACTCTCTGTTTTGCTTGAATTTGGAATTATAAGTATTCCAGAATTCAATACTTTTTTCATGTATTGTTTAATTTGATCAAATTTAAATGTATCTCTATCAAGAATAGATCCATCAAGATCAGTAAAAATTAAAATTTTATTTTTATTCACAAAGAGACTTAATATTGAAATTAATTAAACTAATATAATTACTAAACAAATCATTTGAATAAAATTAATTAAAACAGATATAAAATGCGAGTATTTAAATTTTTTATCCTGCTTCGCATCTCTATACTTGTTAATTAATGGCATTAATAAATAGTTTGAAGTAGCAAATAATAATGTAATTGCCAAAATAAGATAAAAATCGATTCCTATCTTACTAAACAACATAAATGTTATAAGAACAATAAAACTTATCCCTAAATTAACATTATAATAAAATGGGAATATTCTTCTTATAAACTTTCGAGCATTATTCTCATCTAATGTGGTAAAGACAACAGGAGCTATTACAAACGAGAAGAATAGCATTATTCCTAAAATCATGGATGTCAAATAAACGCTAATTTGTTCAATCATAATTTCGTTTTTTCAGAATTTACATCTTTTTTATATTTTACTTTATTTTTTTGATCACAATATCTCTTAAAAGCATAAGCTGCTGATACACCACCAATTAATATAAATTTTAATATCTTTAATTTAATGAGTGTTTTAATCATGATTAAATATCAAATTTTTCTAATAAAAACTGTATTACAAAATTGTAGAAAAATGCAAAACATGAAATATAGAATAGAAAAATTATTCCTTTAGAATTAAAGATATATCCAGTCGAGGTTAAAAGCACAATAAATAGGCTAATTGATAAAGCAAGCTTTGATTGTGATTTTTTTTTTAAGTGAGATTTAATAAATTCTTTTTTCATTATATTAATGATAATTATTAAAGATAATTATTCATCATTAATTTTGTCCTACTTAGATTCTCAAACTGGTCATTAATGTTTATAAAATATTCAAATGAATAACAATTTTACTTATTCCTCTTGTTCATTTATAAATATTAGCATAAATACTCATGAATATTACAGATGCCCTCGTGGTGAAATTGGTAGACACAAAGGACTTAAAATCCTTGCCCTTTTGGGAGTGCCAGTTCGAGTCTGGCCGAGGGCACCACTAAGTGATAAAACCTCATATTCTTTTTGATAACAACAACCTCTCAATCAAGATTAAAAATTTTATAAAAAAGAGACTAGGTCATTACGCACTATCAAAATCAGATTTAATTGTAGTGATCGGTGGTGATGGCTTTATGCTAGGTTCTTTAAAAAAATATTACAAATATAATAAAAAGTTTTATGGAATTAATTCAGGTAACTATGGTTTCCTAATGAATAAATTTTCAACTAAATATACAATTAAAAACCTATCTAAGTCTTTAAGAGTTGTAACAATCTCTCCCTTGGAAATGACAGTAAGAACTAAATCAAATATAATAAAAAAATCAATTGCAATAAACGAAGTTTCAATTTTGAGACAAAGTAAACAAGCAGCATCCTTATCAATCTCAAACAAATTTAAAACAATAATAAAAAATTTAGTCTCTGATGGAGTTCTGGTGTCTACGCCAGCAGGTAGTACTGCTTATAATTTATCAGTTCACGGTCCAATCTTAGATATAGATTCAAAACAACTAGCCATAAGTCCCATAAGCCCATTCAGACCAAGAAGATGGAAGGGAAAGATAGTAGGTGATAAATCTAAAATAATAATCAAAAACACAAATCCAACAAAGAGACCAGTAAGTGCAGTTGCTGATAACGTTGAAGTAAGAAACGCAACTAATATTACAATTAAAATTAATAAAAAAATTAAATTCAATCTTTTATATGACTCAAACCGAAGTTTACAAAAGAAAATTAAAATTGAACAAATTAGAAATGAAATAAACTAAATGAGAAAATTTTTATTATATATAATCATTTTTAATTTTTCTTCTATTAGTGCAATTGCTACAAACATTAAAATTGAATATGAAATTAATATATCTTTTCAATGTAAGTTTGAAAAAATTATAATAAAAAATGCGGAATATAATTACAAAGTTTTTACCTCAGATGATATTGATAACGCAAACTTGGAAAATTTTGAAATTATCTCTAAAAGACCAAAAGATTTGGTTATTAATGGTTTATCGCCTTTTTTAAGTAATTCTGAAAACCTTGAGGTAAAAATAGTTAATACAGAAGTAGTATTATTTAAAGGATTTAATCAAAATAAAAATTATTCAGAGTCTGGAATAATCAATAGAAAATCAGGAGAACTTGTTCACGAAATTACTAGAGACATTAAAAGTGAGACATCGGAAAAAGATATTAGTTTTTATAACTGTCAAGTAACAAATGGAAATGTTTAAATAATTAATAAACCTGTCTAATTTGATTTTATTCATAGACTTATTGATCAGAAAAAACAAAAAATCTTTTTGGAAGCTATATTTTTTTACTTTATAGACTTCAAATATTTGGGATTAAATTTATTTTAATTTGTTAATGAAATTTCTTTTTTTATTTTTGCCTTCCTTATTTAGTTCTTTATTGTAGATATTTAGTTTGTTTTTCCCAACAATTTTTTTATTTGTTTTATCTAGTATGCATCCAACATTTATTCTTCTATTTTTTTCAGCTAATATTCTTACAGATATACGCGCAGTGTCTTTTTTGTGAGGTTGAGTGCCATGCAATATAAATGGATGCCAAATAAATAGTGATCCTGCTTGTCCTTTAAGAATTTCTAAATTTGAGATTATCTTTTGTTTACCAACTTTATAAACCATTTTGTTAGAATTATTTTTTTTTATATTATGAGGATAATAATCGGCACCGAGTCTATGGGATTTTGGAATTAGATATAAAGGTGAGGATTTTGAATCAACTTTTTCTAAATATATATAAGCAGTTACAAAATCAGCATCTCTTGTTGGATAGTCAATAATATCTTGATGGAAATCTATTCCCCTAAAGTATGTAATGTCTCTTAATTTAGGTTTTATAAATTCACCAAGATTTACTGTATGATTATTTTTTGTATATTTCAATATCCAAGCTGGTATCATGTATTCAGGTACTCCCATGACAAGCTTAGCGTCTAATATTCTATAGCTTTTTCCAAGTATATTAGTGAACAACTTCTTAAGTTTTTTATTTTCAAAAATAAATTCTGTTTCAAGCTTATTTAATAAGTTTCTTCCAGGACTAGGATTTTGCTTAACAGATTTATATTTCTTACTAAGCCAAATATTTTTTGATAAAAATAAATTTTTAAAATTTCTTACTTTATGTATACTTTTTATTAATCTCCAACATTCTTTTTTATTAAAAGTATTTCCTAATTTTTCATATCCATTATTTAAAAAATTAATATTATTTATTTTCATCTGCTAAATATCGTTGATATTCAAATTTTTATTTTTCTTCATATGATAAGAAGATAGAGAATAAATATTAATATTTGTAATATTTTTTTTATTTCTAAATATTTTTTTTTTAGTTCCTGGAAAAAATTTATTCCATTTTCTACTGTCACTATCATAGATTTTGTTTATTTTTTTTTTATTATTTAAAACAGAGGCCAAAGCCAAAACCATGCTTCCACCACCACCATAAATATTAAATTTTTTATTTTTAATATGCTTCGTAATCTTTAATCTCATTACGTTATAATTTTTTTTATACTTAACAAATATTTCTTTATTATCAATATATGTTACCTTTTTTTTAATATTTTGTTTTTTAAAAGAGCAGAACATAATTTCATTTTTGATTAATAACTTGTCAATATGCATTCCAGATTGTTTTAACAAATTCTTTAGATGCTCAATTGTGAACATACTTAGGTGCTGATGGTAAATTCCAAAATAAGATTTTTTTATTGTGTAATAATCAAAATTTGGAACTTCAATAAATAATCTTCCATTTGGATTTAATGATTTTGTAATATTTTTAAGCGCTTTTAATGGATACTTAAAATGTTCTAACGAATGAATTAAAAATATACATTCAAATTTGTAAGGTAGTGAATTTTTTTCAATATCAATTTCAAAATAGTTATTTTTAAATATTATTTTATTATTATTTTGAACTTTAATATCGGCTATGAATATTTGTTTTCCATATAAAATTGGATTTATTCCGCCTCCAACATCAAGAATATTTTTATTTTTAAGGTAATTTAACCCATAAATTTTCTTAATTAACCTAATCCTATTTTTGTGTACTGACGACTTACTTAAATTAAACTGAGTATCACCGTAGAATTCTGATATTTTTTTTTTGGAAAAGTTTTGTAACTGTAAATGAAAACATTTTAAACACGAATAGACATGACATTTTGATTTAAAATTTTTTTTTGTTGGCCATATACACTCAGGCAAGTTAACACTTGTATATTCCTTTTCGCATTTTTCTCCACATACTCTGCAGTTCATTTAAATGCCATAAATATTTTTTTTTAAACAATTTCTAAACAATTTAATGCAAATATCTTCATTTCATCAATATAATTATTTTACAAAAATACACTTATATTTGGATTGTTTGTATTAATTTAATGGTGCCCCCGCACGGATTCGAACCGCGGACCTATTGATTACAAATCTTGTATTACCAATCAAATAAATATGTTTTAGCAATACTTATAAACAATCATCAGTAATCTCGACACACGTACGACACAATGGTAAAGTTTCATAATGCTTAGGCAAGCTAACAAAAATTTTCTAAATACTTGGAAAGATTTTCCAGGTCCAAACTTTGTTAAATTTGCTTTTGTAGTAATTGGTTTATTGTGTTGGGTAGAGTTTTTTTATCCTAATTTTAAATTTGCGTCACACTATTTAATCTTACTTTTTGGAAGTGGAAACGCATTTTTAGGAGTTATATCTTTTTCAGCAGCCGCAGGATGTTTAGCTTGTTGCTTACTATGGTTCCCATCTTATTTGTGGAGCATTATAAAAGAATTTAGGAATTGAATATGATAGATTTTAAAAAAACTTTAAACACGTTAAAATTTTCAATCAAATTTGATGAAGATCTTCCGAGACAATTTCTCAAAAAAGTTTTTAAAGATGCGACAGTTAACGCTACACACATACAAGAACAAATTAAACTAGCAACCGGAGCAACAATAAAAGTCACAAAAATCAATTCTAACGAAACCGCAATTGCAATGATAGGTACGAGTCTTGCATTATTACAAAAACATTCAGCGCTAATGAGTTCAAAGCAGGGTAAAAAAGTAGAACTTATGTGCAAAAAATCTTTAGAAAAGGATTTTGGACTAACTATAAAAGAATCCGAATTAATGGTTAACGGAATAAATGAATATATTGAAGCTTACAATGAGTCTTGGAATATGAAGACAAATCCCTTTAATCGTCCTGCTGGAATCTTATTGATGAATTTTACAGGAAAAGATGTGGATAAAGTTTTTCAAAAAGATAATCGAGAATTAATAGATCCATTAATACACCAAATGATTATGGATATGTTTATGCTTATGATAATTGAGCCTATGAAAGTTTTTAAACAATGAAAAAACTTTTAGGGATCGTGGTTCTCTGTTTGCTATTGGTGTCTTGTAGATATGATGGAGAAAACTACGGATTTGGAAAACGATTAACAGTCATAGAACAAAACAATGATCTTATCACTATTCAATGGTTTCCCAACATTGCCTCTAAAAAATTAATCTTTAATAAAGCTAAAAAACATTGTTTACAATTTGAAAAATATCCCATCGCTGGTGAACTTGTTAAAGGTGCATATGATTTGCAAACTCAAACTTATAAATGTGAAAAACCATCTGTAAATGGTAATAAGAACTTTGTAGTTTTATATCTATATGGTGATGAAATAGAAGCGCTTCCAGAAGCAGAAAAGCATTGTTTAAAATTTGAGAGATCTGCAAAATATAAATCAAAAGAAGATTACAAAGTAGTTTTTGATTGTGTAGACTAGTTAATAACGAATACTTGATCACGACACAACCTCGACACACTCACGACACACTCAAACCTAAAATTGTTTAGAAATTAAATTTTGTAGCAATAATAATTATTGATTTAGTTGAATGATGGTGCCCCCGCACGGATTCGAACCGCGGACCTATTGATTACAAATCAATTGCTAAAGTTTAAATAAACATTTTATTGCAACAATAATCTTAAAATATTTTTAGTCTGGTCACACTATGGGCACAGTGATAGTATTTTTGTATGAAACGAAATGGTTTCACCCTAATAGAACTTTTAGTCGTAGTAGCAATCATCGGTATTTTAGCTGCAGTAGGTGTGGTTGCATACAGTGGTTATACAAGTGCAGCAAAATCTAATGCAGCAAAAGCAAACCATAATCTTGCTGTAAAATATGTTCAATCATCTCTTCTAAAAGCGTCAATTGATGACGGTTATTTTAGAGGATATATAACTGTTAAAGATTTTAATTGTGGTCGTGCACAAGATGTAAAAATATTACCAAATTCTGAAACAACGGTGATGAATTATATGGTTTACCATTTACAATGTTCTATTACTGACCATCCATTTAATAATACTCAGTACCCTGCACTTGGTTTTGGACCTAGAGGAATTTTAGGATCAGTAGAATTTTACAGTAGGTGTACAAATAAAAAACCGATGATACACATTCAAACTGTCTATAACGATAACAATGACAAATTAGAAAACTCATTCGAGATTTCAGAATTTGGTGGATATTGTTAAAGCAAAGGATATTAAACGACCACTTGATCTTGTCACAATCCTGGTCCAATCCTGGCACAATTAACTTTTAAATTTGATTAAACTTTAACTTTGAAAAAATAATTAGTGTTGAATTTATTGAGTGATGGTGCCCCCGCACGGATTCGAACCGCGGACCTATTGATTACAAATCAATTGCTCTACCAACTGAGCTACAAGGGCATTTTGAGTTTTGTAATATCATTTTTTTTATTATCAAGATATTTTTTTATGTTGATTTATATGATGAAAAACTATGGCTGCACTGTTAGAAATATTTAAACTTTCTACATTTTCATTAATATTAATTTTTACAGAAAAATCAGTATATTTATTTGTGTGATGTTTAATTCCAGATCCCTCAGAACCAAAAAGTAAAATATTATTTCCTTCCCATTTAATATCCAAAAAATCTTTGTTGCTTTTCGAGTCAAATCCGTAAACCCAAAAATTTTTATCTCTTAGAAATTTGAGAGTTGTATTTATATTTGACACTTCAAAGATATTAAGATGCTCAACACAGCCACTAGCAGATTTGTACATTAATTTACTCTCTTTTGGAAAATGTCTTTCCTTAACAATTAATCCATCTATATTAAAAGACGCAGCGCTTCTAATTAATGAGCCTATATTTCTTGGATCAGTAACTTCATCTAAACATACAAAAGTTAAATTATTTTTATCTGATATAAAATCTTTTAATTCAATTTTTTCTAAATGTTCTATTTCTGCAACATAGCCTTGATGAAGTATGCCTTCATTTTTAGAATATTTGTCTAATTCTTTTTTGGTTTTGAAATATATTTTGACATCCTTTAATAAATTTTTTTTTGGACTTAATCTGTGAATATTTTTTTTACTCTCTTCAGTTAAAAATACTTTTAAAATCTTCCTTTTTTCATTTTTTAAAGCTTCAAAAACAGCGTGTTTACCTACAATAAAAAAAGATGATTTGTTCATGATAATTATTGATTTTTATAAGCTTTTTTAACTGTTTTACCAATATTTCACCTATTGCTTTTGTACAATAAAAATATATAAAACGCGTGTTGTTTAAAGCTTATTGAACAAGGGGACGCTTCCCCAACGATTTAGGAGGGGTACCAAAGCGGTCAAATGGGGCGGGCTGTAAACCCGTTGACTTCGGTCTTCGAAGGTTCGAATCCTTCCCCCTCCACCATTCAATATTATTTTAAATAACTAGGAGTGTACTTGGGTGATGCGGGTGTAGTTCAATGGTAGAACGCTAGCCTTCCAAGCTGGATGTAAGGGTTCGATTCCCTTTACCCGCTCCAAAAAATTAAAAATAAAATGTAAAGGAAAAAGAGGTAAACAAGTAATGTCAAAAGAAAAGTTCGTAAGAAATAAACCGCACTGTAACATCGGTACAATCGGTCATGTCGATCACGGTAAAACTACGTTAACAGCTGCGATCACAAAAGTTTTAGCTGAATCGGGCGGTGCGCAATTTACTGCTTATGATCAAATTGATAAAGCTCCTGAAGAAAAAGAAAGAGGAATTACAATTTCAACAGCTCACGTTGAATATGAAACAGCAAACAGACACTACGCGCACGTAGACTGTCCAGGTCACGCTGACTATGTAAAAAATATGATTACAGGTGCAGCTCAAATGGATGGAGCAATTTTAGTTGTTAATGCAGCTGATGGTCCAATGCCTCAAACGAGAGAGCACATTCTTTTAGCAAGGCAAGTAGGTGTACCTGCTATAGTTGTTTACTTAAACAAAGTTGATCAAGTTGACGACAAAGAAATGATCGATCTTGTCGAGGAAGAAATTAAAGATTTATTAACATCGTATAAATTCCCAGGTGACAAGACACCAATCGTTAAAGGTTCTGCACTTGCAGCTGTTGAAGGTAGAGATGATGAAATTGGAAAAAATTCTATTATGGATTTAATGAAAGCTGTAGATGAATTTATTCCACAACCAGATAGACCAAAAGATAAGGATTTCTTAATGCCTGTTGAGGACGTTTTCTCAATCTCTGGAAGGGGAACAGTAGTAACAGGTAGAGTAGAATCTGGCATAATTAAAACCGGAGATGAAATTGAAATAGTAGGTATTAGAGAAACAAAGAAAACAGTTTGTACTGGAGTTGAAATGTTCAGAAAACTTTTAGATTCTGGAGAGGCTGGAGACAACATTGGAGCTCTTTTAAGAGGTGTTGAGAGAACTGATGTTGAGAGAGGTCAAGTTTTGTGTAAGCCTGCATCAATTACTCCACATACAAAATTTGAAGCTCAGGCTTATGTATTAAAAAAAGAGGAAGGTGGAAGACACACTCCATTCTTTACAAAATACAGACCTCAATTTTATTTCAGAACAACAGATGTAACTGGTGAAGTTGAATTACCTGCAGGAACTGAAATGGTTATGCCTGGTGATGATGCTAAATTTACAGTTAAACTTATTACACCGATTGCAATGAACGAGAAATTAAACTTTGCAATAAGAGAAGGTGGTAGAACAGTAGGAGCTGGAGTAGTAACTAAAATTATAGAGTAAACTCCATAGGAGTGTAGCTCAATTGGTAGAGCGCCGGTCTCCAAAACCGGAGGTTGGGGGTTCGATTCCCTCCGCTCCTGCCACAAAGTTTAAAAATTATGAAAAACCCTTTAAAATTTATTCAAGATGTAAAGCAAGAAGCATTTAAAGTTACATGGCCGACTGGTAAAGAAACTCTTCAAGGTGCTCTAATGGTTGTTGCTATGGCTATAATTGCATCTTTATTCTTTTTACTATTGGATCAAGTTTTGAAGTTCTTTTTAGAATTAATTCTCAAGATAAGTTTATAATGAAAAATTGGTACATAGTTCAATCTCATTCTAGTTTTGAAAATAAAGTTGCTGGTTTAATTAAGGAAGAGGCTGAAAAAGCAAAAGTTTCTGATAAAATTGAGGAAATTATTGTACCAACTCATGATATTACTGAAGTAAAAAGAGGAAAAAGAATTCAAAGGAAAAAGAAGTATTTTCCTGGTTATGTACTTATTAAAAGTGAAATGGATAATGATCTTTATCATATGATCAAAGGAATAAAGAGAGTAAGTGGATTTTTAGGCTCAAAAGGAATGCCAATACCTGTTTCAGATAAAGAAATTGAAAAAATTTTAGGTCAAATAAAAGATGGTGTAGCTCAACCAAAATCTGCTATAGAGTACAGCGTTGGTGAAAAAGTTCAGGTGATCGATGGACCTTTTGCATCCTTTAGTGGTCTTGTTGAGGATATTGATGAAGAGAAGCTAAGACTTAAGGTTTCAGTCTCAATTTTTGGTCGTCCAACACCTGTTGATTTAGAATTTAACCAAGTAGAGAAAGCAAGTTAATGGCAAAAAAAGAAATTAGTGGATACATAAAGTTACAGATTAATGGTGGACAAGCAAATCCTGCACCACCTGTTGGTCCTGCTTTGGGTCAGAGAGGAATTAATATCATGGAATTCTGCAAAGCATTTAATGAAAAAACAAAATCTTTTGCAGGAAAACCTGTGCCAGTAATAATCACAGTATATAAAGACAAAAAGTTTGACTTTGTTTTAAAGTCACCACCAGCATCTCATTTTATTAAAGAAGCAGTAAAACTTAAAAGTGGTTCAAAAGAACCAGGGAGAAGTATAGTTGCGTCAATATCAAAAAAACAACTTGAAGAGATTGCTAAAAAGAAAATGGAAGACTTGAATGCACATGACTTAGAGGAAGCATCAAAAATTATTGCAGGATCTGCAAGATCAATGGGAATTGAGGTTAAAGAATAATGCCATCAAAAAGATTTAAAAAATTACCTGAGAATACTAACGCTCTAGCTTCAGAAAACTTTGAGAAATTAGTACAATTAGTTAAACAGAATTGTACTACTAAATTTGACGAGTCAATAGATTTAAGTTTTCGAATAAATAATAAACAAAAAAAAAGTGAAATTAATATTAGAACTGCTGTAAATCTTCCTGGTGGAACTGGAAAAACTGTAAAAGTAGCAGTTGTTTGTGAAGAAAATAAAACCAAGGAAGCAAAAGACGCTGGTGCAGATATTGTTGGAGGAGATGAGTTTGTAGAAAAAATTAAGGGTGGTGAATTAAATTTTGAAAAATTAATCTGTACGCCTGGTATGATGATAAAACTATCGAAATTAGGTAAAGTTTTAGGTCCAAAAGGTTTAATGCCAAATCCTAAACTTGGTTCAGTAACAAATGATTTAGCAAAAGCAGTTTCTGATGCAAAGTCCGGACAAGTGGAGATTAGAAATGATAAAGATGGAAATATTGGTGTCAGCATAGGGAAGAAATCTTTTGATGATGAAAAATTAGTTAAAAATTATAATGCAATCATTGATGCATTAGAAAAAGAAAAAACAAACAATACTCTTAAAGGTGATTTGGTTAAACAGGCTTTTATAACATCATCTATGGGAGTTTCTTATAAAGTAAAATTAGCTAAGAATATTTAATTATGATGAATAAAGAACAAAAAAAGCAGTACATTAGTGATATGTCAAATCAGTTTGATAAATCAGATGCTGTAATAGTCACTCATTATCAAGGTTTAACAGTTTCCCAGTTAGATGAATTAAGAAAACAAATGAGAGAACATGGTATTAAATTTAAAATAACAAATAATAGAATTACAAAATTAGCTTTGGAAAAAACTAGATGTAAAGATTTATCAGATTTATTCAGTGGCCCAACTGCTGTAGCAATGTCTGAGGATGCAATTACATCTGCAAAAATACTAACAAAATTTTCTAAAGAGAATCAAAATTTAAAAATTTTAGGTGGTATTATGGGATCTGACGTTTTAGATGTTGCAGGAGTTCAAAATGTTGCGACATTACCATCTCTAGATGAAGCAAGAGCAAAAATAGTGGGTATTTTGAGGTCTCCAGCACAAAAAATTGCGAGTATTTTACTTGC
>CACPLR010000015.1 GCA_902634885.1 uncultured Pelagibacteraceae bacterium | reverse complement strand
CATGATTAAGAGATTCAATTTTTTATTTATAACTATGCTAGGTTTAGGAAAAATTAAAATAATTCCTGGTACACTTGGATCATTAGTAACAGTAATTATACTCTATATTTTATTTCATGTATTAGATGTATCTTCAGATTTTATTCTATTAGGTTTAATATTAATTTTTGTTTACTCATTTCCTGCAATTGAAAGTTACATCAAAAATAATGAGAATAAAGATCCCGGAGAAATAATAATTGACGAGTTAATAGGACAATCAATTCCAATAATTGCTTATGAAATTTCTCATGGAACAAAAAAGACACCCGACGAAGCTCTTATTTTTTATTGTGTATGCTTTGTTCTTTTTAGATTTTTTGATATTCTAAAACCGTACCCAGTAAGTTTTTTTGACAAGAATTACAAAAATAGTTTAGGGGTAATGTTAGATGATATCTGTGCAGGATTGTATGTTGTTTTATCATTAATTTGTTTTATGGTTTTAAGTAGCTATTTTATTATATGAAATCTTTAGTGGAAAAATTAATCAAAAAAAAACTAAAAATATCTTTTGCAGAATCTTGTACGGGCGGAATGCTTGCAAGCTCTATCACTTCTATAAGTGGTGCCTCTAAAGTATTTGATTTAGGCCTAATTACTTACTCAAATCGTGCAAAAATAAAAATTTTGAGGGTTAATGAGAATATAATTAAAAATCATGGAGCTGTAAGCGCTGAATGTTGTAAATCTATGGTCTTAAATTTGTCAAAAATATCTAAAGCAAGTATAAATATTTCAATTACAGGAATTGCGGGTCCAAAAGGTGGTACTAAGAATAAACCAGTCGGATTAGTATACATAGGTATAAAAAAAGGAAAAAAAATAAAAATAATTAAAAATATATTTAAAGTTAAAACTAGAAAATCAATTCAAAAAGCTACGGTTAATAAAACTTATGAGATTGTGAATTCTTTAATTTAGAGTTTTTCAGCCCTTTTCTGAAATGCATCAGCTATTTTATTTAATCCAAATTGAAAAGATTTAGTCATAATAATATTTAAAAACTTGTTTTTTATTTCAAAATCAACATCAAAGATAACTTCAGTAAAATTATCCTTTTCTACAAATTTCCAATTATTTTCTAAGTAATTTAAAGGTCCATCAATATTTGTGACATGTATAAGATCCTGATTTTTTATATATTTAACATCACTTTTATATGTATCTACAAAAGGTTTTTTTCCAATTGTTAAATCTGCAATAATATTAATACTATCATCATTTTCTTTTTTCTCATATACTTTTGAATTTATACAAAATGGAATAAATTCTGGATATTTTTCGATGTCTAAAACAAAATTAATAAGTTTATCTTTATCACGTTCAATTAAACGCGTTACAGATGCTTTTGGCATTAGTTAATATTAATTCTATTTTTTTTTAATTTATCAAAATCATCATCAGCATGATAAGACGATCTGGTAAGAGGAGATGATGTAACTAATAAAAATCCTTTTGATTTAGCAATATTTCCTAATTCCTCAAACTCATCAGGATGGTAATATCTATTTAGTGGAAAATGTTTAATAGATGGTTGAAGGTATTGACCAATGGTCAAAAAATCTACCTCAGCTGATCTTAAATCATCCATCACTTGTAAAATTTCGTCTTTTGTTTCCCCAAATCCAACCATTAATCCTGATTTAGTAAAAACATTTTTATTAAATTTTTTTGAATTTTTTAAAAGCTCTAATGAACCAAAATATCTAGCTCCTGGTCTTACTTTTAAATACAAACTTGGAACAGTTTCAATATTATGATTAAATACATCAGGGTTTGCCTCTAATACCCTTTTATAAGCTTCACCTTTTCTTAAAAAATCAGGAGTTAAGACCTCAATAGTTGTGTTTGGATTTTTTTTTCGGGTTGCAATTATCACATCATGAAAATGGTTTGATCCACCATCTGGAAGATCATCCCTGTCGACTGAGGTAATAACTACGTGCCTTAAATTTAATTTATTTACTGCATTTGCAATTTTAATAGGTTCAAATTTATCAAGTTTTTCAGGTTTTCCAGTTTTTACATCACAGAATGCACATGCTCTTGTACATGTATCTCCCATGATCATTAAAGTTGCATGTCTTTTGCTCCAACACTCAGTAATATTTGGGCAATTTGCTTCCTGACATACTGTTACTAAATTATCTTTATTGACTACAGTTTTGGTTAAAAAAAATTCTTTACTATTTAAAAGTTTTGACCTTATCCAATGAGGTTTCTTTTTTATTGGATTTATTGGTTTGTTTACTTTTTCAGGATGTCTTGGTCTAATCTTGTTTGTTGTCATTATCTATTATATAGGTTGTCTCTCCAGTTTTTCCAAATAAAAATTTTTCTCTTATTAAAATTTCTATAAAATCTAAATCCAAATTATCCGTTAATAAAGAGTTTTTGTGCTCTAAATCACTAATTTTGAGTTTCAAATCATTCTCTATTAATTTTAGTTCTCTGTATATTTCTTTTTTTTCCAAATTTGAAATTAACCCTCTATTTCCATCTAACAAGTTAAAGATAAAGTAAATAAAAAAAAATGTGATTATAAGTAAATAATAATTTTTTTTTATCTTATCTAACATTATAAAAATTTATTGTATTAGTTTTTTTACTTTATTGGATATGATCGTTGTTTTGTTATTAATATATTCTTCATGATTTTTTTCTATGTTTTTAAGTTCGTACAAATAGTTTACCATTACTCCAAAAGATCTATTGAAACCCACTTCTGATATGTTAGCATTAATTACTATATCATCAATTATTGCCCCGTTTCCAAGATGAAACCTACAAACATCATTAATGGGTAATTGTTTCTGATTTTTTTCATTCATTAAATAATGAGCCACTAATTTATATATAGCATTTTTATTTGATAAAATTCTAGTATCGCCTATCTTCAAACTAGATGATTTTAAAAATGAAATGTTTTCCAGAGGAATGTTCCCTAAAATATTTTTTGCAGTATTTTCGTCTAAATTCATATACCAATTTCTAAAGCCAGGTATAGGTGATAACGTACCAAAATTTTTAATATTTGGAAGTTCCTCTTGAATTTCAAAAACAACTCTTTTGATTAAAAAATTTCCTAATGTTACTCTTGATAGTCCATCTTGGCAATTGGAAATAGAGTAAAAAGTTGCGGTATCATAACTTTTATCTCCATCAGTTCTTGGTTTTGTTATTTCTTGTATTGATCTTCCTAATCCATTGGTCAAAGCAACTTGAACAAATATAATTGGTTCATCCTCAAGAGCTGGATGGAAATACGCAAAAAATCTTCTATCTTCTCCTAATCTTCTCTTAAGTTCATCCATATCTTTAATCTCATGAACTCTTTCATATTTCATAATTTTTTCTAAAACTGCTGCCTTAGTATCCCAAGTAATTTTAGCAAGTTTTAAAAATCCAGGGTTAAACCATGATCTAAATAATTCCCTAAGATCGTCATCTAGAGGAGTTAGATCTTTATTTTTATCTATAATTTTTAACAAATCTTCTCTTAAAGAAACTATTGTTGACATTCCATTAGGAGACATGTTTATCCTTTTAAATAATTCCTTTCTCTTTCCCTCTGATGTAATAAATAATTTATATAAATTTTTATCATTCTGTGTTTTTTTATATTCATCAATTACTTTTGAAACTTCGGTATGACTAGGTTTATACTTCTCATTAATTTTCTTAAAAAATGTAAGTTTATTTTCAACTGAAAGACTAGTGTATAAATCTGTAATATCTCGTGCCACAGTTATACCAAATGCTGCTCCCTTCGTAGATAACAAGTCACTACATAATGAAATGATTGTCTCTAGGTCATTTTTTTTAAGCTCTTTTTTCTTAAATATTTTTTGACCAACATCAGCTATCGATGAAATTATTTCTTTTAAATTAAACATATTTAAATGATTACTATTTTTTAACTTATTTTTAAATATTCAATAAAAGATCTTATAGACACAAAAACTAGAAAAGTTCCAAAAATTTTGCTTAATAACTTCTTATCTATTTTATATACAACTTTTGCTCCTATTCTTGCCATTAACATCGTCACAGGAACAAAGATAATGAAACCGAATAAATTTATATAGCCTATTGTGTAGGGTGTATTTACATTATTAATAATTTCCCCACCTGTTATCATTGTGAGTGTTCCACTAATTGCAATTAAAATACCAATTGCTGAAGCTGTCCCAATTGACCTTCTAATGTCATATCCAAAGGTTCTCATGAAAGGTACCATTAAAGATCCTCCACCAATTCCTAATAAAACTGAAATAAATCCAACACCTATTCCTGAAATATTTTTAATCGAGTCTTTAATTTTTTTTGGATTTTCTAAAAAATTATCTCTAAAAAAAATAAAAAATAATCCAACAATAAATGCCATTATTGAAAAAAATAAAATAAAATCAGATGTTTTTAAATTTACTGCTAAAAAAGTTCCTCCAATAACTCCAAGAATAATAAAAATACCAAATGATTTTACCAATTTTATATCTACAGCTTTATGTTCCATATGAGTTTTGGCTGAGATTATTGAGGTAGGTAGTATGATAGCTAAAGATGTCCCAACAGAAATATGCATTCTAGTTGCTATATCGAAATCTAAAACTGTAAAAGCGTAATATAATGCTGGTACAATTATTATACCACCTCCAACACCCAACAACCCTGCCATAAAACCCGCAACGGATGCAGCAATAGATAGGACTATTAATAAATTAAAAACTTCATTAATATTTAAAATATCCATTATGAGCTAGCTTGAATTGCTTTTTCATTATTCTGGACAATGCTCATAATATGTTTTGTTTTTTGAAAATCAGAGTCGCGAGCCATCATATTATCACTTAAATATCTTTTCCAATTTTTAGAACCAGTTTGACCATGATATAAGCCCACTGTATGCCTCATTATATGATTTACTTTTGTTCCTAACTTAACCTCTTTATCAACATATTCTAAAAGTTTTTCTACAACCTGTTCCCTTGTTGGATTATTTTCTGTCTTAAATATATGCTTTTCTATATCGACTAACGAATAAGGATTTTGATAAATTGATCTTCCAATCATAACTCCATCACAATTAGAAAGATGTTTATGGATTTCTTCAATTTTAGAAATACCACCATTTATTATTATTTCCAAATGTGGGTTGGTTTTTTTAACTTCATAAACCATATTGTAATTAAGTTTAGGTACATTTAAATTTTGTTTTGGTGATAAACCTGTTAACATTGCTTTTCTAGCATGCAAAATAAATATTTTTGTTCCAGCTTGATGTATTTTGTGAATAAAATTATTCAAATATTCAAAACTTTCAACATCATCAAAACCAATCCTAGTTTTAGCCGTTACTGGAATTTTACACGAATTGACCATTGCATTTATACACTCTGCTACTAGATCAGGTTCTTTCATAAGGCATGCTCCAAATTTATTTTTTTGAACCTTTTTACTAGGGCAGCCCAAATTTAGATTAATTTCGTCATAACCCATACTTTCAGCTATTTTTGCGACTTCAGATAATTCTTCTTTATTTGAACCACCAACTTGAAGAGCAAGTGGTTTTTCTTCTGGACTAAATGATAAAATTTTTTTTCTATCTCCATGAATTGCAGATTTAGTTGCAACCATTTCACTATAAAGCATTACATTCTTACTCATCAATCTCAAAAAGAAACGATCGTGTCTATCAGTGCAATCCATCATTGGTGCAACAGAAATTTTTCGATTTATTTTATTTTTAGTATCCAAGAGGTTTACCCATTATTTTATCAGGTAGCCATGTAACTATTTCAGGAAAAATACACAAAATTAATATGGCTAAAGCCATTATAATCATGAAAGGTATTGAGCCTTTTAAAATTTCTGACAAACTAACGTCTGGGGTAATTCCTTTTATAATATAAAGATTTAACCCAACTGGTGGGGTTATTAATCCTATTTCCATATTTATTGTAAATACAATTGCAAACCAATAGGGATCGAAACCTAGAGTGGTAATTACAGGTAGCAATATTGCAGAAGTCATGACAATAACAGCTACTGGTGGCAAGAAGAAACCGGCTATTAAAAGAAAAATATTTATTAATATAAATACTACCCACTTGTTAGAACTAATATCTACCATGCTTTGAGCCAAGGACTGAGTTACGTACAATTGTGAAAGTGTGAATGCAAAAAGATATGAGGCTGCAATAATAAACATTATCATTACACTTTCTTTCATAGAAACTTTAACAATATTCCATATCTTTTTTGGCTGATAAATTTTGTAAACTACTGCTATTAATACAAAAACTAAAAAGGCCCCAACACCTGATGCCTCAGATGGAGTCGCTACTCCACCATATAATACGTAAAGAACGCCAGCTATAATTGCTAAAAATGGTAAAATCCTTGGTAATACCTCAAGCTTTTCCTTTAGTGTAGGTTTGCTACGGTTGCTTAGTGCTTTAGCTGAATCTTTATCAATAAAATAACTGTGTATAAGTGCCCAGATAGCAAACATACCAGCCAGCATAAAACCTGGGACCAATCCACAAAGAAATAATCTTCCTATTGATGTCCCTGTTGCAATTCCATAAACAATTAAAACTATACTAGGTGGTATTAAAACTCCAAGAGTGCCTCCAGCAGCAATTGTTCCAGTTGCGATTTGATCAGAATATCCTCTCTTTCTCATTTCCGGGATGCCCATAGTGCCTATAGCGGCGCATGTCGCTGGGCTTGAACCGCTTAAAGCTGCAAAAATTGAACAAGCACCAATATTTGAAATGACTAAACCTCCAGGTACTCGCCAGAGCCACCTATCCAATCCTGTGTATAAATCTTTTCCAGCAGGAGAGTTCGCTACGGCCATTCCCATTAAAATAAACATTGGAATTGAAAGGAGTACAAAAGAATTTAAACCTGCGTAAAAAGTTTCTGCGAATACATCTAGCATTTGAAAACCTTCAAAAGCAACTAACAGAGCAATCGATACAAAACTCAAACCAAAAGCGATAGGTATACCAGAAAATAAAACGATAAGTGTGAAAACAGCAACTATTACAGCAATTAATAAAGGGTCCATTAATTACTATCCTGTTCATCGTTAAGTTTGATTATTTCTGCAATATATTGCAAGATCATTAATGCAGCACCTATCATCATTGAGGAATAAGGAATCCAAAGAGGTGGATCCCATACAGTTCCTGTAGAATAGTTTTTTGTGAAAGCTTCCTCTACCATTAAAAATCCATAATAAAATAAAATTAAAAAAAATAATAAACTTACTAATGACGTAAAAATTTTAAGTCTTAAAATATTTCTCTTTGATAAAAAATCATAAATCCATTCCATGCTGACATGTGCTTTTTCACTTAATACATAAGCACTTCCAATAAATGTGGATGCTACAAGAAGCATTGTAACTAACTCTGTTTGCCAAGTAATGGCTCTTTGAAAGAAATATCTTTCAAAAACTAGTTCAACAATAACAAGAATTGATAAAAGTAAAGCTAATACAGCAAAAGCGCCACAAGCTTTGGAAATATGATCACAGAATTTTAAATATTTATTTTTCATAAAAAAAACCCCTACTTATATTCAATAAATAGGGGTTCTTTATATACCAGTTTATTTAACTGCTAAAGCCATTTCCATTAACTTATCACCACCTGGAACTTTCTCAGCAAATGCTTTATGAGAAGATTGTTTTGCAATCTCTACCCATGCCGCATGATCTTTTTCATCCATATATACTAACTTAACACCAGCTGCCTTATAGGCATCTTCAAATTTTTTATCTAAATTTTCAACTTGTGCAGTCATATATTTTTCAGCAACTTTGCCAGCTTTCATAAGAGCGTCTTGTTGTTTTGAATTTAGGGCATCAAAACTTTTCTTTGACATCAAAATTGGTTCATACATAAACCATAGACCAAATTTTCCTGGAGGTGTTGCACATGAGACCTGTTCATAAATTTTGTAACTTACAAAACTTCCTGAACTTGTGTTAGCACCAGTTAATACACCTGTTTGAAGACCTGTGTAAATTTCTGATGATGGCATACTCTGAATACCTGCTCCTGCTGCTTCTAGCATTTGGTTAAATGCTTTTCCTGCAGCTCTCATTACTTGTCCTTTTGCATCACTCGGATTTTTGATACATTTAGTTTTAGAAGCAAATCCACCACCTAACCATGCATCTGAGAGAACCACAACTCCAGCATCATTAATTATTTTTTTGATTTCAGTCATCATTGGACCTTTATTAAATCTTAATGCGTGGTCATGATTTTTTACAGTTCCAGGCATAAGTGTTGCATCAAATTCTGGATGGAATTTGGATGCATATGCTAAAGGGAAAGCTGAAATATCTAATTGACCAGTTGTCATTGGCTTCCATTGCTCTTTTGGTTTGTAAAGTGATTTGGCGGGATAAATTCTTATATCCAAATCTACATTAGCTTTTTTAACTTCATCAGCAATAATTTGAACCATTTCATGTCTTGGATCGTATGAACCATCTGCTCTTTGAGTGCCAGGCCACTGGTGACTAGCTTTAAGAGTTACTGCTAAAGCAGATCCGATTAAAGAAAAAGTTAAAATTACTGAAGTGAAAATTAAAGATAATTTTCGTAACATGTTTTTTCTCCTCATTTGTAATTAGTCTAATTAAATTGAACTTCTTAATGAGAGTCAATATAAACATATGACATTATTTTATTTATGAATGGTCCACTTAAAGATTTATTAGTTGTTGATTTAACAAGGGTTTTGGTTGGTCCATACTGTACAATGATTTTATCTGATCTTGGAGCGAGAGTTATAAAAATTGAAGCTCCTGAAATTGGGGATGACTCGAGGGGATTTGGTCCTTTCATTGAGGATTACTCTGCATATTTTATGTCTTTGAACAGAGGAAAAGAAAGCATAGCTCTCAATTTAAAAAATGAATATGACAAAAAAATTTTTGAAAAAATTTTAGCAAAGGCAGACATATTAGTTGAAAATTTTAAACCTGGTACTTTAGAGAAATGGGGTTTCGGTTGGAATGAGGTAAGTAAAAAATATCCTAAATTAATTTATGCATCAGCTTCTGGTTTCGGTCAAACAGGACCACTTAAAGAATTACCAGCATATGACATGGTTGTTCAAGGTATGGGTGGATTGATGAGTGTTACTGGACATCCAAATTCAGAACCAACAAGAGTTGGAACGTCTATTGGAGATATCACAGCTGGTTTATTTACAGCTATTGGTATCAATGCAGCTCTATATGATAGGCAAAAAACAGGTAAAGGCACCTTCATTGATGTATCAATGTTAGATTGTCAAATAGCAATCTTAGAAAATGCTATTGCTAGATATCTCACAAAAAATGAAATCCCAGAGCCAATGGGTTCAAGGCATCCATCTATTGCTCCATTTGAAGCTTTTAAAACAAAGGACAGTTTTTTGATTATTGCAGCTGGTAACGACAAATTATTTAAAAGCTTATGTGAAGTTCTTGAAATACCTAATATTGCAACTGATGAAATGTATAAAACAAACTCATTAAGATCACAAAATATAGATAAACTAAAATTAATTATTGAGGACAAACTTAAGCGTAAAAATACAGATGAATGGATTAAAGTTATGAAAAATTTAAAAATACCATGCGGTCCAATTTTTAATATTAAACAAGCTGTAGAAAATCCACAAATTAAAGAAAGAAATATGATTGTAAAATCTTTTCATAAGAAAATTGGAGAGTTTAAATCTGCAGGAAACCCTATAAAAATGTCAACTTACAAAGATGAAAAAACAAGGGGAGATATTCCAGATCTTGATGAACACCGAGATAAAATACTTAAAGAATTTAATTAACTAATATATAAGCTATAAAATTATGATAGATAAAAGAAAATTTTACATTAACGGTCAATGGGTTTCACCAAGTAAGCCAAATGATTATGAGGTAATTAATCCTTCAACAGAAGAAACTTTTGCAACTATATCATTAGGATCAACAGAAGATACTAATTGCGCGGTTGCGGCAGCCAAAAAAGCTTTGGTTAGCTGGAGCGAAAGTTCAAAGGTTGAAAGATTAAATTTATTAGAAAAATTACTTTCTATTTATAAAAAAAGATATGGAGAGATGGCTGATGCTATATCTATGGAAATGGGGGCCCCAATGGATTGGGCAACTGACGTGCAAACATCAAGCGGACAATCTCATCTAGAAGATTTCATAAAAAGACTAAAAGAATTTAAGTTTGATGAGCAATTTGAACCAAACTCTAATAATCATATTTGTTATGAACCAATTGGAGTTTGTGGATTAATTACTCCATGGAACTGGCCAATAAATCAAATAGCTTTAAAAGTTGTTCCAGCCTTTGCAACAGGGTGTACGATGATTCACAAACCTTCAGAAATAGCTCCAATGTCAGCAATGTTGTTTGCGGAAATGATTGATGAAGCAGGCTTTCCAGCTGGTGTATTTAATCTAGTAAATGGCGATGGTGCTGGTGTTGGTACGGATATTTCATCTCATCCTGATATTGATTTAGTATCTTTCACAGGATCAACAAGAGCGGGTAAATTAATTTTAAAAAATGGAGCTGATACAATCAAAAGAGTGTGCCTAGAATTAGGTGGAAAAGGTGGAAATATTGTTTTTGCAGACTCCTACCCTAACGCTGTACGAGATGGTATCAGAAACGTAATGAGTAATTCAGGTCAGTCATGTGATGCGCCTACAAGAATGCTTGTTGAAAAATCAATTTATGAAAGAGCTGTCAAAGAGGCTGTCGAAGAGGCAAATTTAATAAAGGTAGACCATGCTTCAAAAAAAGGAGATCATATAGGTCCTGTTGTTTCTAAAATTCAATACAATAAAATAATAAGCCTTATTCAAAGTGGAATTGACGAAGGAGCAACTCTTGCAGCAGGCGGTCCTGAGCTACCTAACGGAATGAACAAAGGCTATTTTATTAAACCAACTATTTTTACCGATGTAACAAATGATATGCGTATTGCAAAAGAAGAAATATTTGGTCCTGTTTTATCTATAATACCTTTTGAAACTGAAGAAGAAGCAATTCAAATTGTAAATGAAACCGAGTATGGATTAGGTAATTATTTACAAACCGAAGATAAAGAAAAAGCTAAAAGAGTTGCCAAAAAGCTAAAGGCAGGAACAATTTATGTAAATGGAAACGGTGCAGATCCTGGTGCTCCATTTGGAGGATATAGACAATCTGGAAATGGACGTGAGGGTGGTGTTTGGGGATTACATGAATTTTTAGAAGTTAAAGCTGTAACTGGTTGGCCAAAATAATATGATTGGTTATGTTATGGTTGGCACAAATGATTTAGATCAGTCAATTAGGTTTTATGATGAATTGTTGGAAGTTTTAGATTTAGAAAGAACTGAAAAAGATGAAGTGTGCGCTGGATATTCTCAAAAAAATAGTAACGGAAAAATAGAATTTTACGTAACAAAACCTTTTAACAAAGAAAAGGCAACAGTTGGTAATGGATCTCAAATTTCATTTCAAACAAGTTCAAGAGAATTGGTTGATAAGTTTCATGATGTTGGGATTAAGTTGGGAGGTGCTAGCGAAGGATCTGGAGGTGAGAGACCTGAAGGCTCTGGAGTTTACTATTCTTACATTCGTGACTTAGATGGAAATAAAATCTGCGCTTTTACAAATAATCAATAATATGCGCTTTTACAAATAATCAATAATAAATGTCATACAATCTTGTCGAGAAAAAATTAAAAGCTAATGGTGTAGTTATTTTAGATGGTGGAAATGGAGGAGAGTTAGAAAGTTCAGGCGCAAAGATGGATAAAGATCTGTGGGCTGGAAAATGTGCAATAGATGACCCAGATAAAATGCTTCGAGTACATGAAAACTATATTAACGCTGGTGCAGATATCATTACTTCAAATACCTACGCTATTACACCGATATCAATGAAAGAGTACGGATATGATCAATTTACAAAAACTTGGAATGAAGAAAGTGTAAAATTAGCTTTAAAGGCTGCAAACCATTCTAAGAGAGAAATAGCTGTTGCAGGATCAGTTTCAACTTCAGGCAGTTGGGATAAACTATCAGAAGAGGATATTAAACCTGGTTTTAATGAACATTTAAAAATTATAAAAGAAGCAGGAGTAGACCTAATTATTTTAGAGGCGATGACGTCAAAGGATAGAACGGTTGAAAATATTATTGAGTGCTCAAAAGATGTTAAATTACCTATCTGGTTATCTATTTCGTGTGCAATTAATGAAGACGAAAATATATTAATGCACGGCTATCAAGAAAGCATTACTAATTCGAAAGCAAAGTTTTACGATACTTTGGAAAATTCCCTATCTAAATTTAGTAAAATGCATGAAGGACCAATTTTAGTGGCACATTCAGATATCAAAGTTACAGGTGAAGCAGTTAAAATTTTAAAAAAAGTTCACAAAGGAATTGTAGGTGCATATCCAAATAATGGCTACTTTGAAAAACCTCACTGGAAATTAATTAATGATATATCACCGTCTAAATATTTAGAGGAAGCAAAAAATTGGGTATCTAATGGAGCTCAAATTATAGGTGGATGTTGTGGAGTAGGTCCCGATAAAATAAATGCAATATCAGTTTTAAAATAAAATTTAAGAAATGACAAAAGATAAAAAAATAATTAGTGAATTAAATCCTACACTTAAAATTATAAGAGACAATAAACCAAAATGGTATTTGCCAGAAACAAGAAGAGAGGGTTACCGAAATTTACATAAAATCAACAGATATGGTCTACTTCTAAGATCTGATCATGTATTAAAATTAAACCAAAAATATAATGACGAGATAGAAAAAATTCCATCAGTAAATAAAATGATAAATCATAAATATTTTTGCTCATTGTTGGTAGGCAAAGATCAAGACATTCTATATGAAAAATATGCAGATGATTTTAACAAAAATACCCCACAAACAATAATGTCTATTACAAAAATGTTTATAAATTTATTTATAGGAGAACTTGTTGAAAAAAAAATTATTGAATTAAATAAAAAAGTTTCAGACTATTTACCTAATATTGGCTCCGGATACGCATCTGCTACGGTTCAAGATGTTTTAGATATGAATATTCAAAATGCTTATAGCGAAGATTATACAGATCCATACACCTCTTCATTTTTACATGAACCAGTTTGTGGTTGGAGACTACCCGATGATTTAAATTATAAAGTTAGCCAGGAAGAATTTTTAAATTCAATTAAATCTTTGAAAGATCAAGATTTAAAAAATACTTCAGATTTATCTCACTACAAATCAGCAAATACTGATGTAATGGGTTTATTAGTTGAAAAAGTAAGCGGAAAAAAACTTAAAGAATGGTTGCTGGAGGCTGTAGAGGCAGCAGGTTTTGAAGATGCTATGTATATGGGAACAGATAGATTTAGTATGCCTTGGATTTCAGGAGGTGGATGTTTAATCTCTAGAGATTTTTTGAGATATGGTCTTCTTTTTTCAAGAAAAGGGCATGGTGTATTAAATAGAAAAATAGGTTCTGAATTATTCTTTGATGAAACGTTGAAAAATAAAGGGACTAAATATATGGAATTATCAAAAAATAAATATCTAGAGTATTCAAATTCAACTATGAAATGTGGTAATTGGATTGGACATTCAGGTCTTGGAGGTCAATTTTTGGCAATAAATTTAAGTAATGGAGTTGTTGCAAGTTATTTCTCTGTAATTGAAACAGATTCTGGAACTGATGAAAATTATAAGAAAAATATGATTAATATGATGGACGAAATAGTTAATAATAATTTTTAATTATTAATTTTTGTTTATTTTTTCTGCAATTAATATTTTTCGTTGCATTTCTCTTAAAACAGGTTTTTCTATAAGTTTGCCGTCAATTACAACCAAACCTGTATTTGATTCGTTAAATTGATCTACAATTCTTTTTGCATGACTAATTTCTTCTTTTGAAGGTGTAAAAACCTCATTTAAAATTCCTATCTGTTTAGGATGGATAGAGCCTTTACCAGTAAAACCAAGATTTTTTGCAAGCTCTGCCTCTTTTTTCATTCCATCCATATTTTCTAAATCTAAGTATGGAACATCTATTACATCAACCCCAATACTTGCACCTGCATGAACTAGTTTTGATCTTGCGTATACTAAATTTTCCCATTTATGCTCACATCTAAGTTCAGCTGCCATATCAACACCTCCAAAATACAATGCCACAGTTCTTTTGCTTGCATGGGCAATGTCATAAATACATTCTAAAGCCTCGTTCGTTTCCATTATTACATGAAGGTCTGTATCTAAATTACAATCTGTAAGCAGATCATCGATAAACTTTATTTCATCTGGTGTTTTTACTTTGGGAAGCATTATTGCACCGATGTTTATGTTACTTGAAGCAAAGGCCTCTAAATCTAACAATCCATGTTTTGTTCTTTGACAATTAACTCTTACAACCAGTTCTACATCTTCCTTAATCTTGAGCGTTTTTAAAGCGTTAAGTGTATTATTTCTTGCATCATTTTTATCCTTAAGCGCTATCCCATCCTCTAATTCTATACAAACCATGTCGGCCCCAGACTCGATTGCTTTTGGAAACATCTCTGGTTTTAAACCTGGTGTAAATATAAAGCTTCTTCGTACTCTAAGTTTATTTGAACTCATTTAAATATATAATGGTATAATCTTGTTTATTAATATTTAAAGCTATCATAGTAACTAAATTGACTTCAATAAAAAAATTTAATTTTAAATTTTAAAAATTTCTAAGTATTGATTAATTTAGTCAGATATAGATTGTATAAGTCTTTTTAAATGCTTGTCGTTAACTCCACAACAGC
Organism: uncultured Pelagibacteraceae bacterium; assembly: GCA_902634885.1. Taxonomy (GTDB): domain Bacteria; phylum Pseudomonadota; class Alphaproteobacteria; order Pelagibacterales; family Pelagibacteraceae; genus Pelagibacter. Next base: position 4,355 of record CACPLR010000015.1, on the reverse strand, counting down.
CTCCAACAATTTGAATTTGATCATCTATTAATTCTAAAATTGAGTTTGAAAACTCTTCCTCTGTCATAGTTATTATCGCTTTATGTGTATTAGTGTCAAATTTATGTATTTCAGGATAAAACATGATTGGTCCTTTCCAATTATTCTTCAATACTTTTAAACCACTAATACTATCTTGAAACCAAGTGTGCATTATTCCATAAACATCACCCCCTAAACTCATAAGTGATTTTATTATATCCTCTAGTAAAATTATTTTATCTTCAGGTAAGTATTTAGGTTGGTCTTTATATTTATTCTCATCGTAAATCAGTGATTTTTCTTTCTCTGCTCTAAAATTTCTTCCAATAACGGAATTATCAAATTTACTATCGCAACAACTCAATCCAACCCATACTGGTAAACCAGTTTCGAGAGCTGCATTTAATAATATTTTAGAGTGATCTACATCCAAAAGCATTTCTAGAACCAATAAATCTGCTCCAGATTCTTTTAAAATTTTTGCAGCTTCTTTGTAATTTTCTTCTTCCTTTTTAAAGGTTGGTACAAATTTTGGATTTGGAACAAACTCATTTTCCTTTAGAGGAAAAAAGTTTGATAAGCTACCTGCTACCGCAATTATATTTTTTTTTCCAGTATTTGATATCGCTTTTCTAGCAAGCTTAATTGAGTCTGAGATAAATTTATGTACTTGATCACCTTTGCTTAAACTTTCCAAATTATGTCTATTTGTTGCAAATGTATTAGCAGTAATAATATCACAGCCAGCATTAATAAAATTTTCATGAACTTTAATTACGATATCTGGTGATGTTAAAGTTGCTAATGCAGAAAATGCAGGGCTCATGTCGCCTCCAAGTTTTGCTATTTCAGAACCGTTCCCTCCATCTAAAAATATTTTAGTTTTTGATTTTAGCTTTTCTTTGAAAAGCATTTACTATGATTCTTTTGGGGCTAATACAACTGCAAGCACACCTCCCAATACAATCATGGAACTACCAACAATTTCTCGCCATCCAAACGGTTCATCAGTTAAAATACCAGCAGAAACAACCCCAACAACAATTTCACTCAAATATAGTATTGCGCAAAGTCCAGCACCTAGAACTGATGGTGACCACATTATTATTACGCCTGTAGGAATAAAATAAAATACTGAAATAAGAACCAAAAAAGTAAACATAGAGAGAAAAGCCTCTGCAGGCGGAACAGGTCCTAGGTAATCTTTTAAAATATACCCAGCGAAAATATTAAATATTGTTCCATAAAAGAAAAAAGAAAATATTACAGGAAATACTCCGTCTGTTTTAGTAATTTCTAAACGTATAAGCCCACCACCAAAAAGAACACCTCCTACTAACGCCAACCAGTCTCCAGCATTTTGAGGTAGTGGTACAATATTTGATTTACTAAAAACAATCCATAAACCACCAAGAGCAAGACCCAGTGTTAAAACTCTTTCTAAGCCAGGTCTTTTCTTTAAAAAAATTATTTCAAAAATTGTTGTCCAAACTGGTATCATATAAAACATGATTAATGCACGTACAACATCTGTTAATAAAAAACTTAAGGCATAACATATAAAACCACTTCCTGTTAAAAGACCAACAAATGGTATTTCTAATCCTGACGAACGACCTTTAAATTTTCTCCACAAAGAAATTGGAGTTAGCAATAATATACCTATCATCATTTGAGAAATAGTTCCCCACCCCCCAGTTAAGCCACCGTTTTCTAAATATCTTTGAGGAAGCCAATAAACTCCCCATGATCCAGCTGCAATTGCTAACATAAAAGCTATTTTAAAATGATGTCGATGTCTTACCATTAGTTTAATTTTGGTTTGTAATTTGAATTATTGTAAATTTCCTCAAAGATTTTTGCAAAAGCAAATAGTTTTAAGTCATCTTTATTTTTACCAATAATCTGCATTCCCATTGGTAAACCATTTTCATTAAAACCAACAGGAATAGTTATGGTTGGTAGCTCCAAGAGGCTTGATATAATAAAAACTTCTAGCCATCTATGATACGTATCGAGACTGGTCTCGTTAATTTTACTTGGAAATTGAATACTTTTATCAAAAGGAAACAATTGAGCAGAAGGTAAAGCTAAAAAATCAAATTTATCAAATATTTCATTAACTTGCTCAGTACATCTATTTTTGTGTTCAAAAGCTAATTTTAAATTATCAGATTTAATATCTTTACCTTTGTTGTATTCCCAAATTGCTTGAAATGTCATGGAATCTATATCTTTAATACCCATACTTAATGTATCTTGATAAATACTTTTAGATCTAAAGGTAGTCCAGCTGTTCCATAAAGTATCATTATCTAAGTTTGGCTTTAAATATTCAATCTCAAGATTATTTTTTTCTAAATCTTTTAATTTTTTTTCACATATATCTAAAATGGATTTTTCAATAATATATTTATCATTCATATTAGATAGCCAACCAATCTTTAAATTAGAAAATTCTTTTTCTGAAAACTTTGCGTCTCTAAATGAACTATTTAAATCAAATGAAATATTATCTAATGGATGACTTCCAGTAATAGCGTCAATTAAAAATGCCATATCATTTGGTGTTTTTGCAAAACACCCTGGTGTGTTTAAAATAGGTATATCAAAATTTTGATATGTTCGATCAGCAGCAATCAAACCAGGAGTTGGTCTATATCCATAAATATTTGCATACGCTGCTGGGGCCCTACAAGATCCCATTTGATCAGTACCATCTGCAAATGGAAGTAATCCAGCTGCAACCGCTGAACTTGCCCCACCACTCGATCCTGCTGCAGACTTTTCAAAGTTATAAACATTAGATGTAGGTCCAAAAAGACGGTTAGTAGTATGTCCGCCAACACCTAATTCTGCGGTATTTGTTTTACCAATTATGATTGCTCCATTATCTATTAGTTTGTCTACAAATAGTGAATTTTTCTTAGGGCTATTATTTTTTGATCCTGCATAACCATATGTAGTTTTTAAACCAACAACATCAGAAAGATCTTTGATCGCTATAGGCAAACCATTTAAAATTTTTTTGTTATTTTGTAAATTATCTTTCTGTTCTGCTTCCTTAATTAATAATTCTCTATCTTTTTGTAAAACTATAGCATTAATATCTTTATTAAATTTTTCTATTCTTTCTAAGTAGTAAACTAAGACTTCTTTAATTGAGATTTGTCGGTTATTTATATTTTTTTGAATTTCTTCAACTGATAGATTATCAAGCATAAAAGCTTAACGAGCTTTTTTTATACTTTGTAAAACCATTTCTTTCATTTCTTCAAAAGAGACTTTCTTTGGGTTTTGGCCATACGCTTGATCTTTCATTGCTTTCTCTGCAATTCTTGCTGCACTGTCCTCAGGAACATTTAATTCACTTAAGCTTTTAGGGATTTGAACTCTATCTAACAAATCTTCCATATTTTTAATGAATGCATCAACTGAATGATCTTTATATTGCATTGCTTCAGACATTCTTTGAACTTTTTCCTCCATACCAGGTAAATTGAAACGTAAAACTACGGGTAAAACTATTGCATTAGTTAAACCATGATGCGTATTGTACTCAGCACCAACCACGTGAGATATAGAATGTACATTACCTAATCCTTTTAGAAATGATATTCCTGCTAAACAAGATCCAACATGCATTCCACCTCTTGCTAAAATACTATCTGGTTGTTCTACGGCAGTTACAAGTGATTTGGATATCAATGATAGACCTTCTAATGCTGCTCCATCACACAGAGGATTAAATCCTGGAACGCAGTATCCTTCAATTGCATGAATTAATGCATCTACACCTGTCCATGCTGTTAAATTAGCGGGTAGTCCTATTGTTAATTCTGGATCAATTAATGCTAATGAAGGTCTAACATCTGGGTGCCACATGCAAAATTTCATTCCCTCTTTTAAATAAGTTACCATAGCTGTAATTTCTGTTTCTGCTCCTGTTCCTGCTGTTGTAGGGATAGTTATAATTTTTGGAAATGGGTTATCTTTACTTATTATTGGAGGAGTTAACTCAAACTCAAAATCTCTAAGTGGAACATCATTATTTGCTGTTAGACAAATTAATTTACCCCCATCCATAGCACTACCACCACCTATAGCTATTATGGCATCATGATTTCCATCTTTAAATTTTTTGCAACCAACTGAAATTTCATCCTCTCTTGGATTAGGGGATATATCGAAAAATAAATCTGATTTTACATTAGAATTTGATAAATAACTTTGTAAATTCGAAATAAATGGCAACTTTGGACTTCCCTTGTCAGTTACTATCAAGGGATTTTTTATATTTAAGTTATTACAAATTGTTCCAATTTCTTTTAAAC
>CACPLR010000014.1 GCA_902634885.1 uncultured Pelagibacteraceae bacterium | reverse complement strand
AAAATTATTTCGTTTGTTGTTAAACTGATATTTGATGAAGCCCATTTATATTGGTTTTTGAATTTTTTAAATGATTTAGGAGAAATCTTTTCTGAAATCTCGTAAGTGCAATTTTTATTTTTATGAAGTATTAGCCAATATAATCCTTCAATAAATTCTTTTTTTTTAGAATTATCTCTAACTGTATCAGTTTTCAGTTCTGCTTGTTCAATACAAATATATCCAGAATTTGAAATAGCTTTGACGCTAAAAATTAACCAAAAACCAAGAGCTATGAAAAGATATGCTAATAAACGTTTCATTAATATCTTATTAAAACCTTTTCAGGATCACCTGCCAATGATGGATTTTGTTGACGTCCTAATGAAGAAGCTTGAACTGAAACATTTTCATCAAGATAAGATAACAATTCACCATTCGTAATTTTATAGTCTTTATTAGTATCTGCCTTACCTTCAATTCCTTTCATTAAATAATAACTAAATATTCCATGTTTTGCATTTTTTAAACCTGAGGAAATTTGATCTAATTGAGAGGCTGAAAATATTGTAAAATTATCAGGTATACTCTCCTGCTCATTTGCTACTATTCTAATTGGTCTTGCAGATGCAAGTAATGTTTTTTCGTCTCTTGAAACACCACTAAAACAAGTATCAAAGAACATAGTGACTGATTTAGGATTTAGATCAATTATATTTTTAAATAGCTCATTTCTTGATAGTGCTGTTCTCTCTAAAAGATCAGGATCGCTATCTTGAGGTAATAGATATAACTCTTTACCATCCGTAGATGCAAGACCATGTCCAGCAAAGAAGACTATTAAATCTGTTTTGCCACTTTTAATTTTTCCAGGAAGCCATTTTTCTATTGCCGAAATTGATTTTATTAAACTTGCATCATTATCTGTTAAAAGTTTTATATTTAATTTTGGAACCCCAAAAACCAACCTTGTATATTCATAAAAAAATTTAGCATCTAAATTTGCATAACTGGCAGATGGAGTTAATTCATAATCTTCGATTCCAATTATAAGGGCTACTTTATTAGCATTTGCACCTACGCTAACTACAGAAGGATTTAATGGTTCCACATCTGTTATGGTAATTTTATTATTTAAATTTATATTTACATTAATAATTTTAACTTCGGATTGATTGCCCCATTGGTCTGTTGCTTGTATAGTTAATTTTTCGCTTACTGGGCTAAATCTTTTTATAAAAAAACTTCCATTTTCGGATTTAATTATTTTTCCATTAATATCTACGTATATTTTATCTGACTCATCTGTAACTTTTCCTTTTATAGAATATGAAGGGTCATCAAATGTAAATGTGCTTTCAATCAATAAAACTGGGGGATTGTTATCAAAATTTTCAACAATCTTTTTTTCTAATTTATTTTTTTTGTTAACAATTTTTTTTGTTTCTTTTTTTGCTATTATTGTATTTTTTTTGTTATCTTTTTCTAGTTGATCAATAGATGACCACTCAGTAATTTTTGTAAAGTCATTTTCTGCATTGTCATAGGGGTTTAAATATGCCTTTTTTGAATTTTGCCAATAGCTCTCTTGGTTGATTGGTCCAAGATTGCCTTGTTGTGTGTAAGAATAATCTAAACAAGCTATTTCATCCGAGTTATCGTTTTGACAATCTAATAACGCATTATATCTTGCATCTTCTTTGCTATAACTGCTTTCGGCTGAATATATTTTTTGGCTTTCGTAGTGTTTTATCTCAAAAATATGATATTGGAAGTAGTTGGTTGGTTGATTGGAAAAATCATATTCTGCGTAACATCCGTTTAAAAAAATATATAAAAATAAAAATAATTTTTTCATTTTATCTATAACTTATTAAAACCTTATCTGGATCACCAGATAGCATCGGTTCTTGTTGTCTATTATTAATAAATGCTTCTTCTGTAACATTTTGTTTTAAATAAGCAATCAACTCTCCATTTGTAATTTTTTTATCTTCATTACTATCAGCTTGTCCTTCCATACCTTTCATTAAATAATATGAAAATATTCCGTGCTCTGCTTCATTAATACTACCTGATGTTTGATCATAATTTGAAGCAGTAAAAATTGTAAAATTATTTGGTGCATCTTGCTCTTCAGCTGCAAGTCTAATAGGTCTTAAACCAGCTACTAACATTTCTTCATCTCTCGTTTGGCCGCTATAACATGTATCAAAAAACATCGTTACTGATTTTGGTTGAACTTTACTAATTAATTCAAAAATTTCTAATCTAGAAATTGCTGTGTATTGCAATAATGCTGCATCTCCGTCTTGAGGTAAAATATATAAGTTTTTACCATCATCAGATGCTAGACCATGACCAGCAAAGAAAATATAAATATCCTTACCCATCCCTCTTGCAGCTTGTGGAAGCCATAGAGTTAATGCTTTTAAAGTTTCTCCTCTTGTTGCATTTTCATCAATTAAAACCTTTATATTTTTATTAGGTATTCCTAAAGCTCTATTTGCATAAGCTCTAAATGCATTTGCATCTCTATTAGCATATGGTGCATCAATATTTTTAAGAGTTTTATATTTTTCAATTCCTATAATTATTGCTATTTTATTTTTATCTTTCTTAACTTTTATCTTATTTGGATTTGGCTTTTCATAAGTTCTTAAATCAGCTATTTCCTTGAATTCAACTTTGATATTTATAGTTTTTTCAGATTTATTTTTCCACTGGTCTATAGCAACTATTTTAATTTGATCACCTTCATCAGGATCGACGACAAAACCTTCTAATTCAAAATTACCTCTTTTTGATATTTTTAAAGGTCTACCATTAGCTTCTAGATACAACTTACTTTTATCTTTAACCTTCCCTTTTAACGTATAGGTCTGACTATCAACTGTTATGCTCTCTGCAATCTCAATTACAGGTGCATCGTAATCAATATCTTTATTCTCAGGTTTAAATTCCTCTTTTTTTAGTTCTTTCTTTGCAACTTTAACTTTTTTCTTAGGAGTAATAGTTGGTTCTGCTCCAGCAATTTTGGTATTATCGTTATTAAGTATATCAAAAAATAATGCAGTTTTTTTGAATCCTTTTTTATTTACTATTGATTTGTTATTTTTAGGATTATTTAAGTCTGTAAATTTAATTGAAGTAACTGTACATATCCCAGTTGTGAAAGTCTTATTTAATAATTTACATCTATCAATCGTATTATTGAAAACATACTTATAGAGCTGATTGAGAGCTTTTTTATCATTTAACTTTAATTTAGCTTTATGTGAAAAATTAAATGCAGTTGTATGTTGTCCAGAGTCTAAATATTGATCATCATAAACCTTAGCTGTCATTGCTAGTTTCACATTAGTTTCTTTACTTTGTTCCTGCGTTTGGCTTGGTTCTACTTTAGCAATTTGGTTTTGAGTATTTTTTGTATGAGTATAAAATTCGTTTTTTGCAGAATCATACTTTATTTTGCTACCACCAAGAGCTTTGCAATTTCCACCATATGTCCAAAGTACCTGAATACCTTTTGGATTATTAGGGAGATAACACATTTTATTAGGATCAAAATTAAAAATTTCATAAATAGTATTCACTAAGTTATGTTTTGTTTCATAGCCAGTATTTGGACATTTCCCATTAACATTATCTCTAATATATACTCCAAAATCGCTTCTCTCTTTGTCATTTAAACAGAAGATTAGATCTAATTTTATTTTCTGCGTTTGGCTTGGTTCTGCTTTAGCGATTTGGGTTTCCTCTGTGTCCCAAATAAAGTTTTTACCATCATAATTAAACTCAACTTCATCATTTTTACATTTTTTAGATTTTTTTTTGAGCGAACCAATATAAGTTCCTTTTTCTTTTCCTGGCTCAGCGCAAATTTTCAAATTTACATAATTAGTAACTTCTTCAAAATTATATGTTCTATTTTCCATACATGCATTTGGTTTATTAATAAAGACCAATGCTTCTAATTCAGAGGGATTCGAACCATAATGATAACAAAAAACTATTTCAATCTCCTTCTCAGGTACCTTCTGCGGTTGGCTTGGTTCTGCTTTAGTTATTTTTGTTTTTACAATCTTGGGATTTGTGGCATAATCCATTGAGATCCCTTCTCCATAATAAAAATTTTGACCATCATATTTTACTTGAACAATATTATCATTTAATAACTCACTACATTTGTATGCAGATTTAAGTTGAAATAGTTTTTGGATTGCATCTTTATCTTTAGATTTATTAAAGCAAATTATTTGATAATTTTTGCGGAAATCTGACCAATCAACCTCTGTTTCATGTTCTATACACTTATTTAGTCGAATAGATGTTAACCCATAATAATCATTATGTTGAACACAAAATGCCAGATTTAAAATCGTTTTAATTTTCTCTTTTTTAGTTTCCTCTGCTTTGGCGATTTGGCTTTTTTTAAAATTTATAATTTCATCTAATTTAGAAACTTCAATTTGATAAAAGAATTTATGATTCCAAAAATCTTCTGCGAAATACCAATTTCTTAAATTTGAGTAAACCTTTTCATAGAGATCAATATCCTTAGAGGAATCTATTGTAATAATTTTTATCCCAATCTCTTTTTCATGATTATTCCAATTAAAATCAGGAATTGAGTTTGTCCACATCCAAGTTTTTTTACTTGTTTTTTTATTTTTCCAAATTTCGAAATCTTCAGTACTATTAAATCTTAATACGTCAGTGTCACAACCAGGGCAAAGAGCACTGTTATATCTTATTTTTAAAATTTCAGATTTTGCCTTAACACTAAAGGTTAACCCCAAACCAAGAACTATGAACAGATATGATAGTAAGCGTTTCATGCGAATACTCTATCAAATGATTAGATGATTTTATAGGTCCCAATGTGCAGACTACGTGCAGAGTATCACAAATTAATTTTCCTTATTTTTAATTGTTAAATTAAGGTAACTTTTAGAAAGATAAATTTTACTTATCATCTGGACTTGCCTAGACTATTATAGACTATGAATATTCTCAAAACCTTTTCTGGATTGGCCAATGCTTTACACTGGAAATCCATATATAATTCAATCAGGTAACGTGTTCTTCATGCACATGATTTTGATGGATTCGGAGAATAATTTAGCAATGAATTTGGGAGAGACTTATCTTGTGACAGAAAATGGCAATGAAAGATTAGGTAAACAAAAATTAGATTTAGTCGTTCTCTAATTTTTATATTCAACCCTAAACATTGCTTCGTTTCTTCTCATTATTGGTAGAGTAAAAGGGCTATTGTAAGTTGCTTTGATTGGGGGGCTTTGAATTTGAATATTATCTTTAGTTAATTGATCTTCCAAAATACTTTTATGTTTAATAAAATTTTTCTCTGATGCCCTACCAGAATATCTAATTACAGCATAATACCCACCTTCAATATTAATAACTTCTACATCAGAGTTTGTAGGATCTGGTACGTTGTTTTTATTAAATTTTGATGGAAGATAAAACTGCATCGCCTTATTTCCAGATTTTTCTGTTTGGGTTACTGGAATTGTCATTTTTATTTCTTGATTTTTCTCATTTTTTCCCGAGATATAATTAAATAACTTTCTAAAACTATTGTCTCCAGTTGTACTCACAACTTCTACAGCCAAACGATCTGCATATTTTCGAATTTCATAAACATCAGTTGATTTTATAATGTCGTATTTTGCTTCCTCGCTTGCCATTACGCTAGAATAATTAAAAATTGATATACTGTAAAATATAAATAATAAAATTTTTTTCACTTTAAATAATAGTTAAGTTACCGTTCTATTTTGCCTTATAATTCCATTTAGCTCTAAAATCTTTAGGTGCTTTTTTAAATTCTTTTTCACATTCTTTAAATAATTTATTGAAAAATTCATTAGTCTGTAGTTCTAATTTAATATCTTCATGAGTTTTAAGTTTTTCATAATTATTAGACTCAACACTTGCTTTATTTATAGCGCAAACTCCTATCATCATATCATGTTTCATAATTCGATCTTTTTGTTTGTTGCTCTGAAAAATTTGATTAATTCCATATACAATAAGTAAAATTACAATACTTATTATTATAATTTGTGATTTTTTCTGTTGCTGCATATTAAAACAAAAATTAATATAAATTTCTTTAATTGATATAATTTAAATTAATATACAATAGTTTAATGAAAAAAATAATTAACAATCCAAGTAATTTTGTTGATGAAACAATTGATGGACTCATAAAATCTCACCCAAATATTTATTCACTAGCTTCAGATAATACTAGAGTTATTACTCGTGCAATAAAGTCCTCAAATAAAGTTGGTTTAGTGACTGGTGGAGGATCTGGTCATTTGCCAGTTTTTACTGGCTATGTTGGAAAAGGATTATTGGATAGTTGTGCGATTGGATCTGTTTTTGCGTCACCATCAGTTGAACAAATAGCTTCTGCCATTCGTAATGCAAATAATGGTAATGGGGTACTATGCATTTTGGGAAATTATGGAGGAGATGTAATGAATTTTGAAATGGCTTGTGAAATAGTTAGAGACGAAGGTATTGAAACCAAAACTGTTATAGTTGCAGATGATATTGCGAGCGCAAAACGTGAAGAGAAAGAAAAAAGACGGGGTATTGCTGGTATGATATTTGTTTTTAAAGTTGCAGGAGCATTAGCTGAAACGGGAGCATCTCTTCAAGATGTTTTCGAAATAGCTATTGAAACTAATTCAAATATTAGAACATTAGGTGTGGCTCTTTCCCCTTGTATATTACCTGAAGCTGGAAAACCTACATTTGAAATTAATGATGATGAAATAGAAATAGGAATGGGTATTCACGGTGAGCCAGGTATTTCTAGAGAAAAATTAAAGTCAGCAAATGATTTAACAGATAATATATGTAATCGAATACTAAATGATTTTAATTTAACCGATCAAGAAATAGGGTTAATGATTAATAGTCTAGGGGCAACTCCACTTGAAGAACTTTACATTGTATCAAGAAGAGTTGTCGAAAATTTTAATAAAAAAAATATTAAAATTTTTAAAAATTATGTTGGAAGATATGCAACTTCCATGGAAATGGCAGGAATGTCTGTTACTGTTTTAAAGCTTAATAATAATATTAAAGAAAATTTATTAGCTCCTACTAATTGTCCTTTCTGGACAAATTAAAATGTTAAATAAAGAAAATTTAATAATAATATTGGATAAATTATTTGACCAATCCAAAAAATATTACGATGATTTTAACTCTGCCGATGCTAAAATTGGAGATGGAGATTTAGGTATTACTATTCTTCATGGATTAGAAGAAATTCAGAAAAATAAGGTGTCTTTTAACAATGATATGGGAGAAAATTTTATGATTTGTTCAAAAGCTTTTGTTAAAAGGTCAGGTTCTAGTTTTGGAACACTTATAGCATTTTCATTAATGAATATTTCAAAAAAAATTGATGGTAAAAAAGAGTGTGATCATCATGATATAGTTACTATTTTTGAAATAGCTTTAAAAACTATCTTGGATAGAGGTAAAACAAAGTTAGGTGACAAAACTATAGCAGATACTCTTAATTTAATAATCCATAAAATTAAAAAGAGTAAAAATTATAACCATGAGATAAAATCTGCATGTACAAAGGCTCTGGAAAATTTTAAGGGGAAAAAAATATTAGTAGGTAGAGCAAGAATGTTTGAAGATAAAACAACAAAATTTGACGATCCTGGAATGTTTGCATTAAAAAAACTTTCTGAAATATTTTAAATTATTAATTAAATTTTTAGCAAATTATGAATTGGATTATATTTACATTTTTGGGGGCTTTCTTCCAAAATTTAAGATCATCTCTCCAAAAAAGATTAAATAAAGATCTTTCTTTAATTTCATCAAGCTACGTTAGGTTTGTTTTTGCTTTACCTTTTGCCACAATATTATTTTTTGTTTACTTTCAAAATTTTCAAATAATTTCTGTAATTTTATCTAATTCGAGTTTTGTAAGTTTTGTTTTTTTTGGCTCTATTTTTCAGATAATGTTTACTTTAAGCTTATTGTATTTATTTAAATTTTCAAATTTTGTGGTTGGAACCTCTCTAAGTAAAACCGAGGTAATTCAAGTAGCAATTTTTGAATACATTATTTTAAATGACAAACTTAATATTTCAGGTGTAATTGGTATAGTAATAGCAACCTCTGGTGTCATTATAATGACAATCAAAGATGTAAATTTTTTTGTAAAAAATTTATTTTCAAAAACAACATTAATTGGGCTTATAACTGGATTATTTTTAGGCTTAAGTGTTGTTTATTTTAGAGCAGCAGCATTATCATTAGAAAATATTTCATCTAACTTTGCAAAAGCATTAAGTACACTATTCTTCGGACTATTAATTCAAACATCTATAATGACTATATACCTTCTTATTTTTGAAAGATCTGAATTTAAAAAATTATATAATAATAAGTTTGAGTGTGGTTTAGCTGGTCTATCTGGTTTTTTAGCTACATTGTCTTGGTTTTATGCTTTTACACTTATTCAATCATCATTTGTAAGAGCAGTTGGACAAATAGAAATATTATTTAGTTTTTTTTCTTCAAAGTATTTATTTAAAGAAAAATTAAGCAAGATTGAATTGCTTGGAATATTAATATTTATTTTAGGGGTATCAATTATGCTGTTGACTAAAACAAGTTAATCTTTTTAAATTTAATTTACTTTATTTTTTAATAATTTGTTTACTGTCTTTAATTTTTGATTTTCTTTTATTAATTGAATTATCATTTCTTTTAAAATTTTATTTTCATTTAAAGCATCTCCAGCTAATTTAGCTAATCTTTCATTTTCTTTAGCAATTACTAATTGATCGAAAAGCTTTTCAAGTTTTGGATCTGGTTTTTCTTTTTCTCTTTTCATTTTAGCCATTCTTTGAAGTTTTTTACTTACTGAGATATTGACTAGGTTTCCAATAAGTCCATCTTGATTATTGTGTTCGATATTCAGTTTAAAACTAATTTCATCATTATTCTTTGATAAATTAATACCAGCTCTTTTAGCCAAAACTCCATTCATAACATGTCCCGCTTCTTTATTTTCTCCATCTGCAGTTATATTAATGTCATTGCTTATGGTATTATTTAAAGAAAATTTTCCATATGGCTCAATTACAAAACCGTTTTTTAATTGGCTTGAATTTTTTACTGTAAACCCAGCGCCTAAGACTTGGTCAACGGCTTCATCAACAGTTAAATCACCATCTGTAAAACTTGACATATATTTTGAAAATCTATGAATGCCGTAAATTCCTTCAACTTCTATCGATAATTTGTTTTTATCATTAAATTTTTTAATTTTTTTCGTATTTATATTTATTGCTGCAAGTTGGCTGTAGGAATTTTTTTCAATTGCTTGATTTGTTTCAGTTTCAACATTAGTAATATTATTTCTTGAAATACCAATTAAAGGTAAAAATGATATTTTATTATCTTGATATTTAACCTCGTGTTTAAATCCAAGTGAAAGTTTGTCATTATTTATATATTCTCCATTATTAAATGATACATTTTGAGTTGAGTAACTTATAAATGGGGCAAATTTTTCATCAATTTTATTTTCAAAATATCCTGTAACTCCATTTTCAGTATTAGTGTAAATATTATTTCTTTTTGTTTTTGAAAAATAAATACTTTTTTCATTATAGTTATTCAAATTTTCAAAAATATTATTTAAATTTGAGATAAATATTTCTGTTCTGTGTTTTTGATTATGACTATCAATATCTAGATCTTCTCCATAAATTCTAAGATAACCATTAGTTTCTGAATTATCTGGATCTGGATCTAAATTCGAGTCTAGAATTTCATAAGTATCGTTTCCACATAGGTTATTAATTATCCTCATATTTTTTTTCTCATGAATTTCTATGGTTTGATCTCTTGAAATGCTGCAATCTAAAGTAAAGTCGAAAAATGTTTCGCCGGTTGTTTCATTTTGATCACTAAGTAGAATTTTACCATCATAACGTCCTTCTCCTTTTGTTATTAAATTAAACCCTGAAGTTACATTGTTATCATCGCTAACATATATTGAATTTCTATTATTATGAGTTGTTCCAGCAATTAAACCAGAATTAATAATTGTAGCATTATTGAATGAACCATGAGCTTTACCAAGTCTAATTCCATGTCTTAAATTTGTAATAGTTCCAGTGTTTGTTATTGTTGCATTTGTGCCATTGGTAAGGTAAATGGCAGGAGCAGTTCCATTATTTCCTGAAATAGTACCACTGTTTGTAATGGTTATATCGTCAGTTTCTAGACCTTGTATAGCATAGTTTCCTCCATGAATAGTTCCACTATTAACAATCTCAGTCCCATCTGTTTTCTGAACTTTAACAGCAGTGCCATTGCTATCATTTTCATTTTGAGCTGTATTTATTGTACCTGAATTAGTAATTTTATTTGTTCCACTGGCGCTTTTCATATTTATGGTCTCATTCGTTGCACTTATCAAACCATGGTTGATTACGGTTGTACTTGATGCACCAACACCATTATTTGCAGCAACTGCTTTACTTCCGCTACGTATAATTGATCCAGTTGATGAAATATTTAAAATATCACCAACATTGCATGTTAATTGAGCACTTGTTGCTACAGATATAGTAGTTGAACAAGATGCTTTGGCGTCATTAGAAAAAAAAAGAACAAATAAAATAATGCCTAATAATTTTGTCCTTAAAATATTTTTCATTAATTATTAATTAGACTTTTTTTTATCTCTTTTATGTTTTCTCTTTTCTTTAAGAGTAAATTTTGCTTTTTTCATCACACTAGAGTCTTTAAATGATTTACCACTATATCTTTTAGACATTTTTTATTGCTGGTCTTGAAATTCTAAATTTCCTCTAGAATTAACTTTTTTCTTTACATGTTTATAATAACTAACATCATTAATAAGTCTTATGAGATCAATACCTTTATCTTCATATCTTCTTTTAATTGTATTTCTTGACACCATCACTAAATTTAGGTTTTCAACAAAGTTTTCTGTCCATTCTTTTTCAATTTTATCTTTAATCATCTTTTTTAGGAATATCCTAAAATCTGAGCAGGTTATCATTTTTAATTTTTCATTTAATAAGGTCATAAACTACTATTAACAAAAAAAATTACAGTAATCTAGTTCTAGGTAAATAGTTAAATAATTTCTTGAACTTTAACAATACTGGAAACAGTTACTATTCTTTCATTTACGATATTCCTTTTAGGCATTATTGCCCAATATAATTTCAAAAACGACTAAAAATTCTATTTATGAAAATCCCTTAATTTTGTTTTTTTTATTGATTTTATAATTTTCCATCCATTTGCTAAAAACAATTATAGCATCATTCATGTCTTTTGTTTTATTTGGATGATTTTTAGCCCTACCTAGCATAGTCGCAATAACATTTACTTGATACTTTATTGGTCTTTTTTTTATAGCTGAAATAGTAAATAATGCTTTTTCCTTATCTTTAAAGCCTAAGCCTTTTAAAGTTGTCTCTGGTTTATAATCTGAAAATAAGGAAAGATTTAAGGGTTTAAAATTTTTACCTTTAATTAATTTATTCAATGGCATTTTATCAACTATATCAAAGATTTTTTTTGTATACACTTTATCCAATTCATTAATTTTTGAACCATTAAAATCAATTAAAATAACTTTAAATTTTTTTGACTTACTCAATTTTGTGATTAATTTTATGTACCTTTTATGAAAACCTTTTATATCTTTTTGATATAAAACTTTTGATCTCTTAAATTCTGGATGACTGTAATTAGGTGTGTTTAAAACGAGTAACCTACATTTCCGTTGATATTTTTTGAAAGTCATCAAACGTACTGTAAAATTCTATCTTCGTTGAGATAAGCTTGCATGTTTTTTTAGAACTTCTGCTGAAACAATTTTAGCTTCTTTAGATTTTTTTACGTTCCAAATCTTATCTCTAGCAATTTTTGTTGATAGTTGGTTATCAACTATTGGAGATGGATAATCTTTACCAATTTCTAAATTAATTCCTTTTTGATCGATATATGTAAGCTTCCAAGGTTCATGAATTAATTTTCCAGGAACATTTTTTAACTCTGGAACCCATTTTTTTATGAAATCTCCATTTGGATCCTGATCAGTTGATTGTTTTATAGGATTATAAATTCTTATTGAGTTTATTCCTGTTGTACCAGATTGCATTTGAAAT
Organism: uncultured Pelagibacteraceae bacterium; assembly: GCA_902634885.1. Lineage (GTDB taxonomy): Bacteria > Pseudomonadota > Alphaproteobacteria > Pelagibacterales > Pelagibacteraceae > Pelagibacter. The sequence continues at coordinate 14,308 of CACPLR010000014.1, read as the reverse complement.
TGAGAATAATGAATTCCTGGCTCATAATCAGTAAATAATCTTGCTAAATGTTTAGAAGTTTTTTTCCAATCTAACCATAATTGGTATGAAGCAAATGAAACCAACATTGCTCTCATTCTAAAATTAATCCAACCATTTTTTTTTAGATATCTCATACAAGCATCTACAAATGGAAATCCTGTAATTCCATTTTTCCATGCTAAATAAAACTTCTCATTAAAATCATTTTCTCTAATTCCATTATAAGCACTATTCATGTTTCTAAACTCTATTTCAGGCTCGTCATATAATTTTTGAATAAAATGGCAGTGCCATGCCAATCTACTCTTAAAAGCAATTAAAGATTTCTTTTTTGTATATGATAATTCAGATTTTAATTTATCATTTGTTTTTTTAAATATTTCTGTGATCGAAATATTTCCATAGGCAATATGCGGGCTTAATCTTGAGCATGAAACTTCACCTGTTATGGGAGAAGACATTTCCCGCTGATAATTTTCAGACCTGTCATCAAGAAAAGTATCTAAAAGTCTTATTGCATTTTGCCTTCCTCCTACCTGAATATCTCCATTCTCTATATTGTTTGTCTCTATTTTAGTTAAATCCTCAACATGATCATCTTTAATAAATCCGCAATTAATGTAGGAGCCTGTATGTTCACTATTTATAAATTTGTTCCAATTATATGACCATTTATCTCTAATTCTGTGATTTAATTGAACACCAAATTGATTGGAAATTCTCCAATTAACTTTTTTTTCTTTAAATAAAAAACTAACCTCTTTGTCTAAGTTAGTTACGTACATATTCTTAAATATTATATTAGAATAAACTTCATTTATTTTAAATTTATCGATTAAATGACTTAAAATTTCTAATGTATCTCCATAATAAATATTGAGTTTGGAGTTGTATTTCTTACTAAACGTTTTAGTTAAATCTTGTAGTGATGATTTTAAAAAATCAAGATGAAATGAACTTGAAGTTGGTAATTTGTAAAATTCTTTGTCAAAAATAAAAATTGGAAGAATATTTCCTAATTTAGTAGCTTCATTAAAAGCATCGTTATTAAATACACGTAGATCATTCCTAAACCACACGATTTTATTCATTAGTCTAATTAAAGATTTATTTTGAAAGTTCTTGAATTTTTGTCATCAGAAATATTTAAGATTTTAAATTTTGAAGTTTTTTCTAATTTCTGACCTTTATTTGTTACAAAAGATTTCATTTTCTTTACTTCGCCTTCAGGCATTTTTCTTGTGTATTTTAAAGTATGTTTTTTTGATCCTACAACAAATATTGTTTTCATATATTTTAATAATTAAAAAATATTTTTATCATGTAACAAAAATATTTAATTTGTAAATGAGTCTATGTGGCTAATTTGAATGTCGAGATAATACAAAACAATCAGGTTGTATTCAAATTATATATTTATAAAAAATATAAATAAATTTGTTGCATACAACCTAACAAAAAATTATTTTTTAAGTTATGGAGGTGCGAATGTATAAAATAACGCCACCTGACACTTAGCTGGTGAGATATTACATATTAAACTAATAACAAATTAAATTCATTTGATGGATTTAACCAAAAAGGCATAAAAGGGGAGCTCTTTTGGTATTACTTAAAAGAGCTGACCCCCTTTCTAATAATTTTTTAACATAAATTCTTTAATTTTTTTAGCACCTTCAATTATATCTTCTGTACTTCTTGCATATGAGAAACGTATTGTAGAATTTCCTCTTTTTTGGTCAAAATCAATTCCTGGAGTTATAGCCACATTAGCTTCTTCCAAAACCTTTTTACAAAAAAACAAACTGTCATTTGAATATTCAGAAATATCAACATAAATATAAAAAGCTCCATCTGGTGGAGAAAAAGTTGTAAAGCCAGCTTCTGGTAATTCTTTCAAAAGAATTTCTCTATTTTTCCTATAAACATCAACATTTTTATCTAATTCGTCTTTAGCATCTAACGCAGCAAGAGCAGTAATTTGACTAGCATGTGGAGGACAGATAAATAAATTTTGTGAAACTTTTTCAATCTGTCTTACATGATCTTCTGGAACAATCATCCACCCAACTCTCCAACCAGTCATTGAAAAATATTTTGAAAAAGAATTTATTACATAACAATCATTAGTAATTTGTAACGCGGAGACAGCTTTATTGTCATATTCTATACCATGATATATTTCATCGCTAATAAAACTTACATTATATTCTTCAGAACATTCAATTAATTTTGTAAGAGAAGATTTATCTAACATTGACCCAGTTGGATTTGCTGGAGAGGCTACTAAAACCCCATTTAAATTATTTTTCTTTATATCTTCTGAAGTTGGTTGATATTTGTTTTGTAGTTTCGTTTCAATGTCAACAGGTACTAAATTTTGAGCTTTAAGGATTTGTCTATAACTTGGATATCCTGGAGAACCTATACCAACTCTATCTCCTGCATCAAATAATGTTGCAAATGACAATATAAACCCTCCAGAGGAACCAGTTGTGATAATTACTCGTTCTGGATTTAAATCAATGTTGTACCATTCGCCATACAATTTTGAAATTCTAGATCGTAACTGAGGTAAGCCCAAAGTAACAGTATATCCAAGATTATTATTTTTTAATTCTTTTGTAATATATTCATTAGCAACTTTTGGAGCAGGTGTTCCAGGTTGACCAACTTCCATATGAACAATTTTTTTACCAGACTGCTCTGCTTTTCTTGCAGCTTCCATCACATCCATTACAATGAATGGATCAACATTTGATCTATTGGACTTTTTCATTAATCTATTTTTTTTGTCACTTCCTTTTCACAAAAGATTTTAATCTCTTCGATAGGTTTATTTTTGGATTTACTTTTTTGTGCAATAATACATGCCTTTATTGATTTGCTTTTACTAAATTCTCCATATTTTCCTTTTGTAAAAAAAAGAACAAGTATAGCTATTAATACAAGTAAAAAAATTTTTAGGTTATTATTAATTTTAAACATCAGACCTTGCTTTAATTCTTTCGTAGACTAATCTAGTATGAATTCCTAGATTTAAAAAAGGTTGAGGTGGTAACCAATTGGGTTTTTGTCTTTCATCTATAATAGATATTTCATCAGATTGTTGGTCAGTAGCCATTAATGCTATTTGTTCACCAAATAAAGTTCCTACTCCAATACCTGAACCGTTGTAACAGCCTGCAGCATAAATATTATTATCGATTTTTTTAAAAATTTGTGAACTATTACCACTTCTGCAAACAATACCAGACCAACTATTTTCTATTATATTATCAGGCAAGTTTGGAAATCTTTTTTTAATCCCAGCAAGATGAAATTTAGATTTTTTAGTTAATTTTGATCTCTCCATTGAATAAGGGTTTTTAACTTCAGCAGTATTTCTAATTAATATTCTACGATCTTTCGTGGTTCTGATGGTTGCTCCCATAGGTCTAATTGGTAACACCCCCCACTCCTTTGGAGACCCTATTTCTTTAAATTCATTTTCTGTTAGAGGGCGTGTCATACTAGCTGTAAGAGTAATTGGAAAACAAAAATTTTTTTCAATATTTAATGATTTTAAAAACCCATTAGTACAAAATATTATTTTTTTTGCTTTAATTTGATTTTTTTCAAATTTACACTCAATATTATTTGAAACTTTTTTCCAATTTAATAACTCTGTATTTTCATATAATTCAACATTGTCTGGCAAAGTATAAATCATTGATCTTGCTAATTTAGCAGGATTTAAAAGTATTCCACCTTTTGTATAAACTCCAATTTTGTAAAAAGAGGTTCCTAACTTATCTTTAAGTTTTGATTTATCTAATACTTCATTTTGAAAACCCAGCTCATTTAGAAGTTTGCTAAATAATCTTGCTTTATCTTCATCTTTTAGACTTGAGGATGCAAAATATTTTCCACATTCGTTCCAATCACAATCGACTTGAAATTCTTTAATATATTTTTTGACAGTTTTAATACCTAAATCATAAATTTTTGTTTTAGTTTTATAATTATTAATATCTTTGTTTGACGTAAATCCATCATTTAAAGTTGTATCCACCAAGTAACCAGAGTTTCTTCCACTACCACCTTCACCTGCCAATTGCGCATCTATTACAATAATTTTTGATGTTCTTTTAATTTCAGATAGTTTCCTAGCTGCAGATAAACCAGTATATCCAGCTCCAACAATAAGATAATCACAAATTAAATTTTCCGATAATATTTTAGTGTTATTCCTAGCTTGAAGTTGGTTTATCCAAACACAGCTGTTGTCATTAATTAGTCTCAAAATTTTACAGATTATGAAAATATATTATGTATATACAATATACATAATTATTAAATTTGTTTAGTTAATTTGCGAGTGATTTTTGAGGTTTCATATCCTCTTTTTTTATCCCAGCCACACGAACAGGTTTTTTCATTGCATCTCTTCTAAACGGCTCGCCTAATTCTTGATTTAAGATAACTTCAATAAATGTTGTAATTCCTTGTTTTTGATCTTCACAAGATTGTTTAATTGCAGCTGTAGTTTCTTCCATTGTTTTAACAGTAACTCCTTTTAAACCGCAAGCAGTTGCTACCTTTGCGTAACTTAATTCTGGATCAAGTTCTGTTCCAACAAAATTATCATCGAACCATAATATTGAATTTCTTTTTTCTGCACCCCACTGATAATTTCTAAAAATAACCATTGTAATTGCTGGCCACTCTTTTCTTGCGCATGAACTCATCTCGTTCATAGATATTCCAAATGCACCATCACCTGCAAAACCAATTACTGGTGTATTAGGACATCCAATTTTTGCTCCTAAAATCGATGGGAAACCATATCCGCAAGGACCAAATAAGCCTGGTGCTAAGTATTTTCTTCCTTTTTCAAAAGTTGGATAAGCGTTTCCAATTGCACAATTATTTCCTATGTCACTTGAAATAATTACATCATCTGGCATTCCAACTTGAATTGCTCTCCATGCTTGTCTCGGAGACATTCGATCTGAGTCTCTTTCTCTTGCTTCTTTATTCCAAACAGTCCCTGGATCATCATCTTCATGATCTAGGCTAGTAAGAGTTTGTAGCCATGCTGATTTTGTTTTGTGTATTAAATTTTTTCTTTCTTCTCTATTGTTATCTCCAGCATTAGATGAAAGTTTTTGTAAAATTTGTTGTGAAACTAATTTTGCATCTCCACAAATTCCAACTGTAACTTTTTTTGTTAATCCAATTCTATCTGGATTCATATCTACTTGAATTATAGTTGCATCTTTTGGCCAATAATCTATTCCATAACCTGGAAGAGTTGAAAATGGATTTAGTCTTGTGCCTAATGCCAAAACTACGTCAGCTTTTGAGATCAATTCCATTGCTGCTTTAGATCCGTTATATCCTAATGGTCCTACTGCTAATGGATGGCTTCCTGGGAAACTATCATTATGTTGATATCCATTACAAACAGGAGCGTCTAATTTCTCAGCTAATTTTTTACAATCTTCTATGGCTCCACCAATTACTACTCCTGCACCTGATAATATAACTGGAAATTTTGCATCTGATAATAATTTTGCTGCTCTATCAATTGCATCTTTCCCCCCACCTTGCCTTTCAAATCTTACAATTGGAGGTAATTCAATATCTATAACTTGTGTCCAGTAATCTCTTGGTACATTTATTTGTGCAGGGGCCGATCCTCTGAATGCTTTTTCAATAACTCTGTTTAAAACCTCAGCCATTCTAGAAGGATCTCTAACTTCTTCTTGATAACAAACCATGTCTTTGAATAAATTCATCTGTTCGACTTCTTGAAAACCACCTTGCCCCATAGTTTTGTTCGCGGCTTGTGGTGTTACTAAAAGTAAAGGTGTGTGATTCCAATAAGCAGTTTTAATTGGTGTAACTAAACCTGTAATTCCTGGTCCATTTTGTGCAATGACCATAGACATCTTCCCTGTCGCTCTTGTGTATCCATCTGCAATCAATCCTCCATTTGTTTCATGCGCTACATCCCAAAAAGTAATTCCTGCTGAAGGAAAGATATCTGAAATTGGCATGAACGCAGATCCAATAATTCCAAAAGCATGTTCTATGCCATGCATCTGAAGAACTTTTACAAAAGCTTCTTCGGTTGTCATTTTAGTCATAATACTGATGTCCTAAATCCTATTTTTTTAATTGTTAAAAAACTCGATTAATATATAAGTTGTTGCAAATTTCAAACAAAGAAATCGTCACAATGGCAAACACAGACATAATAATTCATGACGAGAAAGATAATGTGGGCGTAGTTGTCATAGAAAAAATTACACCAAGTCAAGATTGTAATTGTTGGGTAATGGAAAATAATAAATCTGTTCAAATTCAATCAAAGGATGAAATTCCTTTAGGTCATAAAATAGCAATGATGGACTTAAATGAAGGTGATACGATTTTAAAATATGGACACGATATCGGCAAAGTTGTTAAGTCAATTAAAAAAGGTGAACACGTTCATGTTCATAATGTTAAAACAAAGAAGTGGTAAATGGAAATTCCAAAAACATTTTTAGGTTATAAAAGAGAAGATGGCAGATCTGGAACGAGAAACCATGTGATTATACTTCCTGTAGACGATATTTCGAACGCTTGTGCAGAGGCAGTTGCGAATAATATTAAAGGAACAATAGCATTGCCTCATTCTTATGGAAGATTGCAATTCGGTGCTGATCTGGAATTACATTTTAGAACAATGATTGGGACAGGAAGAAACCCAAATGTTGCGGCAGTGATAGTGATTGGTATTGAACCTAAATGGACTAAAAGAATTGTAGATGCAATTGCAGTAACTGGAAAACCAGTTGAAGGTTTCAGTATAGAAGGTGTTGGAGATATTGACACAATTGCAAAAGTTTCAAAAAAAGCACAAGAATTTTCTATTTGGGCTTCTGAAAAACAGAGAGAGGAAAGACCAATAAGTGATTTATGGATTTCTGTAAAATGTGGTGAGTCAGATACAACATCCGGACTTGCATCAAACCCAACAGTTGGGAACTTAATGGACAAATTAGAACCTCTAGGTGTTCATTTGTGTTTTGGAGAAACATCTGAACTAACTGGAGCTGAGACTGTTTGTGAAAAAAGAGGAAAAACCCCTGAAGCACAAGAAAAATTTAAAAAAACTTGGAACGCTTATAATGATTTTATTTTAAAAGAAGCAACGGATGATTTATCTGAAAGTCAACCTACTGCTGGAAACATTGCAGGTGGTCTTACAACTATTGAGGAGAAAGCATTTGGTAATTTTCAAAAAATTGGGTCAAGACAATTTATAGATGTCTTAGAACCTGCTGAAGAACCAACTAAAGGGCCTGGATTATATTTTATGGATACTTCATCAGCTGCCGCTGAATGTGTGACTTTACAAGCAGCAGGTGGTTTCAACATTCATTTATTTCCAACAGGGCAAGGAAATATTATAGGAAATCCAATAGAGCCAGTCATTAAGCTAACTGCTAATCCATTAACAGCCAAAACCATGAGCGAACATATTGATGTTGATGTATCTAAAATTCTTTCAAGAGAAATGAATTTAGATCAAGCTGGTAATGAACTTATTAAATCTACATTAAGAGTAGCAAATGGTAGACTTACTTGCGCTGAAGCTTTAGGACATAAAGAATTTGTGATGACTAAGCTTTATAGAAGTGCATAAACTTTAATACATTTGACCTTAAAACATCCTTTAAATTTATTACCTGGTATAATTTTAGCTTTTATACTTTATTCTTTTTCTGAAGGTTTAAATAATATTATTGGAATTGAATTGTTGGGCTATGAAAAAAGTCCTATTTCAACAGCGATGATTGCAATTATTTTAGGATTAATTTTAGGAAATATTTTTAATATAAGGACAGGTTTTTTAATTGGACTTGACTTTACTCAAAAGAATATTCTTAAACTTGGTATCATTTGTTTAGGAATTCAATTAAAACCTTTTGAATTTATAAAATTTGGTTCGATAGCTATTCCTCTAATAATTGTATGCATTATTAGTGTATTGATCGTCATAAAACTTATTATTCAAAAACTTAAAATATCAAGAGGTATGTCTTACTTAATTGCGATTGGTAGCACTGTCTGTGGAACAACAGCTATTATTGCAACAGCGCCAGTAATAAATGCTAAGAAAAGTGAAGTAGCGTATGCTGTAGCTAATATGACATTGTTTGGTATTCTGGCAATGTTAATTTATCCTTATTTTGCCAACCTTTATTTTGAGGGAGATCCTTTGTTTGTTGGTTTATTTCTTGGAACTGCAATACATGAGACTTCGCAAGTGGCGGCAGCTGGTCTTATATACGATCAACAATTTAACAGTCCTGAAACTCTAAATATAGCAACAGTTACAAAGTTAATTAGAAATACATTTCTTGTTATTATGATACCTTTATTCGCTTATCTTTATAATAGAGGTAAAAATCACGATCAAAAATATTCGATTGTTAAAATTTTTCCGTATTTTGTATTAGGTTTTATAGCATTTATTATTTTGAGAAATGCTGGAGATGTATTTTTCTACAATTCAAATGTATCAGGTAAAGAAATGTGGGTCGACTTTGTTAATACAATAAAAATTTCTTCAAAAATATTTTTAACGATGGCCATGGCTGCAATTGGTTTATCTACTAACCTAAAAGATTTAAATAAAATGGGATACAAACCATTTATAGTTGGATTTGTATCTCTTTTAACTGTTGGATTTGTAAGTTTGGTTGCAATTAATTATTTTAGTGAAATAGTTTTAAACTAAGAGGCTTTTAGTTTTGCCTCTCTCGCAGCATTCCACTTTGAAAAATAATTTCTAATTACAGCAGCTCCAACACCTAAACCAACTGCCAATATAACCGAGGTAAGTCCATAAAATATAGGTAAGTCTTTAGAATAATTTAGAATAAATTCCCCAATTTTTCCAAGACTTGTTGATCCATTAATTGCTGTTTCAATTATTTTTTCCTCTTTAATAAATGTGTCATAAGCAATCGCAATTCCTACAAGTAGAAGAAGAATTGCTAAAATTGTTTTAAATTCAGAGCTATCAACTTTTTCTCCAAATTTCTGACCTAATTGTACTCCTATAATTGACCCTAAAATAAGTACAAAAACTAAAACCAAGTCAATTGTTCCATAATTTAATGCGTGTAAAACTGTAACAATTGCGCTAACAAATATAGTTACAAATAAAGATGTTCCTGGAATTAATTTTGTTGGCATTCCAATGATATAAATCATAGCAGGAACTAAAATAAATGCGCCCCCAACACCCATGATTGCTGCAATATATCCAACAACTAATCCAATAATAATTGGTGTAAATGCACTTTCATATAATTTTGATTTTTTAAATCGCATCCTTAAAGGAAGACCATGTATCCAATAGTGTGTATGCAATTTTTTCTTTACCACAATTTTTTTTCTTGCCTTATCTATTTCAGATACACCTTGGATTAACATTAAAGTTCCAAGTATTGCTAAAATATACATGTACGCCAATGATATCACTACATTAATTTTCCCTATATCCTTAAAATAAGAAAAAGTTAAAATTCCTAGCAATGTTCCAATTGTTCCCCCAACAACAATCATTAAACCCATTTTGTAATCTAAAGTACCTTTTAAATAATGTGTTGTGGATCCCGAAACAGATGTTCCTAAAATATTACTTGCTTCATTTGGGACTGCGTAAGCTGGGGGAATGCCTAAAAATATTAAGAAAGGTGTCATTAGAAAACCTCCGCCCACACCAAATAATCCTGATAAAATTCCAACTACAAGACTTAATCCAAATATAAAAAGTAAATTTATTTCGACTTGAGCAATTGGAAGAAAATACTCCATGCTTTTTGATATTCCTCTAAAGAAATAAAGTCAACAATTTGCTTATGATTAAGACCCTAAAAATGTGCTTATTACGATCACCGACCAGTAAATGCCTAAGCCAAAAAATACAAATGATTTTGCGTGATTTACGAAATAATTGATTGTGACTGCTTTAATTTTTTTTGATTTTTTTATAAATATTTTAGTCACACCCGCCAATTAACACAAGTTTAATACTTTGCAAGAAATATTTGCTAAGATTAAAAAATTGTTGCTCCGAAGACTTTGACTTCGTCTCCCTCATCTCCTAGAACGAGCCTACCTAAAAAATCTCCAGACACTTCAGTGCTTGTCTGTTTATAGACTATGGTGACGTACTTGCCTCTTCTAAGACATCCTATTGCCTTACATCCTTCAGATAATGAGGACAAAAGTTTATTGGTCGACCACTGTTTACCCAGCTCTACTTCATTTGCTCCATAAAGCATTTGTGAGGACAAATCCCTAGTAAATCCCCCATAATCTTTAATGTTTGAGGATTTAACAAGGTTTTGCCAGATAGGATCTGCAATACTTATAATTTCAGTATCAGATTTATCAACAATGCTCATTATTATTAGGGTTGGTCTCTAAGAGGCTTGTTTTTTCTCTTTATCATCAACTATATGATAAACTGGCTTTTTCTCCATTTCAAATTTACCTGTCTCCGGGTCTCTTCTAGAAACGGTTAAACAATGCCAATTTTCATCATCAAGCTTCATATGATCACCTCTGTAATAATATCCAGGCCAACGTGTTTCCTCTCTAAAAAGGGTGTGATGAGTAACACATTGAGAAGTTACAGCTCTATGTTTAAGTTCCCAAGCTCTCATTAATTGGTGATAATCCTCTGCTCCAACATTTTCCAAGTCTTCCTCTAACATTTCAAGTTGTTCGATGCCTTTTTTAAGAAGATTGTCATTGGTCATGTAGTTATTGGTCAAACCACCACAATATTCATCCATAATTTTTTGAAGTCTCTGAAGACCCTGAATAGGAAGTATATAACTTGGGGAAACGGTTCCACCAGTTATCTCGTTCCTTCCAACTGTATAATTTTCTATTGGCTTAAATATTTCCTCTTTCAACTTTTCTAATTGTTCATCAGAAACATGAATATCATCAGCTTTTTTATCCTGAATATATTTAACAGCAGCTTTAGATGCCAATCTTCCCTCGGTAAATGAACCTGATGAAAATTTATGTGCACTTCCACCAACTGCATCTCCAGCACCAAATAATCCATCTATTGTCATCATACGATTGTATCCCCAGAAATATTCATCAGGAGCAATATCTTCTGGTCCACTTACCCATGCTCCAGAACATGTTGCGTGAGATCCCATTACATATGGCTCAGAAGTTGTTAACTCTGGATTAGTGTATTTTGGATCAATATTTTGAGATGCCCAAACAACTGCTTGTCCAACTGTCATTCCCAAAAAATTTTCCCATCCTACTGTCTCTAAATGAGGGTCTTGGAATGCTTCTTTGGTAACCATATGAATTGGTCCACCGCCTGCGGCTGTTTCTTGAATAAATGCATGATTTCTCAAACATGTTGGGGTTGGATGATGGTCTATATATTCACCAACAAGTTTCTTAGTTGCATCATACCATTTCTTTTCATAATTCTCACCATTTGCATTTTGAGTATATGTTTTTAAATGTAAAAAATATGCTCCAACAGGACCATATCCATCCTTAAATCTACAAAGCACAATCCTATTTTCCATTTGTGTCATTTTAGCACCAGCTTGAATTGGCAATGCATATGCAGATCCGTTACTCCAAGGCGCATACCAAGTTCTTCCCATACCTTCTCCTACTGCTCTTGGTTTAAAGATATGTGAGGCTCCACCAGCAGATACAACAACAGTTCTAGACTTAAACACATGAAAATTTCCTGTTCTGACATTGAAACCAACAGCTCCAGCTATTCGGTTTGGATTTTTTTCATCTTTTAAAAGATGAGTGATCATTATTCTATTATAAATCTTATCAGCAGATTTTTTTGCAGCTTCAGCTACAATTGGTTTGTAACTTTCACCGTGGATCATTATCTGCCACTTACCTTCTCTTTGATATCTACCAGTTTCTTTATTTTTCATCATTGGAAGACCCCATTCATCAAACATATGAACAGTTGAGTCTACGTGACGAGCCATATCGTAACCTAAGTCTTCTCTTACTAAACCCATTAGATCATTTCTAGCGTACCTCACATGGTCTTCTGGCATATTTTCGCCCCACTGCATTCCCATATAGCAGTTAATGGCGTAAAGACCTTGAGCAACTGCACCACTTCTATCGATATTTGCTTTTTCTACACAGATAATTTTTAGATCTCTTCCCCAGTGTCTTGCTTCAAATGTTGCGCCTGTACCGGCCATACCTCCGCCGACAACAAGAACATCACATTCTTCTATAATTGTTTTGTGTTTAGCCATTAATAGTAAACACCTTGCTTAAATGAATTTTTATCTAAGGTTGGTAGTTCTTTTTCAGTATTTAAACCTTGTGGCTCATTGTATAAAATTTGTGAATTTATTTCTCCTTGGTTTGGAGTATCTGCTTCAGATAATTTTGGAATAAATTTTCCCCAAGGCTTAGTCGTTATTGGTGATACAAAATTTTTCTCTGTACCATTTCTAAATTTTATTCTCCAAGAGATCGTACCTTTTTCTTCTTCTCTCCTAACTCTTACGCTATGACCCATCGGTGCAAAGTCTGCATATCCTCTTACATCAATTGCATGATTTGGACATGCCTTCACGCATGAATAGCACTCCCAACAAAAATTTGGTTCAATATTTTTTGCTCTTCTTATAGTCTCGTCTATATGCATAATATCTGACGGACAAATATCTACACAATGTCCGCAACCATCGCATCTCGTCATATATACAAATGTTGACATATCTATTTATTACCTTTCTTAAAAAATTTATCAATCATATTAATAGTGCTTTGGTGCCTCACGTTTTATTCCAAGACCATATTGTTCTGGAGCTTCAGCTGGTGGAGGTAAATTATCTCTTGAACCATCAGCTTCTGCTAAATTTTTTTGAATAGCCGCACCAGGTTTATAGAACATATGTGCAAATTTCGACCAATAAACGCCACCGAATAAAACTACATTAGCAACTGCAAATAAAACTAAAAATAAAACACTTAAACCTGATGAACCAGAGTATTGAAAGTAGGACCATGCTAAACCAAAAGTCGATGATAATACTAATGCTAAAACAAACAAATCTGCTTTAATAATTCTAAAAACTGAGTGTGCTTCAGCAGAAACATCTACTCTTAAAAAAAACCAAAACCAGTAAGCTCCTAAGCATGTTAATATAGCACCAACATGCCAAATAATTGGCCATATAGAGGGAGTGACTGCATTAGGTGAAGAGTATCCAAATATCATTACTCCTGAGCCAATCCAAAACAGAATTGTTCCATACATTCCTAAAACATGTGCTACTCTCCTTTTTCCTAATCCTAATTCAGATGTTGTTCCAATATCATGAACAACAGTTTTTGAAATAATTGCAGTTTTTTCCCCAAAACTTAATTCTCTACTTGCAGCTTTTTTCGCTTTTTTAGCGTTATTGAAAAAGTACTTCACGTTTTTTTTATGAATAATGTCCATAAGAGTTCCAATTACAACTAAAGCTAACATCAATAAAACAAATCCTTGCAAAGCAATAGAAGGAACTGTCGAAGAGAGAACAGCAAATGGGTTGGTTGTAAACATATTATTATCTCCGCTAAATATAATATTAAAATTAGCTCTTAATCTATATAAAATATTAGTTCAACTGACTAATAATCCCATCTAAAGAAAAAAATGTTAATAAAGTTTACTTTTTTCTTACATAATGCTGTTTTGATGAAATTACAGCCCTTACTCCTCCCTGAGGATTTTTAACATCATTAATCCGTCTTGGAATCAAATGAATGTGACAGTGATTGATAGATTGTCCAGCTGCTTTGCCTGAATTGGCACCAATATTAAATCCCTTTACAGATTTATCTTTTTTTTCGATTTTTTTTTTTAATTTTTTAATCAGTTTATTGCATGCTAAAATTTCGTTTAGTGTTAGATCAAAATAACTCTTAACACATCTTTTAGGGATAATAAGTGAGTGAAATTTTGAAACAGGGTAAGTATCTTTAGTTACATAAGCCAGTTCATTTTCAAAAAGAAAGCTTTTCTTTTTTGGAAAACAAAAAATACACGGATTATTTGGATCTCTCATAAATAATTACTTAAAATTCTTTGTTGCATTATTTTTGATTTATATTTCTTCATAATTTTTTCATATGATTTATAATTTTTTCTATTCCAATTTTTTTCTTTTATAGTTTTCACAGTAGCAACACCTTTTCCAGATCCAATCAA
>CACPLR010000013.1 GCA_902634885.1 uncultured Pelagibacteraceae bacterium | reverse complement strand
GAAGTTTATCTAAAATCTTATTTTTCATTTCATCCAAAATTGATCTAAATTCGTTGATAAATATGACTTTTTAGCACATTTTTTATTTATCTAATAACTTGATTTAAATATTTTTTCCAATATAAGCGTCACACTCAACATGTAAAAAATGTTATTTATTGGGCCTTACAGCTCAATTAGCTATTTAATTTGTCAAAATTTTTAAGAAGAGAAGTGTGGACGGTTAAGGTTACCAAATTTGTCGTACACACTTCAATATTACATGAGTATTATTCTTAGTACTTATGTAGAAGCTAGTGTGCGCCGTTTTTAAACTTGAGAGTTTGATCATGGCTCAGAACGTACGCTGGCGGCACGCCTTATACATGCAAGTCGAACGAAGTAGCAATACTTAGTGGCAGACGGGTGAGTAACATGTAGGTATCTTCCCTTCGGTGAGGAATAACACGAGGAAACTTGTGCTAATACCTCATAAGTCTTTACGGAGAAAGCTTTATGCGCCGATGGATGAGCCTGCACTTGATTAGTTTGTTGGTGGGGTAATGGCCTACCAAGACTTTGATCAATAGCTGATCTGAGAGGATGATCAGCCACATTGGGACTGAGACACGGCCCAAACTCCTACGGGAGGCAGCAGTAGGGAATATTGCACAATGGAGGAAACTCTGATGCAGCGATGCCGCGTGAGTGAAGAAGGCCT
Organism: uncultured Pelagibacteraceae bacterium; assembly: GCA_902634885.1. Lineage (GTDB taxonomy): Bacteria > Pseudomonadota > Alphaproteobacteria > Pelagibacterales > Pelagibacteraceae > Pelagibacter. The sequence continues at coordinate 27,530 of CACPLR010000013.1, read as the reverse complement.
TTGGGTTGTAAAGCTCTTTCGTCGGGGAAGAAAATGACTGTACCCGAATAAGAAGGTCCGGCTAACTTCGTGCCAGCAGCCGCGGTAATACGAAGGGACCTAGCGTAGTTCGGAATTACTGGGCTTAAAGAGTTCGTAGGTGGTTAAAAAAGTTGGTTGTGAAATCCCGAAGCTTAACTTCGGAACTGCAATCAAAACTTTTTAGCTAGAGTATGATAGAGGAAAGCAGAATTTCTAGTGTAGAGGTGAAATTCGTAGATATTAGAAAGAATACCAATTGCGAAGGCAGCTTTCTGGATCATTACTGACGCTGAGGAACGAAAGCATGGGTAGCGAAGAGGATTAGATACCCTCGTAGTCCATGCCGTAAACGATGTGTGTTAGACGTTGGAAATTTATTTTCAGTGTCGCAGCGAAAGCAGTAAACACACCGCCTGGGGAGTACGACCGCAAGGTTAAAACTCAAATGAATTGACGGGGACCCGCACAAGTAGTGGAGCATGTGGTTTAATTCGAAGATACGCGCAGAACCTTACCAACACTTGACATGTTCGTCGCGGCTCTAAGAGATTAGAGCTTTCGGTTCGGCCGGACGAAACACAGGTGCTGCATGGCTGTCGTCAGCTCGTGTCGTGAGATGTTGGGTTAAGTCCCGCAACGAGCGCAACCCTCACTTTTAGTTGCCATCATTTAGTTGGGCACTCTGAAAGAACTGCCAGTGATAAGCTGGAGGAAGGTGGGGATGACGTCAAGTCCTCATGGCCCTTACGTGTTGGGCTACACACGTGCTACAATGGCATTTACAATAGGAAGCAAGATGGCGACGTCAAGCAAATCCTAAAAAAATGCCTCAGTTCGGATTGTACTCTGCAACTCGAGTACATGAAGCTGGAATTACTAGTAATCGCGGATCAGCGCGCCGCGGTGAATACGTTCCCGGGTCTTGTACACACCGCCCGTCACACCATGGGAGTTGGTTCTACCTTAAGGCAAGGTTTTAAACCCTTGACCACGGTATAGTCAGCGACTGGGGTGAAGTCGTAACAAGGTAGCCGTAGGGGAACCTGCGGCTGGATTACCTCCTTTCTAAGGATGAATAAGAATTTGTTCTTATTCTAAATAATATAACAGGATAATGTTGACCGTCCTCATTTCTCTTCTTGAAAAAGTGTTTCTCTCTTCTACGTAGGGGCCGGTAGCTCAGTTGGTTAGAGCACACCCTTGATAAGGGTGGGGTCGAAAGTTCGAGTCTTTCTCGGCCCACCAAAATTAACTGGGGGATTAGCTCAGCTGGGAGAGCGCCTGATTTGCATTCAGGAGGTCAGCGGTTCGATCCCGCTATCCTCCACCATGAAACACTTAGTTATTTTATTTTGTGAAGAAATTTTTTATATTATCAATATCTATATCCGATTGTTCGAATAGATGAACGATCAAAAAATATTCGAATAGATGAATATTTTAAAAAAATTTGATTCAACACAGAATTTTTTTCTGTGCATAAATCAAGCGTTTAAGGGCGTGTGGCGGATGCCTTGGCACTGAAAGCCGATGAAGGACGTGGTATACTGCGATAAGTTACGGGGAGCTGTATGCAAGTTTTGATCCGTAAATTTCCGAATGGGGAAACCCAACACTTTATGTGTTACTTTAAACTGAATACATAGGTTTAAAGAGATAACCCGGAGAACTGAAACATCTAAGTAACCGGAGGAAAAGAAATCAATTGAGATTCCGTTAGTAGTGGCGAGCGAAAGCGGACTAGGCCAGTAGATTTGTTAAAAAAATTTGAATAGTTTGGAAAAGCTAACCAAAGAGGGTGATAGTCCCGTATGAGTAATGTTTAACAAGTTTCTTGAGTAAAGCGGGACACGTGAAATCCTGCTCGAATATAGGGGGACCACCCTCTAAGCCTAAATACTCTTCAGTGACCGATAGTGAACTAGTACCGTGAGGGAAAGGTGAAAAGAACCCCTATTAGGGGAGTGAAATAGAACCTGAAACCGCATGCCTACAATCAGTCGAAGCTCTTTTTAGAGTGACGGCGTACCTTTTGTATAATGGGTCAGTGACTTAATTTATAAAGCAAGCTTAAGCCATCTAGGTGTAGGCGTAGCGAAAGCAAGTCTTAATAGGGCGATTAGTTTTATGAATTAGACCCGAAAACGAATGAGCTTACCATGAGCAGGTTGAATGCAAGGTAACACTTGCTGGAGGACCGAACCAGTTGACGTTGAAAAGTCTTTGGATGACTTGTGGTAAGGGGTGAAAGGCCAACCAAATTCGTAGATAGCTGGTTTTCCGCGAAAACTATTTAGGTAGTGCGTTGAATAAATATGCGTTTAGAGGTAGAGCACTAAATGGGCTAGGGGGAAGAGATTCTTACCAAACCTAATAAAACTCCGAATGCTAAACGTAGTTCTTCAACAGACAGACTGTGGGTGCTAAGGTCCATGGTCGAGAGGGAAAGAGCCCAGACCACCAGATAAGGTCCCAAAATTGTGATTAAGTGTGAAAGGATGTGGAAATTCCTTAACAGCCGGGAGGTTGGCTTAGAAGCAGCCATCCTTTAAAGATAGCGTAACAGCTCACCGGTCTAATAGAGTTTCTGCGCCGAAGATGTAACGGGGCTAAAATCACATACCGAATCTGTGGGTTTATAAAGTTTTCGAACTTTATAAGCGGTAGCGGAACGTTCTGTAAGCCTGTAAAGGGATACCCGTGAGGGATCCTGGAGGTATCAGAAGTGCGAATGCTGACATGAGTAACGATAAAATAAGTGAAAAACTTATTCGCCGAAAATCCAAGGGTTTCTGCGCAAGGTTAATCCGCGCAGAGTTAGTCGGCCCCTAAGGCGAGGGCGAAAGCCGTAGTCGATGGAAATAAGGTTAATATTCCTTAACCAGATGGTAGTGACGGACTTTGTAAGTTGTGTGTTCTTAATGGATTGAACATGCCGCGAAAAAGTCCCAGGAAATAGCTCCATCATTAGACCGTACCCTAAACCGACACAGGTGGATTAATAGAGTATATTTAGGCGCTTGAGAGAATGATGTTGAAGGAACTCGGCAAAATGCTTCTGTAACTTCGGAATAAGGAAGACCTTTTAATGGGCAACCATCAGAGGGTGGCACAAGCCAGGGAGAAGCGACTGTTTATCAAAAACACAGGGCTCTGCTAACACGTAAGTGGATGTATAGGGTCTGACGCCTGCCCGGTGCTGGAAGGTTAATGCGATGGGTGCAAGCTCATTTCTGAAGCCCCAGTAAACGGCGGCCGTAACTATAACGGTCCTAAGGTAGCGAAATTCCTTGTCGGGTAAGTTCCGACCTGCATGAATGGCGTAACGATTTCTCCGCTGTCTCCAACATCAACTCAGTGAAATTGAATTCTCCGTGAAGATGCGGAGTTCGCGTAGTTAGACGGAAAGACCCCGTGCACCTTTACTGCAACTTTACATTGGTGTTAGGAAAAACATATTTAGCATAGGAGGGAGACATTGAAACGATGGCGTCAGTTGTCGTGGAGTCACCAGTGAAATACCTCTTTTGTTTTTCTTGGCATCTAACTGATTGCCGTTATCCGGCATCAAGACATTGTATGGTGGGTAGTTTGACTGGGGCGGTCGCCTCCCAAATAGTAACGGAGGCGTGCGAAGGTAAGCTCAGAACGGTCAGAAATCGTTCGTAGAGTGCAATGGCAAAAGCTTGCCTGACTGTGAGACTGACAAGTCGAGCAGAGTCGAAAGACGGTCATAGTGATCCGGTGGTTCTGAGTGGAAGGGCCATCGCTCAACGGATAAAAGGTACGCCGGGGATAACAGGCTGATACTGCCCAAGAGCTCATATCGACGGCAGTGTTTGGCACCTCGATGTCGGCTCATCACATCCTGGGGCTGGAGCAGGTCCCAAGGGTTTGGCTGTTCGCCAATTAAAGTGGTACGTGAGCTGGGTTCAGAACGTCGTGAGACAGTTCGGTCCCTATCTGCTATGCGTGTAGAAGAATTGAGAGGAGCTGTCCCTAGTACGAGAGGACCGGGATGGACGTACCACTGGTGGACCGGTTGTAGCGCCAGCTGCAGTGCCGGGTAGCTAAGTACGGACGAGATAACTGCTGAAAGCATCTAAGCGGGAAACTCACCTCAAAACTAGTTCTTCCTTTAGAGCCGTGGTAGACCACCACGTTGATAGGCTGGGTGTGGAAGTGCGGTAACGCATGTAGCTGACCAGTACTAATAGCTCAATTGGCTTGATTTATGCACTGAAAAAAATTTTTTGATAATGTAGGTAATATAATTAAGATTTAACTAAGGTCATCTAACAACTTTTTACCTCTTATATTTGAAACATAATATATCTTTTAATATATTTTTCTTCATGATATTTATTTTTATCAATATTAAATGAATTCTGTAAAAAACAATACTATTCATGATGAAATCAATATCGCAGAGTTTACAAAAACACTATGGAATGATAAAATTTTAATAATAATAGTTTGTTTAATATTTACTGTTTTTTCTACTTTATATGGATCAAGTCAAAGTGTTTTAATTAAAAAAAATATAACTTTGAAGGACGCAGAAGAGTCGTTATTTCACGAAATAAGAAAAATTAAGGTAAACTTTGTTTTATCAAATCACGATATAATTGAATTAAATAAAATATTTAAAACCAATTTAATGTCTTTAGATAAATTAATTTTATTTACTGAAAAAAATAATGAAATAGAGAATTTTAAATCGCACTTAAAAGAAAAAAACATTAGTTTTGAAGAATACTTTCATAATAAAATTAATATTGAAACTTCACAGTTAGATTATGAATTAAAATATGCAGATACTTATGACGTTTCCCTTGTTTATTCAAATCCACATGATGGTGAAAAATTTTTGTATGACTACGTTCTTTTTATTAATGAAATTTCTAAGGAAATTTACAAAAAAAAATTATTTGATATATTGTTAAGAGACATTGAAATAACAAAAAAAAATTTAGAGATTTCAAAGAGGATTCAACAGGAATACCCAGTTTCATCGGGAGAATATGCTAATCAACCTATATATCTTCAAGGAACGATAGTTTTATATGAAAAATTATATAATTTAGAAAAAAATTTAGAAGATATTCAAAACATATCAATAAATTATAATCCTTTTTTACAGACCTCCATACCGCCTAGAATAATTTCTAGATCTTCAATTTTTTATTCTATCCTTGGTCTAGTAGTGGGAATTTTTTTTTCTTTTATTATAATTTGTTTGAAATTTATTATAAAAAAATATTAAATAAATTTCACATTTTCTTTACGAACAAAAATTTAAATGATTGAAAATAATAATTACGAAAATAAACTCACTGATTTATGGAAACGATGTGGTGTTTGTGATGGTGATATGTTGCTTGTTCATAGCAATATTAAACGGACACTTTTAACTGCAAGAAGAAAAGGAGTTTTTCTAACTCCAAAAAATATACTTCAGAGTTTTATTAAAGCAATTGGTGATGGAGGCACTCTTTTATTTCCCCTTTTTAATTTTGATTATACAACAAAAAAAAAATTTGATTTAAGAAATACCCCTTCTCATATGGGTGCTTTAACAGAGGAGGCAAGAAAACACAAAGGCTCGATTAGAACTGGTCATCCAATTTATTCATTTGCAGTTTTGGGTAAGAATAGAAATTTATTTGAGAAAGTAGATAATGAAAGTGGATATGGTAAAGATAGTCCTTTTGGAATCTTGCATAAGGAAGGTGGGACAATTGCCTGTCTTGATCTCGAAGATCAAGACTGTATGACATTTTATCATTATGTAGAAGAGTCTCTTCAAGTTGATTATAGATACTTCAAAACATTTTATGGTGAATATACAGACTTAAAGGGCAATAAAAGAGCAAAAGATTACAAAATATATGTAAGAGATTTAGAAAGGGGTGTTCTCACAAATGTTAACCCCACTGGTGAATTAATGTGGAAACAAGGTTTGTATAAAGGCGATAGACCCAAAATTGCCTCTGGTCTGAGGACAATTAAAGCAAAAGATATGTATAATTTTGTTGAAAAAATAATTTTAAGCGGAAATGCAGAAAACAATCTTTACATTTTTGAAAAAAAACAGTGAATAAACTGATGTTAAACTTGAAAAGTTATGTTTTTATTTAAAGGTAATAGATCGTATTTACATAGCACAGACATTATTAATTTTATTGAAAAAAATTATAAATATAATCAGATCGATATAAAATTTTATAAATTATTAAGATCTCAACCAAAAATTACTCTATCAAAGAAAAATAATACAAAAGCAAATATAATAGCCGAAATTGGGATTAAAAAATTGAAAAAATATTTAAATTTTTTTGAAACAAATCAAAAAATTAAAAATAGCTATTCTTATGATGAAAACTTACTTAAAAATTACTTCAAAATAAATAATCAGGAAGTAAAATGTAATTTTTTAACTACCATTAAACACATAGATCTAATAGTCTCGATGTCTAAAGAGTGGCATATAAAAAAAATTAACAAAAAAAAAATTTGGATGGTTGTAAGAATTAATTTAAAAAAAATGATAATTGACAGTAAACACAAAAATATATGTGTAAGAATTAGTAAAATAACTAATAAAAAATATACAGTGTCAGATATTTATATTAATGAAAAGCATCATGGCAAAATATATTATTCAGTAATTACATTATGATAGCAATTAAACAAGTTGATTTTTTATTACCAAAAAAAAAAATTGAATTAAAAAAAAAATATAAATCGGTAAGCAAAATATTTTTAAAAGAAAAAATTGGATCTACAACTTTACCAAGATTTTCAGAAACAGACTCTGTGATCAGTATGTGTTCAAATTTAGCAAAAAAAAAAATAAACATCGATAAACTAAGAGAAAAAATAGATGCCGTAATTTTATGTACCCAAAATCCTGATTATAATGGTCTACCTCATAATTCTAGTGTAATTCATTACAACTTAGGATTAAAAGATAAAGCGGCCTGCTTTGATATTTCACAAGGATGTGCAGGTTATTTATATGGCATCGTTGCTTCACAATCTTTTATCAAAAAAGGAAAGTATGCTTTATTATTTACATGCGATCCTTATTCAAAAATAATTTCTAAAAATGATTTCAGCACAGATATACTGTTTGGAGATGCTGCAAGTGTATCGTTATTACAAAACGGCGGAAAAGGTAAAAAACTTTTAGATTATGAATTTTTTAGCTATGGAAAAGAGCATGAGGCAATTATTAATAATAATGGTTTAAAAATGAATGGGAAAAAAGTTATGAAATTTTGTACAACACTTGTTCCAACTAAAATTAAAAAATTTTTAAAAAAAAATAAATTAGATATAAAATCTATAGATCAATTTTATTTTCATCAAGGAAGCAAATATATTATTGATCAAATATGCTATCATCTAAAAATTCCCTCTAGATCTAAACCACCTGTTATAAATAATGTTGGAAATACGGTTTCATCTACAATACCAATTCTTTTAAACAAATATTATTTCAATAAAAAAAAGACAATTTTGATATGCGGTTTTGGAGTTGGACTTTCAATCTCTATTGGACTTTTTAAATAAGCATGTTAACTAATTGAATGTTTAGTACTAACATTAAAAAAAAAATTGAGAGCGAAACATCAAAAAAAATAAATTTTAACAAAAGTTTTAATGATAATAATCTAGACTCATTAGACATTATAACAACTATAAGTATTATTGAGGATGAGTTTGGATTTGAGATTAAAGAAAAAAGTTTAAAAAAAATCAGTGATTTTAAATCTTTGTATGCTTTTGTAAAAAAAAATGAAAAGTAACTATAATATAAGTGATCTTATTCATTGCTTTAATAAACTAAAGATTAAAAGAGGTGACGTAATTTATATAACTGGAAATCTTTATTATCTTGGTTTGTATGAAAATCAAAAAAAAATACTTCCCGATTTTGCTAAAACTTTAAGAAAATTTGTTGGAATAAATGGAACTATCGCTTTTCCTACTCACACTTGGAGTTTGGTAAACACCAATAAGGTTTTTTCGATAAAGAATACGCCCAGTGAAATGGGAGTTTTAACAGAATATTTAAGAAAACAAAAAGGGGTATACAGACAATTTCATCCATTTAGTTCGACGTCTGCGATTGGACGTTACGCAAAATACATTACTAGCAGCACTTCTAGACACGTTTATGGACCAAATTCCCCATTCGATAAATTAATTAAATTAAATGCTAAATTTATTTCTATAGGTTTAGAGCCAAACTTAACTTGTAGTCAAGTTCATCAAGCAGAAATTATGTCAAATGTACCCTATAGATTTACTAAAGAATTTAATGTTTTCATAAAGAGACAAAAGAAAACAAAATTAGAAAAATTTTATTTATTTGTTGTTTATAGTTCTTTGATTAATTTAAAAAGAGATGAAAATAAGAAAATTTTTGCAGGCTTTAAAAAAAATATAATTTCTTCAAGCTTAGGAAAAAGTAAAATTTATATTTATTCACTAGAAAAATTCTATCAACATACTATGAACTTAATGGATAAAGACATTTATATCTGGCTACCCAAAATCCCTAAAAAAAAAGATTGGTCTTAAAATTATACGTAACTTTAAAATTGTAAACTTTTAAGCATCGTTTTAATTCATTTTTTAATGAATTAATTTTTTTTCTAACAAAAATTTATATAGTTTATTTATCTTTGTTTTATCTAATTTTATATATTTTCCTATTTTATTAAGGTCATTTTTGCCATCTGCAAATTGAAGAAAATCTAATATTTTCCAACAGTCCTGACTATCAACATTATTTTTTTTAGATAACAATTTGTAAAGACCTCTTTTCCCTAATTGAGGTTCACATAAATATTTAGAAACAGGTAAAATTTTATTATTGATATTTAAAATTGCTTGCTTTGCAATTTTGTAGCCACCTTCCAGTCCCTTGATTGTGACTAAATTAAAGTTGTCAAGAGAATTGTGGTATTCAGGAAATTCTCCATATTTAGTTCTAAATATTGATGCCAAAGGTAATTCAACACCAGGAGAACAAAATTGTCTTTCGTCAGAACCTCTTAGCAAAAAGGAGTATGATTTAAATTTTATTCTATTTTTCTTGTATGCTTCTTCTAGAGATGTATCACTAATAGTATTCTTATACTTAGAAAACATACAAGAATGGTTTCTATTATCTCCAATACAACTTAATATATATCCACCAATTACATTCTTTCTAAGCATATTTAAATTTTTTGAAATATAAGCTATCGAACCAATAGTTTCAGGTAAAAATAAAAATCTAATTGATTTTTTATTTCTTAAAGTTTCAAAATATTTCATCAATGCCATAGAAACTATAATGCCAGATAGATTATCATTAGCTAAAGATGGATGACAAATATAGGTTGATATTAAAATTTCTTTTTTAGATTTTCCTTTTATTAAATACTCTCCATAATTTATCTTTCCTCTTGATTTTAATTTTGATTTAATAACTACTTTGAACTTGTCATTCTTTTTATATTTTTTAAGTAACTTTCTTTTAAATTTATCAGTTACACAAAATCCCCAGTCTTTATTATAATAAGATGTCATATAAGGTATGGCATCTGTTTGTTTCGGAAGTGAGTAAATTTTTTTTTTTAGTTGTAATAGATTTAATGTCTTATTAATTGGTATTGAATACCCCACAACATGTAAGTTATTATTTTTAAAATTAACTATCTTTTTGTTAAATTTGTCTAGAATATATGCATCTCTTATTTCCCACTGACTTGGCACTTTCCAATCAAAAACACGTTTTTGGGAATCAAATTTTTTAATTTTAAATTTTTTAAAATTTTTCTTGATTATTTTTAACGTTTCTAAAGTACCAGATCCACTTAAGCTCCTGCACAAGGGGTACATTTGATTTTTACCAATATAATAAAATTGTTTAATATTCATGGTTTTCTTTTTAAAATTAAAAAATAAGTATATACATCTTAAAAAATAAGCGAATATTATTTATATGGAAAAAAAAATAATAAAAAATGATTTTTTGTTAAAAAATCAAAAAAATTCTTTAAAATTAAAATTTTTAAAAAATGTTTCAAAAAGCCCAGTATTAGTCTCAAAACATACTGGTTTAGTATATCATTCAGATATTTTGACTTCAGAAGCGACAGTGAAAAGATGGTCAAATAATATTTATAATAAAAAAAATAATCCCAAGAAAGAAACATATACCGCAGATTTTCCTGGAATGCAGTCAAGACACTTTTTTGTAATTGATTATTTAAGGAGAAAAGTCGATTTAAAAAATAAAACAATATGTGACTTTGCTTGTGGAGAAGGAAGCATCTTAATTAAGCTAAAAAAATATTTTAGTTATAATAAACTTGTGGGAAGCGAGCATTCAAAAAAAAATTTAGAGAGAATAAAAAAAATATTCAAAAAAAATAAATTTAAAGTTCCTAAATTATTAAAATGTAAAATTGAAGATTTTTCATATTTAAAAGATGATAAACTTATTATTGATGTAGGTATTTTAACATGGACCTTATGTAACTGCTCAGAACCCCTGAATGTTGTTGAAAGTTTATCAAAATCAATAAAAAAAAATGGTTTTTTGCTTGTAGCGGAAAGCTCTAGAATACTAGTGCCTTTCAAGAAGCCTATTCAAAACTATTTTAATAATAAAAAATTGACAGGAAAATATCATCCCTGGCATTGGTCTTATAACACATTATCAAATATTTTTAAAATCTATGGTTTTGAATTAATTAGCTCAAATAGATATTGGGACGAGGATAACCTTATATTATTATTTAAAAATACTGGAGTTAAAAACCAAAAACTTAAATTTGATAGTTATAAAGAAGTTTCTCATTTTTTTTTAAGATGGTTGAAAGAAAGTATTAAATATTCAGAAAATAAATTTTTAAAAAATTAGAGAATAAAATTAGATTTTAAAGATTTAAACAATTTCATTATATATCATCATTATTTTTTCTTTTGATAATTGATTATTTACTGACGGTGTCAAAATTTTAAATTTCTTTGGCACAGCAATCTTCCAATTAAATTTCTTGTAAAGGTTAATTAACTCTTTTCCAGTAAATAAAATTCCTGCACAATTAGAATTCTCTATTATTTTATTTATAAAATTCATTAGTAAATATGTATAATTTTTACCTCTATATGATTTACTTATAATAAATGTGTCAAAACGAATATGTTTTATTTTTTTGTTCTTCTTTATAAAAATTCCCTTCCTTAAACAGCCATATGCAAGCAACTTTTTTTCACTACTTAACAAAATATGAAAGTCATTTTTTTTTATATTACTTTTGAAAAAATTTCTTTGAGAGGAGATAGTATGCTTCCAATAACTATTTTTTAATGATAATATTTCGTTTATTAAATTTATTTTTAAATTTTTAGTTTCAACGCATTCTAATTTTAACATATTAAAAAGGATTAATATATTGTTAGCACTTATTCAAGCACGTTCTAATTCAAGAAGATTTAAAAATAAAATTCTCTATCATATATATAAAAAAAGTTTGTTAGAGCATGTGATAGGCAGTGTACAAAAATCAAATAAAATAAAAAAAATTGTAGTTGCAACCTCTAAAAATAAATCTGATAGAAAATTGGTTTATTTTTTGAAGAAAAAAAAAATTAATTTTTATAAGGGTAATTTAAATAATGTTGCATTAAGACTTGTTAATGCTGCAAAAAAAAATAATGCTAAATTTTTTCTAAGAGTAAATGCAGATAGTCCGTTAATAGATTACACATTAATTAACAAGGCAATAAAAATTCATAAAAAAAATATATCATCGGATTTAATTACCAATGTATTTCCTAGAACATTTCCTTCAGGTCAATCGATAGAAATTATAAGAACAGAGGTTTTAGCCCAAAATATTAAGTTTATGTCCAAAGATGAAAAAGAGCATGTTTCAAAATATTTTTATAAAAATAATACAAAATTTTTTATTAAAAACTTTAAATGTTCACCAAACTACAAATACAAACATTTAAAAAAAATGACTATTGATTATAAATCTGACATAAAAAAAATAAAACATTTGATAAATGAAAATTAATTCTGTTGTAATAGGAGCCGGAATTGGAGCTAAGCATGTAGACGCACTCAATTCTGTTTCAAACACAAGAGTAATAGCTATTTGCGAGAAAGATAATATTAAACGCAATTATTTAAAAAAAAAATATAAGAAAATTCAAATAATTTCAAATCATAAGGACATATTTTCTCTTAAGAAAAAAATTAATCTTATTTCAATTGCCAGTTATGACTCTGACCATTTTAAGCAAATAAAAATATTATCTAAGATTTGTAAAAATTTTATAGTTGAAAAACCAATGGTAACAACACCCAAAGAATTAAAGGAGTTAAGAAAAATTGTAAAAAAAAAAAAATTAAAAATTTTTTCAAACTTAGCTCTACGTGAAGTTAGAATGTTTCAATATCTAAAAAAAAAAATAATTAAAAATCAAATCTATAATATTGATGCTGATTACCTTTGGGGGCGGGTACAAAAACTTTTTGGATGGAGATTAAAAGAAAAGAATTATTCTTTAACACTCGGTGCATCAATTCATATGATAGACATTGTTAACTGGTTGATTGATGAGTTACCAGTTTCTATTTTTACTAAAGGAAACAAAATTGTTACTAAAAAAAGTAAATTTAAGAAATTCTCATTCCTAACTCACTTACTTCAATATAAGAATGGTCTAATAGTTAAAATTACCGCTAATGCTGGAGCTGTCCATCCTCATTTTCACAACATAAAAATATTTGAAAAAAACAAAACATTTATTTCTAATTTGAATAATCAATTATTGATATCTAAAAGTAGAAATAAATTTAAAATTAAGAAATTAAATCTTCCATATCCAGATAAAAAAAATAGAAAAAAATTGATTCAATTTTATGTAAATTCATTAAAAAAAAAGAAGGCAATTAGTCCAACATTCAATTATTTATGTAACTTAATGCAAATATGCTTTTCAGCTGACCAGTCTTTAAAAATTAAAAAAGAAATAAAAATTAAATACTTTAGATAATGATTGGAGTTATAGATACAGGCATTGGAAATATTCCATCAGTTTGTTCTGCATTAAAAAAAATAAATTCTGATTTTATTTTATGCTCTAGCAAGCTAGATTTAGATAGAGCAAGTAAATTTATACTCCCAGGAGTAGGTTCATATAAAACTTTTTATGAAAACATTCAAAAAAAAAATATTTTTAATGAAATAAAAATACGTGTAAAAAATGAAACTCCAATATTAGGTATATGCCTAGGATTTCATGCCCTATTTGAAAGCTCAAACGAATTTGGAAATTATAATGGATTTAAATTTATAAACGGTAGAGTTACTAATATTGAGAATCTAAATATTCAAGAGAGAATTCCACATGTCGGATGGAATAATTGTGAAATAAAAAAAGAAACAACTATATTTAAAAATATTGATAACAATACAAACTTTTATTTTACACACTCATTTACTCCTATCAATGTACAAAAATCAAATATAATTGGAGTTGTTAATTATGGAAAAGAGTTAGTTGTTGCAGTTCATAATCATAATATATTTGGTGTCCAGTTCCATCCTGAAAAAAGTCAAAAGCAAGGTTTACAATTAATAAAGAATTTTGTTGAGGATTTTAATGCTTAAAAAAAGATTAATTATATCTTTAACTTTCAATGAAGGAGTATTATTTAGAACAAAAAAATTTTTACCTGATTATAGATATACAAAGAATTTTGTTGATTTATGGAATGCTGATGAGATTATTTTAATTGATGTGTCTTCAAAAGGAAAAAAGCTACAAAAAAGCTTCCTTGATGTAATAAGATTTTTTATTGAAAATTGTTATTTACCAATCACTGTAGGTGGTGGAATTTCATCAATAGAAGATGCAAAAAAAATTTTTAGTTTAGGTGTTGAAAAAATTATTATGAATTCCTCAACATACAAAAACCCAAAAATAACACATGATTTAATAAATATTTTTGGCTCTTCATCCATCATTCAAGCTATTGATATGAAAAAAAATAATGATGGCAGTTACATCATTAAAGTTGATAATGGTAAAACAACAATAAATCGTGAAACAAACGAATATCTTGAATTCGTTTCTTCTTTAAATATTGGTGAAATACTTTTAAATAGTATTGATAATGATGGTGGACTCATGGGTTTTGACCTTAATTTAATAAATAAATTTTCATCAAAAATAAATGTTCCAATTTTGGTACAAGGAGGTGGGGGGAATTGGAACCATTTTTATGAAGTTTTAAAGTTAAAAAACATAAGTGGTGCGTGTACACAGAATATTTACCATTTTACAGAAATAAGCTTGAAATCTGCAAAAAAATATTTGTTATCAAAAAATATAAATGTGAGATATGACAATTAAGATCTGTAAACTTTGCACAACTCCATCAAGCAGACCGCGTATAACATTTGATAATAATGGCGTTTGTAATGCATGTAATAATTCTAAAGAAAAAAAAAAAATTGACTGGGAGAAAAGAAGAAAAGAATTTGAAAAAATTTGTAATAATATTAAAAGCACAGCTATTAAGCTGAACAATCAATATGATTGCATAGTTCCATGGTCTGGTGGTAAAGACTCAACTTCAATAGCCTTAAAACTTAAATTTGAATTTGGATTGAGACCTCTTTTAGTTACCAATTCCCCACTAATACCAAATGAAGTTGGTAATATGAATAGAGAAATGCTTCTAGAAAAAGGTTTTGATAGTATTTTTGTAAGACCAGACCAAAAAATTGCTAAACATCTCTCAAAAAGATTTTTCATTGAAAGAGGTAACCCAAAAGTTGCATGGGATGCTGGAGTAAATGTAGTGCCAGTTCAAATAGCTGTAAAATTTAAAATACCTTTTATTTTTTTTGCTGAACATGGTGAAAGCGAATATGGAGGACTTGTTTTAAATGATGAAAGCACAAAAATAAGGAATTACGAAGAGGTAATAGAACATCAGATTGGAGATTACCCGGAAAATTGGATCGATGAAGACGTGGACTATAAAGACTTAAATCTTTATATCTACCCAGAAAAAAGTGAAATTGAGACATTAAATTTAAAAGCATATTATTTTTCATATTTCTTTAAATGGAGTATGGCTGATAATTATGATTACGTTAAAAATTATCTAAGTGATTTTAGGGTAAATGATTCTGGAAGAACAACTGGAACTTTTACAAATTTTGACAGCTTAGATGATAAAATTGATGATTTATATTATTATATGCAATTTATAAAATTTGGATTTGGTAGAGCTGTTCGAGACACTTCACGTTTCATTCAAAACAACAGATTAACAAGAGATGAGGCAATTGAAATAATTAGAAAATACGATGGCGAATTCCCTTCAAAAAATTTAAAAGAAGTACTTGAATACTTAGGTTTAACTGAGATCGAATTACATAAAATTATAGATAAGCATAGAAATTCTGAGATTTGGAAGAAAAATGAAAAAAATGATTGGCTAAATAGCTGGGAATTAAAGAATAAAATATATTAAATATATAATGAAATTTAAAATAAAAAAAAACTCTACATATGTAATTGCTGAAATTGGAAATAACCATGAGGGATCTTTCTATAGGGCAAAAAAAATGATTGATTTAGTTTCAAAAACAGGGGCCAATGCTGTTAAATTTCAAACTTTTAAAACAGATAAATTTATAAGGAACAATCAAAAAAAAAAATTTTTAAAAAAATTTGAAATTTCATATGAAAACTTTGAAAAGTTAAAGGATTATTCTCATAAAAACAAACTGAATTTTATATCAACCCCGCTTGATATGGAAAGTGCAAGATTTTTAGGAAAAATATGTGATGCAATAAAAATTTCATCAGGTGATAATAATTTTTTAGAGTTAATTGAGATTTGCTTAGGGTTTAACAAAAGCCTTATTATCTCAATGGGCCTGCTGAATCATTATGAAACAGAAAAAACAATTAAAAATATCATAAAATTATTTCCATTTAATAAAATATCAAAAAAAATCAGTTTTTTACATTGCGTGTCCTCTTATCCAGTAAATTATAAAAATGCTAATTTGCAAAGGATAGCATATTTGAAACAAAGGTGGCCAAAGCTAAGTTTTGGTTATTCAGATCACACAATAGGAAACGAAGCCTGTTTAGCTGCTAAGATGCTAGGTGCCGATATAATAGAAAAACACTTTACTTTAGATAAAAATTTTTCAAATTTTAGAGATCATGCTTTATCAGCAGATGTAAAAGATATGAAAAATATAGTTTCCGGTATTAAAAAAATTGAACAAATGACATCTAAATATTCAAAACTTTTATCTCATGATGAAAATAATAATAAGAAAATTGTTAGAAGACATCCCTTTGCAGCTAAGGATTTAAAAATTGGAGAAAAAATAGACCTTAATAATGTGAATTTTTTAAGACCTGAAAAATCTTTAGTACCAACAAATCCTGAGTTTTTTATTGGTCGCAAAGTAAAAAAAAATATTTCTATAAATAGCTTAATTAAAAAGAGTGATATAATTTAGAGAATGTGTGGTATTTCAGGCTATATTTCCACAAATGGCAACTTTGAAAAGAATGTAAAAAAAACTCTCGATTTAATGTCTACGAGAGGACCAAATAGTCAAAATCATTTAAAATTTTCCTTAAAAGAAAAAGAAATTCATTTGCTTCACTCACGTCTAAATATAATTGATTTGCATGAGAGATCTAATCAACCATATAAGATAGGCGATTATACAATTATATTTAATGGTGAAATTTATAATTATTTGGAGATTAGAAAAGAGTTAGAAAAAAAATATTTGTTCAACACAAACTCTGACACCGAGGTTCTATTATATTCTTTTATAGAATACGGTGAAAAATGTCATGAGATTTTAAATGGAATGTGGTCTTTTGCAGTTTGGAATGATAAAAAAAAAACACTTTTTTTATCTAGAGATCCTTTCGGTGAGAAACCATTATACTATACTTTTTTAGGTGAAAATTTTTTCTTTGGATCAGAAATAAAATATCTTTTCTCATTATCAAATAAAAAAAAAAGAATTAATATTAAAAAATTAAACAATTATTTATTCAATGGTTATAAATCAATTCATAATGATCAGAAAACTTTTTTTGAGGAAATATATGAAGTTCCCTCAGGATCATTTTTAAAAATTGATAGTCAAAATAAACATAAAATACAAAAATATTTTTTTCCCAAACTTGAACAATCCAAAAAATCTGAATTTGATTTAAATGAAGTAATAAAAAAAAATAGAGAATGCTTGATCAAAACTGTAGATTTGAGAATGAGATCAGACGTACCCATAGCATTTTGTTTAAGTGGTGGGATAGATTCGGGAGCGCTAGTTTCTATTGCCTCAAAAATTCTTGGAAAAAAAATAAGTTGTTTTTCAATTGTTGATAGTGATGAAAGATACAATGAGCATGATAACATAAAAAAAATTGTTAAAGATTGTGATGTGGATCATTTTCCAATTTTCCTAACAAATAAAAAAGATGACTTTTTTAATAGACTTGAAAAATTAGTAGCATATCATGACTCTCCAATATCAACTATTTCTTATTTCATTCATTCATATCTATTAGAAGATATATCAAAAAATGATTTTAAAGTGTCAATATCGGGAACAGGCGCAGATGAGTTATATACTGGCTATTACGATCATTACGTACAGTATTTTGCAACTATTAAAAAAGATGATGTGAATTTTAATCAAAATCTTGATTACTGGAAAAAATTTATAAAACCAATTTTGAGAAATCCGGCGTTAATGAATATTAATTTTTACATTGATAATCCCAATTCAATGTCCAATGTCTTAGAAAAGCATTTTGAATTAGATAAATTTGCAAAAAATCAATCAAATTTAAAAGATATAAATCAAAAAAATTTTACTGATGATATTTTAAGAAATAGAATGCTAAATGAAATTTTTCATGAGGTGGTTCCAGTAATACTAAAACATGACGATCATAATTCCATGATGAATTCTGTTGAAAATAGAAGTCCATTTCTTGACAAAAAATTGCTTACTTTGGCAAATTCAATACCATCTAATTATCTAATCAGTTATGGTTATCAAAAGTATATATTAAGAGAGTCTTTAAAAAATATATTAATAGACGAAATCCGCCTAGATAGGAGTAAAAAAGGGTTCAATGCATCAATAAATTCAATTTTAGATTTAGGCAACAAAGAAACATTAAATAAAATTTTCAATAAAAATAATTTGATAAATGAATTTGTTGATTTACAAAAATTATTGTCATCTATAACTTTAAGTAAAATACCTAATCATCAATCAAAACTAATATTTTCAATAATTAGCTCTGAAATATTTTTAAGGAAAAACTCCTAGATATTTAAAGGTCTTTTAAAACTTTATTGTTTTTTCAAACTATAATGATAATAAAAAAAAATATTTGTGTAATTGATTTCTCTAGAACTTGAATAGAGTCAATTTAATGAAAAAATATTATTGTAAATTATAAAAAAATGCCACTTTCAAAAATAATTTTTAGCACTTTAAGAAAAAAAATAAATAGCACTTCAGCACAAATTGCTGTTGTAGGTTTAGGATATGTTGGACTCCCAATAGTTAATCTTATACAAAAAAAAAAATATAATGTGATCGGATATGATATCGATAAAAAAAAAATAAATTTATTACAAAATAAAAAAAATTATATCCCATATTTAAAATTAAATTTTTCAAAAAAAGTCAAATTTTCTTTTGAAATAAAAGATATAGAAAATACAGATATAATAATTATAGCTTTGCCTACACCTTTGAAAAATAAAAAACCTGACTTAAATAATTTAGAAATATTTGTAAGAAAATTTGGAGATAACTTTAAAAACAAACTTATAATTTTTGAAAGTACCTCATATCCTGGTACAACAAGAGAGTATTTGATTGAAAAATTAAAAAAGAAGAACTTAATTGCAGGAAAAAATATTTTTTATAGCTTTTCACCTGAAAGAATCAATCCCGGTGAAAATGAAAATAATTTAAATAAAATTCCAAAAATAATTTCTGGGGAAACTGAAAATTGCAAATCTCTAATCAAACTATTTTACTCTAAAATATTTGAAACAGTCTATATCTCAAAAAATATCGAAACTGCAGAATTTACAAAAATTTTAGAAAATGTTTTTAGAGCAGTAAATATAGCTTTTATTAATGAGATAAAATATTTGGCTGATCCTTTAAATGTGAATTTAATTGATGCAATAGAAGGAGCAAAAACAAAACCTTTTGGGTACATGCCATTTTACCCTGGACCAGGAATCGGAGGTCACTGTATACCAGTAGATCCACTTTATTTAACATGGAAGGCAAAGAAGATTGGCTTAAGAACAAGATTTATTAATTTATCAGAAAAAATTAATCAAGAGAATGTCGATAAAATTTTAAAATTTATTATCAATCAAAAAAAAAATTTTAAAAAATTTAAGATTTTAATATTAGGAGTATCATACAAAAAAAATATTGATGATGTAAGAGAGTCATCATCAGTAAAGCTGATGCAAAATTTACAAAAAAAAAAAATAAAATATGACTATTGTGATCCATATATTAAAAAATTGAAAAAAGACGTATTAAAGATTAATTTAAATAATAAAAATATAAATTATAAACAAATTAATTATAAAAAATATAATATATCTATTTTAATGACAGATCACGATAAGTTCAATTATAGTCAGATATTAAATAAGTCAAAATTGATCATTGATACTAGATATAAATATATGAAAATGAATATTTCTAATAATAAAATTAAAAATTTATAGATTTTGTGAGACAAATAAAATTTTCTAAAGTTGACATAATCAAAAACGATTTAGCAAAAGTAAATAAAGTTCTTAAATCTGGATGGTTAACGCATGGAAAATACACTAGATTATTTGAAGAGGAATTTAAAAAGTTTACTGGTGCAAATTATGTAACTACTGTTTCTAGTTGTACGGCTGGATTGCATCTTATATTTCTTGCTTTAGGAATCTCCAAAAATGATACTGTATTAGTTCCTGCAATGTCTCATGTGGCAAGTGCACACGCAGCTAGTTACACTGGCGCGAAAATCAAATTTGCCGATGTAGACTTGGAAACTGGTAATATTACTTTAGACCAAATTAAAAAGAATTTTGATAAAAGTATAAAAGCAATCATCGTTGTTCACATGAGTGGTATTCCAGTAAAAGAAATTAAAAAAATTCAAAACTTTTGTAAGAAAAATAAAACATTTTTGGTTGAAGATTGTGCGCACGCAATTGGATCAAAAGTAAATAAACAGCATGTTGGAAACTTTGGCGATGCAGCAGCTTTTTCATTTTATCCAACAAAACAAATTACTGCTGGCGAGGGTGGAGCTGTTATTTCAAATAATAAAAAACTATTTGATCAAATTAAAAAATTAAAAGCTTTTGGTATTGATACAGATATTAAAGATAGAAAAATACCTGGTTTATACAATGTAAAAGGCTTAGGGTATAATTTTAGAATGACTGATTTCCAAGCTACATTATTATACACACAAATTAAAAGATATAATCCTAAATTAAAAAAAAGGATAGAAAATGCAAAGATTTATGAAAATTTCTTATCAGATTGTAAAAATATAAATTATTCAACCTTCTTAGACGGAAATTCATATTTTATATTTCAAATTTTCGTTGATGAAAAAATAAGAAATAACTTAATAAAAAAAATGGTAAGAAATAAAATAGGCTGTAGCATACATTATGCAACACCAATACCTTATTTTGAATATTATAAAAAATCACATAATAAAAGATTTAAAAACGCAGAAAAATATGCAAATACAAATATTTCTTTACCTGTATATCCAGATTTAAAAAAAGAGCAAATTAGAAATATTTCAAACTTTTTAATAGAAAATTTAAAATGAGAAAGATAGTTCTTGTTGGAGGCTTAGGTTTTATCGGTCATAACCTTGCAACTTTTTTAAAATCTAAAGGACATGAGGTAACAATAATTGATAGTTTAGGAGTAAATAATATTCTCAATTTTAATGACTCAGATATCTTAAATAAAGAACTTTACAGAGCGATACTAAACAACAGAATTGATATTGCAAATGATAATAATATTAAGATTATGGTCGAAGATGCAAGAAATTATCACCAATTAACCAGAATAATTAAAAATTTAAATCCCGAGGTTATAGTACACTTAGCAGCTGTATCTCATGCAAATAGGAGTAATAAAACTCCTCATGACACATTTGACCATAGTTTAAGAACTTTGGAAAATGTTTTAGACATAAGTAAGGATCTTGGTTGTAGATTAGTTTATATGTCATCCAGTATGGTTTATGGAGATTTTAATGGAAAATCTGTTACAGAGGATACTATTTGTAAGCCTAAAGGTATTTATGGTACTTTAAAATACGCAGGAGAATTAATGGTTAAATCATATTCTGAGGTTTTTGGTTTACCCTATTCAATTGTCAGACCATCAGCACTATATGGAGAAAGATGTGTAAGTAGGAGAGTTGGTCAAATTTTTATTGAAAATATAATTCAAGGTAAAAAGATAGAAATTAATGGAGATGGAAATGAAAAACTAGATTTTACATATATAATTGATTTAATAGATGGGATTGAAAAGTGTTGTGTTTCAGAAAAAGCAAAAAATCAAACTTTCAATATTACTTTTGGTGAAGGAAGAAAGATCAATGAATTAATAGAAATATTAAAGTATGAGTTTGAAAATGTAGAGGTGGGTTATAAAAAGAGAGACAATCTAATGCCAGAGAGAGGCACTCTGAATAACAAAAAATCTATTAATCTTCTTGGATATAAATCAAAATACCCAATTGAAAAAGGTTATTTGGAATATATCAGATGGTATAAAAAATTTTGGATAGACTACCAAAAAAAAAGTTATTAAATTTAAAGGTTGAATATTGGAATATGTGATTGATGAATATTCTGAAAAAAATGTTTTTATAAAAAATAAATTAGCCGAAAAAGAAAAAATTTTCTTATAATAGGTAATGCAAACTTTTAAAAAAATAATATCATTATTAAATCCAAAAGAGCTTAAACAAGCAATATTATTGATTTTAATGATATTAATTATGGCTCTGTTAGATGCAATAGGGGTAGCTTCTATATTGCCTTTTGTAGCAGTACTAACAAATCCAGATTTTATTGAAACAAATATTTTTTTAAATCGCATGTTTAATATTTCAAAAACATTTGGTGTTGAGAATCATGGGCAGTTTCTTTTTACACTTGGGATTTTGGTTTTTGCTTTATTAATAATTTCACTTAGTTTTAAAGTCTTTACAACTTATTTTCAGGTACGATTTGTTCAAATAAGAGAATATACAATTGGTAAAAAGTTAGTGGAAAGTTATTTAAGACAACCTTACAGTTGGTTTTTATCTCGTCATAGCGCTGATATTGGGAAGACAATTCTATCTGAGGTACAGAATGTAGTTGCAAATGGTATTGGTCCAATGATGGAACTGTTTGCAAAAGGTTTTGTGGTACTTGCATTGATAACTATATTATTAATTACTGATCCAAAATTAGCAATTGTTGTTGGATTTGTGCTTAGTCTAGCTTATGGATTAATATTTTATTTTTCAAAAAAATATCTAATCAAAATTGGAAAAGAAAGTTTAAAAAATAATCAGTCACGTTTTACTACAATCACCGAAGCATTTGGAGCTACAAAAGAAATTAAAGTTGGTGGATTAGAGCAAAAGTATATTCAGCGTTTTTCAAAACCAGCTCAAAGATTTGCTATAATTCGAGCTTACTCTCAAGTAATATCACAACTTCCACGTTATGTTTTAGAAGCGATAGCTTTTGGTGGAATTATGTTGATAATACTTTATATGATGCCACAAACAGGAAGTTTTAATAATGCTTTACCCATTATAAGCTTATATGTTTTTGCGGGTTATAGATTAATGCCAGCGTTACAACAGTTATACGGATCTTTTACACAACTTGCTTTCGTGGGTCCTTCCTTAGACAAGTTACATAACGATCTTAAAAACTCTAATCCGACAGATCAAAATAAAGATCAAAACATATCACTCAATAAAAAAATAACTTTAAACAATATTCATTACAATTACCCAAATACATCACGTACAGCTTTAAAAAATATAAATTTTAATATTTCTGCAAAAACTAAAGTTGGATTAGTAGGCGCTACTGGCAGCGGCAAAACAACATTAGTGGATATCATTTTAGGACTTCTCGAACCTCAAAAAGGAACTCTAGAAATAGATGAAAAAATCATAACAAAAAAAAATTCAAGAGCTTGGCAAAGATTAATTGGATATGTACCACAAAATATTTTTCTTTCAGACGACACTATTGCAGCCAATATAGCTTATGGCGTTGAAATTAAAGATATTGATCAAAAAGCTGTTGAAACAGCTTCCATAATAGCAAACTTACATCAGTTTGTAGTTGATGAATTACCCAACAAATATCAAACAACAATAGGTGAAAGAGGAGTTCGATTATCTGGTGGTCAAAGACAAAGAATTGGTATTGCAAGAGCATTATACAACAAACCTCAAGTTCTAATACTTGATGAAGCCACAAGCGCATTAGACAATATTACTGAGAAAGCAGTAATGGATGCATTAAATAATTTAGGTAAAGAGATTACCGTTATTTTAATTGCTCATCGTTTAAGTACACTTAAGCAATGTGATAAAATTTTTACTTTAGACAATGGCTTGCTAAAAAGTGAAGAATCATTTGAAGGTCTAATAAAAAATACCTAAATTCATTAAAAATAAAAATTTCTAATTTACTTTTTATAAATATTAAATAGTTTTAAAATTTATATAAAATGATTATTGACTATATTAACAATATGATTTACCTGCTGATAAAAAATTTATAACTTCAATGTCAATATTTATTTATCACACAAATGATTCATTTAATAAAAAGCCATATGATAAGATCTTTCTTAAGTATGGCCCAGTATATTATGGAGTACATAACAAAAATAATTTCTTTTTTGATGGGAGTTATCTTAATTATGGAGCGGCACTACCTTCAAATATTAAAACAGGAGGAATAATTGAATACGCAGAAACATATGGTAAAAATTCAGAGGAAATTTATAAAAAAATAAGAAAAGATTTTTATGAAAAGTATTGTTACTTTCTTACAAGATTCAATGGCCCTTATTTAGGTGGGGTATTTGATTATTTATATTACTTTAGAATTCATGTCCGAGCCGCAACTCGTTTTTTAGATGAAAATAATATAAAATTTATGTTTTTAGGACCTCCCTCTGGAGGATTTGACAACATCATGGTTCAAGTTGCAGATAAAATGGGAATTGATTACATTGGATTACTTCAAAACCATAACAAAAAATTTTTTTGGGTAAAAAGATTTGATGATATTGGAACATTTTCTACATCTTTACCAATTTTTAATACTCAAAATATTAAGGTCAAAGGTAAGATTTATAAACCTTTTTATGTGCCTGTTACAACAGAAGCAGTGAGTAAAAAAAAGTTTTTTAAATTAAAAATAAAAATATTTATAGAATTACTTAAAGATATGACACGTCCGTTTTATTATTCTATTCGGTTATTTACAATGTTATTACAACACAACCTAAATTTGAAAATAAATTCACCAGTCAATTGGCTGTATATAGGAAATAAATCAAGAGGCTTATCTCAAAAATATATACAAAAAACATCGAGTATTTTAAGAAAAAGTCTAGAAAATGATATTTTACCTGAAAAAAGTAAATCAATTAAAATATTATTTTATTTAAAAATTCAACCAGAGGCAACAGAAGCTTTATCAAATATTTTGTATAATGATCAATTATTAATAATTGATAAATTACAAAATATATCACCTCTTGGTACAAAGATTTATATTAAAGAACATCCAACAGACGAATACAATGACCCAATGGCTAGGGCAAACTTCTGGAATTCGATTTCAAAAAAAAAAAATATTTTTGTTTTGCCAAGTAAGAAAAAAACAGAAAATCAATTAGAACATTTTGATATTGTAGCAACATTAGATGGTGCAATTGGATGGGAAGCAATAAGAAATTTAAAGCCAGTGATAGTTTTTGGAAAACCATGGTATTTATCAATGCCAGGAATATTTGATGGTCACAAAATTAAAAGTTTAGATAATATATTAGAGAAAAAATGGACGTTAGAGGATATAAGTAAATGCTTTTCTTCTTTGACAAAAAAAATGGGTGATGGAATTGTAATTCATCTAACAAAGAAGGGCGGATACATAGAAGCAAGCGATGAGTTTACAAATTTTCAACCCTTAACGGAGCAAGAAAAAAAAATATATATGTCAAATAATGACAAAGTTGTAGCAGAGTCCTTTTATAAAATTTTTTCAAATACTTATAAACTATACTAAAAAGTTTTAATCTCAGATAAAAAATTTTTTACAATATATATTTAATTTTTTTACTTATAATTGGAATATTTTATATTTGTATTCACTTAGCTTTTAATAATTGATAATAGTATATAATTCCTTATAAGTCAGAGAAAACTATACATGAAAATTATTATCACTGGTGGGGCAGGATTTATAGGATCGCACTTATCAGAATTTTTACTAAATAAAGAAAATGAAATTGTCATAATTGATAATTTGAGTACAGGAAGATTAGCAAACATAAAATTATTTAAAAATAAAGTAAAATTTATAAAAGCTGATATTTCTAAATATGGAAATTGGACAAAAAATTTTAAAAACGCAGATGTTGTTTATCATTTAGCAGCATTAGCAGATATAGTTCCAAGTATTCAAAATCCAAGAAGTTATTTTGAATCAAATGTCGTTGGAACTGAGAATATAGTATCTGCAAGCATCAAACATAAGGTAAAAAAAATAATTTATTCAGCCTCGTCTTCTTGTTATGGAATTCCAAAAAATTATCCTACTTCAGAAAGTGAAAATATAAGTCCACAGTACCCATATGCTTTAACTAAAAATTTAGGTGAGCAAATTTTAATGCATTATGCAAAAGTATATAATATTCAAGTTACATCAATTAGATTATTTAATGTTTATGGTACTAGATCCAGAACTTCAGGGACTTATGGTGCAATGTTTGGAGTTTTTTTAGCTCAAAAATTAAATAATAAACCTCTTACAATTGTTGGAGATGGAACACAAAAAAGAGATTTTACCTATATAAGTGATGTTGTTGAAGCATTTTACAAAGTTTTGAAATTAAAAAAAAATTTTCAAATATATAATTTAGGCACAGGCAAACCTGTAACAATCAATTATGTTGTGAAATTGTTAGGTTCTAAAAGTATACATATTCCGAAAAGACCGGGTGAACCAGAACTTACTTTTGCAGATATAAAAAAATTTAAGTCTGAATTTAACTGGAAACCAAAAACTAGTATAAAACAAGGTATAAAAAATATACTTAAAGAAATAAATTATTGGAGCAAAGCACCTGTTTGGACACCAAAAAAAATTGAAATTGCAACCAAAGATTGGTTTAAATACTTAAAATGATATCTTTTTCTGATAAAAATTTTTTAAAAAAAATAAAGAAATTAAAAAAAAAAAGAAAAAAAATAGTTTTATGTCATGGAGTTTTTGATTTATTGCATCTAGGGCATATTCGCCATTTTAAATCTGCTAAAAAGTTTGGGGATTATTTGGTTGTTTCGATAACAGCAAATAAATTTGTAAATAAAGGGCCTGGTAGACCAATTTTTAACCAACAGGAGAGAATAGATTTTTTGAAAGAATTAAGAATTGTTGATGATGTAATATTAAGTAATTCCAGCTCGGCTGAAGATGTTTTAAATGTTGTTAAACCAAATTATTATATTAAAGGTCCAGATTATAAGAACAATGACAAAGATAAAACTAAAAAAATTTTATTAGAGAGAAAAATTGTTGAAAGTTACGGAGGTCAAATAAAATATACTAATGATGAAGTCTTCAGTTCTTCAAATTTAATTAATACCAGTGGATATTTATTTAATGAAGATCAAAAGAAATTCATCAAAAGGCTTAAAAAAAAGTTTTCATACCAACAAATTTATAGCCAAATAAAAAAATTCAAAAACTTAAATGTCCTGATAGTTGGAGAATTGATAATTGATAAGTATTGTTTTGGAGAAATTATTGGTAAATCTGGGAAAGAACCTCATTTAGTTTTGAGTCAAAAACAAAAAGAATATTATCTAGGTGGAACAGGAGCCATTGTTAGGCATGTTTCAAGTTTTGTAAAAAAAATTAATCTTCTTTCTCCATTTGGTAATGAACATCTCTTTAAAAGATTATTAAAATCAAATTTTGATAACAATGTTAAATTAAATTTAATAAAACCAGATCCAGATTACAATACTGTAGAAAAAACTAGATTTGTAGATCTAATATCAAATTATAAGTTATTTGGATC
>CACPLR010000012.1 GCA_902634885.1 uncultured Pelagibacteraceae bacterium | reverse complement strand
GAGGAACAAGCACAAAAAAGAATAAAAACAGGCTTAATTCTAAATGCTTTTGGGGAAAAAAATAATATCAAAGTTTCTCAAGATGAAGTGAATACTGAAATTCAAAAACAATTAAGAATGATGCCAGGTCAAGAAAAAATGGTTAAAGAGTATTATGAAAAAAATCCATCCGCAATTGATGGAATTAGAGGGTCCATTTATGAGGAAAAAATTATAAATGAAATAAAAAAATCAGCTAAAGTAAATAAAAAACAAATTTCAAAAGATGAGGCTGAAAAAATATTAAAAGCTGAAAACGAAAAGAACTTAAAGGGGCAAGAAGATTTAGCTAAACAAAGCAGCGTTGAAAAGAAAACAAAAGTTGAAGCAAAGAAAGAAACAGTATCAAAAAAAGCCAAAACTCCCACAAAGAAAAAAACTGGATCAAAAAAAGTTAGCAAAAAGTAATCACAAGTTGTATAAGTTAACTCGAATCAACTTATGACTTCAAAATTATTTGAACAACTAAACACTCTTGTTCCGATGGTGGTAGAGCAATCCAGCAGAGGAGAAAGAGCTTACGATATTTACTCAAGACTTCTCAAAGAAAGAATTGTATTTGTAGTTGGGCCAATAAATGACGCTGTTGCATCATTAGTTACAGCTCAACTATTGTTTCTTGAAAGTGAAGATCCAAAAAAAGAAATATCTTTATACATAAACAGTCCAGGTGGGCTAGTAACTGCTGGATTAGGTATATATGATACTATGCAATATATTAAACCTGAAGTTAACACTTTATGTATAGGCCAAGCAGCAAGCATGGGATCTTTTTTATTAGCCGCAGGTGCAAAAGGAAAAAGATTTTCCCTTCCCAATTCAAGAATTATGGTTCATCAACCATCAGCAGGATTTCAAGGACAAGCAACCGACATTGAAATTCATGCTAATGAAGTTCTCTCATTAAAAAAAAGATTGAATGAAATATATTCAAAGCATACCGGAAAATCAGTTGGTGAAATTAAATCTGCATTAGAAAGAGATAATTTCATGACCCCAGATAATGCAAAAGATTTTGGATTAATAGATAAAGTAGTAGAGAAGAGAGAATAAACAACTATATCTAGTTAATCCACAACCTCCACTTGATTAAGAAGAGTTAATTGTAATAAAGTATTAAAATTGATTCGATATAATAAATTATGAGTAATAATAAAAACATTCTTTACTGTTCTTTTTGTGGGAAAAGCCAACACGAGGTTAGAAAATTAATTGCAGGTCCAACAGTTTTCATCTGTGATGAATGTGTTGAACTTTGTATGGATATTATCAAAGAAGAGAGTAAAGATACATTTGTTAAACATCAAGATGGTTTACCATCACCAAAAGAAATTTGCACTGTATTAGATGATTATGTAATTGGCCAAGATCATGCAAAGAAAGTTTTGTCTGTTGCAGTTCACAATCATTATAAAAGATTAAATTATGAAAATAAAACCAGTAAAACTGTCGAGCTATCTAAATCAAATATAATGTTAGTTGGACCAACTGGGTGTGGTAAAACTTTACTTGCTCAAACACTAGCACGAATATTAGATGTGCCATTTACTATGGCGGATGCAACAACTTTAACAGAAGCAGGATATGTTGGTGAAGATGTCGAAAATATTATTCTTAAACTATTACAAGCCGCGGATTACAATGTTGAAAAAGCACAAAGAGGAATAGTTTATATAGATGAGGTTGATAAGATTAGTCGTAAATCTGAGAATCCATCCATTACGAGAGATGTTTCAGGGGAAGGTGTTCAGCAAGCTTTATTAAAAATAATGGAAGGTACAGTTGCAAGTGTTCCACCTCAAGGTGGAAGAAAACATCCTCAACAAGAATTTTTACAAGTAGATACAACTAATATTTTATTTATTTGTGGAGGTGCGTTCGCTGGTTTGGATAAAATAATTTCTCAAAGAGACAAAGGTTCATCAATTGGTTTTGGTGCAGAGGTTAAAAGTATTGAGGATAAAAAAATTGGAGAATGGATGAAAAATCTTGAGCCTGAAGATTTATTAAAATATGGTCTAATACCAGAATTTATAGGAAGACTTCCTATCACAGCAACATTAGAAGATTTAGATGAGAAATCATTAGTTAAAATTTTACTAGAACCAAAAAATTCTTTAATAAAACAATATCAAGAACTTTTTAAGCTTGAAGGTGTTAAACTTACTTTTAAAGATCAAGCTGTTAAAGATATTGCAGATAAAGCAATTAGTAAAAAAACCGGCGCAAGAGGATTAAGATCGATACTTGAAAACATTTTATTAAAAACAATGTTTGATTTACCTAGCCAGGAAAATATAGAGGAGGTAATAATCGATTCTGGTGCGGCGAAAGGTGTTTCTCAACCCGTTATTGTACATTCTAAGAACAAATCTAAGTCTGATAAGACTTCAGCGGCTTAAATATTCGTTAATAAAGAGCTATTTTCTATTGCAAAAAATTATTTAATATCCATATTTGATCTATGGAAGTTAAAATCACAGAGCCATTATTACCACTAAGAGACATAGTTGTTTTTCCAAGCATGGTCATACCTTTATTCGTTGGTAGAGATAAATCTATCACAGCACTAAATGAAGTTATGAAAGGTGATAAAAAAATTGTTTTAGTAACCCAAAAAAATTCAGAGGTAGATGATCCAAAAAAAAATGATGTATTTTCATATGGATGTGAAAGCAATATTTTACAGCTATTAAAATTACCTGATGGAACAGTCAAAGTTCTAGTAGAGGGAATTAAAAGAGTAAAGATAGTTGATTTCAAAGATGATGAAAAATATATTTCATGTTCATTTGAATATCAAAAAGATATTTTGGTAAAAGATGAGGATTTACTTCCCCTTGCACTAACAGCTGTAAGAAGATTAGAAAAATTAACCTCAATAAACAAAAAAGTTTCAACAGAAACTATTAACAATATTAAACAACTAAAAGACCCATCAAAAATTGTAGATAATATTGCCTCTCATTTAAACGCTACGATTTCTGAAAAACAACAGATTTTTGAAACATTAGATGTCAAAAAAAGATTAAATGGCGTTATCAAAATAATGGAAAATGAAACAAGTATCATAGGTGTAGAGAAAAGAATTAGGGGTCGTGTTAAAACACAAATGGAAAAAACCCAGAGAGAATATTACTTAAACGAGCAGCTCAAAGCTATACAAAAAGAACTTGGCGAAATAGAAGATGGCAAAGACGAAACTACAAGTCTAAAGAAATCAATTCAAAAAGCTAAAATGCCTAAAGAAGTTGAAAAAAAATGTATGGCAGAGCTAAAAAAATTAAAAAATATGAGTCCAATGTCGGCTGAAGCTACAGTAGTAAGAAATTACCTAGACTGGATGATTGATATACCATGGTTTAAAAAAGACAAAGTTGATATTGATTTAAATAAAGCTTTAAAAATTTTAGATGAAGACCATTTTGGTTTAGAAAAAGTTAAAGAGAGAATTATTGAGTTTTTAGCGGTTCAAAAAAGAATGGATAAAATTAAAGGTCCAATTCTTTGCTTAGTAGGCCCTCCTGGAGTTGGAAAAACATCACTAGGAAAATCTATAGCAAAAGCAACAAATAGACAGTTTGTTAGAATGTCATTAGGAGGTGTTAGGGATGAAGCCGAAGTAAGAGGACACAGAAGAACATATATTGGATCTCTACCTGGAAAAATTATACAAATGATGAAAAAAGCAGGAACAAAAAATCCTTTATTTCTATTAGATGAGGTAGATAAAATTGGAAATGATTATAGGGGAGATCCATCTTCAGCATTACTCGAAGCATTAGATCCAGAACAAAATACAACTTTTAATGATCATTATTTAGAAGTTGATTACGATTTATCAGATGTAATGTTTGTTACTACTGCAAATACTCTTAATATTTTACCTCCATTATTAGACAGAATGGAAGTAATAAGAATTCCAGGATATACCGAGGATGAAAAGATAAACATAGCAAACAAATACCTTCTACCAAAACAAATTAAAGATAACGGTGTAAAAGAAGGAGAGATGAATCTTGAAGATGGAACTATTAAAGAAATAATAAGAAGTTATACAAGAGAATCCGGTGTAAGAAATCTAGAAAGAGAAATTTCTAAAGTCACAAGAAAAGTGGTTAAAAAAGTTGTAAATAATGAAGAAAAAAAAGTTGATGTAAATGCAAAAAATGTTTCCGACTTTTTAGGAATTAAAAAATTCAAGTTTGGTGAACTAGAGTCCGCTAATAAAACTGGAATAGTAATTGGATTAGCTTGGACAGAGTTTGGTGGAGAAATCTTAAAAATAGAAACTGTTAATATGCCAGGAAAAGGAAGAATGCAAATTACCGGAAAACTTGGAGATGTAATGCAAGAATCAGTAAAAGCGGCAAAATCTTTTGTAAGATCAAAGAGTTTAGAGTATGGAATAATTCCTCCTTTGTTTGAAAAAAAGGATTTTCATATTCACGTACCTGAAGGCGCCACGCCTAAAGATGGACCTTCTGCAGGTATCGCAATGGTAACATCAATAGTATCATCAATTACAAATATTCCTGTAAATAGGGAAATAGCTATGACAGGTGAAGTTACTGTAACAGGTCAGGTTTTAGCAATAGGTGGTTTAAAAGAAAAACTATTAGCAGCTCACCGCGCTGGAGTTAAAAAAGTTTTAATTCCAAAAGAAAATGAAAAAGACTTAGCAGATGTTCCACAAAAAGTTAAAGATGATATAAATATTATCCCCGTAGAATCAGCACATGAGGTATTAAAATTAGCTTTAACAAAAGAACTTAAACCTGTTGAGTGGACAGAAGTTGAAAAAATATCAGAAACTAAAAAAGACGATAAATCTCAAGCTAGTATTCAGTAATAAACAATTTACATTATTATTTGGTTGATGTAATAGTACCAAGATTTTGGGCGGTTAGCTCAGTTGGTAGAGCATCTCGTTTACACCGAGGGGGTCAAAGGTTCGAGTCCTTTACTGCCCACCAAAATTGTGGGGGTGTAGCTCAGTTGGTTAGAGCACGTGCCTGTCACGCACGGGGCCGAGGGTTCGAGTCCCTTCACTCCCGCCACCAATAAAATCAATACTATTTGACACTAAAAATGTGACCTATCTGCTCTTTTAGTTGATATAAAAGGTGCTATATAGATTCACGATGCTTACGGAATTTTTAAAAGATTACTTATCAATAATACTGTTCCTTGTGATTGCACTAGGTTTAAGTATGGCTTTTGTAGCAATTAATTACTTGTCATCTCCTAAAAAACCAGATCCAGAGAAATTATCTGCATATGAATGCGGTTTTGAGCCTTTCAATGACTCACGAATGGAATTTGATGTTAGATTTTATCTAGTGGCAATACTTTTTATTATATTTGATTTGGAGATAGCATTTCTATTCCCTTGGGCCATATCGTTGGGAAAAATAGGATTGTTTGGTTTCGTTTCTATGATGATATTTCTATTTATTTTGACTGTAGGGTTTATCTACGAATGGAAAAAAGGAGCACTTGATTGGGAGTAAAATGAATTTAGAGCAAAGAAAAGATCAAATACCTGATGAGTTTAAACAATTAGCTCAAGATTTTAGTGATAATGGTTTTATTACTACCTCACTAGACAACCTAGTTAATTGGGCTCGAACAGGTTCACTACATTGGATGACATTTGGACTAGCTTGTTGTGCTGTAGAAATGATGCAAACCTCAATGCCTAGATATGATTTAGAAAGATTTGGTGCAGCTCCAAGAGCCTCACCAAGACAATCAGATGTGATGATAGTTGCAGGAACTTTAACAAATAAAATGGCACCAGCCTTAAGAAAAGTTTATGATCAAATGCCTGAACCAAGATACGTTATTTCAATGGGCAGTTGCGCAAATGGAGGAGGTTATTATCATTACTCTTATTCTGTAGTACGCGGTTGTGATAAGATTGTGCCTGTAGATGTTTATGTGCCTGGTTGCCCGCCCTCTGCAGAAGCGCTTTTGTATGGAATAATGCAATTGCAAAAAAAGATTAGGAACAAAGGTTCACTAGAAAGATAAAATTCAATGGAAAATTTGGAAAGTCTTGAAAAGGCTATTAACTCGGAATTAACAACAAAAATTTTATCTTCGAAAATTAAACATGATCAAATTAACATTTGTATCGAGGATAATAATTTAATTGAAGTAATGATTTTCTTAAAAACTCATTCATCTACAAAATTCAAACAATTAATTGATATAACTGCAGTTGATTATCCTGAGAGAGATAAAAGATTTAAAATGGTTTATTTACTTTTAAGTCACGAAAAAAATTCAAGGATAAAAATTGAATTTCATATAAAAGAAGGTGAAATTTTATCTTCTTTAACCTCGATATTTCCTTCGGCTAATTGGATGGAGAGAGAAGTTTTTGATATGTATGGTGTAGAATTTAAAGATCATCCTGATTTAAGAAGAATTCTTACAGACTATGGATTTAAAGGTCATCCTTTAAGAAAAGATTTTCCCTTAACAGGTCATAATGAAGTTCGATATAGCGAAGAAGATAAAAAGGTAATTTATGAACCTGTAAAATTAGAGCAAAATTATAGAAATTTTGATTATGAAAGCCCTTGGGAAGGAACAAAATACATAAAAGAACAAACTAAAGAGTAATGGCAAAAGAAGTAAAAAAACTAAATTTAAATTTTGGCCCTCAGCATCCCGCTGCTCATGGTGTATTAAGATTAATACTTCAGTTAGATGGTGAGGTAGTTGAAAAGGCAGATCCACACATTGGATTGTTACACAGAGGTACAGAAAAATTAATTGAAAATAAAACTTACGTACAAGCAGTACCTTATTTTGATAGACTTGATTATGTTGCACCTATGAATCAAGAGCATGCATTTGCATTAGCAATTGAAAAAATCTTAAAAATAAATGTTCCTGCAAGAGCACAATTTATAAGAGTAATTTTTTGTGAAATAGGTAGAATTTTAAGCCATATATTAAATGTAACAACTCAAGCAATGGATGTAGGAGCTCTTACCCCAACACTTTGGGGTTTTGAGGAAAGAGAAACATTAATGGGATTTTATGAAAAGGTTTCAGGCTCAAGATTACACGCTAATTATTTTAGAGCTGGTGGAGTACATCAGGATCTACCAAAAGGTTTAGATTTAGAAATAGCTGAGTTTTGTAAAAAATTTCCGAAAATTATAGATGATCTTGAAACATTGTTAACTGATAACAGAATATTTAAACAAAGAAACGTTGATATAGGTATAGTTTCTAAACAAGACGCACTCGATTATTCCTTTTCAGGTGTAATGCTAAGAGGATCTGGAGTTCCATGGGATTTAAGAAAATCCCAGCCTTATGATTGTTATGAACAACTTGAATTTAAAATTCCTGTGGGAAAAAATGGTGATTGTTATGATAGATATTTATGCAGGATTGAGGAGATGAGAGAAAGTGTAAATATTATCAATCAATGTCTTACAAATTTACCAAAAGGACCGATTAAAACAAACGATGGAAAGATAAGTCCACCACCAAAAAAAGAGATTAAGCAGTCCATGGAGGCTTTAATTCATCACTTTAAACTTTTTACTGAAGGTTACAGAGTAGATGAAGATGAAATTTATACAGCTGTT
Organism: uncultured Pelagibacteraceae bacterium; assembly: GCA_902634885.1. Taxonomy (GTDB): domain Bacteria; phylum Pseudomonadota; class Alphaproteobacteria; order Pelagibacterales; family Pelagibacteraceae; genus Pelagibacter. The sequence goes on along the minus strand of CACPLR010000012.1, from coordinate 25,923 downwards.
GAGGCGCCAAAAGGAGAGTTTGGAGTTTATTTAATTTCTGATGGATCTAGCAAACCCTACAAATGCAAAATAAGAGCTCCAGGATTTTCTCATCTTCAAGCCATGGACTATTTAATTAAAGGTCACATGTTAGCAGATGTGCCTGCAGTATTAGGTTCTATGGATATAGTATTTGGAGAAGTTGACAGATGAGTCTAAAAAAAATTTCAAAAAATCAACCAGATAATTTTGAATTTGATAGCAAAAATTTAAATGAAGCTGAAAAAATAATTACAAATTATCCTAATGGTAAACAAAAAAGTGCCGTAATGGCTTTACTTTATATTGCTCAGAAACAAAATAATAATTGGATACCTTTATCAGCAATGAAATACATTGCGAAGATGTTAGATATGCCTTACATAAAAGTTTATGAAGTCGCAACCTTCTATAGCATGTATAATTTAACTCCTGTAGGAGAATATTTTTTTCAAGTATGTACAACAACACCATGTATGATTAGAGGAGCATATAAATTAGTAGATGTTTGTAAAAAAAAAATTTCTGAAAACGAGTCTGAAATTTCTAAAAATGGTAAATCATCATGGATGGAAGTTGAATGTTTAGGAGCTTGCGTTAATTCTCCAATGGTTCAAATTAATGAAGATTATTTTGAGGATTTAGATGAGGAAAAATTTAGTAAAATTATAGATCAAATTGATAAAAATCAAAAACCAATACCGGGCTCATACAGAGGAAGATTAAGCTCAGAGCCTGAAAATATTAGAAAGACTTTATTGAGTAATAAAAATGCTTAAAGACGAAGACAGAATATTTCAAAATTTATACAACGACTTTGGAGCAGAATTGGACTCTGCTAAAAAACGAGGAGATTGGTTAGAAACTAAGGAAATTTTTAATAAAGGTAGAAGTTGGATAATTGAAGAGATTAAAACCTCTCAATTGCGTGGCCGTGGTGGAGCAGGTTTTCCAACAGGTTTGAAATGGTCTTTTGCCCCCAAAGAAGTAGGTTCGAAACCTCATTATTTGGTTATAAATGCTGACGAGTCTGAACCAGGAACGTGTAAAGATAGAGATATTTTAAGATTTGAGCCCCATAAATTAATAGAGGGATGTCTAATAGCTTCATACGCAGTCAACGCCCATACCTGCTACATTTATATAAGAGGTGAATATTTTAATGAGGGTCAAAAACTTCAAAAAGCTATTGATGAAGCTTATAGCAATGGATTAATTGGAAAAAATGCATCATCAACTGGATGGGATTTTGATATATTCATTCACTATGGAGCTGGAGCATATATATGTGGAGAGGAAACTGCGCTTTTAGAAAGTTTAGAGGGAAACAAAGGGCAACCAAGACTAAAACCACCTTTTCCAGCTTTGATAGGTTTGTATGGCTGTCCAACAATTATTAATAATGTTGAAACAATTGCAGTAGTTCCAACAATATTAAGAAGAGGAGGTAAATGGTTCTCCTCTTTAGGTAGACAAAAAAATACAGGAACGAAAATTTATTGTATTTCAGGCAATGTTAACAATCCATGCAATGTAGAGGAAGAAATGGGTGTACCTTTAAAAGATTTAATTGAGAAACATGCGGGGGGAGTTGTCGGAGGCTGGGATAATCTAAAAGCTGTTATACCTGGTGGATCCTCAATGCCTTTATTACCAAGAGAAGTTTGTGATACTATAAAAATGGATTTTGACGCTTGTGTCGAAAATAAAACTGGGCTCGGAACTGCTGGTATTGTTGTTATTAATAAAGATCAAGACATAATTAAATGTATGGCAAGGATTGCCAGATTTTATAAACACGAAAGCTGTGGACAATGTACTCCATGTAGAGAAGGATCTGGCTGGATGTGGAGAATGTTAGAAAGAATGGCAAAGGGTGAGGCAACTAGAGACGAGGTCGATATGCTGATGGATGTTACTAAACAAATAGAAGGACATACAATTTGTGCATTTGGTGAAGGTTCATCATGGCCAGTACAAGGTTTAATAAGAAATTTTAAAGATGAAATTTTAGAGAGAAATAAATATGATCCATTAATTCAAAGAAAAAAAGAAGTTCCTTATTTAGTAGATCAACATCTTTTAGAAAAAGAAAATGCTTAAATTAAAAGTTAATGACATTGATGTTGAAGTTGAAGAAGGTTTGACAGTTCTCCAAGCTTGTGAGCAGGCAGGAGTAGAAATTCCTAGATTTTGTTATCACGAAAAATTGTCTATTGCTGGAAATTGTAGAATGTGTCTAGTAGAAATGGAAAAATCACCAAAACCTGTAGCTTCATGTGCAATGCCTGCAGCTAATGGAATGGTAATAAGAACAAATACTGAAAAAGTTGAGAAATCAAGAAAAGGTGTTATGGAATTTTTATTAGCAAATCACCCTTTAGATTGTCCTGTTTGTGATCAAGGTGGCGAATGTGACTTGCAAGACCAATCTATGTTCTATGGAATTGATAAAAGTAGATTTAAAGAAAACAAAAGGTACGTACCTGAAAAATATATGGGTCCTTTGATAAAAACCCAGATGACAAGATGTATACATTGTACTAGATGTGTAAGATTTGCAACTGAAGTTGCAGGTGTTCCTGAGCTAGGCGCAATAGGAAGAGGTGAAGATATGCAAATCACCACTTACTTAGAAAAAGCTATGGAGTCAGAGTTATCAGCTAATGTAATTGATTTATGTCCTGTTGGAGCACTTACATCAAAACCTTATGTTTTTGAGGCAAGGCCATGGGAATTAAAAAAAACTGAAACCATAGATGTTATGGATGCTGTTGGCTCAAATATAAGAGTTGATACTTATGGCTGGGAAGTAAAAAGGGTATTACCTAGAATAAATGAAGAAATAAATGAAGAATGGATTTCCGACAAAACTAGATATTCATGCGATGGCTTAAAAAATCAACGTTTAGATACACCTTATATAAAAAAAAATAAAAAATTTGAAAAAATTTCATGGAAAGAGGCTTATAAAAAAATTTTTGAAAAAATTTCTGAAACTCAATCTGATAAAATCGCAGCTTTGACAGGCGATATGACAAATATGGAAACAATGTTTGCATTAAAAGATTTCTTTGAAAAAACAATAAGGTCAGAAAATCTAGATTCAAGATCTGATAATTTTTATGTAAATACATCAGAAAGAGAAAACTTTATATTTAATTCTAAAATTGAGGGAATTGAAGAGTCTGATTTAATTATTTTAGTGGGTGCAAATCCAAGATTTGAAGCAACAATACTTAATTCTAGGATCAGAAAGAATTATATTAAAAATAAAATACAAATTTATTCTTTAGGAGATGTTGGTGATTTAACCTATCCTTATAAAATATTAGAAAACTCTACAAAAACAATTAAAGATATAGTAAATCATACTCACAAAATTTCCGAAGAGATTTATAATTCAAAAAAGCCAATTTTTATAATTGGTCAATCAGCATTAAAACTGAATTCATCTATTTATATATTTGAAGAGTTAAAAAAATATCTTCAAAGCAAAAATAAAATTAATGAAGAATGGAATTCATTAAATATCCTATCAAATAATGCCTCTACAGTTGGGTCATATTATTTAAATGTTCTAAGCTCAAACGATGGATCTAATCAAACACTCAAAAAAATTCATAACAATGAAATGGAAGTGGTTTTTTTATTTGGTCAAGACAATTTAAAATTTCATAAGAAAAATGAATTTATTATTTATGTAGGGAGTCATGGAGATAAAGGTGCTTCTTTAGCAGATATAATATTACCAGCTGCAGCTTTTACAGAACAAGATGGATACTTTGCAAATTTAGAGGGAAAAATACAGAAATCATATAAATCTTCTTATCCTCCAGGAGATGCAAAAGAAGACTGGATAATAGTTAATGAGTTAGCATCATCTATTAAAAGAAAAAAACTTTATGAGAAAAAAGAGGATCTAGATAATGCAATGTTAAACTTTTTAAAAGTAAACCCTTCAAATAAAAAATTTCAAACTCCAAATTATGAATTTTTGGATGAAAAAATTCTTTTAGATAACATTGATTATTACCATTCAAATGTTATCGCTCGGGCATCAAAAACAATGGGTGAATGTAAAAGTTTAAGGACAAATTTTAAAAAAACAGGGACTGAGGGATAATGCCAGAGTACGCTTCAATTCTTTTTTCAGAAGTTCTTAAAATTTTAATGTTACTTGTGCCTGTTTTAGTTTCTGTTGCAATGATAGTTTGGTTAGATAGACGAGTTTGGGCGTTTGTACAAAAAAGAAGAGGTCCAAATGTTGTTGGACCATTTGGTTTACTGCAATCTTTAGCTGATGCTTTAAAATATATTTTCAAAGAAATTATAATTCCTGCTAGCTCAAACAAAGTTATTTTTATTTTAGCCCCAATTATAACAATGACTCTTGCCTTAATATCATGGGCTGTAATACCTTTTAGTGAAGATTTTGTTCTTGCGGATATTAATGTAGGAATACTCTATTTATTTGCCGTATCATCCTTAGGAGTTTATGGAATTATAATGGGAGGATGGGCATCTAATTCAAAGTATCCATTTCTAGGAGCAATAAGATCTGCTGCTCAAATGGTTTCTTATGAAGTATCAATCGGAATAATAATTATCAATGTGCTATTGTGTGTAGGATCATTAAATTTATCTGACATTGTAAAAGCACAAGAAAATGTTTGGTATATAATACCACTATTTCCAATGTTTGTTATATTTTTTATCTCAGCATTAGCTGAAACAAATAGACCTCCTTTTGATTTACCGGAAGCCGAAGCAGAACTTGTTGCAGGGTATCAAACTGAATATTCTGGAATGATGTATGCAATGTTCTGGTTAGGTGAGTACGCTAATATTCTATTAATGTGTGCATTAGGATCTATCTTATTCTTAGGTGGATGGTTGTCACCTATAAATATATTTCCATTTACAGTTATCCCATCACCAATATGGTTAATACTTAAAATTTTGTTATTATTTATCTTATTCGCTTTAGTAAAAGCAATTGTTCCGAGATACAGATATGATCAATTAATGAGACTTGGTTGGAAAGTTTTCTTGCCTTTATCTTTAACTTGGGTGGTATTAACAGCAGGATATTTAATGTATTTTGATCTTTTACCAGGAAATTAAAATGAAAATAAAAAGATTTTTTAAAACAATATTTATGATTGATTTTGTAACTGGATTATTAATAGCAATAAAAGAGTCTTTTAGACAAAAAAAAACAATCAATTATCCATTTGAAAAAGGTTCTGTTAGCCCACGAGCCAGAGGTGAGCATGCCTTAAGAAGATATCCGAACGGAGAAGAAAGATGTATAGCGTGTAAATTATGTGAAGCAGTTTGCCCAGCACAAGCAATTACTATTGAATCGCAGGAAAGATCTGATGGTAGTCGTAAAACAACAAGGTATGATATTGATATGCTTAAATGTATATATTGTGGATTGTGTGAACAATCTTGCCCTGTAGACGCTATAGTACAAGGACCAAATTTTGAATTTGCCACAGAAACAAGAGAAGAACTTTATTATAACAAAGAAAAGTTATTAGAAAACGGAGACAGATGGGAAAGTATTTTGGCAGCAAATATTAATGCTGACAGTTCTCATCGATAACTAAATGATAGCACACGCAGTTGTTTTTTATATTTTTTCATTTATTGCAATTGTCTCTGCGATAATGGTAACAGCCTCAAGAAATACTGTTCACTCAGTTTTTTTTTTAATTTTAGATTTTATAAGCATATCATGTCTTTTTATTATGATAGGAGCAGAATTTTTGGGAATGATAATGTTAATTGTCTATGTGGGAGCTGTTGCGGTGTTATTTCTTTTTGTAGTAATGATGTTGAATGTTGCTCAGCAGAAAAATGAATGGTTTGTTGCAAGTGATAGCAGCTCTCATATACCTATAGGTCTCTTAGTAAGTTTAGTTATTTTTTCAGAATTATTGATTATCGTTGGTGGATGGAAGTACAAAGCTGAACTTCAAGATTCTATTAATATAAATCTGAATTTTAATTTAACAAATACCCAGTCATTAGGTAATGTTATTTACACTGATTACGTGCACTTATTTCAATTATCAGGAATGGTTCTTTTAGTTGCTATGATTGGAGCAATTGTCCTTACTTTTAGAAAAAGATCTGGCGTAAAAACACAAAGCTATTTAAGACAAATTTCCAGAGAAAGAAACGAGGGCGTTGAATTGATAGATGTAGAAACAAAAAAGGGAGTTAAAATAGATGCTTAGTATTGGTCTTGGTCATTATTTAACTCTTGCTGCCATTATATTTACTATTGGGGTGGTAGGTATTTTTTTAAATAGAAAAAACGTTATTGTTATTCTTATGAGTATTGAGTTAATATTGTTATCTGTAAATATAAATTTGGTCTCCTTTTCTATTTTTATTAATGATCTCAGTGGTCAAGTTTTTACACTATTTATATTAACAGTAGCTGCTGCTGAGGCTGCTATAGGATTAGCAATTATAGTTATTTATTATAGGAATTCTGGAACAATTAGAGTTGAAGAGATTGACAGTTTAAAAGGATGAAATGGGATATTATATTTTATTTTTACCACTCGCCGCATCAATAATATCTGGATTTTTCGGAAAATTAATTGGAGATAAAGCATCTCAATTAGTTACAAGTTTGTTTGTTTCCATATCAGCTTTTTTATCAATCATCGTTTTGTATAACGTTATAGCCACAGGATACTCAGAAAACTTAATTATCGCTACGTGGATAAATTCAGGAAGTCTTAATGTAAATTGGTCAGTAAATATTGATCCACTTTCTGCAGTTATGCTTGTCGTTGTTACATTGGTCTCGGCTATAGTCCATATATATTCAATTGGCTACATGTCTCATGATCCACATAAGTCACGTTTCATGTCTTATTTATCATTATTCACATTTGCAATGTTAACTCTTGTTACATCTGATAATTTTATACAGTTGTTTTTTGGTTGGGAAGGTGTTGGATTATGTTCATACTTTTTAATCGGATTCTGGTTTAAAAAAGAAAGTGCAAATAAAGCAGCGATTAAGGCATTTATTGTAAATCGAGTTGGGGATTTTGGATTTGCTTTAGGTATTTTTTTAATTTTTTATTTATTTGGTACAGTTAACTACAATGAAGTTTTTCAACAAATCCCAAATATATTAGATAAGAAATTAAATTTTCTTGGTTTTAATATCAATTCTGTAGACTTAATTTGTTTACTTTTATTCGTTGGTGCAATGGGTAAATCTGCACAATTTTTACTTCATACATGGCTACCAGATGCAATGGAAGGTCCTACACCCGTATCAGCACTTATTCATGCCGCAACGATGGTAACAGCTGGAGTATTTTTGGTTGTAAGATGTTCACCAATTTACGAATACTCCGAATTAGCTTTATCTGTTGTAACAATTATTGGAATGGTAACAGCAATTTTTGCTGCGAGTGTTGCTTTAGTTCAGACAGATATTAAAAAAATTATTGCATATTCAACTTGCAGTCAATTGGGGTATATGTTTTTTGCGGCAGGTGTTGGGGCATATAATGTTGCAATGTTTCATTTATTCACTCATGCTTTTTTTAAAGCGCTTTTATTTTTAGGCTCTGGTTCTGTAATTCATTCGTTTAAAGATGAGCAAAATATTAATTTAATGGGAGGTGTCTGGAAAAAACTACCTTACACATATAGTTTAATGATAATTGGAACCCTAGCGCTCACTGGATTTCCTTTGTTATCAGGATTTTACTCAAAAGATGCAATTATTGAGTTTGCATATTTAAGTGGAAACAATGTTGGAACGTATGCAGCCTACATTGGAATTTTCACAGCTTTTTTAACATCAATATATTCATGGAGACTAATTTTTAAAACTTTTCATGGCACTTATAATAATTCAGAAATAAATATTGATAGTATGCATGAGTCACCACCAACAATGCTTATACCACTTATTGTTCTTGCAATTGGTGCAATTTTTGCTGGTATGCTATTTAAAGATCTATTTATTGGGAAAGAATTATCTTATGCATTTTGGAATAGTTCAATTAAATTTCTTGAACCATTAAGTACAGATCATCCACCTAATTGGTTTTTATTTTTAACACCATCTTTAGTTGTCATATCAATTCCATTATCATTTTATCTATTTGTAAGAAATTTGTCTGTCGTAGATGAAATTGTTAAAATAAATAAACCACTTTATATTTTTTTAAAAAAGAAATGGTATTTCGATGAACTTTATGACTTTATTTTTGTAAATCCGTCAAAAAGAATTGGAAAGTTCTTATGGAAACAAATTGACGGGTCAGTTATTGATAGGTTTGGCCCTGATGGAATATCTAAAGTTATAAAAAATTTTTCAGCTAGAGCTGTTAAATTTCAAAGTGGATATATATACCAATATGCATTTATAATGCTTCTTGGTTTCTCAGTTTTACTAACTTTATTAATTTTAGTATAATGGACTTTCCAATAATTTCATCTTTAATAATATTACCAACAATTGGTGCTCTATTTATTTTATTTACGAAATCATCAAATAGTAAATATCAAAGCAGTAAATATGTTGCATTATTCATATCATTAGCTAACTTTATTCTCTCAATATATCTTTGGTTAATTTTTGATAAATCTTCTATTAATTTTCAATTTGTAGAAAATAGAGAATGGTTATCTGGTTTTATTGACTATAAAGTAGGAGTTGATGGAATTTCAATTTTATTTATTTTACTTACAACTTTTATAACACCAATTTGTGTAATTTCTGTAATTTCAACAATTAAACACCGTTTAAAAGATTTTTTAATAGCAATACTTATAATGGAAACTCTAATGATTGGAGTTTTCTGCTCCCTCGATTTAATAATTTTCTATTTATTTTTTGAAGGTGGCTTAATACCTATGTTCCTAATTATAGGTATCTGGGGTGGTGAAAGAAGAGTTTATTCAGCCTTCAAATTCTTTTTATATACCTTACTAGGTTCAGTTTTAATGTTGATTGCAATAATATCTATTTATTGGATATCTGGAACAACTGATGTTGAAAAGCTGTATGAAATTGGAATTGGAGAACAATATCAAAAACTTTTATGGCTGGCTTTCTTTAGTTCATTTGCAGTAAAAACACCTATGTGGCCGGTGCACACTTGGTTGCCAGATGCTCATGTTGAGGCACCAACTGCTGGATCTGTTTTGCTTGCAGCAATATTACTAAAAATGGCTGGGTATGGATTTATAAGATTTTCTGTTGGATTATTTCCAATAGCCTCTGAATATTTTGTGCCACTTGTCTTTGCATTAAGTTTGATTGCAATTATTTACACATCTTTAGTTGCTCTAATGCAGGAAGATATGAAAAAGTTGATTGCTTATTCTTCAGTTGCGCATATGGGTTTTGTAACACTTGGAATTTTTACCATGACTCAACAAGGTATTGAGGGCAGTATATTTCAAATGATCAGTCATGGATTGGTATCGGCAGCTCTATTCTTAAGCGTTGGTGTTGTTTACGATAGAAATCATACAAGATTGATAAAAAAATATGGTGGGTTAGTAACTGTGATGCCAAAATATGGTATCGTATTTATGATATTTGCCCTAGGTTCTCTAGGACTTCCAGGGACAAGTGGATTTATTGGTGAATTTCTAATTCTAATGGGCACATTCAAAAAAAGTTTTCTAGTTGCAACTATTGCAAGTTTAGGTGTTATTTTAGGAGCAGCATACATACTTTGGATGTACAAAAGAGTCGTTTTTGGCGAAATAATTCATGAAGAAATTAAAAGTATGAAAGATCTAAAAAAATTTGAGTTATTAATTCTTCTTTTATTAGCAATACCAATTATATTTTTTGGGTTGTATCCAGAGCCATTAATAAATTCAATTGAAACATCTGTAACCAGTTTGATAGATAACTATAATACAAATTTAACACAAAGTTTTGCAAAGAAATAATGGAAAATTTAGAAATAATCTTACCTGAAATATTTTTATCACTGACAATAATGTTCTTGCTTCTATTTGGGGTTTTTAAAAATAATAGCTCAAAATTAATATATAATTTAACAACTTTTAGTTTGATTATACTGTTTGCTTTATTATTAAATCTATACCAAATTTCAGATTTATCAATTTTTAATAATAGTTACAAAGTTGATAGTTTGGCAACATTCATGAAATTATTGACCATTGGGTCTGGGATTTTTGTGATGCTTACTTCCTCAAAATATATTGAAATTAATAATATTAACAAAATGGAATATCCAATTTTAATATTAAGTTCTATTTTAGGAATGATGGTAATGATCAGTTCAAACGATTTAATTGTATTTTATATGGGTCTTGAATTACAATCTTTAGCACTATATGTACTTGCATCTTTTAATAGAGAAAATCTTCTATCTACAGAGTCTGGTCTTAAATATTTTGTACTTAGTGCTCTGTCATCAGGCTTGTTACTCTATGGTTGTTCATTAATATATGGTTTCTCAGGATCTACAAATTTTAATATCATTTTAGATAATTCAAGCTCAGGTCAATATGGAATTACTTTTGGTATTGTTTTTATATTAGTTGGATTAGCATTTAAAATCTCAGCAGTTCCATTTCACATGTGGGCTCCAGATGTTTATCAAGGATCCCCAACTTCAGTAACAACATTTTTTGCTGTACTGCCAAAAATTGCAGCTTTATCGGTTTTTATAAGATTTTTGTATGTTCCATTTGCTGAAATGAACGACCAATGGCAAATGATTATTATATTTTTATCTATTGCATCTATGATTTTTGGAGCTGTAGCTGCAATAGGGCAAAAAAATCTAAAACGGCTGATAGCTTACAGCTCAATAGGGCATATGGGATACGCTTTAACTGGTTTAGCTGCTGGAACAAATAAAGGAATACAAGGATCTATAAGCTATATTGCAATTTACCTAGTTATGAATTTAGCTTTCTTTAGCTGCATGTTCATGCTGCGAAGAAACAATGAGTATTATGAAAGCATTGAGGATTTATCTGGTCTTTCTAAAAATCATCCTTTGTTATCATTTTCATTACTAATAATATTATTTTCACTCGCAGGCATACCACCACTTGCAGGCTTTTTTGCAAAATTTTATGTATTTATGGCTGTAATTGAACAAAAAATGTATTTTTTAGCGATTGTAGGATTACTGTCTACTGTCATAGCTGCTTTTTATTACTTAAGAATTATAAAAATTATATATTTTGATAAAGAAAAAGAGAAATTTGAGACAGACCATCATTTTGGATTAAAGCTTACATTGGCTGTATCAACAATATTTATTTTAGCGTATTTTATTTATCCTAGTGGTTTAACTGAGATAGTTTCAAAAATAAATATTATTTAATGAAATTGAAAATATTTCCGTTTAAAAAAGTTAAAAGTACAAATTCTACAGCGATAAGATTAATTAATCAGAATATAAAATTTGGTGTAGTAACCTCAGAAAGGCAATATAGAGGAAGAGGCCAGGGGACAAATAGGTGGATATCAAATTATGGAAATATTTTTTTATCTATTTTTTTTCCTATAAAAAGAAACCTATCTATAAAACATATAACTAAAATCAATTTAAATGTACTTAAAAAAGTTATTAAAAAGCATATCAATGAAAAGATAAATATTAAACTTCCAAATGATATATTGATAAATCAATCAAAAATTTGTGGAATACTGCAGGAAATAATTTTTAAAAACAATATAAAGTACATAATTATTGGAATTGGGATTAATTTAAATAATAGTCCGATTATACCTAATTATTGTACATCATATCTTAATAAATATAGTAAAAAAAATATTAAAAAATTAGAACTAATTAAAGAGTTAAAAAGAAACTTTGAGAAAAAAATTGAAAATTTTATATAATGATTTTATTAGGCGATATTGGTAACACAGATATAAAGATTTCTTTATACAGTAATTATAAAAAATTAATTTTGAAAAAGAGGATTAATCCACTTTTATTAAATTTGAATAAATTAAACTTTCATTTCAGTTTCTTAAAAAAATATTTAAAAAGTATAGATAAAATTTTATTTTGTTCAGTGGTCCCAAATAAATTTATAAAAATAAAAAAATATTTTGAACAAATTACTAATAAAAAATGCTATGAATTAAAAAAACTAAATATTGAAAAATTAATCAAAATTAAAGTAAAAAAAAATCAAGTAGGATCTGATAGACTTGCAAATGCAATATCAGTTTTAGAAACTAATAAAAATTTTATAATTATAGATTTTGGAACAGCAACAACTTTTGATATAGTAATTAATAAAAATTATATTGGAGGGGTTATTGCTCCAGGTGTTAAATTGTCACTTGATAATTTAACTAATAGAGCCTCCTTAATTCCTAAAATAAATTTAAAAAAAATTAAAAATGTTATAGGAAAAAACACATCTTCTGCAATTTATTCTGGTTTTTATCTTGGTTATAACGGTTTAATTGACAATATAATTAAATTGATTATTAAACAAACTCGAAAAAAGTTTATGATTGTTTTAACTGGTGGTTTGTCTCACTTATTTAAAAATTCAATAAATGGGAAAGTTAAATTAGAAAAAGATTTAACAATAAATGGTTTATTGAAAGCATCAGATTTAATTAAGTAATAAAAATGAAAGAAGAATTAATTTTTTGTCCTTTAGGTGGATCTGGAGAGATCGGAATGAATATGAACCTCTTTGCTTATGGTAAAGCAGATAACCAAAAATGGATAATTGTTGATATAGGTGTCACATTTGCAGATGATACCGTACCTGGTGTAGACTTGATATATCCCGACCCTGGTTTCATTGTAGATAAAAGAGATGATTTACTCGGAATAGTTCTGACACATGCACACGAAGATCACATAGGGGCTATAGCGCATATTTGGCCAAAGCTAAAATGTAAAATTTTTGCAACCCCATTTACAGCGATTCTAATTAATGAAAAATTTAAAGAGAAAAAAATAGATATTTCAGGATATTTAAAAATTGTTCAATTAAACAGTACATTAAATCTTGATCCATTTAAAATTGAGTTTGTAACCTTGACTCACTCAATTCTTGAGCCAAACGGTCTAAAAATAGAAACTCCTGTAGGAAATATACTTCATACAGGTGACTGGAAATGTGATCCTGACCCGCTGATTGGTGAAAATATAAACTCAAATAGATTGAAAGAAATCGGCAAAGAAGGTGTTCTCGCTATGATTTGTGACTCAACAAATGTGTTTAGCGCTGGGAGAGCAGGCTCAGAATTAGATGTAAGAAAAAATATGATGAAAGTAATGGAAAGACTTGATAAGCGAATTATTATTACTTCCTTCGCCTCAAATGTAGCAAGAATGGAGACTGCGTTTTATTGTGCAGAAAAGACTGGAAGACAAATTGCTTTAGTTGGAAGATCAATGCATAGAATTTATAAAGCTGCAAGACAATGTGGGTATTTAAATAACATAATCGAACCCCTAGACTCTAGAGATGTAAAAAATATATCAAGAGAAAAAATTGTTTACTTGTGCACAGGTAGTCAAGGAGAACCTATGGGTGCCATGACTAGAATAGCTAATTATATTCATCCTGACGTATTTATAGAGAGAGGAGATGCAGTTATCTTTTCATCAAAGATAATTCCAGGTAATGAAAAAAAATTATATAAATTGCATAATCAGTTAGTTAAAGAGGGTATAGAAGTCATTTCCGAGGATAGTGAATTTATACATGTATCAGGTCATCCAAATAGAGAAGATTTAAAAGATATGTATAATTGGATTAAACCTAAGTCTGTAATCCCGGTGCACGGCGAACATAGACACATGATAGAACACATAAATTTTGCAAAAGAAATGCAAGTTCCTTATCCAGTTAAAGTTGAAAATGGAGATATTGTAAGACTATATCCGGGTGAAAAACCAGTGGTTTACGATAAAGCCCCAAGTGGAAAGTTGTATGTTGACGGTAATATTAGTGTTGAAGAAGACGCACAATCAATTAAAGAGAGAAAAAATTTATCAGCAAATGGTTTTGTTGAGGCAACAATTTTAATTACTCCGAAGGGAAATATTCATAACAAGCCTCTATTAACTTTCAAAGGTTTACCTATTTATGAAAAAGAAGAATTTCAATATGGTCTAGAGGAAGAAATTGAAAAAACTACAAAAACATTTTCAATGAATAATAAAAAACAGGAAATAAATCTTATTGAAGCTTTAAAATCAACTTGTAGAAAATATACAAAAGAAAAAACTGGCAAAAGACCCCTCACAAATATAAATTTAGTGAGGATTTAGTTGAGTTTTACAGGATCATTGGTAGTTTTTGTTTGTCTATGGTGGATTGTATTTTTCGCAATACTGCCAATTGATGTAAATAGGGAAAAAAAAGAAAATATAGAGGGTGTTGACCCAGGAGCTCCCGAAAATCCTAAAATTTTAAAAAAAATAGGTTATTCTACTTTGATTACATCAATTATATTTATAATCATTTATTTATTAGTAAAGTATGAATATTTTAATTTAAGAAACTTTATCAACTAATGTATTTTTCAAAATTATTTATTCCAATTCTTAAAAATAATCCCACAGAGGCTAAAATAAAATCTCATCAATTAATGCTGAGAGTAGGAATGATTAAACAGTCTTCTGCTGGAATTTACTCATGGTTACCATTGGGCTTTAAAGTGATGAAAAAAATTGAACAAATTGTGAGAGAAGAACAAGATAGGGTTGGTGTACAAGAAATATTAATGCCAACAATTCAATCATCAGATATCTGGAAGGAAAGTGGTCGTTACGATGATTATGGTGAAGAAATGTTACGTATAAAAGATCGTCAGAACAGAGAAATGCTTTACGGACCTACAAATGAAGAACTAGTTACTGAAATTTTTAGGTCTAGTATTAAATCATACAAATCTCTTCCACAACTACTCTACCATATTCAATGGAAATTTAGAGATGAACTACGTCCAAGATTTGGAATCATGAGATGCAGAGAGTTTTATATGAAAGATGCTTACTCATTTGATTTGACAGATGATGATGCATTATTTTCTTACAACAAATTTTTTCTCTCCTATCTAAGAACATTTAAAAGATTGAACTTATCAGCTATACCAATGGCGGCAGATACTGGACCCATTGGTGGAAATTTATCACATGAATTTATTATATTAGCTGAAACAGGTGAGAGTAAAATTTATACAGATAAAAGAATTTTTGAAGTTGATAGTGAAATTACTAAAATTGAAAAAAATTCATTAAATACATTAAGAGGAGAGTATGAAAAATACTATGCAGTGACAGATGAAAAATTTGACAAAGAGGAGTTTGAAAAAAAAGTTTCAGAAAACCAGAGAATTAATACCAAAGGGATTGAAGTAGGGCACATATTTTATTTTGGAGATAAATATTCCAAGCCAATGAATGCAGCGGTTGATTTCAATGGAAAAAAAGAATTTGTTAAAATGGGATCTTATGGAATAGGTGTATCAAGATTAGTAGGTGCCATAATTGAGGCAAAATACGATGATAAAGATGAAATTATGAAATGGCCAATTTCAGTAGCTCCATATGACTGTGCAATATTACCAATGATAAATAAAAATGATAATTCTAATTTAGAAAAATCAAACAAAATTTTAGAACATTTTAATAAAAATAATATAGATACCATTATTGATGATACTGATGAAAATATTTCAGCCAAGATAAAAAAATTTAATTTAATCGGCATCCCATTTCAATTGATATTGGGAAAAAAATCAGAGGGAGATACTTTTGAATTTAAAGAAGTTGGAAAAGAAACACAAAATTTGAAAATTGAAGAAATAATTACTCAAATTAAAAAAGCAAAATCAAATTGATAAATAAGTTAGAAAAAGAAATAATCTTTAGATTTCTTAAAAGTAGGAAAAAAGATAGTTTCTTAAATTTAATCTCAATTTTTTCATTTATAGGCATCACGCTAGGTGTGGCCGTTTTAATTATAGTCATGTCCGTAATGAATGGATTTAGAAATGAATTAATAAACAAAATAGTTGGTTTCAATGCACATGCAGTTGTTAAATCTTATGACAAAAAACTAAAAATTGATTTTGACATAACTAAAAATATCTCAAATGAGATAGATAATATTATTTTAAGCAATGATGGTGAAGCTGTTATACTTAATAAAAACTCAACAAAAGGAGTTTTATTAAAAGGTTTTTTATCTCAAGATTTTTCTAAACTTAATGTTTTAAAAAATGAAAATTTTTTTGGATTAAAAACATTAAATGAAAATGAAATATCAATCGGAAAAGATTTAAGTATTAATTTTAATTTAGATATTGGTGATAAAATAACAATAATGTCACCTGTAGGCGTACAGACTTTAGTTGGCAGTCTTCCTAAACAGGAAGTATTTAAGATTACATCAATATATGACAGTGGTTTATCTGATTATAATGAAAATGTTGCTTATATAAACCTTAAAACTTTAGAAGATTTATTTAATAAAAATGAAAATCAAAGATTTTTAGAATTTTATTTTAAAAACCCTCATGAAGTAGATAGCCTAAAAAATAAGTTATCGAATATATATGATGGAGAATATGTTTATACTTGGGCTGATTTGAATTCTTCATTATTTTCTGCTTTAAAAGTTGAAAGGAATGTGATGTTTATTATTTTATCCCTAATAATTATTGTAGCGGCATTTAATATTATATCTGGCTTAACGATTTTAGTTAAAAATAAAACAAGAGATATTGGTATATTAAAATCTATAGGAGTTCAAAATTCTTCAATAAAAAAAATATTTTTCATGATTGGTTTTATAATTGGCACTTCCGCTACTGTCTTTGGTGTTATGATTGGTACTCTATTCTCGATTTATATAGAAAATATCCGAATTTTTATTAGCAAAATTTTTAATATCACTTTATTTCCAGAAGAAATTTATTTTTTAAGTAAAATGCCATCTGAAATTGATCCTCAATCTATTATATTAATTTCTTTTTGCTCAATTATCTCAACAGTTATTGTATCAATTTTTCCTGCCACACAGGCAGCTAAATTAGATGCAGTCAAAACTTTAAAATATGAGTAAATCAATTGTATTAAAAAATATTGGAAAAAAATATTTCTCACACACCAATATAAAAGTTTTAAATGATATTAGTTTTACTTTTGAAAAAGGTAAAATTTATTCCTTAGTTGGTCCTTCCGGCTCAGGCAAATCAACATTTTTGAATCTACTGTCTTTAATTGACCAACCAAATTCAGGGTCGATTGAAATTTTAAGTAATAAAATTGATTTTTCAGAAAAAGTACAAAATGATAAAATTAGATCTGAAAAAATTGGGATAATTTATCAGGATAAAAATCTGTTAAATGATTTTACTGCTTTAGAAAATATTTATTTACCAAAATTATTATTAACTAATGATAAAAAAAACTCGATTGAGGAAGCTAAAAAAATTAGTAAAAAAGTTAATTTAACCTCAAGATTAAATCATTATCCATCAGAGTTATCAGGTGGAGAGATTCAGAGAGTAGCTATATCTAGAGCTTTAATCAATGAACCCGAAATAATATTAGCAGATGAACCAACGGGAAGCTTAGATTTTGATAATGCTAAACAAATATTTAAAATTTTATTCAACTTAAAAAATAAAAATCGAGTTATAATTTTTGCAACTCATAATAGATATTTTGCAAATATGGCAGATTGTAAATTGCAAATGATAAATGGTAAGATAAAACTTACCAATGCAAGAGTCGATTAGCAAAACATTTAATCATTTCAAAATACATACACAATATTCTATTTGTGAAGGTGCCGCTAAAATAGATTCGCTAAGAGAATATTGTAAATTAAATAAAGTACAATCCTTAGGAATATCTGACACAGCAAATTTATGTGGAGCCTTAGAATTTTCTGAGAGCATATCGTCTGTTGGTACCCAGCCAATAATAGGTACTCAAATTAACTTTAAATATAAAGATTATTATGGATTAATACCCTTAATAGCTAAAAATTATATTGGCTATAAAAACATAATCGAATTATCTTCAAAATCTTATCTAGAAAATGACTCTTTAAATGATCCACATTGTAAATTTGAAGATTTAATACATTTTAATGAAGGTATTATCATCCTCTCAGGATCAATTAACTCATTATCAGGAAATCTTTTTAACAAAGGGTTGTTAGAGGAATTAAGTAGTATTTATAAAACCCTTTCAGAAAACTTTGCTGACAATTTTTATATAGAAATACAAAGACACAATGATGCTAATGAAAAACAATTTGAAAGTTATAATTTAGAGCAATCTAAAAATTTGAATTTACCAATCATTGCCTCTAACGAGGTTTTTTATATTGATAAATCAATGCATGAAGCTCATGACATTTTAATGTGTATTGGACAAAAAACATATGTCAATGATGGTAATAGAAATAGGCTTTCTAATAATCATTACTTAAAAAGTTCTGATGAAATGATAGAATTGTTCAAAGATCTTCCAGAGGCACTTGAAAATAATTTTAGTCTTCCTTACAAATGTAATTATAGACCATTGCCATCAAAGCCAATTTTGCCAAATATTTCAGATAATAATATTGATACAAACCAAGCACTATTAAATGAATCTTTAAATGGTCTTAAAGAAAAATTTGAAAAAATTTTCAATCTAAATGAAACTCAATTTGATACTAATGATGATTATAAAAAATATAAAATAAGATTAGATCATGAAATTAGCATTATAACCAAAATGAATTATTCTGGTTATTTTTTAATAGTTTCAGATTATATTAAATGGGCAAAAAATAATAATATTCCAGTTGGACCAGGAAGAGGGTCTGGAGCAGGTTCTTTAGTTGCCTGGTGTCTTTCAATTACGGATATCGACCCAATTAAGTTTAATTTGATTTTTGAGAGATTTTTAAATCCAGATAGAATTTCAATGCCAGATTTTGATATAGATTTTTGTGAGGAAAAAAGAGATCTAGTCTTTGAATACTTAACAACAAAATATTCTAACAGTGTAGCTCATATAATTACTTTTGGTAAACTAAAAGCAAGAATGGTCATCAGAGATGTAGGTAGAGTATTAGGATTGCCCTATGGTTTTATAGATAGCATTTGTAAAATGATCCCATTTGATCCCTCAAGGCCATTAAATTTACAGGAATGTATTAATGTCGAGCCAAGACTTCAAAGATTAATACAGGATGATAAGAGAGTTAGTAGACTTATAGAATTATCACTAAAATTAGAAGGTTTGAATAGAAACGTTGCAACGCATGCAGCGGGCGTTGTTATAGCAGATAAAAAATTAACTGAAACTACACCATTATATAAAGATTCTACATCAGACCTGCTATTACCTTCTACACAATTTGACATGTATTCTGCAGAAAATGCTGGATTAGTAAAATTTGATTTTTTAGGTTTAAAAACTTTAACAGTAATAGATAAAACGCAAAAACTAGTTAATGAAAAAGATCCAAATTTTAAAATAGATAAAATTAATTACGAAGATCAAAGAGTATACGATTTATTATCTAGTGGAAAAACGGTTGGGCTATTTCAGCTTGAAAGCTCAGGTATGAAAGATGCATTAATACATATGAAGCCAAATAGATTAGAAGATATTATTGCCTTAGTTGCTCTTTATAGGCCAGGACCAATGAGCAACATACCAATCTATAATGATTGCAAACATGGACTTAAAGAACCTGATTATCTTCATCCAAAATTAGAAGAAATTTTAAAACCAACTTATGGAGTAATAATTTATCAAGAACAAGTTATGCAAATAGCACAAGCTTTATCTGGTTTTACAGCTGGTGAAGCAGATATTTTAAGACGAGCAATGGGAAAAAAGAAAAGAGCTGAGCTTGAAAAACAAAAACAAAGATTTGTAGAAGGAGCATTCAAAAATGGCATAAGCAAAGACATTGCTGCAGGTATTTTTCTTAAAATAGAACCTTTTGCCGAGTATGGGTTTAACAAAAGCCATGCAGCAGCATATGCGGTAATTGCCTATCAAACTGCATATTTAAAAACATATTATTCCCATGAGTTTTTTGCAGCATCAATGTCAATGGAATTATCAAATCAAAAAAAATTAAGTGAATTTTACGAGGAATTAAAAAGATTAAATATTGAAATTGTTAGACCAGATATAAATAAATGTTTTTCAGATTTCACATCAAACGGTAAACAGTTTTTTTATGCGCTAGGCGCAATCAAAAACGTTGGCTATGAAGCAATTTCAAATATAGTTAAAGAAAGAGAAACCAATGGAGAGTATAAAAACTTATCTGATTTTATAAAAAGAGTTGATCCTAAGGATATAAACAAACTTCAGTTAGAAGGTTTAGTTAGAGCAGGTGCCTTTGATAATTTAAATGATAATAGACAATCAATTTATAATTCTATTCCAAATATTATATTAAAATCAAAAAATAATTTTGAAAATAAACAAGCTAATCAATTTGATTTGTTTGAAGATAAACTAAGTAATGAAGAAAATATTCTTGATGATATTGAAGATTGGAATATTGATATTAGACTTACAAAAGAGTTTGAGACATTAGGTTTTTACATTTCTGATCATCCTTTAAATCAATATAAATCTATATTCAATCAATACAATATTGTAAGTTATGATAATTTCCAAAATGATGAAAATTTGTTAAGTTCCAATATTGCTTGCACGGTCTTAAAAGTACAAGAAAAAAAAACACAAAAAGGAACATCTTATGCAATAATTAAATTTTCAGACTTGAATAGTGTTTTTGAATTATTTGTTTTTTCAGATATTTTTGAAGTTAACCGTGAAATTTTAACAGAGGGAAATTCTCTGATGTTGACTTTAATGAAAAATTATATCGATGAAAAAAAAATACAAAAAAAAATTAATGTTAAAAAAATTATTACATTAAAAGAAGTAATCAATAAGCCAATTGATTTATTAAAACTTAAATTTAATAATTTATCTGAATTGCAGAGAATTAAATACCTGAAAAAAAATGAAGGCAAAACATCAATTAAATTTGAACTACAGAATAAACAAAATAAGTTAGTTTTTGATTTAAAAGATAAAAGGAAAATTGACCTAAAGCAGCTTAATTCACTAAAAATCAAGGAAAATTTAATACTAGATTAAAAATAATTCTTGAAATTATATCGTAAAATTGTATCTAGTTCACAAATTAACACGCACACAATTTTTGGTTTTATACCTCCGGTCCCTTTGGGGCAATAATTGTGGTGGCACAACCGGGAATAAATATGAAAATACCTAATTTAACAATCGAACAACTATTAGAAGCTGGCGTTCATCTTGGCCACAAAACATTAAGATGGAACCCAAAAATGAAAAAATATATTTTTGGGAAAAGAGACTCAATACATATAATTGATTTAACACAAACATTAGAGTTAACTAATGTTGCATTAGAAAAAGTATACTCAACAATTTCAAATGGTGGAAAAATACTTTTTATATCAACAAAAAAACAAGCTTCTGAAGCTATTGCAGAATTAGCAAAAGATACTGATCAATATTATGTAAATTATAGATGGCTTGGAGGAATGTTAACAAACTGGGGAACTATCTCTAATTCAATAAAAAAATTAAATAAAATTAATTTAGATCTCTCATCAGAAAATAGAGGTTTTACCAAAAAAGAACTTCTAAAGATGAGTGGTCAAAGGGATAAATTGCAAAGATCTTTAGGTGGAATAGCTGAAATGAAAAAAGTTCCTGATCTTGTTTTTATTATAGATACTAATTATGAATCGCTTGCAATTAAAGAGTCTATTAAGTTGGGAATTCCAATTATAGCAATATTAGATACTAATTCAAACCCAGATGGAATTGATTTTCCAATACCAGGTAATGATGATGCAAGAAGATCTATCGATCTTTATTGTAATTTATTGAAAGAAACCATTAATAATTCAAAAAAAGATTTGCCAAAGGAGACTGAAACTAAATCTGAAGACAAAAAAATAGACATTGGCGACAAATCATCAAAAGAAAACAAAAATATAGTACTAAATTAATAATTTAACAAAACAGTAAAATATGAGTGATATTGAAAATATTAAAAAATTAAGACAATCAACTGGTGCAGGATTTAAGGATTGTAGTGCTGCATTAAAAGAATCTAATGGTGATCTAGATAAGGCTGCTGAAATCTTAAGAGTTAAAGGTATTGCAAAAGCATCAAAAAAAATGTCAAGAGATGCAAAAGAAGGCGTTATAGTTGTTAGTGGTAACTCCAAAAAAACTTCACTTATAGAAGTTAATTGCGAAACTGATTTTGTTGCAAAAAATGATGATTTTATAAATTTTGTTAAAGAACTAAGTGAAATAAATAATCAGTGCTCTTCTAATATAGATAAATTAAATAAATCGGCTATGGCTAATGGTAAAACAGTTAAAGATAATTTAGTCGCTCTAATTGCAAAAATAGGTGAAAAAATTACAATTGGCAAAACATCCACAATTGAAAATTCAAATGCTCAAAATTTTATTTATCAACATTCGGTTATAAAAGATAATGTTTCAAAATTAGGAGTTGTTGTTTCTATTGAGACCTCTGAGAATAATGATCAAATAAAATCTTTTGGAAAACAACTCTCAATGCATATTGCTGCATCAAATCCAATTGCCTTAAACTCTAATGACATCAAAGATGATATAATTCAAAAAGAGCAACAACTAATAGCAGAGGAGATCAAAAATTCAGGAAAGTCAGATGAAATTGCAAAAAAAATAAGTTTAGGTAAAATTAAAAAATTCAAAGAGGAAAATAGTTTAATGACGCAAGATTGGGTAATGGAACCAAAGAAAAAAGTTAAAGATATTTTAACTGAAATAAATATACCTAATTTAAAAATAAAAGAGTTTACTAGAATTAAAATAGGAGAATAATGTTTAATTCATCGCAATATGATGTGAAAATGAATAAAACCTTAGAAGTTTTTATTAAAGAGCTGTCATCCTTAAGAACAGGAAGAGCAAATGCAAGCATGCTTGATCTTGTTAAGGTAGATGTTTATGGGCAACAAATGCCAATTAATCAGCTAGCTAGTATTACAACTCCGGAGCCGAGAACAATAAATATACAAGTTTGGGATCTAAATAATGTAGGTCTTATTGATGCAGCAATTAATAAGTCTGAACTTGGGCTAAACCCTCAAATTGATGGTCAACTAATTAGATTACCAGTTCCTGATTTAAGTGAAGAAAGAAGAAATGAAATGAAAAAAATAGTTAAATCAATGGGTGAAAAATGTAAAATTTCTATTAGAAACATCAGAAGAGAGGCGAACGACGATTTAAAAAAACTTTTAAAGAATAAAGAAATTTCAGAAGATGAAGTAAAAAAAAATGAAAAAATAGTTCAAGATTTTACTGATAAAAATATCAAAATAATTGATGATAAAGTTATATCTAAAGAAAAAGATATAATGACAATATGATACTACCTGTACATGTAGCCGTTATAATGGATGGTAATGGCAGATGGGGATTAAAAAGAAAGAAATCTAGAAACTACGGCCATCTGCATGGAATTAAAACTGTACAAAAAATAATACAAGCATCGATAAATAAAAATTTAAAATATTTAACATTGTTCACATTTTCTACAGAAAATTGGAAAAGACCCTTACAAGAAATTAATTTTTTATTTAAAATTTTAGATAATTATATTGATCAAGAATTAAGTGAATTGATCAATAAAGATATAAAAATAAAGATTATAGGCAACTTAAATAAATTACCTAAAAAGTTAATAAAAAAACTAAAAAAAGTAGAGAAGATTACAAAAAAAAATACAAAGCTACAGATAAATGTTGCTTTTAATTATGGATCAAGGCAAGAAATTTTGTATGCTGTAAATAAATTACGTAAAAAAAAATTTGCAATAAACGAAAAATCTATTGATTTTAACTTGTATACCAAAGGCATACCTGATCCTGATATTTTAATAAGAACTGGAAATACAAATAGATTAAGTAATTTTTTGTTATGGCAACTTCAATACAGTGAAATATTTTTTGAACAAAAACTATGGCCAGATTTTAACCAAAATGATTTTTATAAAATCATTAATAAATATAGCAAAATTAAAAGAAACTTTGGCGGCATATGATGTCAAATTTATTAAAAAGATCTTTCACATCAATAATTTTATTGATGATTGTTTATGTTGCAATAATAAGTCAGATATTCCTGTTAATTTTTTTGATATTAATTGGTTACTTGATACTAGTCGAATTATTTAATTTACAAAAAAAAATACTTAATGGAAATAATAAAAGGACAGTAATTTTTTATTTAATTTCAATAATATATATTTCAATTTTTTTTTCACAATTATATTTTTTTATAATTTTTGATTTTGAAAATAAATTGTTGATTTTATTTTTATTATCAATTTGTATTGCAACTGATGTAGGTGGTTTTGTTTTTGGCAAAGTATTTAAAGGTAAAAAACTGACTAAGATCAGTCCAAAAAAAACTTATTCAGGTTTACTTGGATCTTATTTATTTTCTATAATTGTTTTTTTGTTTTTTAAACAAAATTTTAATTTTTCATTTAATTTTATTATTTTAACATTTTTAATTTCAACAATATCTCAATTAGGTGATTTATTCATTTCACTGTTAAAAAGGAGAGCAAAAGTAAAAGATACTGGCAAGCTATTGCCTGGCCATGGAGGAATTCTTGATAGAGTTGATGGTATTATATTTGCATTACCAGTTGGTATTAATTTGCTACTATTCTTAAAATGAAAATTAAAAAAAAAATTTTAATATTAGGATCAACTGGGTCAATAGGAAAATCTACACTTAAAGTAGTAGGTAATTATAAAAATGAAATAGAGATTTTGTGTCTATCATCAAATAAAAACTATAAATTGTTATATGAGCAATCAAAGTTATTTGGTGTAAAAAATTTAATCGTAAATGATTCAGAATATTTTCATAAAGCTAAAAAATACTTAAGAAATAAAAAAATCAATTTATTTTCGAATATATTGGAATTTTTAAAAAAAAATAAAAAAAAAATAGATCTATCTATAGTAGGCATAACTGGTTTAGACGGTTTGAAACCTACTCTGCAACTGATACCTTCATCTAAAAATTTAGCTAGCGCTAATAAAGAGTCAATAATATGTGGTTGGAAATTTATAAAAAAAGAGCTCATAAAATATAATACAAATTTTATTCCTATCGACTCTGAACATTTTTCTGTAAGCTCACTTTTAAATAATGATGTGGATTTGATTTCTAAAATATATCTGACTGCATCAGGTGGACCATTTTTAAACTCTCCTTTGCATAAATTAAAACAAAATAAAATTAGTGATGTTATAAATCATCCTACTTGGTCTATGGGAAAAAAAATATCAACAGATTCAGCTACAATGATGAATAAAGTTTTTGAAGTAATTGAAGCATCTAAAATATTTAATTTAGATACAAGAAAAATAAAAATTATAGTCCACCCAAAATCTCTTATTCATGCCATAGTTGTTTTTAGAAATGGTTTAATTAAAATTCTAATGCACGATACTAGTATGGAAATTCCAATATTTAATATCATTTTCAAAGATGAAAAAATAAATTTCTATAATAAAACTGATATAAAATTTGGCGATTTTAATGGTAATAATTTCATAAAACCAGATAATAAAAAATTTCCATACCTTAATGTCCTTAAAAGGCTTAAAACTAAGGATACTTTTTTTGAAATCATATTGGTAACAATAAATGATGAGTTAGTTAAATTATTTCTAAGTAAAAAAATTTCTTTTATAAAAATGCAACAATTGCTTTTAAAAATAATTAACAAAAGAGTATTTTCAAA
>CACPLR010000011.1 GCA_902634885.1 uncultured Pelagibacteraceae bacterium | reverse complement strand
AAATTTTATGTAAGATTGATAGATTTTATAGTATCAATTATCTATGTTTGATAAATTAGAAGACCTTGCCAAAAATAATAAAAAAATATCAGATTTTCATATCAGAGCAGGATCACCTTTAGCTTACAGACAAACTGGTGAAATTATTATGGTGCAAGAAACGCCAGTTACTCCTCAAGATCTAAAAGATCTATTATCAATGAATTGTAATGAAGGCGAATTAGAAAAATTTGAAACAACGCATGAGCTTGATACTGCTATCACATTAGGTGGTTTAAGGTTTAGGGCAAACTTTTATAAAACGATTAATGGTCCTGCATGTGTTTGCAGGAGAGTTGAGAGTAAAATTCCAGATATGGATCAATTCAGTTTACCACCAGCACTTTATGATGTTATTGACTATCACAAAGGATTAGTTTTGGTAACTGGCCCGACTGGATCTGGTAAGTCAACAACTCTAGCTGCTATAGTAAATGAGATAAATAAACAAAGGACAGCGAATATAATTACAGTTGAAGATCCGGTTGAATTTATTCATAAAGACCAAAAAAGTATTGTTTCACACAGAGAGGTTGGAAAACAAACTCAGTCGTTTGCTGCAGCTTTAAAAGCAGCTCTTAGAGAAGACCCTGATGTAATTTTAGTGGGAGAGATGAGAGATCTCGAGACTGTAAGTTTAGCACTAACCGCAGCTGAAACGGGTCACTTAGTATTTGGAACTTTACATACAAGTGGAGCACCAAGCACCATAAATAGAATTATCGACGTATTTCCTCCAGAACAACAAGCACAAATTAGAGCACAAATTTCTACTTCACTTAAAATGGTAGTTACACAAAGATTATTTAAAACAAAAGATGGACAAGGTAGATGTGGCGCTTTTGAAATTATGAAGTGCACTCCTCCAGTTCAGAATTTAATTCGTGAGGCAAAGATACATCAAATTCCAAGTGTGATGCAAACAGCAGTTAGAGATGGAATGATTACCATGGAGAAATCTATTCAGGATCTTGTAACATCAGGAAAAATTGACACTAGTGCAGCAAAAGCAGAACATTAAAGGTTTTACTCTCTTAGAATTATTAGTGATAATTGCAATTATAGGAGTAGTTGCAGGAATGGGTTTACCACAATTTGAAAAATGGAGTATAGAAAGACTAGTTAGAACTCAAGCTGAAAAAGTTGCCTCAATCTTAAGTGTAGCAAGTACTCAAGTTGAAAGAGGATCATATCCATATGTTAGAGTAGAATTTGAAACGGATAAGTTGATCACCGTGAAAGGTATCGACGCTACTACTCTCTCTAATAAACTCAATGCTAACAAAAAACCAACTTGTGTCAGTACAGACATGGATGGCTCTGATACCATAACATCATTATCATTGGATGAAGATGTGTATGTCTATCATTTAGTAAAAAATGCAGCGATTTGTTTTTCAAAAGGTGGTAAGTACTTTAAACAATTTGGAAGCGCAGAGAGTCAATATAATAGTACTTTAGACAAAGTATCATTAACAAATAATTTAATTGTAATTTGCTATAAAAGAGTAACAACATGTAATCCTGTATCGAAAAAATTCGAACCAAAAGGTAAGGAGGGAGACTATCCTGTATATTTAGTAAAATATTCAAGATTTGGTATAATAAATAAATACAAATATTCTTACGAAAAAAATGACTATATTAACCAATAAATACAGAAACAGAGACTCAGAAAAGGGTATAACTTTGTTGGAGGCTATTGTTGCAACAGCAATAATTGGTATTGGTTTTGTGGCTGTATTTCAAATGGTTCAGTACTCGGTAAGATCTATTGATGTTTCTGGCGAAAGAACAAAGGCAAACTATATTGTAGGAACAATTGCTGAGGATATTTTTGCTTATAAAAAACAGGAAAAGGCCTCAAAAACCTTCATGGACGCATTAAAAGACAATCAATGGAAAGTTGAAACTTGTACAGATGGATCTAATTCAAATCCATCTGCAAACATTGCAGAAGATAATATAAGGAATAAATGGAATGCAAAAGTATCAAAAGGCGTTTTGAAATGCATTGATGGAGCAAAAGATAAAAAAGTATTAACTATGCATCTAATGTGCAAAACGGGTTGCCCAGTAAGTAATCCTACAGCATACGACAAAGTTTATGTGGGAAGAATGGAAATTAATATGAATAGTGGCAATAAGACAAAATATTTATATTTCCAAGTAAAATAATGAAAAAGAAATTTAGTAAAATTTCTGGTCTTACTTTAATAGAAATTTTAATTGCAATTGTAATATCTAGCTTGATGATGGCTGCTATGTTTACATCTTATTCAGTTGTGAATAGTACTTATAGACAAGTAACTGATAGAGCAAAAATTTCACAAGCAGGTCGAGATCTTGTTGGTCAAATTTTAAGAGAAGTTAGAATGGCTGGGTATAAGTATTTCAATGACAATATTGCTGCTCACGAATCTCATGTACCAATTAAGATTACTAAACGAAAGGGTTTTGGTGATGCGGGAACAAAAGTTCCAAAAGAATTTGAAGAGGTCGGATGTGATACTTTAGAAATTGTTTACGGAAGTGTTGATTATGACAGTGATGCTGACGAGGACAAAAAATATACTTATACAAGATATAAAATTAAATATTGGTGTGAGGCATCTGCAAAAATTGATCCATTTACAGATAAAGAAATAAAAGGTTTTAAAGTTTTGAAAGCTAGAGAAAAATGGGATGGTTCCAAATTTAGTGCACTTTCAACAGATGACACTCTTTTTGACAGAGAGGAAGTTTTAGATTTTGTCCAAGATATGGTTTTTGTTCCTTTAGATGAAAATGGAAAAAGAATTGATGCAGATAGCAGTGGTAAGTATACAAATGCACAAGTTGTACCAAGTTCTGGTAAGGAATACGATGTTAGAACAGTTGATATTGGATTAATTGTTAGATCAACTAGACCTTTTTATAGAGATGATAAAAGGTCAGGAGTTATTCGAAAGATTATCTCCTTAACATCTGGGCGAGACATATCAGAAGAGGATAGATATTTAAGAGATATAATTACAGTTACCGCTAACGCAAGAAATGTTGGGATTGAACAATGACAAACAAAAAAGAAAAAGGTTTTGCGTTAGTTCTTTCATTAGTTTTATTAATGGCAATGTCTTTAATGGGTGGAGCTTTAATTGTAATTTCTGCAAGTGACCACCAAAGTAATAATTTAAGTGATGAGTATCAGCAGACTTTTTATGTTGCAGAAACCGCTTTGTTAGAGGGAGAAAAATATATTATTAATCAATACTTGGGACCCTACAAAGCAAACGGTCAAAGAGATTCTTCTAAAAGACAATTGGTAGGAAATTCAACAAGTTTATTTGCAACAGGAACTCCACCAGTGGCACCGAGTGCAATCAGATCATGTTTTAATAGTTATGTAGATATTGACAGATCAACTTTCAAAGTTTTAAGGGGCCCAGATCCTGATGATCCAACTAGCACTGCAAATGTTGATGTACACGAAAGTAAAAGTTATTATGATTTTCTTACCTCAGGAATTGTTCAATCTGGTGATAGTAATCGTGAAAAGAAAAGGATGCAAAAATTCAAATATGAATATTTTATGACCAGAGTTGGAGCAGCTCCATTTAAAGGTTCAGGGACAAGTATCAAAAAAGATGCAACAGATGCAAGTTCAGATGGGATGGCTTATAGAGTTTATGGTTGTGGTAACTTCGATAGTGGTAAGATAATAGTTGCTTTAGAAAGTACGATTGTTCTACCTAAATAATTAGTATTTTGCGAAATATGTTAAATTGGGTCAAAATGGTGACCTCCAGACTATAATGACGCTTTTTAATTTAATATGATTGATTTAAAATAATTATAATGAATAAATTACTCTTAAAGTTCATTTTACCAATACTGTTAATCTTATTAAATTTTTCTTACGTAGAAGCCAAGTGTAAATTTATTATGGATCTTGGTGAAGAATATAAAAAATCTGACGAAAAAGAATTTGGTGAATTTCCAGAAAATGAAACAGGATATGCTGAAGTTGATATTTTTGCACCAGATATATGTTCAAGTGATAACTTTAACGATCAATTCATAATTAAGCATATTTTTTTAGAAAAAAAATTGATGGCAATCAGATTTTATGTCGATAACACAATAGATAATTCAGCAACTGATAGTTTAAAATTAATGAATTATGCAAAAAGAATTTATGGTGATTTTGATACTGGTAGCAATCCCCAAAATTTTAATAATTTTATTATATGGGAAAGAGCAAATAAATATATTGTATACCAAAGAGCTCTTAACAAAGATGTTTGGGAAGAGGAAATCTATATTTCAAATGATAAGTACTGGGATCAGCTTAGTCGACATAAAAGTTTGATGGAGATGGGCGAAGACCCAGATGAAAGTTAGATGAAAAAAATTTCAATATTATTAGTCTCTATTTTTTTAATTTTTCCTTTTGTAATTTCTAATTCTTATTCAAAAGCTTTACCACCTGGTTCAGGAGTAGCAGATGTTCCTGCTAATGTTTTAATTTTATTAGACAAGTCTGGTAGTATGAGTATTTCATCTTATACCGGTGCAAATATAGGAAGACCTCAGTCAATTGCGTTGATCGAAAATACTGGAAACTATATTTCAAATAATAATAATCAATTAGTGGGAGTTGATCACGGAAGTAACGCTAGAACTGCCATCGTTCAAAAAAGAGTAACTTATAGTGTAAGAAATAATAATTGTTCTACAAATTATGGAAATACCAGTATCCTTCATCATGACGGTCATATATATTTTTCAGGAAAACGAACTCATAGAAGTAATGGTACTCTTTGTAGAGTAAATACTTCATCAGGTGTACTTACTCAAATTAAAGGTGGTTTTCATAGAAACTCTAGATTAACAATAAAAAAACACAACGATGTGATAATTGTTATTGACAAGCATTCAAGAGAAATTTTTTTATACGACTCTGCTACTGGTGCTAAAAAAGAATGTTCAACTAGCGGTGAACTACGAAATGATATTCATAACTCTGGATATGGTAACGGTGTAAGATTTACAGTTGATGCATCTGGTAATTTAGTTTTTGCAAGATCTTATTATATAAAGAAATTCTCTAGAAGTGGAATGAATTGTCCAAATAATAGCAAATTTTTTCAAAGTGCATATTTCTTTGATATAAGAAATTCGACTGCAATAGCAAGCCATCCTACAAACGAAAATATAATTTATTTCACTTCATCCTCAAACCACGCACTTCATAAAGTTACTTTAAACTCAAGTAGTGGTACTAATGTTAGTTTTACACAGGAAAGAGTGGGTAGATATGGACGACTTGGTGGCAATTATAATCCAACTTCGAAATCAGCTATCCGCTTCAACTTCCCAAGAGATATTACAATTGATCCTTCTTTAAACAGAATATTTGTTGCAGAAACTAATAATTTCTCAATACAAACATTTGACCTTGATTTGAATTATCATGGGCGTTCAGGGTATAGAGCAGCACAATCAAGAATGTCAGGTGCTCATCAAGCCATTCAATCTTTAGTAACAGACAGTAGTTTAGTCTCTTCAGTTAATTTTGGATTTGGATACTGGTCTCATGATGCAAGTAACACAATATGGTACAGTTACTATAAACGTCATAATAGTTATAAAAGATGCAGATCTTATATTGGAAACCCAAGTTGGTTGACAGCAAGTCACTGGTTAGCAAGATATAATTATTGGTGCTGGAAACCTTCTGCGGGTGGCTTAGGTTATACAAAATGGGATACAGCGAGAGATCAAGCAGATCCTTGTGACGGTCAAAATTGTTTAAAAGTTAAAGTGGATAGAAACGGTGCTAATAAAATTAACAATTATATTAAAAGTGTCAGACCAGGTGGTGGTACTGATGCAAATACCTGGGCAACAATTGCAGAACAATACTACAATCATAAATCAGAAAGCCCCATAGATAAAAACAGCCCGTGTCAAGGATCTTATGTAATCGTAATCGGCGATGGAGATTGGTACAATCAAGCAGCTGCAATAACAAAAACAAAAAATCTTCTAAAAAAGAAAATCAAAACTTTTACTGTAGCTTATGGAGGTGGAATTAGCCCAGGTGGAATAAGAGCATTTAATGCAATTGCAAAAGCAGGTGGAACAGACAGAGTAATAAAAGCAGACACAACAGATCAACTAAAAGCACAATTGGGTGCTGCAATTAGATCTGTAATTGCTGACAAATTAGCCTTTACTGCTCCAGCAATTACCGCAACAATTGAAGAAGGTGGATCATTATTCCAAGCACAATTTAAATATAAGCAAAATGAGGAATGGCAAGGTTCATTAACAAGAACTGCAATATCTAAAGAAGGTGTTGTTGATGAAAAAGATCCGTCCAATTGGAATGCTTCAGATGTGATACCATCTCCTGGTTCAAGAAAAATATGGGGTGTAATTCCAGGTGCTGATTACAAAACTGATTATAACAATTATACTGAAGCTAATTCATTATTAATTCAATCTCAACTTGGATTATTTGGTAATGAAGTTGGTGATTATCATAGGGATACACCAAAAGTTGCAGGTGTAACAGGTAATACACGTTGTAGCGCAAAAGGAGATAGTGTTGCAACTATTGCAGATGGAAATGATGATGATGTTAAAGGTTTAATAAGTTTTTCTAGAGGACAAGATTATTTTGATTACGACGGAGATTGTTTATTAAACGAAATAAGAACAGGACCACCAACTGTCGATAAAAATGGAAAAATAATTACAAAAGGAAGAAAACGTTATTTAGGAGATATATTTCATTCTGAAATGGTAATCGTAGGAGCACCTTCTGCTGAAACATCTTTTTCATCGAGTAACCAAGAAGCTTATTGGAGATCTATTAATAATTATGATGCTTGGGCCAAATCTTTAAGAACAAGAGAAGAAAGAATTTATGTTGGAGGTAATGATGGCATGTTACATTCAATTGATAGTAAAACAGGTATTGAAAAATGGGCATTCATACCTCCATTTATAATGCCAAAAATACCCCTTATGGTGAACGAAAATTTGAACAATGAACTTGCAAAACAAAAAGGGGGAACTAATGCAATTTATGGAGTGGACGGATCTCCAGTAGTACACGACATGTTTTTTAAAAGTCCTCTTGGATCTGGAAAACAATGGCACACTATATTAATGGTGCCTTATGGCAGAGGTGGAAATGGTTTTTCTGTTCTTGATATAACAAAACCTGATAAACCGCTTCATTTATACAGTGTTTATAATGACCATATTAAAAATACAGTTCATGTAATGAACCATTTAGGCACTCATTCAGAATACGAGTACATTGATGATACTTATTCAATAATTGATATGGAAGAAAGTATTACAGTTCAAGATAATTATAATAATAACAACAGTATTGATGATGAGTGTAAGGCAGATACAACCACATCATGTTATGAAAGTAAAACGTGGACTTTTCCAGTTGTAGGTGTTCAAAAATCTGATTTAATTATTTCGATAAATAATAAAATTGAAAAAAACTTTACTGTTAATATCGCATCTTCAGGTAAAACTGAAATAACTTTACCAGACCAATTATTTTTTCAAGCAAATGGTGATAAAGCTCAATCTCAAGATACTCTTATTATTAAATTGACAAGAGCTGCAACTCAAAGCTTAAGTCAAAATCTTCCAGCAGAGTATAATTATAGAGAATTGGGAGAAACTTGGTCAGCTCCTAGAATATTTAGATTACCCAATACAGGTGCAGGAGACACAAATATTCTTGATGATATTTATGTCGCCGTTATGGGAGGTGGGTATGGTGGTAGAAATGATGGAGTAGGATCAGCTTTATTTGTTATTAATCTAGAAGATACAATAACTCCAGGCAAAGTAGAGAAGGTAATTGAAGTGTTAGATGATAAAAATATTGATATTGTAAATTCGATACCTGGAAGTCCTGTTGTTATTACTTCAGATACTGCAAGAGGAATAAAGTTTACAGGAGCACTTGTCTACACAAATGATTTTGAAGGAAAGATTACCAAATTTAATTTGACTAATATGAAAGTGGATGCAGCAGGGAGTGCCATTAAACTTTATGATCAATCAACTATTCTGTCGATAGAGGCTAGCAAAGAAAATGGACGGTACCAATATCACTCTATGGATGCAGGAATTGGAAAAACATCTAAAAATTTGTGGCTTTTTTCGGGTACTGGCGATTATGAAAGATTAACGTTTAAAGATACAAAACTTGATAATATTATGTTTGGGTTTAGAGATAAGTTTTATCCAAAATTTCATTCACCTCAAAGATCCACAACTATACTTCATGGACTTGAAAAATGCATGGATACTACAGATGATACCACCGGTGTTAAATGTCCACTTACAACTAAAGCGGTAAGCAGGAAAGCAAGAGCAACGAAAGACCATGGCTGGTTTATAAAATTACCTTCTAGTCAAAAAATAACTGCTGAGCCAACATTGTCAAACGGATTGGTATACTTCCCTATTTTTGAACCATCTGTATCGAAAAATAGATGTAGTTTGGGTCTTGCACTGATATGTGCAGTTGATGATGAGTGTGGAACTAACGTTTCAAAACAATTAAATGAAAATAAATCTCTTAAAAGCCAAACAGTTGATGGAGAGGTCTTCACTGGAAAAACCTGTAAAGCAGTAGGTAAAGGTGTGCTTTCAAGACTCGTGGTATTTGCAAATAAATTGTTTGCAAATATAGCTGGTAAATCTGAACAAGAAAAAACGGATCTTGTAGTTATAGATACAGGAGAATCTGATATAGATAGCTTTAGAAATTCTTGGAGAGATGTAAACTTTTAATCATTATTAAATAACTTTTTTAGCTTATTTTTTACTTTATCTTTATTAGCATCTATCTCCTTTTTTATTTTTTCTTTAATTTTTTGTTCATCAATATTCCTTATTTTATCTAAAGAATTGCTAACATCGCTGGATAACGCTTTATTTTTGACTGATTTTAAAGCCTTATCAAAGAGGTCTTTTAAAACAGTCTTGTAATTTTTACTGTCTTCAGTGTTTCCTACATTATTAAAGCTCATATCTTTAAGACTTATTTGCTGGTTAAAATTTAAATTCTCAGAGTTTGCTGAAATTTTAAAATTTTTTAAGTCTAATTTTTTAACAATAAATTCCTTCGAGCTTGAAGCCTTTTTGTCATTTTTGCTCAGATTTTCTTCTATTGATTTTACATTATCCTCAACTTTTAAACTTCTATTTAGATTGAAATAATAATTTAAATCAATTCCATCTAAAATGATTTCATCAATTTCAATTTTATTACTAAAAATTGATGTTGTGCTTAGTTTTGCAGATGCATTTTTTATTTCTAATAGAATGCCAGGAAAGTCTTTGTTGCTTATTTTTAAATTTTTAATTTTAGCTTTACCGCTTAGGTACCCAATGCTTAGGTCATCAATTTTAGTCTCTCTTTTTAAAGAATTAGATAAATTACTTTCAAGAGAGCTCTTTATAATACTATCACCTATAAATTCAACTAGAATATAAATTATTAAAAAAATAATAATTAATATTGAAATAAGTTTTTTCATTTAAATTATTTTGCTGAAATAAAAGTTCTAAATATCTTTGTCAATTCAATATTTTGATTTTGATATCTAAACCTTTCATAAAGGTTAAAAAACGATTTATATTTCTTTTGATAATCTTGTTTAAGTTTATTATATATTTCTTGATGTGTATCTGAATTCAAAATTTTATTTTGTTTTTTACTAATCACAATAATATAATGTAACATCCATTTTAAAATATTTGCTTTATTGATTTTGAAATATAATTTTAATACCATATAAATTATTAAAGGCGCAAAAATCAAATAAAAAATATTTGAAAATCTTAAATTCGTAATTTCTTTTATAAATGATTTTCTTTTATTGTTGTCATAGGATAATAAATGTTTGGTCCACACAAAGTCTGCATAGTTGAAAAAATATTTTAAGTTTTGAAAAGCTTTTAGTGTAAATAGTGAAGTTGTGTTCTCCTCTGTATTATTAAATAAATTATTATAGCTATTTCTTATATTTGAACCTGGTATAACTGAGGTTGGGTCTATTTGAGTCCACCCTTTCCCATTTATCCAAACTTCTACCCATGCATGAGCATCTTGTTGCCTAAAAACATAAAAATCGCCAACTGTATTTAATTCACCACCATAATACCCAGATACAATTCTACTAGGTATGTTAGCTAATCTTGAAAGCAAAACTAATGTTCCAGCAAAATATTCACAGTATCCCTCTTTGCCTCTTAAGAAAAAATCTGCATAACTATTTTGTGAATTATTTACAGGACTTAAATTGTAATAATAAGAACCATCTGAAAAAGTATTTAAAATATGATTTAGATATTCTATATTAGATTTAGATTGTTTATTATTTTTCACCCAATCTATTAGCTCTTCCGAAACCGATTTTGGCAATAAAGTATAATATTCTAAAAGTTCTTCACCAATTCTATAATCAGCATCATACTTTTGAAATTCTATTTGTATCTTTCGATCAATTGGATCTAAACTTTTATATGTTTGATTAAAAGGATCCTCCCCAATCCTAACATTTTGTTTTGCTAATCTTGAATTGTTTAAGGCTGGTATCCATTTTTTTTTATGAGGATTTAGTATTACCTGATATTTTATATCTATGGCCTTTGCATTGGTTATTTTATATGAGTTTTTGTAATTATTATAAAGATACAGGGGTGATGATGTTCGCCAAGATTTATCCTCTTCCATATAATCAAATATTTTTACCCTAAAATAAAGATCCTGCTTTTTAAAATTTTTGTTCACTAATGTGAAAACTTTTTCATCTGAATTTGCAAAATTTTCAAAAGATCCTAGATTAATAGAGTCAGGAATTCCAAGTGAACTTTTAGATGGATCAAACAATCTAAAATTTATTTCGGCTCTTGGAAAAATTAAATAAAAAATAATAATAAATGGAAAAATACTTAGACCAAAGCCTAAATATTTTAATATATTTTTAAAATTAAAATCCATTACTTCTTTTTGTTGAATTAAATACATATTGATCACTAATAAAACGATAATTGATAATGAAATTAATGAACTCAAAATGTCTTGGCCGCTGATCAAACTTACTACACTAAGCACCATGCAAATTAAATTATAAGATAAAAGATTATTTTTATTATTTAATTCTGCATATTTAACAATTAATAAAACTCCTATACAATTTATGAAAAATTCCTCAGAAAATATATATTGGTTAAATATAAATTGGATATAAAGTAATCCAATTGCATAAATTGATAGTAAAAAACTTTTAAACTTAAAATCTATCCTATTAATTAAAATACTTATAATCGATGTTATTCCCCAAAATATCTTATTAACAAGTGATACATTTTCTGAAATAGATAATAAACAAATTCCTAATAATATGAGAGATAAAAATTTAGTATCGTTAAAATTAATTTTTGACATTCGCTAGGTATTTTAAAATTTGGTAAAATGAATTTTGTGTATGATTGAGGTAAAATGTATTATCTCTATGTTTAATTATAAGTTCTATTTTATTTTTATAATAATAATCGATAATATACGAAACATAGCCTAGTAGATCTTCAAAAGGTATTTCTTTGTAATTATCAAAATTTAAAATTAAGTTATTCTCTTTTTTTGGTTCCTCAAATTTCTTAATATATTTTTTATTTTTAATGATTGATTTCTTCCAAGCAATTTTTGAATAGCTGTCACCCTTTTTATAATCTTCTATACCCTCAAATTCATCGTAAGCTTGACCTTTTAAATTAATGTTAAACTCATTAAGTAAATTAATATTTGGTTGAATTTTTTTTGGAAATACAATTATTTTAGATTTAATGTGAAAGTATCTTTTTGTTCTAATTATCCCAAAAGGATAAGTTGATGTTAGAACTATATTTGGAATTGAAATTGTTCCTCTTTGAAAATATTGATCACTTAGCCGAATTGGATTAAGTTTTTTTGTGAAATTTAAACCTTTCAAATTTAGTTTTTTATAATTTAAATCAATGTTTAATTTCTTTTCATTAATATGATTTATTATTTGAATATCTAATCTTTCATCCTTAGTTGATTCGATATAATAATAATCCAATACACTCATCGATAAATGATTTAAGTTTTGATTTGAGACAAAGATTGAAATAAAAAAAATAAAAAAAATAATTATGGATATGAGTAAACCAAAATTATTCTCATAAAAAACAGAAATTAAAAAACAGAAAAATATAAAAAAGCCAAGACCAACCCCGTTCCAGTTTGGATAAATTATAATTTTACTTCTATTTTTATCTTTAAGTGACCGAATAATAGAGCTTTTAGCTATCCCCTGAATAGTCCTTGCTATCATTTTTGAATACTAATCTTTGATAAAATTTCCTCATTTATGTAGTTTAATTTATCTTCTTGGTTCAGAAAATTTATTCTATGTCTAAATATATATGGAATAATGTCTTTAATTTCTTGGTGTGTTACATAATCCTTACCATGAACAACGGCCCAACCTTTTGCAAGATCAATTATCTGTTTCAAACATCTTGCGGACACATGAATATTCTGGTCTAAAGACTTAATAGTTTCCTCTATTTCAATTACATATTTATAAATTTCGTCACTAACTTTAACCTTTTTTTTTTTAATTTGTAAATCTTCCCAATTTATTGGTTCTGATTTAATTGATAGTAAATCATATCCATTTTTAAGCATGTTAATTTTTTCAATTTCATTTAAATCAGACAATGAATATGAAATCATAAATCTATCTAATTGTGAATCTGGTAGACTGCTAGTACCAGAGGAGTCCATTGGATTTTGAGTAGCAATAACAAAAAAAGGTTCAGGTAATCTATAAGTCTCACCGTCTATAGATACGCTTTTTTCCTCCATTGCCTCCAGGAAAGCACTTTGAGATTTCGGACTTCCTCTATTTAGTTCATCTGCTAAAACTATATTTGTAAAAATTGGACCCTTTTGAAATTCTAATTTCTCATTTTTATAAATATTAAAACCTAAAATATCACTTGGTAGTAAATCAGATGTAAACTGTACTCTTTTAAAACTTAATCCTAAATTCAGTGTAATTGATTTTGCAAATGTAGTTTTACCAGAACCTGGATTATCTTCAATAAGTATGCTTCCTTCAGATATAATTGCTGCAAGTGTGAGTTTAATTCTATCCTCATTACCTACAATTGATTTTGAAATATTTTTAATAATATTATTAAACATTTTGATTAAATTACGAAAAATTTTAGTTTATCTTCAAACAACAAATAAATTAAATTTCCAATTATTATATACGGTCCAAATGGAATTTGTGTAGACATTTTTTTGGTTTTGCGAATTAAATCAGGTAAAACCACTAATAATGCAATTACTGAGGATAAAAATATAACAAATGGAACAGATTCTAATCCAAACCAAAATCCAACTACCGCTAGTAGTTTAGCATCACCTAGACCCATGCCTTCTTTATTTTTAAATTTTTTATAAAAGAAAATAACCCCCCAAATGATTCCATAACCAAAACATCCCCCAATTAAAGAATTAATATAATTTGGAAAAATTTCATTTAAATTTGGATCAAATGATTTTAAAAAACCTATTATCATTAAGGGAAAAGTAACTACATCAGGGATAATAAAATGTTTTAAATCTATAAAAAAAATTATGATTAAAGCTAAAGTTAGAATAAACAAAAGCACTGTTGTTAAAGTTAATCCAAAATAAAAATATTCTATTAAAAAAAATAACGCTATTAGTAATTCGACAATTAAATATTGTGTGGATATTTCTTTATTACAAATTCTACATTTTCCTCTTAATAACATATATGAAATAACTGGAATGTTATCATACCAACTTATTTTTTTTTTGCATTTTGGACAACTAGAGCGACCTGAGATCACTCCTTTATTCTCTGGTAATCGAACTATACAAACATTTGCAAAACTACCCCACAGCAACCCTAATAATAAAACGAAAATAAAGTCCACTTAGGTATTAAAAATTAAAATTTGATGTTTGAAGTTACATGAACAATGCCATCTATCAAGAACTGAACTATTAAAACAGCATCATGAATATGTATGTAAAGATTAGGACTATTTATAATTAACTCCATAGTTGTAAAATTTATCAAAATGGGCTTAAAATGCCAACTAAATAAATGTTTCTATTTAAACCAAAAAAAGTAGAGGAGCCTAAAGCTCAGGTTGAGTCTAAGGCAGATATTGATCTTGAGATAATCATGAAGATGAATCAAGAGTTCGCATCTTCATTAGATTTAGATGATACTTTGAATACTGCTTTAAAAGTTATTATTGAGAGAATTAACGCTCAAGCTGCAAATATTTTTCTTATAAATGAAAAAATAAATAAGTTTGAGTGCATAGCTTCTTTAAATCAAGATTATTTAGATGAATATCAATTGGATTTGAAAGATGGTGTGATGGGTAAAGCTATCAATCAAAAAAAATGTATTAGAGTTGGAGATGTAAGAAAAGATGTTAGGGAAATTGCAGAATTTTATTTCGATCTTGATAATAAAACAAATTTTACAACTTTTTCAGTTTTGTGTTCTCCTTTAATTGCTGCAAATAATTGCATTGGTGTCATTCACTGTCTCAATAAAAAAACTAATAATAAGCTTTTTCAGGAAGAAGATAGACAGTTACTTGAAACATTATCGGCTCCAGCTGCATTTGCAATCAGAAACGCAAAGATGGCAAAAGAAATGATTGAAAAAAATAAAATTCAAAAAGAAGTAGAAATTGTTGGTGATATTCAAAAATCACTTTTATCTAAAAATAAAAATAGCAAATTCCCAATTTCAGGTATCAATATACCAGCAAAAGTAGTTTCAGGAGATTTCTATAATTTTTCTGATTTAGGCGAAGGAAAATATGGTTTTGGGGTTGCAGATGTTTCGGGTAAAGGAATAAAATCATCATTACTTATGTCCAAAGCATCAAGTTTATACAGTTGTTTAAGTAAGACGAATTTTTCTGCTGCTGAATTACTCACTCAATTAAATAATGAAATCTGTGAAACAATTTCCAGAGGTATGTTTGTAACAATGCTTATTGGTATATATGATAGTAATAAAAATGAATTACTATTGTCAAGTGCTGGGCACGAACCTCCAATAATTTTTAATCAAGATGAAAAATTTACTAATTATACCGAGTCGGGTCCTCCATTGGGGATTATGCCAAATACAAAATATACCGAACATTCAATTCCATTTAAAAAAAGTTCTATGTATATTTTTACAGATGGTATTACAGAAATAAAAAACGATAAAGGTGAAATGCTTGGTTCAGAAGGATTTCAATATTATATAAAAAAATATAAAGAAAAGCCAAATGATGAGAGGCTTGAAGTTATTATAAATGAAATTTTAAACAGTGGGCACACACAAAAAGATGATTTAACAATTGTTGTTATTGATAGTAAAAATTAAATGATAGTGTAGTTAAAAAAGTCTTTTATTATTCCCCTTATGTAAGGTTGGTTGCTTACAAAAAACTTGGTTAATTTTTTAAATCCATTTGAACCTTTTTTTGCACTACAAGTTGTATATAATTTATCACTATTTAAAATAATGTAGTTTAGCTTCATTAATTCATTCAATTTTCTAATCACGCTTGCTCTTGGTATTCCTGTTAATTCTGCAATTGTTGTTGGATTTAAACCTTTAGAATTTTCAAGCGTATACCTAGTGATAGTATTTGTGTACATATCGTGCATTAGATTTGTGTTTTGAGCCTCAATTTTTTGATCCGAATTCTTCATGTTGTAAGCTTGATTAAGCAAACATATGCAAAAAACCATTACATTTTCATAGTTTAAAAATATATCTTTAAACCTAAGAATTAATTCTATTTGAAAATTTAAGAAATCGTTCCAATAGTGTGTATAATTTTTTTTTATTTGTTTCTCAAAATATTCACTATTTTGTGATTTAAAATTATTATTAATTTTAAGATATTTAGAAGAAGTTGATAAAAGGTTTGAGAAATTTTGTATACTAATTATTGGCTTTTGATATGTAAAAGCATTACTTTGAATTGTAATTTTTTTTTTGTCCCTGACAATAATTCCATCTCTTGTAAGTTCATTCAATTTTCTTCTTGCAGTTTCTTTTGATAGTTTAAGCTCTCTGACAATTTCACTTATACTTATTTTTTCTATCTCAAGAGATTTATTAGAATAAAATTCATCAAAACTTACATTAAAAAAATGCTTATTATAAAATGAAAGTGTTTTATTTACCAAATATGCCAAAATTACATATTTATCTATATCTTTAAAAGCATTGTAAGCATTATGAAACCAACCAAATTGTAATTGATAGTATTTTAACATCATATCCTCATAATTTTTATCACAGGCCTCATTAACACTTTCAATTGAAATAATATTAGAAATATTTGGTTTTAAATTATTCATAAATTTTTTTTTTTTGAATTTTTATATATGTGAAATAAATAAGCACAAATAAGTATTGTAAAAGTGCGTATGCAGCTACAGGGAAAAGAAATTTAGTATTATCAAATATTAGGGCCCCTATAACTATCCCAATACCACCATTTTGCATTACAGTTTCAACTACGACTGCTATTTTATCTTTGTGATTTAATTTAAACAATTTTGTCAAAAAAATACTCATGTAAAATGCGAAAAAAAATAACAATACTGTTTTTATTCCAGCATATCTTATATACTCTGGAATTAAGTATAGATCTTGATAAACTGCTATCCCAATAATCAATAAAAATACAAGAGCTGAAATTTTATCAAAAATTGGATCAATTTTTTTTGAAAAATTATAAAATATAGTATTAAAAATAATTCCAAGAAACACTGGAATAGTTACAATTGCAAATAACTTTAAAGAAGCGCCGATAAGACTTGTATTAAAAATTATAATACTTGTATCCTGGATTACTACCAAAAAGTAAATTTTAATTATGATTGGTATAGTTAAAAATGCAATTAAGGATGTTACTGCTGTTAGAGATATGGACAATGCTACATTACCACCCATTTTTTTAGTTAAAAAATTAGAAGTTACAGCACTCGGTAAACAAGTTATTAAAACTATTCCTACTTTTACTTCAACTGGAAAAGGTATTGTTAATGCTATGATAAAACCAATTAAAGGCATACCAATAAGTTGTGTAACCAAACCCAAATAAAAGCTTAAAGGATTTAAGGCGATTGCTTTAAATGCAGATGTTTTAATTGAAAGTGCTAGTGAAAACATAATAAAAAACATGCCAGCAGGTCCTGCTATTTTTACAAATTCCATAAAAACTCAAAGACTTATAATGAAGATGATTTATAAAAGCTAGTAATTTGAAATTTGATCCTGGCTATAAATTTTACAGCTCATTACGATACTCAGGCCTAGCATTATTGATAACATAGAAGAACCACCATAGGACATTATTGGTAAAGGAGCCCCAACAATTGGCAGTAATCCTAAAACCATTGATATATTTACGAAAATATATAGGAAAATTGCAGAGGCAAACCCAAAGCAGAAAAGTTTTGAAAAAAAGCTTTTTGAATAAAAACCAATACTTATAATTCTGTAAATTAATAATATGTATAATAATAGAAGCATAATAGATCCGATAAAGCCAAATTCTTCTGAAAAAAGTGTAAATATAAAATCTGTATGTTTTTCTGGCAAAAATTCTAAATAACTTTGCGTCCCTTTTAAAAAACCTTTACCAAAAAAGCCTCCAGAACCTATAGCAATTTTTGACTGTATAATTTGGTATCCTGCACCAAGTGGATCTCTGTCTGGATTAAAAAAAGTTAAAATTCTCGATTTTTGATAAGGTTTCAACAGAGAAACTGCGAAGGGTAGAGAAACAATTAATAATAACGCGGAGTAGACAAAATATTTAATATTTAATCCTGCTAACCAAATTATTATTACTCCAGTTCCAGCTATTAAAATAGATGTTCCAAGATCAGGTTGTTGTAATACCAAATAACAAGGAATGAGAAGTAAAATTAATGGCACTAAAATAAATTTATAATTTTGAATTTCTGCAGTTTGAATTCGATGATAGTATCTTGCAAAACAAACTATAATAGCAATTTTCATTATTTCAGAAGGTTGAAGATTTAAAAAATAAAGATCTAACCATCGTCTTGAACCGGATGCCATAAGACCAAAAAATAAAGTTATAAATAAAAGAGATACACAAACCGCATAAAAAAAATATGCATTTTTATACCAAAATGTAATTCTAACAAATGATAAAACTAAAAACATTCCAAAAAATACCAACAGTCTAATTAAATGATTTTTAGTATAAAAAGAAAACTCGCCTTTTTCAGTAGAATAAATTGCAAA
The DNA here is from genome assembly GCA_902634885.1 of uncultured Pelagibacteraceae bacterium. Taxonomy (GTDB): domain Bacteria; phylum Pseudomonadota; class Alphaproteobacteria; order Pelagibacterales; family Pelagibacteraceae; genus Pelagibacter. The sequence goes on along the minus strand of CACPLR010000011.1, from coordinate 16,194 downwards.
AACACTTATCGCGCCAATTAAAATTATTATTAATATTAAAAAATAATCTACAGATTTTAATTTTTCAAATAATGAATAATTTCGCGTATTTAATCTTTCAGTTAACATTATGCTAAACTTGTACTTCCTTTTTTAATTTGTTCTCTTAGAGAATGACGGTCAATAATCTTTTTAATTAATTTACTTGCAAGTGGTGCTGCACCACTACTTCCAGATCCTCCATGCTCTACTAAAACACTTATTGAATATCTTGGATTTTTATATGGAGCGAAAGCTATGAATAATGCGTGATCTCGATTTTTATACTCTATTTGGGATTGATCTAAATCAAGCTTTCTTTCTTCTTCAGTAATTCTTTTAACCTGTGATGTTCCAGTTTTTCCAGCAAATTGATATTTTATATCGTCATATCTTGATTTATAAGAAGTTCCATATTGCTCATTAGTTGAACCAAACATCGCATCTTTTATAAATTTAATATTTTCAGGATTTCTATATAATCGCTCATATAATTTATAATCTCTATCAATTAAAAATTTTTCATCGTTTGAAAAATCTGCAGTTTCGTTCACGAATTGTTTTGCAATTTTAAGTCTCGCACTTTCATAATTAATGCTTTCATCTTGAATAATATGGGGTTTTATTTTGTATCCTCCATTTGCAATTTGAGCTGTCATTAAGCATAATTGTAGCGGTGTTGTTTGAATATACCCCTGACCTATTCCATTTATTACTGTTTCACCCAAATACCATGATTTGCCAATTGCATTTTTCTTCCAAAATGTATTTGGAACTACCCCTTTTTTTTCATCAAAATACAGGTCTTTTAAAATATTTGACCCAAGACCATAACGCTTTGCAATGATTGCAAGTCTATCAACCCCCAACAATCTAGCCATTTCATAAAAATAAATATCACAGGATTGCTTAATTGCATTTCTTAGTCTCATGTAACCGTGTCCCTTTTTTTTCCAGCAGTGATATTTAACACCATATAATTCGTAAGGATGCTTATGGCCTTTACATAGAATGGGTCTCTCCGGATCGATGGTTCCAAATTCTAATGCTGCAAGAGCAACTAAAGGTTTAAAAGTTGAGCCAGGGGAATATAATCCGGCAATTGATTTATTAACCAACGGTTTTAAAGGATCATCTCTAATCTCTCCCCAATCTTTGTGACCAATACCATGTGTAAATTTGTTTGGATCATAGGTAGGAGAAGATGCCATTGCAATTATTTCTCCTGTATATATATCCATAGCAGAAATTGATCCCGCTTTTCCTTTTAAAAGTTCTTGCGCTAATTGTTGTACTTCAAGATCAATAGTAAGCTTAATTTTCTCACCTTGTGTTTCTTTTATATAGTCAATCTGACTGATTCTTTTTCCTGAGGAATTAACCTCATATCTTTTAATTCCATATCTTCCAATTAGTTGTGTTTCTTTTGCATATTCAATACCGGATTTTCCAACTTTTAATCCTGGAACTAAATTTTCTTTTATTACATCTTTTCTCTCAATATCTTTTTGACTTGCTGCTCCAACATATCCTACTACATGGACCAATGAATCTTTGTACGGATAAAATCTTGAGGATGAAACTACTGGTTTAACTCCTTCCAACTCATGAAGATATAAATTCAGTTTTGAAAATTGTGTCCAATTTAAATTATCAGATGCAACTAGAGTATCCCAAGGTTTAAGCCTTTCCTTTTCTCTGTAAATTTTTTTTAACTCATTATTTGATAATTCTAAAATATTTTTGAGTTTAAAAATAACCTCATTAAAATTTTTGATCTGATCCAAATCTAAGTGAACTTGAAATACTCTATCATTATCTGCGAGAATATTATTAAAATGATCGACTATAAATCCTCTTTGTGGAGGAGTTTTCCACTCTCTAATTCTATTTTTATCTGAAAGAAGTTCATATTTTTCTCTATCGGAAATTTGTAGACTGTACAATCTTGATGTAATACCTCCTATCAACAATAATTTTGCAGCAGCCAACATAAAAACTCTTCTTGTAATCAATCTACTTTTTTCAATGCTACTTGCTCTATTTTGCATTTTCTTGCCTTAGGTCGATTAAATAAATTTGATTAAAAATCTTTGAGAATAAAGGATACACTAAAAAAGTTAATATAGAAGAAAACATTAAGGTGCCGTATCGTATTGGCATGTCAAAAACAATTGTCAAAATAGTATAGTGTAAAGAACTTATAATTAAAATTGCTATAATAAAAAAACCCCAATCATATAATAAGTTAGGAAGAAGAGTTCTAGCTCTTATGAATAATGCAAAAGTGCAAAGCAACATATAATTTATTGAGGAGATACCAATTGGAAAATTTTGCACAACATCATTTATAATTCCTGCACAAAACACTAGGCCATATCCTAGTCTCTCGGGTTTTTTCAAAATCCAAAAGAAAATCAAAATATAGATAAAATTAAATGAAAAGCTTATGTTAAATAAAAAAAAGGATAAATCAAAACCAGTAAAAGCTATAAAAAATAACAGCAGAATAGGGAAACTGTGAATGAAAGTTTTATAGGCTTTTTTTGGAAAAGATAATGCCATGATTAGTTATTTACTCTTATAAATTTTAATTGACTGTAATTAACAAAAAAATCAACATATCTTATACCATCATCGATTTTGACTTTTCCTACTGGTATTGCTGGAGAAATTATTCCATCAACACCTGAAGTATAAACTATTGAACCCTCTTTTATTTCATTCATCTTTGGCAAAAACTCCAAATCTGCGAACGAATTATTTCCATTACCAGACAAAATTGCATTAACTCCACCAGGTTCTATTACGACAGGTATCTTGCTGTTCAAATCTGATGCAAGTAGAATTCTGGATGTTAACAAGTTTACATTTATTATTTTTCCTACAAAGTAAGATTGATCTTTCACAGCAACACCTAATTTAATTCCATGCTTATAACCTTTATTTATTATCATAGATTTTAAAAAAGGGCTTTGCTGATCAAGTAGAACTTTTGCCAACAAATAATCCTCTGAATATATATTTCTTTCATCAATAAGTTTTTTTAGTCTAATATTTTCAGATTTATAAAAATCTATTTCATTTTTTATTTTTTCAACTTCAAAATTTTTTACTCTTAAAATTTGGAATTCCTCATACATATTTAGATGATCTTGAAGTAAATAGTATTGATCTTTCACATATACAAATGGCGCTGAAACCAAAAATGATCCTTTAAATATTAAATCTTTAGTAATAGATCTAAACTTATTTATAGGACCTGATTTAAAATACTCTAAAGATAAAACTAAAATTGAAATTATTAATAGGGTAAATAAAGAAAAGTTTTGACGTGTACCTTTTTTTAAAAAAGCTGATCGAATAGCAATTATAAAATCATCTCTACCCGATTCTGCCGCCATAGTATTTTAATACTCAGATAATACAGTAGAAAATATTTCTTCTTGATCTAGTGCTTTTCCTGTTCCAATTGCAACACATGATAACGGATCATCTGCTATATTAACTGGTAATCCTGTTTCTTTAGAAAATCTTTTATCAATATTTTTTAATAAGGATCCACCACCTGTCATTGTAAGACCCATATCAACTAAGTCTGCTGATAATTCAGGGGGCGTGTGTTCCAAAGCTTTTTTAATTCCAGAAACTATATCTTTTAGAATTGGATTAAGGGCCTCTGCAGTATCTTCCTCAGAAATATTAACTTCTTTAGGGGTTCCTGATCTTATATCCCTACCTTTGACTGCGTAAGTATTATTATTTGTTGGAATTGCTGTTCCAATATCTTTTTTAATTTTTTCAGATGTACTATCTCCGATCATTAAATTATATTCTTCTCTCATATAATCTCTCAAGGAATTATCCATTGCATCACCTGCAACTCTTAAAGACTCGGAGTAAACAACTCCACCTAAAGACATCACCGCAATCTCAGTTGTTCCACCACCTATATCAATAACCATTGAACCAGTTGCTTCAGAAATTGGTAGTCCAGCACCAATCGCAGCTGCAATAGGTTCTTCAATTAACTGAACTCTTCTCGCACCAGCAGCAAGGGCACTATCTTGAATTGCTTTTCTCTCAACTGGAGTTGATCCTGTTGGAACACAAATTAGAATTCTAGGATTTGCTAAAGTTTTTTTATGAACTTTTTTGATGAAGTGTTTAATCATTTCCTCTGTAACAATAAAATCTGCAATAACTCCATCTCTTAGCGGTCTAATAGCTTGAATATTTCCAGGTGTTCTCCCCAACATCGTCTTTGCCTCATCACCCACTGCCAAAACCGACTTTTTTCCTTTATTATCAACAACCGCAACGACAGATGGTTCATTTAGAACAACTCCTTTTCCCTTTAAAACAACAAGAGTATTAGCTGTTCCAAGGTCAATTGCCATGTCTTGGCTCCAAAATTTTTTAATCGATCCTAATATTTGCATTCCCTTATATTCCTTTCATTTGTTTATTCTCAAATTGCTCCTCAGGAGCTGTTTTCTCTCTTTTAATAATCATTTTATTTAAAGAATTTATATATGCATTTGCTGAGGCAACTAATGTATCAGTGTCTGCTGCTTGACCAACAGTCGTTTTGCCATTTTCCTCAATTTTTACACTCACTGTTGCTTGTGCATCAGTTCCCTCTGTTACAGCATGAACTTGGTAAAGCTGTAAATTTACATCATGAGGGTAAAGTTTTTTAATACATTTAAATATTGCATCTACTGGTCCATCTCCTGTCTCCGATGTTTGTTTTACATCACCAAAAACATCCAATGTCATTTCTGCTTTTTGTGGTTCACCTGTGCCAGCAAATACTTTTAAAGATTTTAAATTTATCGCATTAACTTTATTATCAATAATTAAACTATCATCAATTAATGCTATTATATCTTCATCATACACATGTTTTTTCTTATCAGCTAAGACTTTAAATTTTGCAAATGCATTACTTACTACATCGTCTGTTAAATCTGGATAACCTAATGAATTTAATTTATCTTTAAATGCATGGCGACCAGAATGTTTACCCATAACAAGAGATGTTTGTTTTACACCAACGCTTTCGGGTGTCATAATTTCATATGTTTGTCTGTTCTTTAACATCCCATCTTGATGAATTCCTGCTTCATGTGCGAATGCATTTTTACCAACAATAGCTTTATTGTATTGAACAGGAAAACCTGTTGCATTTGAAACAATTTTTGACGCTTTACTTAAAAGAGTTGTATTAATCCCAGTATCATAAGGCATCAAATCTGGTCTTGTTTTAATTGCCATTACTACTTCCTCTAAAGCGGCGTTTCCTGCTCTTTCTCCTAATCCGTTAATAGTACATTCAATTTGTCTTGCACCCGCTTGAACACCAGCAAGTGAGTTTGCTACCGCTAATCCTAAGTCGTTGTGACAATGAGTTGATAAAATGGCTTTATCAATATTTGGAACTTTATTTAACAATGTTTGAATTATAGTTGTAAATTCAGAAGGTATTGTATAACCGACAGTATCTGGAATATTTATAGTTTTTGCACCACATTGAATTGCAAGTTCAACAGTTTTACACATATAATCCATATCAGTTCTTGTTCCATCTTCACATGACCACTCCACATCATCAGTAAATTTTCTTGCATATGTTACATGCTCTTTAATAGATTCATAAACCTCCTCTGGAGATTTATTAAGTTTGTGTTTCATATGTAATGGACTTGTTGAAATAAATGTGTGAATTCTAAATCTTGGAGCATGTTTTAATGCTTCATAACAACGATCTATATCTTTTTTAGAGTGTCTAGATAAACCAGCTGGTATAGAATTTTTTAAAATTTTACTTACTTCTGTTACTGCTTCAAAGTCTCCAGGAGATGCAATTGGAAAACCAGCCTCAATAATATCAATTCCTAATTCATCAAATACTCTAGCGATCTGAATTTTCTCCTCCAAACTCATTGATGCACCTGGTGACTGCTCACCATCTCGCATAGTAGTATCGAATATAAAAACTCTATCTTTATCAGCCATAAAATGTAAACTTATTATCGGCATGCATCATACATGCTCTCGTTCAGATTGCAAAATAAATTGGGGTTAAATACCCAAATTAATTAAATGATTCTATTTCTTATCGCTATCTACTAATTTCTTTTTGGCAATCCAAGGCATCATTGCTCTAAGTCCTGCTCCAACCTTTTCAACTGGGTGTTCTGCAAGTTTTGCTCTAGTTGCAAGGAAGTTTTTTTGGCCATTTTTACACTCGTCCATCCACTCTTTTGTAAACTTACCAGATTGAATATCTGCTAAGACTTCCTTCATTCTTTTCTTTGTTTCCTCTTTATTAATTATTCTAGGTCCTGATTGATACTCACCATATTCAGCTGTATTCGAAATAGAATAATTCATATTAGCAATTCCACCTTCGTAAATTAAATCAACAATTAATTTTACCTCATGTACAGTCTCAAAATACGCCATTTCAGGTTCGTATCCAGCTTCGACTAAAGTTTCATATCCATTTTTAATTAACTCTACCAATCCACCACAAAGAACAGTTTGCTCTCCAAATAAATCGGTCTCGACTTCATCTTTAAAAGTTGTTTCAATAATTCCTGATCTGCCACCACCTACAGCTGATGCATAAGACATTGCAAGATCTCTTGCTTTACCTGATCCATTTTGATGAACTGCAAAAAGACATGGCACACCTCCTCCTTTTTCAAACTCAGACCTTACTAAGTGGCCAGGTCCTTTTGGGGCAACCATAAAAACATCTAAATCTTTTCTAGCTTTAATTAAATCGTAATGAACGTTTAAACCATGAGCAAACGCAATTGATTTTCCCTCTCTCACTCTTTGTTCAATATGATTTTTATAGATTTCAGCTTGTAATTCATCTGGAGTTAAAATCATTACAACATCAGCCCACTCAGCAGCATCTGATAAGTTCATAACTTTTAAACCTTTAGACTCTGCTTTTGGTGCACTTGATGATCCGTCTCTTAAAGCTACAACTACCTCTTTAACACCACTATCTCTTAAATTTAAAGCATGAGCGTGTCCTTGACTCCCATAACCAAAAATAGCAATTTTTTTGTCCTTAATTAGATTTACGTCAGTATCTTTTTCATAAAACATTTTCATAGTTTTTCTCCTTAATTATTTAAATACTTTTTCACCTCTAGTCATAGCGACCGCTCCAGTTCTAGATATACTTATTAGACCATATTTTTTTAAGTTATTTGCCATTTTATCTATTTCTCGTCTAAGTGCTGTTATTTGGACAACTTTAGATCTATTCGTGGTATCCAATATTACAGCATTATACTTTTTACAAGCATTAATGGCTTTATCAATTTTTCCATTAGTTCCAACAAATTTAAAAAGGGCCATTTCTTTAAATATCACATTTTTATCTTCACGTTTAAAGTCAGCTACTTTATGAACTGGGACTAGCTTTTTAAGCTGTAGTTTAATTTGGTCAACTACTTGTGGTGTTCCTGTTGTAACAATTGTTATTCTTGAAATGTTTAATTTTTGATCAATTTCAGCAACTGCCAAAGATTCAATATTATAACCTCTTCCAGAAAATAAACCTACAACTCTTGCTAAAACACCAGCCTCATTATCAACCCATACCACAATAATATGAGTATCTAATTTCTCTTTTCTTCCAGCAACGCTGTATGCAGATTTTGATTTTGGCATTAAACGAGCGTTCTTCCTTTGCCTGTAATTTTATTCTCTTTCTTATCTTTTGGACCTAAAATCATTTGATTATGAGGTTTGCCAGAAGGTATCATTGGAAAGCAATTTTCCTGTTTATCGACTAAACAATCAAAAATAACAGGTCTGTCTGTATTTAGCATTTCTATGATCTTATCGTCTAATTCTTCAGGTGTTTTAGCTCTAATACCAACACATCCATATGCCTCTGCCATTTGGACAAAGTCTGGAAGAGCAGCTGTGTAACTTTCAGAATAATTTTTGTCATGAAGCAATTCTTGCCATTGTCGAACCATTCCCATGTATTCATTATTTAAAATAAATATTTTTATTGGCAAACTATATTGTACAGCAGTAGACATTTCCTGCATCGTCATTAATACAGATGCTTCTCCTGCAATATCAATTACTAACTTTTGTGGATGTGCAATTTGAACTCCAACTGCTGCAGGCAGACCATATCCCATAGTGCCCAATCCTCCAGATGTCATCCATCTATTTGGTTTGTTAAATTTATAATGTTGCGCAGCCCACATTTGATGTTGTCCAACTTCAGTAGTTATAAAAGTATCTTTATCTTTTGTAAGTTCATACAATCTTTCAATTGCATACTGAGGTTTGATTGTTTCCTCACTACCAATATAATCTAAAGATCTTTTTGATCTCCATTTTTGAATTCTTTCCCACCACTTAGATGTTTTTTGTTTATTAGATTTTATAAAATTTGGTTTTGATTTCTTTAAAGTTTTCAAAGTAGATGTAATTACTGATTTAACATCTCCAACAATAGCAAGATCTACTTTAACATTTTTATTGATTGATGATGGATCTATGTCGATGTGAACTTTTTTAGATTTAGGAGAAAACTCATCTATTTTTCCTGTGATCCTATCATCAAATCTTGCACCTATATTGATCATCAAATCACATTCATACATTGCATTATTTGCTTCATACGTTCCATGCATTCCTAGCATTCCTAAGAATTGATTATCATCACCTGGAAAAGATCCTAATCCTTGTAGTGTTGTAGTTATTGGAAAACCAGTTGTATAAACTAATTCTCTAAGTAATTCACTAGCCTTGGGACCTGAATTAATTACGCCTCCGCCTGTATAAAAGATAGGTTTGGTTGCTTTGCTCATTAGATGAACTAATTCATCAATGTTATCTTGACTAAAATTATTATGACTTGCACCATTTGATTTGCTTTTTCTTTTAAATTTTTTGTAAAGTGTTTTTTGAAATTGAATATCTTTTGGAATATCAACAAGCACTGGACCTGGTCTACCAGTTGTTGCAACTTCAAATGCTTTATGCATTATTTCTGCTAAATCATTTATATCTTTTACTAACCAATTATGTTTTGTGCATGGTCTTGTAATACCTGTAGTATCACATTCTTGAAATGCATCTGTTCCAATTAAATGTGTTGGAACTTGTCCAGAGATACAAACTAAAGGTACACTATCCATATATGCATCTGTTAATGCAGTAACTACATTTGTTGCACCTGGTCCTGATGTAACAAGAACTACACCTGGTTTTCCAGTCGATCTTGCATAACCCTCTGCAGCATGACCTGCTCCTTGTTCGTGTCTTACTAAAATATGTTTTACAGTATTATGATTTTTTAATTCATCATATATCGGAAGTACCGCACCACCTGGATAACCAAAAATATGGGATACATCTTGATCTTCAAGACATTTAAATACAATCTCAGCTCCAGAAAATAATTTTGGCATTTATCCAATCTAGCTGAAGTTGTGCTTAAAGGTCAAGTTTAACAGTGTTCAAATTAGATTTTTTTCAAAAATTTTGTTAAGTCCTTGGAGCTAATTTTATTCCAGTTCGACATCTGGCCTCTGGCCCATGTGCTTTGTCTTTTAGCGTATTGTCTAGTTTTTATAGTAATTTTTTCAATAACATCTTTGAGATCTAATTTTTTTTCTAAATGTTCTTTAATCTCAGCAATACCAATTACCTTGTTAGAACTATTATCTTTCTTAATTTTAAGTTTTAAAATTCTTTTAACCTCATTAATCGCTCCATCTTTTAACATTTGTTCTGATCTTAAAGCTATTCTCTTAATCAATTCATTTCTTGGATAATTGATATAAATTTTAAAAAATACCTCATCTTGAAACTCTGATTTTGTGTTTTTAAACCAATCATATAAAGATTTTTTTGTATAATATTTTACTTCGTAAGCTCTAATTGATCTTTGAGCATCGGTTTCAATAATTTTATCTTTAATATTAGGATCTAGTTTCAAAAGTTTTGAATAAAATTTTTTTTGCCCAATTTTTTTTTGTAAATTTCTTATCTTATTTCTAGTTTTAAGAGGAATATTTGGAATTTTGACCAATCCATCAGTAAGCGCTTTAAAATAAAGTCCTGTTCCACCAACAAATATTGGAATTTTATTTCTTGATTGAATTTCTTTTATTTTTTTTTGACAATGATTTAGCCACTTACCTGTTGAAAATTTTTTTGTAACATTTAAAAAACCATATAAGTGATGTCTAATTTTTTGATAATCTTTTTGCTTAGGTCTCGCGGTTAAAATTTGAAGTTCTTTATAAATCTGCATACTATCAGCATTGATAATTTCTCCTTTAATTTTCTTTGCAAGTTTAATTGCAAATTCTGATTTGCCAGATGCTGTGGGTCCGGAGATTAAAATGATTTTGGACTTAAGGTCCATTAATCTAGTTTAACACCAATATATCTTCTTTGATTTTGGTTGTTATAAATTGCTATTAGTAAAGTTTTCTCTGAACTTCTTGTAGCCATTTTTACAATATTTTCCAAGTCACCTATTGTATTGATTTTTTTCTTTTGGGCTTCAACAATGATGTTGCCAGTTTCTAAATAGTTAATAGGGCTGTCTTGAGCAATTTTAGTTATAACAACACCTTTAACATCTTTTGATATTTTTCTATCTTCAATATCTTTTCTATCCAATAATCTTACAGTAATTTTTAGTCCTTCAATTTCAACTTCCTTTGGTTTTTCAGTAATTATAGTTTGTTCTTTAAAATCTTCCGATGTCTCAAGTCTTCCTAAAATTATATTTTTAGTGATCTCTCTTTTGTTTCTCCAAACTTTAACAACTACTTTTTTTCCAACATCTGTTTGAGCAACTATTTTTGGAAGTTCAACCATTTCTTTGATTGGTTTGCCATCAAATTCTAAAATAATATCTCCTGCTTTAATGCCACCTTTGTCGGATGGGCTTCCATCTGCAACACTTGCAACTAAAGCACCTCTTGGTTTATCTAATTTTTCAACGTCAGCAATTTCTTTTGTAACAGTTTGAATTCTAACACCTAACCAACCTCTTTTTGTTTCGCCAAATTCTATTAGCTGTTTAATTACTCTATCTGCACTATTTGAGGGAATTGCAAATCCAATTCCAATTGATCCAGATTGACCTAAAATTGCTGTATTAATTCCAATTACATCTCCATTCATATTAAATAATGGTCCTCCAGAATTTCCCTGATTAATAGATGCATCTGTTTGAATAAAATCCTCATATCTTGACAATCCAATTGATCTATTTCTTGCTGAAATAATTCCTGCTGTAACAGTTCCACCTAAACCAAATGGATTTCCAATTGCAATTACCCAATCTCCAATTCTTGCCTTATCAGAGTTGCCAAATTTAACTGGTATAAATTTTTCATCATTTTCTATTTTTAAAACTGCTATGTCCATTCCTGGATCTGCACCTAAAATTTTTGCTTTGAACTCTTGATCTCCATTTACTCTTACAAAAACATCCTCTGCACCCTGTATTACGTGATTATTAGTGATTACTATCCCATCATCACTAATAATAAATCCTGAGCCTAGAGCGCTTGTTTTTCTCTCTTGAGGCGTGCCAAAGTCTTTAAACATATCCTCAAATGGTGATCCTGGAGGAAATTGAAAAGGAAAAGGGTTAGTTCTTGTTGTAATTGTTGTTGTTGTTGAAATATTTACAACAGATGGCATTAATTTTTCAGCTAAATCAGCAAATGAAGCAGGGACATTATTTGCATTCGATACAATTGAAAAATTTAGAGAAAAAATAAGAATAATTAATGACTTTAAATATTTTTTCATGACTTTAAGTACCAAATTATTAAAAAACCTATAACCGCAAATACCAATCCACCTGTTCGAAGCTGACTGTCATTTACCTCGTTTAATTTTGACAGCATATTTTTCATTTTTGATGGAAATAAGGCATATAAAATTCCTTCAATGAACAAGAACAGACCAAATGCAATGATCAATTCCTTCATAGGATTAAGTTATTCTGATTTAGGTTTTATATTTCCAAAAAATTTAAAAAATTCACTGTCAGGAGATAAGATCATAGATGTTTCTCCTGCATTAAATGCTTTACCGTATGCTTGCATAGATCTATAAAATGCAAAGAACTCTGGATCTTGACCGAAAGCATCAGCGAAAATTTTATTTCTTTGACCATCCCCTTCACCTTTCATGATCTCCGATTTTTTCTGAGCATCAGCTAAAATTACTGTTACTTCTTTATCTGCAGTAGAGGTAATAGTTACGGCCATCTCAGCACCTTTTGCTCTAAATTCTTTTGCTTCTCTCTCCCTTTCAGTCTGCATTCTTCTAAAGATTGCATCACTATTTGCTTGTGGAAGATCAGCTCTTTTAATTCTCACATCAACAATTTTAATTCCAAAGTTTTCAGCTTCATTATTTACCCCTTCTTGAATTAAGGCCATTTGTTTTGTTCTATCTTGAGATAACAAGGTTTGAAGTTCTTGTTGACCAAGAACGTTTCTTATTCTTGAATTTATAATTGTTGAAAGTCTTGATCTTGCAACTCTTTCATTTCCAACTGAAATATAAAATTTTAATGGGTCTATAATTTGAAATCTTGCAAATGCATCAACAATTAATCGTTTTTGATCTGATGCAATTACTTCTTCCGGTGGAGTATCTAAATTTAAAATTCTTTTATCTAAAAATACTACGTTTTGAATAAATGGTATTTTAAAGTTTAAGCCTGGTTTTAATAATATTCTTTTAGGATCACCGAATTGAAGAACAATTGCTTGATTTACTTCTTTTACTATAAAAATAGAAAAGAATATCGTTGCAGCAATTACAATTATAATCGGGATTAAAATTTTACCAGCTTTCATCTAATTATTCTCCGCCTTTTTAAGTTCAGGAAGAGGTAAATAAGGTACTACTCCTGATCCAGAATTTTTATCAATTATGATTTTATTAATGTCTCCTAAAACTGTTTCCATAGTTTCTAGAAACATTCTCTCTTGTGTTACTTGTTTAGCTTTTGCATACTCATTATAGATTGCTAAAAATCTACTAGCTTCACCCTCTGCTTTTGCAACAACTTCTTTTTTATAAGCTTCTGCTGCTTGTAAAATTTTTTGAGCTTCTCCTCTTGCTCTTGGGATCACATCATTGGCATAAGCTTCAGCTTCATTTTTAGATCTTTCCATATCAGCTCTTGCTGCCTGAACATCTCTAAATGCATCAATAACTTGATCCGGTGGATCCGCTTTTTGCGTCTGAACTTGTGTAATTTGAATACCTGAAGTGTATTCATCTAAAATTTTTTGAATAATTGCTTGAGTTTCCGTCTCTATTACTGATCTACCCTCTGTTAAAATTGGTTGAATGTTTGATCTTGCTATCACTTCTCTCATAGCAGTTTCTGCTGCTGCTTTTACAGTTCCCTCTGGATCTTGAATTTTAAATAAGAAATTCCCTGCATCTTTAATTACCCAAAATACTGAAAAATCGATGTTAACAATATTTTCATCACCAGTTAACATTAGGCTTTCTTCTGGTACATCAGCAACACCCCCCGATGAAAAACCACTATCTCTCTCAGATCTAAAACCAATATCCATTCTGTTTACTTTTGTAACTTTTGGAGTGATCACACTCTCAATTGGATATGGAAAATGATAATTTAAACCAGGCTGAGTAGTATTTACAAATTTTCCAAATCTTAATACAACTCCTTGTTCATCTGGAAGTACTCTATAAAGTCCGCTAAGTCCCCAAAGAGTTACTATAATTAATAAACCAACAATTATTGGTTTAGCTCCACCTTTGCCACCGCCTAAAAATCTATTCAATAAACTTTGAATTTTTTTAATGACTTCATCAATATCAGGTGGAGTTGGACCTCTTCTAAATCCACCATTACCTCCACCACCTCCTGGAGGACTGCCCCATGGGCTTTGATTTCTGAAATCATTCATACGACACTCTATATAGTGTCTTTATTGCTAAAAACAAGGTAATGGTATTTTAATGAATGACAAAAAAGTAGGCCTTAGTGACACAATGAAGGCTAAAACTGAGCCAAAAAGCTTTCAAAAAAACCCTATACCAGGTACCAAATTTACTATTGCAATCTCAAGTGCAAAAGGTGGAGTTGGTAAATCTACTTTTGCAACAAATTTAGCTTTAGCTCTTAAAAAAGTTGGATGCAAAGTTGGGCTGTTAGATGCAGATATTTATGGGCCATCTCTACCTAAATTATTTTCAATTAATGAAAAACCTGAAAGCGATGGTCAAACTTTAAAACCAATAATTAAGTATGATATTCAATGCATGTCTATTGGTTTTTTAACTGATGAACAAACTCCCATGATTTGGAGAGGACCAATGGTAACAAGCGCAATCAAAACATTTACTCAAAAAGTTGCTTGGAAAGATTTAGATTTTATTATTGTTGATATGCCACCAGGTACAGGAGATACCCAATTAACATTTGCTCAAGAAATAAATATGGATGGAGCAATTATTGTTTCCACTCCTCAAGAAATTGCTCTTCAAGATGTAAAACGAGGAATTAGGATGTTTGATAAATTGAAAGTCAAAATAATCGGGTTAATAGATAACATGAGTCATTTTATTGGTGATGATGGAAAAAAATATGCAATCTTTGGCGAAGGTGGGGTCAAAAGGACTGCGGATGAGTTTCAAAAAGAATTTTTAGGTGAAATACCAATTAATTCACAGGTTGGAAAACAAGGTGATTTAGGATCACCAATAGTTGAGAGCAAACCTGATCATGATATTTCTAAAATTTATTTAGAATTTGCTTATAAGATTAAATCAAGTTATCTTTAAGATCAAAAGCTTCCATAAGTTCATTCCATTCTCTTTTTGAAAGTCCTGATTTATCTATATTGACTTTATCGCCTTTGATTAGTTTTTTAAGTACTTCCTTTCCTTTTGCAGATACTTCTGTTCCTCCCACTCTATAATCCATAAATGCCTCATAAGTTATAGGCACCCATTTTTTTACTGTATCCAACATTACATCTGCATAAGCGCGTATTTCATATTGGGCATGGTGATCAGCTCTTAATCTTAAAAAATTCATTAGGTTTAACAAATCTGTTTTCCAGTACCACTGTGTATAGGTATTTAAAGTTAAATTCATTCTTGCGAGTTCTCTTGCAAGTCCCACTGCATTTTCATCAATTACAGAACCATCGTATCTTTCATTGAGCATTGTTTGATAATTATTATATGTTTGTTCCGCATCTCCTTTTAATAGATCTAAAACTTCTTTAGCCTTTTTACCTTCAAGAACATCGCCTCTTCCTTGTCTATTGCTTTGTGACTGTGCTGCTAAATGCTCAGGTGCTGGTAAATAAAATTCTTTATCAAGAATTGAATATCTTGCAGAGTATTCATTTACATTTGCAGTTCTATGCCTAATCCATTGTCTTGCTATAAATATTGGAAGTTTAACGTGGTATTTAATTTCACACATTTCAAATGGAGTACTATGCCAGTGTCTCATTAAATATTTTATTAGTCCTTCGTCTGTTGAGACTTTCTTTGTACCTTTGCCGTAAGAAACTCTAGCTGATTGAACTATTGAGGTGTCATCACCCATATAGTCAATTACCCTTATAAATCCATGATCTAAAATTGGAAGAGCTTCATAAAGAATTTTCTCCAATTCTTGTGCTGTTACTCTTTTGGTCTTATATTCCTGTGATTGTTGATCTTTTATCTCTTGTGCTTGTTCGCTGGTTAATTTCATGAATAAATTATTGAATCTCTATTATTAGGTTTTATATTAATAAGGTTGGTTTTCCAACTATGACGATAAACGAATTTCGTAATAACCATTACGGACGTGGGGGCAGTACCCACCACCTCCACCATTTTCAACTTACGGGGGTGAATTAGGATCGACGGGTGTCTAAAAGTTATTCTTTCGTTCGGTATTGTTCCGCCGTGACGGGCTAATTTATAAATGCTAACGAAAGTTACGCACTTGCAGCTTAATTAATTTATTAATTAAGTTACGGGGTTTGGGGCACCTGGCAACAGAACGCCCCTCTATAAAAATTTCACTCTTCTAATCTATGGTGCGGCCAGAGAGACTCGAACTCTCATGGGCTAGGCCCACACGGCCCTCAA
>CACPLR010000010.1 GCA_902634885.1 uncultured Pelagibacteraceae bacterium | reverse complement strand
CTCTTGGTATTACCTCAATATTTCCTTTGCTAAGATATCTTCCGTAATTAATTGTTCCAAAAACCTGTCCACCATTTCTTGATCCGGTAAGTCTATTGGTATCTTTTTTTCTGATTAAATCAGTTTCTAATAAACCAAAACCAACTGATCCTTCAATAAAATTCTTTTCAGAATGAGGTTTTGAGCCGTACCATGAAATATGATAGTTTTCACTATCTGCAGAAGTCCCTGTTTTTGTAATATTGCTATCACTTTTACCATATTGGAACGCATAGCCATAAAACTGATTTTTACTGACTTTTTTATCAACCCCAAATGCAAAACTGTTTGATCTTATTTTTCTTGAATTTGTATCTCGATCATCTCCAATTGTGGTCACATTATAAAGACCTTCGCTCCACGAGGACCATTTTTCAGGTAAAACTTTTTCCTCTATTTTTGAAGAGATAGTTAATACATCTGTATATTCTGTTAAAAATTTTGAGACAGTATTATTTATAGGAAGGTTTAATTTTACCTTTTGATTTGTTAATTCATCATTATTTCTGTTTCGTCTTAAATATTTTAAACGATTTGAAATTGGAGCTATGGTTTGTTTAAAAACTACATTAGACATATCTGTTTGGGTATCTAATAAACCAGTAACTTCTTTATCTTCTAAAGGACTGGATGATGCCAAAACTCTAAAACTTAAATCACCTGCCGTACTAATACCCGCATAACTATTACTCGAAGAATCATCAAATGCAGTGCTATCAATTAAAATGTAATATTCTACTCCACTCTCTAAGTCTGAAGATGGATTTATTGTTATTTGAGCAGAGCCAGATCCACTTACTTGTCCACCTGTCACATCAATCTCCTCTACTAGAGAACCGTCAACAGATTTGTAAATTGAAATATTTCCACTTTCAGCGTCAACATTTTCACTAAAGTTTAAAATTATATTGGTATCTGCAGCAACACCTGTTGCATTATCAGATGGACTGGATGAAGAAAGAGAGGGGTTTTGATTTGTAGTAAAACTAAAATCTGTAGTTGATGTTATTGAAACAGAATTATTTGATATATCTGCAAAAGCACCGTAATCTACTAGGACGTAATACTCTGTGTCTGCATCAAGTGTAGTTGAAGGATTAATTGTTATCTGTGTGGTTAATGATCCACTAACTTTATCACTATTGCCAGGAATTTGTTCTACGGTAGAATTATCTGAGGTCTTTTTAATGGTTACGTTACCGGAAGATGTGCCACGTACAATTTCACTAAAATTTAAAACTAGGTTTGTATTTATATCAACAAATGTAGAGTCATCTGTTGGGGTAAATGAATTAATATTAGGTGAGGTGCCTGGAAAATCATTGCTCACCCAAACGGGACTACTATTCAAAGTTCCATTTGCACTTCCTTCATCATCCGATAAAGTTGTACCACTTCCATTATTACTATCCATTGTGTAGTAAGCTACTAGATTATCTTTTGAGGAATAATCCCCATAATTTTCCTTCGCATATAATGTTTCACCACTATTATACAAAGCTAAAATTTCAGCATCTGCAAGAGCTGCATCCCAAACGGCGACATCGTCTATTTTTCCAAAAAAGAAATACCTTCTGTTTGCGGCAGGATTGTCAAATTCAGTTGAGCCTTTTGCGATTCTTGTTGGTTCATCATCATTTGGATCACAACTTGCACCAGTTGTTGTGCCTTCAAGAGATCCATTAACATAAATTTTAATAGTTTGAATTCCGTCGTAAGTTCCCGTAACCATTTGCCATCCAGCAGTTCCGGTAGATTGAAAAGTTGATTGTACATTGCTGTTAGCCGTTTTCCAACTAGAGGAATTTTCACCATTAATATTAGTAGTCTGTCCACACCAAAATTCAAAATCGTTACCATGCTTATTATTTGATATGTAAAGCATGTAACCTCTTCTACCTGATGAATCATCTCTTGATGTAATTATTGATTGATAGTCATTTACATTAGTTTCATGTTTCACCCAAGCTGATACAGTATATGGGCCTGTTGGGTTTAATGATGAATTATAAGACATTTCAACGTGTTGATCACTACCACTATAATCTATTGTATAATCATCAGCTTTTGAAATTTTTGAAGTGCTTAAAAAAAATAAAAATAATAAAAAAAATGTAAATACAGCGCAGTATTTTTGTTTTGAAAAATTTATCATTACAATTAATTAAAAAATTTTAATTAATTTTTATAAAAGAAAATATGTAATATTAAAACTTTTTGTTAACTGATATTTCGGCATTTTTATCAAGATTTTCATTAAATTCTTGATCTAACTTGAAATTGAAATCTAAGCCATAAATATTTTTTGCAATATTAAATCCTGCAGATGGATCTTCGTTTACATCAAATTGCATTGCATATTCGGTTTCTCTTTCTGGCGTAAAATGAAATCTAAATTTTACAGTATCACTATGTTCATCATCACTACCTTGTTTTCTATTATAACTTGAGGATAATGTTAGAGTGTCTTTTACTATAAAATCAAATCCTAATTCAGCATTCAACCAGTGTGATGAATTATTAGATCCTTTGTATGTATAAATTGTACTTGTATCTGAAACATAATTAATTTTTGCCTCTGATGTATCACTAAAGTCTAATCCATAATCAATCGAACCAAATGTCTTAAAAGAATTTTTTTCATTTAAGTATAAATTATTAAATTCTAGTCCCAATGTTGCTAAACCACTTCTAATAAATTGAGAAGAATATGACAGAGGATCTGTTCCAGTTTCAGTGTAAGCACTTAGTTCTGTGTAACCAAGATCAAGTCCAACTCTTGGTATAATCTCAATCTTTCCTTTGCTAAGATATCTTCCGTAATTAATTGTTCCAAAAACCTGTCCACCATTTCTTGATCCGGTAAGTCTGTTAGTATCAGTGGTTCTAATCAAATTAGATTCTAATAAACCAAAGCCAACTGACCCTTCTATAAAATTCTTTTCAGAATGGGGTTTTGAGCCATACCAAGAAAAATGATAGTTTTCACTATCTGCAGAAGTTCCAGTTTTATTGATATTGCTATCACTTTTACCATATTGGAACGCGTATCCATAAAATTGATTTTTACTAACCTTTTTATCAATTCCAAATGCAAAACTATTTGATCTTATTTTTCTTGAATTTGTATCACGATCATCACCAATTGTAGTCACACTATACAAACCTTCACTCCATGATGACCATTTTTTAGGTAAAGCTTTATCCTCAATTTTTGAAGAGATAGTTAATACATCTGTATATTCTGTTAAAAATTTTGAGACTGTATTATTTGTAGGAAGTTTTAATTTTACATTTTGATTTGTTAAGTCATCATTATTTCTATTTCTTCTTAAATATTTTAAACGATTTGAAATAGGTGCTATGGTTTGCTTGAAAACTACATTAGACATATCTGTTTGAGTGTCTAACAGGCCGGTAACATTTTTATCTTCTATAGGATTGGATGATGTTAAAACTCTAAAACTTAGTTCACCTGCAGTGCTTATACCCGCATAACTATTACTCAAAGAATCGTCAAATGCAGTGCTGTCAATTAAAATGTAATATTCTACTCCACTTTCTAAATCTGAAGATGGATTTACTGTAATTTGTGAAGTACCAGAACCACTCACTTGTCCACCTGTTACGTCAATTTCTTCTACTAGAGAAGCGTCAACAGATTTGTAAATGGAAATATTTCCACTTTCAGCGTCCACATTATCACTAAAATTTAAAATTATATTAGCATCTGCAGCAACACCTGTTGCATTATCAGATGGATTGGATGAGGAAAGAGAAGGATTTTGATTAGTAGTAAAACTAAAATCTGTAGTTGATGTTATTGAAACAGAATTATTTGATATATCTGCAAAAGCACCGTACTCGACCAGAACATAATATTCTGTATTTATATCAAGTGTAGTTGAAGGGTTAATAGTAATTTGAGTAGTTAAGGATCCACTAACTTTATCACTATTACCAGCAATTACCTCTACAACAGAATTATCTGAAGCTTTTTTAATAGTTACGTTACCTGAAGATGTGCCACGTACAATTTCACTAAAATTTAAAACCAGGTTTGTATTTACATCAACAAATGTAGAGTCATCTGTTGGGGTAAATGAGGTTATTGTTGGAGCTGTACCAGGCGTATCTGAGCTCCATGCAGGTGCACCATTAAAACTTCCATCATTACTTCCTTCATCATCCGATAAAGTTGTACCACTTCCATTATTACTATCCATAGTGTAGTAAGCTACTAGATTATCTTTTGAGGTATAATTTCCATAATTTTCCTTTGCATAAAGTGTTTCACCACTATTATATAATTCTAATATTTCTGCATCTGTCAAAGCCTCATCCCAAACAGCAACATCATCTATTTTCCCATTAAAAAAAAATAAACCAAAATTTTTTTCAGTAGCACCAGCACCAATTCTTGTAGGTCTAGTAGTATTTTGAAGATTCATTTCATCCGAAGAAGTTGTAGAGTCTCTTAACGTCCCATCTAAAAATAAATCCATTTTATTATCACCGTTAAATCTAATAACCCAATAATTCCAACCAGGTGTTCCTGGGATCCCCCCTCCATTTGCTTTCCATGTACTCAATTCATTGGATTCTACTTTTACCCAACTATTACCACTATCGGTTCCTTTCCAATATTGAAGTTTATTATCAGTTGTTGGATCGCCATTTAAATACATCACATAACCCTTAGCATCAGGATTAACTGCTGACCGAGAAGTCATAACTGATTGCCATGTGTCTGCTGTATTATTGCCCTCTTGTTTAAACCAAGCTGCAACTGTGTAATCACCTGTAGGATTTAGAACGTTATTAGCTGCAATTTCTACAAAATCATCAGTACCATCAAATGATAAGGATTTATCGGCTGCACTTAAATTTTTAGTAAAGGTTAAAAAAAAAATTATAAATATAATTTTAAATAAAGTGACTTTTTCTAAAAAAACTTTCATTTAAATGTTTTTGAAATTAGATTAATTTTTATAGGGGAAAATGAAAAATTTAAAACTTTTTAATCATTGAAATTTCTGCATTTTTATCAAGATTTTCATTAAATTCTTGATCTAATTTGAAATTGAAATCTAGGCCATTAATGTTCTTTGCAATATTAAGTCCAGCAGATAAATCCTCAGTTCCACCAAATTGCATTGCATATTCTGTTTCACGTTTAGATTTAAAGTTTAAACCAAATGATAATGTATCCGTATGTTCATGTTTTTCACCTTGGATACGCCTGTAGCTAGTGTTTATTGATAGGTTGTCTTTGGAGTCGTAGCTAAAACCAACTTCAGATGTTAACATATATTCTGATATTGTATCTTGTGTATAAGTATAAGTTGTGCTCGTATCAGATACGTAATTTAATTTGGTTACAGACGAGTCGGAAAAATCCAACCCAAATTCAATTAAGCCAAATGGTTTTATTGTACTATCATCGAATTTAACAAGATTGTTAACACCAAATCCTAAAGATAAAAGTCCACTTTGTATCTCTTGATCATCATAAGATAGTGCGTTAGTTCCTACCTCTTGATATCCTTCAAGTTCTGTATATCCAAGATCTACTCTTAAAGCTGGAACTAAATTAAAGTTTCCTTTGTCAATTGTTTTTCCAAAATTAACTGATCCAAATATTTGGTTTCCATCTCTTGAAGCAGTTAATGTATTAGAATTTGACTTGCGCTCAATATCACTTTTAATTTTTCCAATTCCGATTGATCCTTCGATAAAATTATTATCATCTAATGGTCTTGTTCTGTACATTGAAATATTATAATTTTTGCTATCAATACCACTTCCATTAGATCCTATATCCGTATCGCTTTGACCATATTGAATAGCAAAACCATAAATATCATTATCATTTATTTTTTTATCAAATCCAAATGCAATACCATGGCTATCTATTTCCTTTTCAGATGATGTGCTAGTATCACCAATTTTAGTAACACTTATTGAGCCCTCTGACCATGTAGACCAGTCATCAGGAATAATACTTATATTACTATTTTCTGAAATAGGAGTAATTAAAGCCTCACTTATAGAAGCTAGCATTGCATTACCAAAATCTAATTTGATATTGTTTTTACTTAAATTATTATTATTTCTGTTATGTCTTAAATATCCAAGTCTACTAGAAACCATTCCAACTGATTGAACAAATGTAAGTCTAGCATGATCTACCTGGGCATCTATAGATCCAGTAACAACTTTATCGTTTGTTGGATCAGATTTGCCAGTTGTAAAACTCAAGGCGGTTGTTGATGAAATTCCTGCGTAAGATCCACTTTCTGAATCGTCAAATGCTGTTGCGTCTATTAAAACATAATATTCAACTTCGTCATCAAAATTTGAAGATGGATTAATGGTAATCTGAGTTGATCCAGTTCCAGTCACATTAGAGCTTGTTACATCAATAGTTTCAAATGTTGAGTTATCAGATGTTTTTTTAATAGTTATGTTTCCAGTTTCAACATCAACATTTTCACTAAAATTTAAGACTATATTTGCATCAAGTGCAACATCTGTTGCATTATCAGATGGGCTAGATGAACTTAATGATGGATTAGTATTGGATGCTAATGTTGCTGTTGTAAAACTTAAGGCAGTTGTTGATGAAATTCCTGCATAAGATAAACTTCCAGAATTATCAAATGCAGAAGCATCTATAAGAACATATAATTCTGTCTCACCAGCTGGTAAATCTGAAGTTGGATTTATTGTTATTTGTGAAGTACCAGAACCGCTAACTTGACCACTGGTAACATCAATTGTTGCAACCGTTGAGTTATCAGATGTTTTTTTAATAGTTATGTTTCCAGTTTCAACATCAACAGCTTCATTGAAATTTAAAACTATATTTGCATCAGTTGCAACATTAATTGCATTATCAGCTGGTACAGAGGAACCTAAAGCTGGTGCGCTATCCCTAATTTTATATGCAGGAGACACGTCATACTCAAAAATTGTTCCAGTTCGTTTAATGAAATATATTTTAGTTCCATCGTCGTTAAAAGACATAGATCTACATCCTTCAGGACTTACTGTTAATTCACCATTAGATACCGCTGAAGATACATCAAATGGAGTAGATAATGTAAATTGGTGTGGAAGACATCCGTCTTGGATACCGTTTGTAATCATTATTGTACCATCAGGGCTGAAAATAACAGCTCTTGGATTTCTGTCTGATACATTTACACTTGTTCTGGCAACCGACATTGTTGCATTAAGAGTATAATTTGAAGTTAAATCATATTCATCTACACGATCACCTTGGCATCCAATTATATAAAGTTTTGATCCATCGTTATTAAATTGTAAATCGGTTGGACAATTATCTCCACTAACTACTGAAACAGCAGTACCTGTTGATGCAATTCCAGCAATTGGATTAAAGGCTTCATCTAATGTAAAAGGATGAACTTTGTCGGTGCTTTCATTTACAACAAACATCACCATACCATTTCCACTAAATGCTAATCCAGTCATTCCAGTTCCTTGTCCTGGTATATCAATTTCACCTTCATGACTAGCTGTTGATACATCGTAAGCTGTACTCAAACTAAATTGGGTTAGATCTCCTGTTTTACCAACCACAAAGAATTTTTTACCATCATTATTAAATTGAAATCCCTGAGCATTACCCTCATGAGAAGACAAGTCAGTGTAATCACTGTTTGCATCAGTAACTCCTGCACTTGTAGTAGATGTTAGAGTTATAAAAAAAAATAAAAAAGGGAATGTAAGCTTTATAAAAACCATGCTAAAAGAAATTTTATTAAATATTAGTGTTATTTAATTAATGGTTTCTAACATATTTGAAAAAATTACTTAAAGTTTAAATAATAATAAAAGTGATATATATGATAATATAGTGCGCCAATACAGCACATTAATTGTTATCTAGAGTAATATTCAATTACAAGATTTGGCTCCATCACAACTGGGTATGGGACTTCTTCAAAAGCTGGAATTCTTACAAATTTTACTTTTTTATTTTTTTCATCTAGCTGAAGATATTCTGGTACTTCTCTTTCTTTATTTGCAAGTGCAATATCTATCAAAGCTAGTGTTTTTGATTTATCTCTAATTTCAATAGTATCTTCTTCTTTAACTTGAAAACTTGCAATATTAACTTTTTTTCCATTCACTTTTACATGACCATGATTAATCAATTGTCTTGATGAAAAAATTGTATTCGATAATTTTGATCTGTAGATAACTGCATCTAATCTTCTCTCTAATAGACCTATTAAATTTTCTGCAGTATCACCTTTCTTCATGATAGCTTTTTTATACATATTTCTGAACTGTCTTTCGTTCATATTACCGTAATATGATTTTAATTTTTGTTTAGCTTGAAGTTGAATTCCATAGTCAGATGGTTTTGCAGACTTTGTTTGTCCGTGTTGTCCTGGGGGATAAGCTCTAGTGTTAAATGGGCTCTTAGGTCTTCCCCAAAGGTTTACTTTTAACCTTCTGTCGACTTTGTGTTTAGAGTTTAATCTTTTTGTCATTGAATATTGGGCTTTATAAGCAGATGTTAGGTTTTGTCAATCAACCTTTTTTTAGTCAAACCAGCGAATACACTTGATAAAATGCGAGTTTCTTTTTCAGATAAGTTCATTTTATAAAAGATACTTCTTAAATTTTCTAACATAATTGGTTTTTTTTCTGGAGGATTAAAAAAATTTCTTTGCTCTAAATTATTAATACACAAAGAAAGCATGCTTTGAATATCCTTTTTCGATGCAGGTTTAATTTTTTTTGATTTTTCAAATTTATATTTCTTATTTGAAATATGACTACTTATAATTTGTGCAACAATAATCAGACTGTGTGATAAATTTAATGATCTAAAGTTTTTATTGCTTGGAATTTGCAAAGTATAATCTGCATAACTTACCTCATCATTTGATAAACCTGATGCCTCAGAACCAAATAAAAAACCAACTTTTTTAGAGTAATCGATTTTATTTAAATCTGAAATAGATATATGTTTGATATTTTTATTTCTAAATCTTGCAGATGTTGCAACCAAAATATCAATTTTTTTGAGTGATTTTTCAATATGTTTAAATACTTTTGCGCTCTTTATTATATCCTTTGCTCCAACCGAAGTTGCAATAATTTTGTCGTTAGGAAAAATTGGTTTTGGATCAATTAATAATAATTTTTGAAAATTAAAGTTTTTAAGAGCTCTAGCACATGCACCTATATTTTCAGAAAGTTGTGGCTTATGTAAAATAAAAGAAA
Organism: uncultured Pelagibacteraceae bacterium; assembly: GCA_902634885.1. GTDB lineage: Bacteria > Pseudomonadota > Alphaproteobacteria > Pelagibacterales > Pelagibacteraceae > Pelagibacter. The sequence goes on along the minus strand of CACPLR010000010.1, from coordinate 26,780 downwards.
TATTTTTAAAAGACATTAAGTGCTAGCTGGAGCATTATCTTTAAATAATTTGTAATCTAAGCTATCCACTAAAGCTTTGAAAGAAGCATCAATGATATTTGGAGAAACTCCAATTGTAAACCAATTCCCATGTTTTGAGTCTGCACTTTCTATTGAAACTCTTGTAACAGCTCCAGTACCTGTATTTAAAATCCTAACTTTATAATCAACTAATTTTAAATCTTTTAAATATTCTGAATACTTTTCAAGTTTATTTACATTTTTTCTAATAGCATTATCCAGTGCGTTAACAGGACCGTTACCTTCACCTTCACATAATATTTCATGACCATCAACTTCTAGTTTAGCTTTTGCAAATGAAATTACTTCTCCAGATGAGTCTTTTTTAACTGACACATCGTACTCATTTATTGAAATATATCTTGGGATATCTCCCATTAATCTACGTGCTAGTAATTCAAAAGATGCATCTGCACCATCATAACTATAACCAATAAACTCTCTATCTTTTACTTCGTGTAAAAGTTTTTTAATTTTTGGATCATCTTTTTTTATTTTAATACCAATAGCATTTAATCGAGACATAATATTAGATTGCCCTGATTGATCAGAAACGACTATATTTCTAACATTTCCAACATTATCGGGGTTGATATGTTCATAAGTTTTTGGATCTTTTTGAACAGCTGATACATGCATTCCTCCTTTATGAGAAAATGCAGATGCACCTACATAAGGTAAATGCTTATTTGGTTTTCTATTTAGTATTTCATCTAATAATCTTGAACACTGAGTTAAATTTTTAATATTTTCTGGTTTAATACTTATTTCGTATTTATCTGAAAAATCTTTTTTAAAGAAAAAGGTTGGTATCAACGACATAAGATTTGCATTTCCACATCTCTCCCCTAACCCATTTATGGTGCCTTGAACTTGTCTGACACCGGCTTGAACAGCTACTAAACTATTAGCAACAGCATTTTCAGTATCATTGTGTGCATGAATGCCTAAATTTTTTCCTGGAATATGTTTTGTAACAGCTTCAACAATTTTAGATACTTCATGAGGTAAAGTTCCACCATTTGTATCACAAAGAACAATCCATCTTGCGCCATTGTCATATGCAGATTTTAAGCATGATAAAGCATATTCAGGATTTGATTTATAACCATCGAAAAAGTGCTCTGCATCAAACATAAATTCTTTACCAGAGCTCACAATATGTTTTGTGCTTTCACTGATGTTTTCTAAATTCTGCTCGTTTGAAATACCTAAGGCGACATCAACATGAAAATCCCATGCCTTGCCAAACAAACAAACTGATGAACTTTTAGAATTTATTAATGATGATAACATTGGGTCGTTATTTGCACTATGCTCTGATTTTTTAGTCATGCCAAATGCAGTAAGATTTGCATTTTTAAAATTTTGGTCTTTATTAAAAAATTCAGTATCAGTTGGGTTAGCTCCTGGCCATCCCCCTTCAATATAATCCACTCCTAAATGATCTAAAGATTTTGCAATCTTTTCCTTCTCATTTAATGAAAAGTCTACTCCTTGAGTTTGGGCTCCATCTCTTAGTGTAGTATCAAATATATAGATTTTCTCTTTACTCATTTTAATTTCCACGAGGTTGTACCATCTTTATCTTCAATTAAAATACCCTTATCTAAAAGATCCTGTCTAATTTTATCAGCCAATACATAATTTTTGTTAGATCTTGCTTTATTTCTCTCTTCAATTTTAGATCTAATTTCATCCTCCGATATATTGATTGAATTTTTTTTGTAACTCATCCATTTTTCTTTAGTATCTGTTAAAAGACCAATAAAGTTACAAGCATGTACAAAAATGTTTTTGTCCTCGTCTGTTCCAGAGGACGCTTTAGTGTATAAAGAGTGCAAATTTGCAATATAACCCGGTGTGTTTAAGTCGTCATATAAAGGAGATAAAATATTGTCAGAAACTGTAATTTTTTCTTTAACTTCAATATGTGCAGAGTACCATTTTGTTAAAGTCTTCTCACACTCTGATATTAATTTGTCATTCCAATCAAGTCCTTGTCTGTAATGACTAGTAATTAATGCTAATCTTAAAACTTGACCATTATATTTTGTTTTAAAATCTTTTATTTTCAAAATATTACCTTGGGATTTAGCCATTTTTTCATTTGATAAAGTAATAAATCCATTATGAACCCAATAATTTGCGAACGATTTGGTTCCATTTGCACATCTAGATTGTGCTATTTCATTTTCATGGTGAGGAAATATTAAATCTCTGCCACCTCCATGAATATCGAATTCATCACCTAAGTATCTTTTTGACATCGCTGAACACTCTAAATGCCAGCCAGGCCTACCTTTTCCCCATGGGGAGTCCCATGATGGCTCACCAGCTGTAGATGGTTTCCATAATACAAAATCTTCAGGATTTTTCTTGAATTCAGACACCTCAACTCTTGAGCCTGCAATTAATTCATCTAATTTTTTATTTGAAAGTTTTCCATAATCCTCAAATTTATTTACCTCAAAGTATACATGATTGTTATTTGAATATGCATAACCTTGATTTTCTAAATCAGTTATCATATCGACCATTTGATTTATATTTTCAGTTGCTTTAGGTTCTTCCGTTGGCTCCTCACACTTTAAATATTTACAGTCATCATGAAAGTTTCCTGTAACTTTTAAAGTTAAATCTTTTATAGAAATTTTTTTATCTTTTGATGCTTTAATAATTTTATCATCTATATCTGTGATGTTTCTAATGTAATTAACAGAATTAGATCCGTATTTTTTTTTTAAAATTTTAAATAGAATATCAAAAACAACTAAAGGTCTTGCATTTCCTATATGTGGATCATCATATACAGTTGGTCCACAAACATACATGCCAACTGATTTTTCATTTTTGGGTATAAATTTATTTTTCTTATTATCGAGGCTATTAGTTAAAAATATATCTTTACCCATTCAACTAGGAATATACTTAAATTATAGATTTGTGAATCTATTTGATTAATTTGGAATTTTGCATACTGGAATTGGTTCCATTTTATGCAAATTTGTTCTTCTTATTGAATTATATTTCTCTCTATTTATAGAGTTTTCATTTTCCATTGCTTCTTCGAGCTCTTTATAAGTTAAGCCAAGCTGACCTTCGTCAGTACGTCCATCATCCCACAAACCATCTGTTGGAGGGGCTTCTATAATTTCTTTTAATATCCCAAGTTCTTTTCCAAGTTCCCAAACCTCTGATTTGTTACAATCTGCTATTGGAGAAATATCAACTCCTCCATCACCATATTTTGTATAAAAACCAACTCCAAAATCTTCGACTTTATTTCCGGTTCCAACAACTATTCCACTATTTGCGGCGGCAACTTGGTATAGTGTTGTCATCCTTAATCTTGCTCTAGAATTTGCCATACCATGTTCATTACCAAAGTTATTTAAAGTTCCTTCAAATGTTTTAAATAAACTATCAAGTTCTAATGTATGACCCTCAACATTGCTAAAATTTTTTTTTAACCATTCTTGATGTGCTAAACTTAAGTCATGTTGTGCTGATTTTTGTTTAATTGGCATAGATAACACTATTGTTTTTAAACCTGTCATTGCACTTAATGTGCTTGATACTGAAGAGTCAATTCCACCTGAAATACCAATTACCAATGACTTGGCTTTATTTGGCATTGAATTAACGTAATTTAAAATCCAATTTTTTATATGATCAACTTTGTCTTTTGGATGCATAAGGTAAATATAGAAATAAAATATTATTTTTAAACGGCTAAGATGCCGCTTTAATTGCAGATTTGGAATACAAACTATTCTTTTTTATCTCATCTGAAATTAAAAATGCTAATTCAATAGCTTGATCAGAGTTTAATCTTGGATCACAGTGTGTATGATATCTGCTTGATAAGTCGGTATCTGATATTTTTTTTGCTCCACCTGTGCACTCTGTCACATCTTGACCAGTCATCTCAACATGCAACCCACCTGCGTATGAGCCTTCTGCTTGATGAACTGCAAAAACATTTTTAACTTCTTTAACTACATCATTGAACGGTCTTGTCTTAAACCCCGTTGACGCTTTTATAGTGTTACCATGACAAGGATCACATGACCATAGAACATTTAATCCCTCTTTTTTAATTCCTCTTATTAATTTTGGTAAAAATTTTTCTACATTTTGATGACCAAATCTAGAAATTAAAGTTATTTTTCCTTTTTCGTTTTTTGGATTAATAGCTTCACAGATTTTAGCAATTTCATCTGGTTTTGACGTTGGCCCACATTTAATGCCAATTGGATTTTCTATCCCTCTGCAAAACTCAACATGTCCACCATCTAATTGTCTTGTTCTATCTCCAATCCACACAAAGTGAGCAGAAGTATCATGATACTCACCAGTTGTAGAATCTACTCTTGTCATGCTCTCCTCAAACGGCAAATGTAGAGCTTCATGTGATGTCCAGAAGTTCACTGTATATAATCTATTATTAAAATCTGATGTAATTCCACAAGCTTCCATAAAAGCTAATGCATCAGCAATTTTATCCTCTAGTTCTTTAAATTTCTTAGATTGTGGGCTCTTCTTTATATAATCTAAGTTCCATAAGTGAACTTTGTTTAAATCAGCAAATCCACCTTTTGAAAAAGCACGTAAAAGATTTAATGTTGATGCTGATTGAGAATATGCTTTAAATAATCTTTTTGGATCAGGCCTTCTGGCTTTCTCATTAAAGTCAATAGCATTAATATTGTCACCTAAATAACTTGGTAATTCTTTGTTACCTTGTTTTTCTGTAGGAGCACTTCTTGGTTTTGAAAACTGCCCAGCAATTCTGCCAAGTTTAACAACTGGTAATGATGCAGAATAAGTTAAAACTAAAGACATCTGAAGTATGACCTTAAACGTATCTCTAATATTATCTGGATGAAATTCCGCAAAACTCTCTGCGCAATCTCCTCCTTGTAAAAGAAAAGCTTTACCATCAACGACTTCAGATAATTGATTTTTTAAATGTCGTGTTTCACCTGCAAAAACTAAAGGTGGAAAAGTTTTTAACTTGTTTAGAACAAGGTCTAATTCCTTTTCATCATCATATGTAGGTTGATGTTTTACAGGATATTTTCTCCAACTATTTATTTTCCAATTTTTCATTTCAACTTGAAATTGTTTTAACAGACTTTACTAATTATTCAACAGTAACTGATTTAGCGAGATTTCTAGGTTTATCAATATCAAAGCCTTTCTCTAAAGCTGAATAATAGGCTAGTTTTTGTAAAGGGATTGTAGTTAGAAAAGGAAGTAGTTCATCAGATATATTTTCAACTTCTATTTGCTCCCAAATATTTTCAGAAAAAATTTCATCAGTGCTCTTATTGGTTATAAGTAATACCTTGGCACCTCTCGATATAACTTCTTGCATATTAGAAATTGTTTTTTTGTAATGTTCATCTCTTGGAGCAATTACAACAACTGGCATACCTTCCTCTATAAGAGCTAATGGACCATGCTTCATTTCGCCGGCTGGATACCCTTCGGCGTGTACGTAAGCAAGTTCTTTCAGTTTTAAAGCGCCTTCAAGAGCAATCGGATACGAATAACCTCTTCCTAAAAACATTGATCCTTTAGAATTGGCAAAATCTTTGCCTAAATTGTGGATTTTGTTATCTATGTTTAGTGTTTCTTTCGCACATTTAGAAAGTAATAACAAATCCTTAATTTTATTTTGATATGTTTTTTTTATAATTGTTTTTTGTTCGTAAGAAATCTTTGTACATAGCAAGTATAACACTAGCATTTGACCTAGAAAGGCTTTTGTAGAAGCAACACCAATTTCCGGTCCACAATGAATTGGCAAGACTAAATCTGCGTCTCTTGCAATTGAGCTCTCAACAACATTTACAATCGCACAGGTTTTAACCTCATTTTTCTTGCATATATCAAGTGCCGCAAATGTATCTGCTGTCTCTCCAGATTGAGAAACAAATATATATAGAGCATTTTGTTTAAACTTTATTTTTCGATATCTAAATTCTGATGCGATATCTACAGAGACATCCATATTTGTATTCTGCTCAAACCAATATTTTGCAACCAAACAAGAATGATAGGCAGTACCACAACCTATAAGCACAACTGAAGAAATATCACTTATTTTCCAAGGAAAATTATAAATATTTATTTCATTATTATGTTTGTCAATATATTCATTGATACAATTTTTTATTGTTACAGGTTGCTCATCTATTTCTTTTGCCATAAAATATTTATATTGGCCTTTTTCATAATTTTGTTCATCCTTAGAAAGGTTTAAAATTTCTTTATTTGTTTTGATTCCATCTGAATCAAAAAATTCAACTTGATCTTTTTTCAAAATACAAAACTCACCATCATTTAAATATGAAATCTTATTAGTCATTGATTTTAGAGCGTAAGAATCTGATCCTAAATAGTGTTCATCAGGACCGTAACCCACAGCTAATGGAGATCCTCTTCTTGCACCAACTATTAGGTCAGGTTGATTCTTAAAAATTATTCCTAATGCAAAACTTCCATGTAATTTCTTGAGTACTTTTATGATTGTATTTTTTAAATTATATTTTTTTAAGTAATCACTCACCAAATGTACAATTACCTCTGTATCGGTTTGTGATTTAAATTTATATCCTTTATTTTCTAATATTTTTTTTAGAATAGTAGAGTTTTCAATTATACCATTATGTACAACCGAAACATTGTCTGAAGAATGAGGATGAGCATTAATTGCACTTGGTTTTCCATGGGTTGCCCATCTTACATGACCAATTCCTATTGTACCTGATAAATTTATTTGACTAATATTTTTTTCTAATTCATTTACCCTTCCTTCACACTTTACTTCATTAATATTATTTTCAGTTATTGTAGCTATACCAGCAGAGTCATATCCTCTATATTCGAGTTTTTTTAATGATCCTATTATTCTAGAAGTGACTTCTTTAGAACTTGTTATGCCAACTATCCCACACATTTATTTTTTTCTTTTATAATTTTTTATTGTTATTTGATTTGATCTAGTCAAAGCAAGACTTTTTGATAATACATTTTTTGTTATAACTGAACTTGCACCAACAACACTATTCTTATTAATTGTAACTGGCGCTACTAATGATGAATTCGATCCAATAAATACACCATCTTTGATATTTGTTTTGCTTTTCTTAACCCCATCATAATTACAAGTAATAGTACCAGCTCCAATATTCACATTTTTACCAATAGTAGAGTCACCTATATAAGATAGGTGATTTACTTTTGAGTTTTTGCCGATGTTGCTTTTTTTAATTTCAACAAAGTTTCCAATTTTTGAACCTGTTTGAATTCTCACGTTAGGTCTAATCCTCGCATAAGGACCAATATCAACGTTATCTTCAACAGTAACCCCCTCGAGATGAGAAAATGATTTTATTGTAACATTATTTCCAATTTTAACTTTTTTTGAAAATACAACATACGGTTCTATCGTTACATTTTTACCAATAATTGTTTCTTTAGAAAAAAAAATTGTTTCAGGAGCTATCATTTTAATCCCTTTTTTTAAAAATTTTTTTCTTAATTTATTTTGTTCGATATGTGAATTGTTTTGAAGCATATAATGATTGTATATATTTAGGTTTTGTTTTAATTAATTCACAATTTATTTCTTAAAAAAACTTAAATTATGCAAAAACTAACAATTCTTTTTGATTTAGATGGTACTCTTGTGGATTCCGCGCCAGATTTAATGAACGCACACAACTATGTAATGAATAAATTTGGCTATGATACAAAGACTACTGAAGATATTCGAAATCTTGCTGGCAAGGGTGCATCAGTAATGATCAGCAGGTCCATCTGGGGGCAAGCTAAAAAAGAATTTAGTAAAGTTATTGATGAAAAAATAAAAAAACAAATGGTCAAAGAATTTATTGATTATTATGGAAAAAATATTGTCATTGAAAGCAAGTTAATAAAAGGTGTTAAAGAGTTTTTAGAATGGTCAAAAAAAAATCAAATCCAAATGGGTATATGTACTAACAAGCAAGAACATCTTGCTATTAACTTATTAAAAGAAATAAAAATATATGATTATTTTGAGTATGTGGCTGGAAGCAATACATTTGATTACTGCAAACCTGATCCAAGACATTTAACAAATGTAATAGAAATTATGCAGGGTGATGTAAAAAAAAGTATAATGATTGGAGACAGTGAAACGGATGCTGAGTCTGCAAAAGCAGCTAAAATACCATTTATACTTTTGGAAGATGGATACACTGATAAGAAAGTCTCTGAAATTCACCACGATTATTTAATTAAAAATTTTGATGGAATCGAGGAAATCATTAAGAAATATCTCATAGATTAATATTGATTAAAACCTTTCTTAAGGGTATTTAATTTTTTCATATATGATAAGACACCTAGTAAAAGTTTACCCATCAAAGATTAAAATAAATAAAAAAAAACAACTGGCCTGGAAAATTGCGGAAATAGCAAGTGATAATGCAAAGTTAGATAGTAAGTCAATTGATATGGTTATTAATAGGATTATTGACAACGCATCCGTTGCAATAGCTTCTTTGAATAGACCTCCCGTAATTGCTGCAAGAGAAATGGCATTAGCTCATCAAAGAAGAAATGGAGCAACACTATTTGGAGTAAACTCAAAATTAAAATTTGATTGCGAGTGGGCTGCATGGGCAAATGGAACTGCAGTACGAGAATTAGATTTTCATGACACTTTCTTAGCTGCAGATTACAGTCATCCAGGAGACAATATTCCACCCTTAATAGCAGTAGCACAACAATCAAAAAGAAATGGAAAAGATTTGTTAAAAGGAATAATTACCGCTTATGAAGTGCAAGTAAATTTAGTTAAAGCAATTTGCTTACATAAACATAAGGTTGATCATATAGCACATCTTGGACCAAGTGTAGCTGCAGGGATAGGCTCAATGCTAAATTTAAAAACTGACACAATTTATCAAGCAGTACAACAAGCTCTGCACGTAACTATTTCTACAAGACAATCAAGAAAGGGGGAAATTTCAAGTTGGAAGGCCTATGCTCCAGCGCATGCTGGAAAGCTTGGAATAGAAGCAGTCGACAGAACAATGAGAGGTGAAGGTGCTCCAAGTCCAATTTATGAGGGAGAAGATAGTGTTATTGCTAGAATTTTAGATGGAAAGAATGCTAAATATATTGTTCCTCTTCCAAAAAAAAATGAGAAAAAAAAAGCAATACTTGAAACTTATACTAAAGAATATTCTGCTGAATATCAGGCACAAGCTTTAATCGATATCGCCAAAAAACTAAATAAGAGAATTCCTGATTTAAGAAATATAAAGAAAATCGATATATACACAAGCCATCACACACATAATGTTATTGGTACAGGAGCAAATGATCCACAAAAAATGGATCCAAATGCAAGTAGAGAAACTTTAGATCATTCAATAATGTACATTTTTTCAGTAGCATTAGAGGATGGAAATTGGCATCATGTAAAGTCGTATACAAAGGCTAGAGCTAACAAAAAAAGCACAATAAAAATATGGAAATCAGTTAGAACACACGAGGATAAAAAATGGACTAAAAAATATCACAATCCAGATCCAAAGAAAAAATCTTTTGGGGCCAAAGTAATTATTAGTATGAAAAATGGTAAAAAATACATAGAGGAATTAGATAGAGCTGATGCTCATCCATATGGTTCTAGACCCTTTAAAAGAGAAAATTACATCGATAAATTTAATATGTTAACTGATAAAATAGTTTCAAAGAAAGAATCTGTTAGATTTTTAAAAGATGTGCAAAACTGTAGAAATTTGAAAAACGGACAGCTACATAAATTAAATATTGAACTAAGTAAAAAATCCTTAAAAAGAAATAAAAAAACAGGAATTTTTAATGCATTTTATTGAAAAAAACGCTGAGCAAAAAAGAATTGATTTTGACAATAAACTAAAATCAAAAAAAATATTAAGAATACCAGGCGCTTATAATCCTCTAACTGCAAAATTAATTGAAGAAATAGGATATGACGGAGTTTATGTGTCTGGTGGAGTAATGTCTAATGATTTAGGTTATCCAGATATTGGGCTTACAACTTTGAGTGACGTAAGCAAACGGTCAGAACAAATATCACGAGTAACAAATTTACCAACCATAGTAGATATAGATACTGGTTTTAAGTCTTGTGATGAAACAATTAAAACTTTTGAAAGTTGTGGAATTACTGGTGTTCACATAGAAGATCAAATTGAAAGAAAAAGATGTGGGCATCTTGATAATAAAGAAATTATTTCAAACGAACAAATGGTGAAAAAAATCAAAGAATGTGTTTCATCAAAAAAAGATAAAAACTTTAAAATTATTGCAAGATCAGATGCTAAAAATGTTGAGGGATTAGAAAAGATGATTGAAAGATGTAAATCTTATATTGATGCTGGTGCAGAAATCATTTTTCCTGAAGCTCTTAAAGATGAAAATGAATTTGAAAAGGTAAGAAAATCACTAGATTGTTATTTATTAGCAAACATGACTGAATTTGGTAAATCAAAATTATTAAACTACAAAGACTTAGAAAACTTGGGATATAACATTGTAATATATCCAGTTACTACTCAAAGGTTAGCCATGAAAGGCGTTGAAGACGGTCTACGTGCTATTTTTGACGATGGACACCAAAACAATATCATTGATAAAATGCAAACTCGTCAAAGATTATATGAATTAGTTGAGTACGAAAAATATAACTCACTTGATGAAAAGATATATAATTTTAGCACAGAGGGACACGAGTAATGAGAGATGAGATAAAAAAAGGTTTGCTAGGTATTGTAGTTGATGAAACAGAAGTTTCAAAAGTAATGCCTGAAATAAACTCACTTACATACAGGGGTTATGCCGCCCAAGACCTGTGTGCTAAATGCAAATTTGAAGAAGTTGCATATTTAATATTAAATGGCGAACTTCCTAGCAAGAAACAGCTTAAAGTTTTTGAAAAGATAGAGAGAAAAAACAGGAAATTATCTAAAACTTTATTAGATGATTTAAAAAAAATACCAAAGAAAGCTCACCCTATGGATGTGGCTAGAACTGCTGTTAGCATAATGGGATTGGAAGACAAAGAAACAAGAGATAATTCTCCAAAAGCAAATATGAGAAAAGCAATGAGAATTTTCTCAAAAACTCCAGTTGCATTAGCGGCTTTTTATCGAGCAAGAAAAGGGAAAAAAATTATTCCACCAAAAAAAAATCTCTCTTTCTCTGAAAACTTTTTTCATATGTGTTTTGGCAAAGTTCCAAACAAGGATATTATAAAAGCTTTTGATGTATCTTTGATCTTATATGCAGAACACAGCTTTAATGTTTCTACATTTACTGCAAGAACAATTACGAGCAGTTTATCAGATATTCATGGAGCAATAACAGGTGCAATAGCTAGCTTAAAAGGACCATTGCATGGAGGTGCCAATGAGGAAGTAATGCACATGATGAATAAAATCAAAAAACCTGAAAAAGCTCTTAAATGGATAAATAAAGCGTTAGACAATAAAGACGTAATTATGGGCTTTGGTCACAGAGTTTATAAAAGTGGTGACTCTAGAGTTCCAACAATGCGAGAATATTTCGGCAAAGTTGCAAAAATTAAGAAAGACAAAAAGTTTGAAAAAATCTATGAAATTGTTGAAAAAGTCATGATCGATAGAAAAAATATCCACCCTAACGTCGACTATCCTACTGGACCTACATATCATTTAATGGGATTTGATACCGATTTTTTTACACCAATATTTGTAATCTCAAGAATTACAGGCTGGTCTGCACATATAATGGAGCAACATGCAGCGAATAAATTAATTCGACCGCTCGCAAGCTACAAGGGTAGCAAGTATCGAAAAGTTGTTCAGTTAAACCAAAGGTAAATTAAGCAAAAGCTTCTGTCCAAGAACCTTGTGTTGATGCTTTTGAATATTCTGTAGCTCTTCCTTCAAAAAAGTTCATGTGCTCTACAGCATTCAACATAGTATCGAGCCAAGTTAATGGATTTTTCTGAACATCGTAAATAGGCTCAAGTCCTAATTGGGATAATCTTCTATTTCCAATAAAACGTATATAATCTTTTACTTCCTGTGCAGTTAATCCATTCATAGGACCCATCTCAAAAGCAAGATCGATAAAAGCATCTTCGTGATGAACTATTGTTCTGCAAGCTTCATATAATTCTTTTTTAAGTTGAGGTGTCCATATATGTGGATTTTCATTAATGAACTCCTTAAATAATCTTATCATTGAATTACAGTGCAAAGTTTCGTCTCTTACTGACCAAGTTACAATCTGACCCATTCCTTTCATCTTATTAAATCTTGGGAAATTTAATAAAATAGCAAAACTTGCAAACAACTGAAGACCTTCAGTGAAGGCACTGAAAACCGCAACTGTTTTTGCAATATCTTCTTTTGACTCTACATTAAAATTCTGCATGTAGTCGTATTTATCTTTCATCTCTTTATATTTCATGAAAGCTGAATACTCGGACTCTGGCATACCAATTGTATCAAGCAAATGAGAATAAGCTGCGATATGAACTGTTTCCATAGAAGCAAAAGCAGTCATCATCATTAAAACCTCTGTTGGTTTAAAAACTGTTGTGTAATGTCTTAAGTAACAATTATTTACCTCCACATCAGCTTGGGTAAAAAATCTAAAGATCTGAGTTAAAAGATTTTTTTCTGATTGAGTGAGATTCTTTTGCCAATCTCTTACATCATCTCCTAATGGCACTTCCTCTGGCAACCAATGAATTCTTTGTTGTGTTAACCAAGCATCATAACACCATGGGTATCTGAATGGTTTATAAACAGGGTTTTCAACTAACAAACCCATATCCTTTGGTTTTATTATAGGTGATTTTAAATTTTTCATACTTTCTACTGACATGATAAACACTCCTCGTATTCTGGTTGATTTTGTTTTTTATTTTTTGATTTATAAACATTTGCTGTAACATCAGTTGAGCTTGTATCGTTAACGTTTTCAGCTCTTTGAATTGACTTTGATCTGCAATAATAAAGACTTTTCAACCCTTTTTTCCATGCTTGGAAATGAATTTGATGAAGATCTTTTTTATGAATATCTGCAGGGATAAAAATATTAATTGATTGGGCTTGAGAAATATGAGGCGTTCTATCAGCACCTAAATCAACAATCCACCTTTGATCCAGTTCAAATGCTGTTTTAAAGACATCTTTTTCATTTTGAGATAAAAAGTCTAAGTGAGAAACTGAACCTTGGTTAGTAGTAATACTTGACCATGTTTCCTCATCATTTTTACCATGTCTCTCTAAGACTTCTGTCAAATATTTGTTTCTAACATTGAAAGATCCAGAAAGTGTTTTGTGAGTGTAACTATTTGCTGCAATTGGCTCTACTCCAGGGGACGTACCACCACAAATAATAGAAATAGATGCTGTTGGTGCTATTGCAGTTTTATTTGAAAATCTCTCATTAATTCCATAATCGGCAGCATCAGGACATGGTCCTCTTTCATCAGCCAAATCTTTTGATGCTTTATCAACTTGTTTTTGTATATTTGAAAATATTTTTTTATTCCAAACTTTGCTCATCACAGATTCAAATGGTATTTTCTTTTGTTGAAAATAGGAATGCAGACCCATTACACCTAAACCTACACTTCTTTCTTTTAAAGCAGAGTAAGTAGCATCACTAAAAGATTCTGGTGCTTTCTCTATAAAATCTGTTAGCACGTTATCTAACATTCTCATTACATCTGGGATAAAATTATTATCATTTTTCCATTCATCGTATTTTTCTAAATTCAATGATGATAAACAACATACAGCTGTTCTATCCCTTCCATCTTTATCAATACCAGTTGGTAGGGTTATCTCACTACATAAGTTAGAGGTTTTTACAGTCAGACCTGCTAACTTATGATGTTGTGGTATCATTCTATTAACAGTGTCAATAAAAACAATGTAAGGCTCACCAGTTTCAATTCTTGCAGTTAATAATCTGATCCATAAATTTCTCGCAGAAACGGTTGCTTGAACTGATTGGTCTTTAGGACTTTTAAGTGCCCATTGTTCATCTAATTCAACTGCTCTCATAAATGCGTCGGAAACCAAAACACCATGATGAAGATTAAGTGATCTTCTATTTGGATCGCCACCTGTTGGTCTTCTCATTTCAATAAATTCCTCAATCTCAGGATGATCAATGGGTAAATAACAAGCCGCAGAACCTCTTCTTAAAGAGCCTTGACTGATAGCCATGGTTAAAGAGTCCATAACTTTAATGAATGGAATTATTCCAGATGTCTTGCCAACTCTTCCAATTTTTTCACCTATCGATCTTAAGTTTCCCCAATAACTTCCTATACCGCCACCCTTAGCTGCAAGCCAAACATTCTCACTCCATAAATCAAGTATTCCTGTTAAACTGTCTCCTGCTTCATTTAAGAAACAAGAAATAGGTAATCCTCTTTTTGTACCACCATTTGATAAAACAGGTGTTGCAGGCATAAACCATAAGTTGCTGATATAATTATAAAGTCTTTGAGAGTGTAAGTTGTCATCCGCATAATGGCTTGCAACTCTTGCAAATAGATCTTGATAAGACTCGTTTAAACCTAAATATCTATCACTTAAAGTTGCTTTACCGAATTCAGTTAAGTTACTATCTCTTGATCTATCTATTTTGATAGTAATACCTTTTGAGTTTTGAAATAATTCTGTATCATTGTTCAATGAGAATAAATCTGGTCTTTTTTCGTTGTTTTCTGGATTAACAACAGGTTTAAATTCGGAGACAGCTTTTCTTATGGCTTGTGACAATATTTTGTTCATTTAAACCTCTTAATAATGTTACACTTTTTATGTAAAACAACTAGATGTTGTGTGTTGAACGACTAAATATACTATATAAATAGGAATTCAAGAGAACATTTATAGAACTTAAAAAATAATTATCAATAATTAATTTAAAAAAATATAGATATATCCACATGAAAAATTCAACGAAAATAGACCCTTATGGGTTTAGAGAATATGACGCAAGATGGATTTACGAAAAGGATATCAGCATTGAGGGAATCGAACAGCTTGGAAAAGGATTAGGAACTCAAATTAAAATACACACAAACATGGAAAATCCAAGAGTAATAGTAGGTCATGACTACAGATCTTATAGTGAAGAAATAAAATCATCTTTAATAAAAGGTTTAATTTTTACAGGATGTTATGTCGAAGACATAGGACTATCGTTATCACCTATGGTTTATTTTGCACAGTTTAATTTAAATGGAGATGCGGTTGCAATGGTTACCGCTAGTCATAATGAGAATGGTTGGACAGGAGTTAAAATGGGTATCAAAAAAGGTTTAACCCACGCACCTGATGAGATGAAAGAATTAAAAGAAATTACTCTGAATCAAAAATTTACGAAAGGGAATGGTAATGAAAGACAAATAGATGATTTTCAAAAAATTTATAAAAATGACTTAATTAATAAAAATAAAATTACAAAAAAAATAAAAGCAGTTGTTGCGTGTGGGAATGGTACAGCAGGAATATTTGCTCCAGATATATTAAGAGGAATAGGCTGTGAGGTCATTGAACTTGATTGTAATTTAGACTGGACTTTTCCAAAATATAATCCAAATCCTGAAGATCTTGAAATGTTACATGAAATTTCAAAAGTTGTTAAAGAAAATGAGGCAGATATAGGATTTGGCTTTGATGGAGATGGGGATAGAGTTGGTGTAATAGATGAACAAGGAAATGAAATATTTTCTGATAAAATTGGATTATTGATTGCAAGAAATTTATCAGAAAAACATAATGGTGCAAAATTTATTGTAGATGTAAAATCAACAGGTCTTTATTCTACGGATAAAATTTTAGAAAAAAATAATTGCAACACATTATATTGGAAAACTGGACATTCTCATATCAAAAGGAAGGTAAATACAGAAAATGCATTAGCAGGTTTTGAAAAAAGTGGACACTTTTTTTTTAATGAACCTTTGGGATATGGGTACGATGATGGTATTAACTCTGCTATTCAAGTCTGTCATTTATTAGATAATCAAAATAAAAAAATGAGCGAAATTACAAATGAGCTACCTAATACCTTTCAAACTCCTACAATGGCTCCATATTGTAAAGATGAGGAAAAATACAATATTGTTGATGATTTAGTTAAAGAGATTAAGCAGATAAAAAATAATAAAACCTTGATTGATGGTCAAGAAATTAAGGATATTTTAACAGTAAATGGTGTAAGATTTTCATTTGATGATGGTTCTTGGGGATTAATTAGAGCATCTTCAAACAAACCTTCTTTAGTTATCGTAACCGAAAGTCCTACATCTGATGAAAGAAAAAAAAGAATATTTAATTTTATTGATAATTTACTTCAAAAAACTGGCAAAATTGGTGAATACGATCAAAAAATTTGATTTTTAAAAAAATATTTTTCAACTAATAAGTGATCACAAGATTCAAGAGAATCATTTAATATAAAACTTGAGGTGATGGAGGGAGACTGAAGTCACCTCCTTTTTATCAACACAAATATTCCAAAGCTTTAAGTACTCCTCCTTTTTTATATGGTATATTTGATTTCATTAATCCCATCTCTACTCCAGCTAAAGTTCCTGCTAACATTAATTCATTAAAATCACCTAAATGACCAATTCTAAAAATTTTACCTGCAACCTTTGCAAGTCCTGTTCCCAATGACATGTTATAGTGATCTAAAATAGTTTTTCTTAAAAAATCCGCATCATGACCATCTGGAACCATTACTGCTGTTAAAGAATCTGAGTATTCATCTGGATTTTTACAAAGTATTTCTAATCCCCACGATTTAACTGCAATTCTTGTGGCTTCTGCAAATCTTTTGTGTCTTTTGAAAACATTTTCTAAACCTTCCTCTGTAAGCATATTGATTGCTTCATCCAACCCATAAAATAAGTTTGTGGCTGGTGTGTAAGGAAAGTAACCTTTTTTATTATTTTCCAACATTGGTCCCCAATCCCAATACGATTTTGGTAATTCAGATGTTTTGTATGCTTCTAAAGCTTTAGAACTTATTGCATTAAAAGAGAGCCCTGGAGGTAATAACAATCCTTTTTGAGAACCACCAACAGTTACATCAACTTTCCACTCTTCATGTCTATAATCAATAGAACCTAATGAAGATATCGTATCAACAAATAATAGAGCTGGATGTTCTGCATTATCCATTGCTTTTCTTATTTCTCCAATTCTACTAGTTACCCCAGTAGAAGTTTCATTATGTACAGCACATACCGCTTTAATTTCCTTATTTGTGTCTTCTTTAAGTTTTTTTTCAACAATATTTGGGTCAACACCCGTTCTCCAGTCTCCTTCAACAAAATCTACTTCAATTTTAAATTTTTGAGCGATGTCCCACCAAAGTGTTGAGAAGTGTCCTGTTTCAAACATTAAGATTTTATCACCAGCACTTAAAGTATTTACAAGTGCAGCCTCCCAAGCACCCGTTCCTGAGGCTGGAAAAATTATTACTGGCTCTGAAGTTTTAAATATTAATTTTATTCGATCTAAAACCCTTAATCCTAATTCAGCAAAGTCTGGACCTCTATGATCTATAGTTGGATAATCCATAGCTCTAAGAACTCTATCTGGAACGTTAGTTGGTCCAGGAATTTGTAAAAAATGTCGACCGGGTCTTATATTATTTGAAATTACCATACCGCTGTATATGCTAAAGGAATTATATAATCAATTTTATAATGTATGACAAATAGTAATAATTTAGTTGATAGCCTAGAAGTTTATGTTCTTAATAATCCAGATGAAGTAAAACCATATTGGGTTAGTCACTTTATAGTGCCAACAGCTAATGAACTCTTAATTAAAATTCAAACAAAAGATGGTCATTCAGGATTTGGTTTAGCAACAAGTTACACTGATATTGCTCCTATCATCAAACCATTTTCAAATGGCTTGCAAGATTTAATAATTGGAGAAGATCCATTTTGCCCTGAAAAAATTTATGAAAAAATTTTCAAATTAACTGATACACGACTTAGTAGCGAAAAAGGTTGGAGCAGAGAAGCATTAATTAGAATTTCAGCAGCTTTAGATATTGCCTGTTGGGATTTGATAGGAAAAGCTTCAAATATCCCATTGTATAAATTGTTTGGAGGATACAGAAATAAGATTCCTGTTTATGTTACATGTGCTTACTACAGAGATGGTAAAGATGAAAAAGAACTAAGAGATGAAATAAAAAAATTAGTAAATATTGGTCATCAAAGTTTTAAAGTTAAAGTTGGAGGACTTTCTATCAAAGAAGATGTCAAGAGATTAGAAATTATTAGAGATGAAATTGGAGATCAAAAAGGTTTAATGATTGATGTCAATAGAGCATGGGATCTAAAAACCGCAATTGAAGGTGTAAAAGAGTTTGAAAAATTTAAACCTACATGGATTGAAGAACCCGTTAGATGGGAAGATGATAGAAGGACTTTAAAACTTTTATCAAAACAAACTAAAATTCCATTATCAGGTGGTGAAAGTGAAGTAACTATTTATGGATGTAGATCCATGATAGAAGAAGATGCAATACAAATTTTACAATTTGATTGCACAATGTTTGGTGGTTTTACTAATGGAAAAAAACTTTCTGCATTGTGTGAATTAAATCATATAGATGTAGCTCCACATCATGATTGTTATATCCATGCGCCATTAGTAGCATCAACTCCAGCTGGGAGAATAGTTGAGTCATTTGATGATGAGAGAGATCCTCTTCAAGCACAATTATTTGAAAATCCACATAAAATGAGTGAAGGATGGATTCATTTAAATAAAAAACCTGGTTTAGGTTTAGAGATTTCAGATGCCGCGTTAAAAAAGTTCGGTAAACTGGTTTACAAAAAAAAATAAACCTTTAATTAAGTTTTATGGGGTTTAATTCAGCTCAGATACAAAAAATTGGTAAAGAAATTAGAGATAAAGTTGATGGAAAGACTTTATTCGATGAATTCTCACGTGGAAGATACAGTACCGATGCTTCTGTATATCAAATTAAACCACTTGGTGTAGTTCTTCCAAAAAATACCAATGATGTTTTAAATTTAATGGAATATTCACAAAAGAATTCTATACCTCTATTAGCTAGAGGTGGAGGAAGTTCTCAATGTGGACAAACTGTTGGGGAAAGTGTTGTACTAGATTACTCTAAACATCAAAATAAAATTTTAGAACTTAATGTTGAAGAAAAATATGTATGGGTACAGCCAGGTGTCGTATTAGATCATCTTAATGATTATTTGAAACTTCACGGTCTTTGGTTTCCTGTAGACGTTTCAACAAGTAGTAGAGCAACTATTGGAGGAATGTCAGCAAATAATTCTTGTGGATCTAGATCATTATATTATGGCAACATGGTTCATAACGTATTAGCTATTGAAGCAATATTAGATGATGGTTCTATATTTAAATTTGACCAAATAAATAAGAATTATCTAGCCACAAAAAACAATCAAGATAGACTATATAAAATTATAGATAAATTTATCGATGTAAGACAAAAAATTGGAAGTGAAATTGATGCTAATTGGCCAACAACACAAAGAAGGGTTGGAGGATATAACATTGATTTAATTGATCCTGAAGGCTTCAACTCATCAAATCTTCTTGTTGGATCTGAAGGAACGTTATCTTTATTTAACAAAATAAAATTAAAATTATCTGAAATACCAAAAAATAAAATTTTAGGTGTCTGCTACTTTGATAATTTCCATCAAGCAATGGAATTATCAAAAGAAATTGTAAAATTAAAACCAACTTGTGTTGAATTAATGGACCAAAATTTATTAAATTTGGCAAAAGAAATCCCAATGTATGCTGGAGGTATAAAAAAATACATCAAAGGAAATCCTGAAGCTGTTTTGATGGTAGAATTTATTGATACTGAGAAAAGTGTATATGAAAAGAAAATAAAAGATCTAGAGTATTTGGTTTTAAACCAAAACAAAATAAACGAGTTTTCTTTTTATTCAGATTTGTCAGAACAAAAAGAAGTTTTTGAAATAAGAAAAGCTGGATTAAATATTTTGATGTCAATGAAGGGTGATAAAAAACCAGTTGCCTTCATTGAAGATTGCGCAGTTTCTCTAGAACACTTAGCTGACTACACTGCAAAATTAAAAGAAATATTTAAAAAATACGGAACAAGTGGAATGTTTTATGCTCATGCATCTGTTGGAACACTTCACGTAAGACCAGTTTTAAATATGAAATCTGACAAAGATATACAAAATATGAGATCTATATCTGAAGAAGCTTTTGAAATGGTTAAAAATTATAAAGGTTCTCATTCTGGTGAGCATGGTGATGGAATTGTTAGATCAGAATTTCATGAAATGATGTTTGGTAAAAAAATCACTAATGCATTCGAAGAAATAAAAGATACATTCGATAGCAAAAACCTTCTAAATCCCGGAAAAATCGTTCGACCGTTTAAATCAAACGATAGATCTTTAATGAGATATAAATCAGGTTATCACACAGAAAATATAGATACACATTATGATTGGTCTAATTGGGGTCAATTTTCTGATGCTGTTGAGATGTGTAATAATAATGGAGCTTGTAGAAAATTAGATTCTGGTGTGATGTGTCCATCATACAGAGTAACCAAAGAAGAAAAAGATTTAGTCAGGGGAAGAGCAAATACTTTAAGGTTAGCTTTATCTAACCAACTTCCAGATGGTTCATTTGCATCTAAAGAAATGTACGAGACTATGGAGTTATGTGTCAGCTGTAAAGCTTGTCAAAGAGAATGTCCAATGTCGGTTGATATGGCGAAGATGAAATCTGAATTTCTTTCTCATTACTATAAGAAATTTAGTATGCGAATTAAAGATAGAGTTATCTCAGAAATGCCAAGACTTATTTGGTTATTAAAATTTGTTGCTCCTATATTCAATAAGATCAAAAATATACCACTAATATCAGCAATTGTTGAAAAGTTTGGTTTTGCAACTGCAAGGACTATGCCTGAAGTTCAAAACCAGAATGCATTAAAAGAAATTTACCAAAGTCAGACAGTATCAGAAAATAAAGTAATTCTGTTTGCAGATACGTTTAATATTAATTTTGAAAATGAAAATTTAGTTTATGCAATTAAAGTACTAAATAAATTTGGTTATCAGGCAGTTATACCAAGTTTTGGTAAAGATAAATTAAAGAGACCACTTTGCTGCGGAAGAACCTATATATCTTATGGTCAATTAGACAAAGCCTCTGAAGAGCTAAATAGATTTAATGATTACGTTATACAAAATAATTATATTAATTTACCTGTTGTAGGTATTGAGCCATCATGTTTATTGACATTTAACGATGAGTATCAGACTTTAAAAAATGTAAATAATAAAGAAAAAATTAAAAATAAATTTTATCTACTTGAGGAATTTATTTTAGAACAAATAAGAAATAATAATAAAATTAAAGCTAATAGGTTTGATCAAAATGTATTAATCCATGGGCACTGTCATCAAAAATCACAAGATAGAATGAAGGGTCTAACTAATCTTTTATCAGAATTAAATATTAATAATAAAATGATAGAGTCTAGTTGTTGTGGAATGGCTGGTTCATTTGGTTATGAAAGTAAAAATTATGAAGTATCCAAAAAAATGGCTAATCTTTCTTTAATACCTGTAATCAATAATAGTGATGAAAAAGATTTTATAGTTGCAAATGGTACGAGCTGTAGACATCAAATATCTGATTTATCTAAGAAAAAAGGTAAGCATGTCTCAGAATTATTATTTAAAATTTTTGAAACTGTTAATTAAAGAATTACTTTTTTATTATAAAAATCTTCAATCTGGTCATCTTTGTAGCCAAAAATTTGCATAACCTCTTTTGTATGTTCTCCTAAGTTTGGAGCACCTTTTGATTTTTCAGTTTTACTTTTTGAAAATTTAATTGGCATACCAATAGCTTTACTTTTGCCAGCTTTTTTATTACTTACTTCTATAACCATTTGTCTTTCAATTGTTTGAGGATCTTTAAACATGTCTGTTATCGAGTTAATGGGTCCGCATGGTAATCCGTTCTCATCAAAGATTTTTAACCATTCACTCGAAGTTTTTTTAATTAGTTCTTTATTAAGAATATCAACTAGTTCTTTTAAATTTTGTTTTCTATTTAAATTAGATGAAAACTTTTCATTTTCTTGCAAATCTTTACGACCAATTGCTTTAAGTAACATAAGCCAAGTATTTTGATTTGAGGCACCCACTGTTATCCATTTATCTTTTGTTTTAAATGCTTGATAAGGAGCTGTTAAAGGATGTGCTGATCCAAGAGGACCTGGGGACTCTCCAGTAGCACCTGCAATAGCAGATTGCCAATATGTATGAACAATTCCTGCCTCATATAAAGATGTATCAACTTTTTGCCCTTCTCCTGTTTTTTCTCTATGAACTAATGCAGCTAAAATTCCACTAGCTGCAAGTAAACCTGCTGTTATATCTGTTATAGGTGCACCAACTTTCATCGGTGGCTTATCTGCACTTTCCCCTGTAATACTCATTAATCCACTCATACCTTGTGCGACTAAATCAAATCCACCCTTGTCCGCATAAGGACCAGTTCTTCCATATCCAGAGATTTCACATAAAATGATTTTAGGATTAATTTCTGATAAAACATCATATCCAACACCTAATTTTTCTAAGGTTCCTTTTCTAAAATTTTCCAAAACTACGTCTGCATTCTTGACCATAGTTTTAAATATCTCTATTCCATCTTTGTCTTTCAAATTTAATGCAATACCTTTCTTATTTCTATTCATCATCATAAAAGCTGCGGACTCCCCATTGATTTCTGGTGGAAGAAAGTTTCTAGTATCATCTCCACTTGGGGTTTTCTCAATCTTTATTACTTCAGCACCTAAATCAGCTAATAATAATCCGCAAGTTGGACCTGCCATTATTTGAGCAAGCTCAAGAACTCGAATGCCTTTTAATGATGAAGACATTTATTACTTATTTTTGAATTTTGGTTTTATTTTATTTAAGAAAGATTGATAACCAATTTTAAAGTCATGGGTATCATAACATTTATAACCAAGATTATTTATTTTTTCTGTAACTTTTCCATTTTTTAAAATGTTTCTTGCAAATTGTTTGTGCCACCTAGCAACCTTTGGAGCTCCTTCACATATTAATTCAGCTGATTTATAAGCTTCTTTTTCAACATCTTTATCATTAACCACTCTATTAACTAGTCTCTTCTGTAATGCTTCATCAGCTCCAAATATTCTTCCTTCAAATAATATTTCCATCGCTGTTGTGTAATTAGTTACTTTTAAAAGCACCTCAAGTTCTTTTGCGGCCATTGTTAAACCTAATCTTTTAATTGGAACTCCAAACCTAGAACTTTTGCCACAGATTCTAATATCACAGCATCCTGCTATTTCCAATCCACCACCAACACATATTCCTTCAATCAATGCAATTGTTGGTATTGGACAATCAAAAATAGCTCCTAGAGTTCCATGTAAAAATTTGCCGTAAGATTTTGCTAATTTTGAAGAAGATCTCTGTTTTTTGAATTCTCCAATATCATTACCTGGTGAAAAAGATTTACCACCCTGACCTCTTATAATTATGCATCTTAAATTCTTATTTTTAGAAAGTTTTTTGAAGATTTTACCTAGCTCAATCCACATTGGCTTAGTCATAGCATTCAATTTGTCTGGTCTATTGATAACAACTTCAGCTAAATAAATATTTCTTTTGTTTAGTTTAATTAATTTGCTCATTTAACTCCTATAAAAAAATTCAACTAGCGTCATCGGTATAGCTGGAACGTATGTTACTAACATTAGCAATACAAACAATACACAAATAAAAGATATGTTTGATCTTGTAACGTCCCAAATATCAGCTTTAGCAACAGAACATGCTGTAACTAAAACACTTGCAACTGGTGGTGTTTGTTGACCAATCGCTAGATTTAAAGTTACAATTATACCAAAGTGAACTGGATCAATACCTACTGCATTAACTAAAGGCATTACAATTGGAACTGTTAAAATTATTGCAGCAACCGAGTGTAAAAAGAAACCTATTACTAATAGAAAGACGTTTAAAATTCCCAAAACTGCATATTTATTATTTGTAAAATCTATGATCGACTCAGCAACTTTTTGTGGGATTTGCTCAATTGTTAAAAATTCACCTAATAATACAGATGCTGCTACCAATAACATAACTGAAGCTGTTTGAATTGCGCCTTCACATGCGGACTCGTACAATCTTTTAAAATCTATTTCTTTATAAATAAAACCAATTACTAAAGACGCTACAACTGCTAAGCCTGCACCTTCGGTTGCGGTTACAACTCCACCAAAAATTCCACCTAATATAATAATAGGTAATAAAAATGCTAATGCTGCATCTTTTGCAGTTTTCTTAACATTTGGAATATTAAATGTTTCTTCTACAGGAAAATTTTTTCGTCTTGCAGTGATATATGCGGCCAACATTAGGAAAAAACCACCTATTACGCCAGGAACTATTCCAGCTACAAATAATTGCACTACAGAACTTTGGGCCATTACAGCATAAACAATCATTGGTATTGATGGTGGAATAATAATTGCTAGAGATGCTGAAGAAGAAGTAACTGCAGCAGCAAAAGGACCTGGATAACCTTTTTTCTTCATTGCAGGAATTAAAATAGATCCAAGAGCAGCAACATCAGCAACTGCTGATCCTGAAATTTCAGCAAAAAACATTGAAGTTGCAATGTTGATCATGCTTAAACCGCCTTTGATAAATCCAACAAGGGCTGAGGCAAAGGCTATTAGTCTTCTAGATATGCCAGCACTATTCATTATTGATCCTGCGAGGATAAATAATGGGATAGCAATTAATGGGAATTTCATTGACCCATCAAACATAACGATTGCAGTATCAATTAAAAAACTTGTTCCCGTCTTCAATACCATTGCGATAATTGTTGTTACGGCAAGGCCTATAGCGATAGGTACATTTATAGATAGTAAAAGTAAAAGGACAGCAAACATTGTAAGAATTATCATTAAATATCGCCTGTTTGCTCGTCTCCTGTTGTTTGGAGGACTAAATTTCTGTAGTCCTCTGGAATTCTTAAAGTTTCAGATAAAATAAATAAACATGATGCAATTGGAATGACAGATTGGACAAATGGTTGTGGAACCCATTCTAATGTTACCAAGGTTTCACCAGTAATAAGAGTTAAAACTAAATATCCGTAGTAAGCTAGTAATAATAAGAAACTATAAATAACTATTTTAGAGACAACAAAGAAAATTTTTCTAAGTGTTAGTGGAAATGCCTTAAATATACTGGGAACACTTATATGAGAACCTTTTAATGCAGCGTAGGCTGAACCATAATAGGTAATCCATGCAAGTTGTACTGCAGCAACTTCATCGTACCAAACTAATGCACTTCCTGCAAAACGAAAGGTAACTCCAAGTAAAACTGTTACTGCCAATGCCACCATCATTATAAACAGTATTAGTTTTAGTATTTTTTCGTACGAATTAATAAAGTTCTGTAACTTCATATTATGTACAGGCCCTCTGAATGAGGGCCTGATAAGATAAATTAAATTAAATTAATTTGCTAAAGCTGATACTTTATCGACTAAAGCGCCACCTGTAGGAACTTCTGATCCAAACTGATCATAGATCCCTTTACTAGCTGCAATAAAAGCACCTTTGTCCGCTTCATTTACTTGGACGCCAGCATCTTTAATTACTTTTAATAAAGATTTTTCAAGTTTTGCAGCTTCAGCGTACACAAACTTTTGTGTATCTTGAGCAGCCTTTTCTAAAATATCTTGTACATCTGAAGGTAACTTGCTCCAGTGATCCTTATGAACAGTTACATAAGCAGGAGTATAGACGTGACCTGTAATTGACAAATATTTTTGAACCTCTTGAAATTTAGCACTAGCTATTTGCGCATATGGATTTTCTTGTCCATCCATTGTTCCTGTTTTTAAAGCAGTAAATACTTCAGAAAACGACATTGGAGTTGGATTTGCACCGTATGATTGGAACATTTTAACTCTCCATTTTGATTTAGGAGTTCTTAATTTAATTCCTTTTAGATCATTTGGAGTATTAATTGGTCTAGTATTATTTGTTATATGTCTAAATCCATTTTCCCACACAGCAATTACTTTATAACCTGTTTTATCTTCAAGATTTTTAAACATTCCTGGTAAAACATTTTTTTCAACTTTAGCCATGTGTTTTCTATCTTTAATAATAAAAGGCATATCAAATACACCAAATTCATCATGAATAGATGCCATCACTGACGATGGTAACCACATATTTACAGTACCTAATTTTAGTTTTTGCATTCCTTGTTTGTCTTTACCAAGTTGCGAAGAACCAAATACAGAAACTTTACCTTTGCTTCCTAATCTTTCATTAGCAAGTTTTGCAAAGTGATCTACTGAGGCCGAAAAAAGTGAACCAGGTTTACCTACGTGTCCAAATTTTACTTCAACTGAATTAGCTGTGAAACTCAAGAAGAATGTTGAGTATACAACGACAATTGTTTTTAAAAATTTATTCATATTATGTCCTTAGTTAGTTTTTTATAAAACAAGGGTATATAAATTGGAGAAAGAGAT
>CACPLR010000009.1 GCA_902634885.1 uncultured Pelagibacteraceae bacterium | reverse complement strand
TTGGTTAGATAGTTTAATCAAAAAACTTAAATCTTATTTAAATAAAAACGAAAATATAATTATTGGTGGAGATTTTAATATAATACCAGCAGCAGAAGATGTTCATAATCCAAAAAGTTATGAAAACGACGCCTTGTTCAGATTAGAAATTAGAAAAAGATTAAGAGAAATGATGAATTTAGGCTTCCATGATGCATATAGATACAAATATCCTGATAAAGAAGGTTATACTTTTTGGGATTATACAAGTGGCGCTTGGCAAAAAAATAATGGGATGAGAATTGATCATTTCTTAGTTTCTAATTCAATTATCAATTTAGTTAAAAATGTAAAAATTAATAAATATCCTCGTGGAAGAGAAAAACCTTCTGATCACACTCCTATAGAAGTTGAATTAACTTAAAGATTTAATTTTATCAACAAGTTCCTTGTTTATATTTCTTGGTCCTTTATCCAATCTATTTTTGTGTCTTCTCTCACCAGGTAATCTGACCTCGCCCATTGATTTCATTTTTTCAAAAAATTCATTTGCATGTTTATCCCAATCAGTGTCTGAGAGTTTGTCTGGAGATATCGCTAATATGAATTCTCCGCCGCTTGGAGGTCCGCCATCATTATTATCCTTAGCTGCTGTTTCGTAACTAAAATTATCTCCAACCAAAGCTCCTGCTAATAACTCAACCATCATTGCAATTCCTGAGCCCTTATAACCTCCAAAAGGTAATAAAACTCCTCCATCTGCAATTTCTGCCGGATCAGTTGTATCTTTACCATCTTTTGTAAGTCCAGTACCTAAAGGGACTTTATGTCCCTCTCTTTTTGCAACTTGTACTTCGCCCATAGCCATTGAAGCTGTGGCCATATCATAAACAACTGGCGTATTATTTTTTCTTGGCCATGCGAAAGATATTGGGTTTGTGCCAAATAATGGTCTAGTAGCCCCTGCAGGAGCTACTGCGGGTTTATACGATGTGCATGCAAATGCCACCAAACCCTCTTCAGCTATTTTTTCAGTTTCAGGCCACATAGCGGCCATGTGGTGTGAATTAATTATAGCAAGAACTGCTACACCATTTTCTTTAGCAGCTTTTACTAACTTTGGTATCGATTTATTTAACACAACTGGTGCTAAGCAATTTTTGCCATCAGCTTTAATTACTGAAGGTGTTAATTTTTTTATATCTGGTTTTTGTTTCCCATTAATTTTTCCACTTTTTAAACCTGAAACATATGCAGGTAAACGAAATAAGCCATGAGAGAGTGAACCATCCCTTTCAGCATTGGTAATTAGTTCTGATAAAATATCAGCTGTTTCTTGATCACATCCATTAGCTAGTAATGTTTTATTGGCTAATTTATAGATTTCATCAAGTGATAGAGATACAGTTGCCATAAATAATATTAGATCTCATTTAAATTAAAAGATCAATTATAATCCAGTATTATATTTAAAATTAAATTTTTTTAATGATTATGGTTTTCTGAGTTATTTAAATTATTAATATCAGTTTCTTGAATATCATTTATTGGTTTAGCTATACGCCAATTTCTTACTTTTCCATTTTCATTTCTCTCAGTAATTATTGTCTCAATAGGTGGACAATTAGGTTCATGACAGGCTAGCTCAGCTATACTTAAAGTTGAATTTTCTGGAATATTATATTTTTCTGAAATTATTATTTTTAAATTTCTAATATTTTCTACATTTGGTTTTTTTTTGTTAAACATAAATTAATTATTAGTTATCCCAAACTGAAGTCCATAAAATGTTGCCGCCCATATCACCAATTAATAAATTTGAACAATCATTAGTAATTGAAATTGCTGATACTTCATGTTCTGTAAAACTTCTTATAATAATTGTGTTATCCTCTTTATCAATTTCAGATAAAAAAACTGATCCATCGCTTAAGCCTGTAAAAACTGCATTTTCATTTGGAAACGTTTCAACAAATGAAACTTTCTTATTTCCTACATAAGGAATACAGACAGGTTTACGACCCATTGGTCCGTCTCCATCAAATGGCCAACAAATAGCATCTATTGCTCCTGATGTAGCCAAGTATTTTGAGTTATCTGTAAAGGAAAAACTTTTTATTTTTGAACCGTATCCTGACATAGCAAAATCAATTTTATCTTTTAAACGCCAGCAATGAAGTTGATTTTCTTGCATTGAAGATATCAAATATTTTCCATCTTTGCTAAAAATTACTTTATTATGTGAGCCTTTCCAAAGTAAATTAGATGATGTCCATTTATTGGTATAATCTTTCTTCCATAGAGTTATTCCTCCATATCTTGAAACGGCTAATCTTCTTCCTTTAGTATCAAACGATAAGCCTCCAACAGTGCTGTTGTGACTAAATATTTTTGGTTGGTTACTAGTCTTTGCCCAATAATAAACATCCTTACCAGATGAACATGCTATATTCCCATTAATTGCTTCCACATGGTCTACCCACCGTGTACCAAAATTATAAATTTCATTTATTTGACCATCAATTGAAATTTTTAAAAATCGACCATCATCACCACCTGTTAAAATATTATTTCCATCCTCGGCCATACTTAGAACGACACCGTTATGTGCTTTTATAGTTTTTGAATTTTTACCTGATCGAAAAATTCTTACAGTTCCATCTCCAAAACCTACTGCAATTGAATTTCCCAGGCAAACTGAGTTAGTAATTGGAATTCCAAACTCAAATTCTTTTCCTCTTTGCTCAAACTTAGTTTTATCTAGTTGTGGAAATTGGCTTGTGTCAGCTTTCATGCTGATTTACAGTTTTCGAATCCCTCTTTTAGGTTCATATTTTCAAGATTTCGACCAATAAATACAAGACGTGAACTACGATCTTTTCCCTCAGGCCATTTACCCATTGGTGAAGCATCCATCAGCATATGTACACCTTGAAATACATATCGATCACTTTCTCCCTTAAAGTCAAGAATGCCTTTTGTTCTTAATATATCCTGACCCTTAGTCTGTAATAGTTTGCTAAACCAATCTTGAAATTTTTCCATATCCAAAGGTGTATCGGTGACAAACGACAAGCTAGTTACATCATCATCATGTTCATGGTCATGATCTGATGTTAGAAAATCAGGCTCAACATCTAAAACACGTTTTAGACTAAATGCATCAAGATCAAGTATTTCATTAAGAGCCACTCCACATTTCTTGGTATTGATGATTTTTGCAAAAGGATTTATTTTTTTAATTCTATCCTTAACTATATTTAAACCACTTTCGTCAACAAGATCGATTTTGTTTAATAATACAACGTCTGCAAATGCAATTTGTTCTTCTGCTTCGTGATGATCTGTTAATTGTGTACTTAAATGAACAGCATCAGCAACAGTAACAATAGCATCTAACTTCGTACGATCAGCAACATCTTGGTCCACAAAAAATGTTTGTGCTACAGGAGCTGGATCAGCTAATCCAGTAGTTTCTACAATAATGGCATCAAGTTTATCAGCTCGCTTCATGAGTCCACTTAAAATACGTATTAGGTCACCTCTAACAGTGCAACATATGCAACCATTGTTCATCTCAAAAACTTCTTCATCAGCGTCAACTACAAGATCGTTATCTATGCCTTGTTCGCCAAATTCATTAACTATTACAGCATATTTTTTTCCATGCTGTTCAGTTAATATTCTATTTAAGAGAGTAGTTTTACCTGCACCAAGAAAACCAGTTAAAACGGTAACTGGTACTTGTTTGTTACTCGCTTCCATTAATTAAACTAACATCCTTTAAAGGAATTAGACATATTTTTGATTAAATCAAAATATAAGTCTTTTCCAGGATTTAAGGTTGCTCCTAAAGGATCTACCACGCCGGTTTTAATATTCATATCCTTAGCAACTGCTTTAATGATATCGGGATTAAATTGGGGCTCTGAAAATACACAAGCAACTTTATCATGCTCGATTATTTCTCGTATTTCCGCAAGTTGTTCGGCACCTGGCAAAACATCTGTATTTACTGTAAATGCTCCTAGAATATTTACATCAAATCTTTTTTCAAAATATTGATAAGCATCATGAAATACAATTGAGGCTACACTATTCGTAAGTTCAGAGGATACATTAGCCGTGAGTTTGTCAATTTCCTTATAAGCTTTACTTAAATTAGCTCTATAAGTAGCTTCATTTTTTGGATCATTTTCAATTAAGTGCTTAGACATTTCAAATAAAATAGTTTTTGCATTAATTGGGTCTAACCAAATGTGCGGATCAAATTCACCGTGATGGTGTCCTTCATGTCCATCATGATCGTCGTGATCGTCGTGATCGTCATGTCCATCCTCTTTCTTTGCATGTTC
Organism: uncultured Pelagibacteraceae bacterium; assembly: GCA_902634885.1. GTDB lineage: Bacteria > Pseudomonadota > Alphaproteobacteria > Pelagibacterales > Pelagibacteraceae > Pelagibacter. Next base: position 37,674 of record CACPLR010000009.1, on the reverse strand, counting down.
ATCATGGTCATGATCATCGTGATCATCTTTCTTTGCATGTTCATCATGGTCATGATCATCGTGATCATCTTTTTTTGCATGTTCATCATGGTCATGATCATCGTGATCATCAAAAATATTTCTCTCTCTGAATTTTAATTTAACTAAACCTTTCAAATCCATAAATTCAATTTTTTCAGCTTTTGTAGCAATTGAATTAAGTGGTTTTTCTAAAAAATTTTCTAAATCTTCACCAACCCAAAAAACAATGTCCGCATTTTGTAGCATTTTTGCATGTGATGGTTTCATTGCAAAACCATGTGGGGAAGCATATCCATCAACTATTAAATCAGGTTTAGCTACTCCATCCATTAAATAACTAGCTAAAGAGTGTATTGGTTTTATTGATGCAACAACTTTAATTTCAGCATTTGCTGATGTAAATAAAGTTAAAAATGATAATATTGATAGGATTATTGATGTTTTTTTTAGGTTTTTCATAATATTTTGTTATTGTTAATTGTTATAATATAACGCTGTGTAATAATATAACATATCTAAGTCAAGAGAATAAATGAGCATGGGAAATAATATTTTAGTAAAGTTAAATAATGTTGGGTTTAGACAAAACCAAAAGTGGCTTGTTCAAGGTGTTTCTCTTCAAGTTGAAAAAGCAAAAATTGTTACTTTAATTGGTCCTAATGGATCAGGTAAAAGTACAACTGCTAAAATTGCATTAGGATTATTAAAAAATATTGAAGGTGAAGTTGAAAAATTTACAAATAAAATTGGGTATGTGCCTCAAGAAATATCAATAGATTGGACACTTCCCCTTAGAGTTAGAGACTTTATGCTTCTAACTGATAAACTTAAAGAAGACACAATGGAAGAAGCTCTATCCTTAACTGGTGTAGTTGATCTAAAGGACAAAAGTTTGGGAAATTTGTCCGGTGGAGAATTTCAAAGAGTGCTACTTGCAAGAGCTATATCAAAAAAACCTGAATTGTTAGTGCTTGATGAGCCTGTTAAAGGTGTAGATTTTACAGGAGAAATTGCTCTGTATGAATTAATTAATGAAATTTCAGAAAAATTAAATTGCGGTATATTATTAATATCACATGATCTCCATACTGTAATGAGTGCTACAGATTATGTTGTTTGTTTAAATGGTCATGTCTGTTGTTCAGGTTCACCAAAAGAAGTTGCAAAAAACAACGAATACAAAGCATTGTTTGGTGAACAAGCCGCTCAAACACTATCAATTTATGAACACAAGCACGATCATGTTCATACAAGTGATGGGGATATAAAGAAAAACTAATATGTTTGATGATTTTTTTATAAGAGCATTGGTTGCAGGTATAGGTATTGCTTTTGTGGCGGGCCCTCTTGGTTGTTTTGTTGTTTGGAGGAGATTGTCTTATTTTGGGGATACTCTTGCTCATTCAGCCTTACTTGGTGTTACAATTGCATATTCTTTAGAGTTTAATATTGCTGTTTCAATATTTTTAATTTCATCAGTAATTGCATTAATTTTAATACAACTACAAAGAAAAACTAATCTACCAAGTGATGCCTTGCTTGGTCTGTTAGCTCACTCATCATTGGCAGTTGGATTAGTTGTGATTGGATTTTTAACCTTTATTAGATTTGACATTATGGGATTATTGTTCGGAGATATATTAGCAGTTAACAAAAAAGATTTATTAACTATATGGATCGGTGCAGCCTTAATTTTGTTGGTTTTAAGATTTATATGGAAACCTTTATTCGCATCAACTGTAAATTATGAGTTAGCACAAGCAGAAGGTCTTAACCCAGATAGAGCAAAAGCAGTGTTTACAATCTTATTGGCTGCAATAATTGCCATTTCAATTAAATTAGTTGGAGTTCTATTAATTACAGGAATGTTAATTATACCCACAGCTATGGCTAGAAATCTTTCAGACAACCCACAAAAAATGGTAATATTTTCAGTAATTGGAGGATTATTATCTGTATTTATAGGATTATTTTCCTCTTTAGAATTTAATACTCCATCTGGTCCATCAATAATTGCTGCTGCTTTAGTGTTGTTCATAATTTCACTATTAAAAATTAAACAAACGATACAATTGAAAAACTAATGGATTGTTGTAAAAAATAATAGAATGCAAAAACAAGAAAATCTAACTAAAAACCAAAAAATTATATTAGATATAATTGAAAAATCCTCTCAACCATTAAAAGCATATTCAATTTTATTTAATGTTCAAAAAAAAGGAATTAATGCACCTTTACAAGTGTATAGGGCTTTAGACAAATTAGTAGAAATTGGAAAGATACATAAAATAGAAAGTAGAAATGCTTTTATAGCTTGCAAAAATTCTAAATGTCAAATTGCTAAAGCTACAGTTTTTTCAATTTGTGAAGGATGTGAACATGTTACTGAAATTCATGACCACAAATTGTCTGAACATTTAAAAGATTTCAAAGACAATAAAGGGATGAGATATAATAAATACAATTTGGAATTTTTTGGTCTATGCAAGAAATGCGATAAAATAAAAAATAATGAAAATTGATTATTATTTTAGTGTTTTATCTCCATTTAGTTATTTAGGAGCAGAAAGATTTTTAAAGCTTGTCACCAAATATGATTTAGACGTTCAAGAAAAACCTTTTGATTTAATAGGTGAAATTTTTCCAAATACTGGGGGGTTACCAGTTCCTAAAAGACACCCAGCTAGACAAAAATATAGACTATTGGAGTTGGATAGAATTGCGAATAAACATGGATTAAAAATAAATAAACAACCAAAGTTTTTTCCACCTAAAGACCCACACCTACCTGCAAAATTTGCGATAGCCTCAAACTTAAAAGGAAATAAACTTAATTTTGGAATTGAATGTCAAAAAAGTTTATGGTCTTTAGAAAAAGATATTTCTGATCACAATACCCTCAAGGAAATTTGTGAAAAATTATCCTTAAATTTTAAAGAAATAAAAGAAGTAGCGTTAAGTGAGGATGTTAACTTAAAGTACCAAAAAAATTCAAAAGATGCAGTTGATAATGATGTATTTGGTGCCCCAACTTATGTCTTTAATAATGAGATTTTTTGGGGTCAAGACAGGTTAGATTATCTTGAGGATGCATTAAATAAATAATTATATTTTACTTTACTTAGAAATATTTTAGCAAAATTTTAAGGTTGCTAATATTATTTCGTATTTCTATATTAAATTAAATAAGGATTATTAATGTTATTTTTTTTGTTAAAAGTTGTTGGTGCAGGTTTAATTGTTGCTTTTTCGAGCTGGTTGGCTGGTCAAAATCCTAAGCTGGCTGGATTTATTATAGCATTACCTTTGGTATCACTAATAGCGATACTGTTTTCGTATTATGAGCACAATGATACAGAAAAAACAGTAATGTTTACGAAAAGTATATTTATTGCAGTGCCAGCAAGTTACTTATTCTTTGTGCCCTTCTTTTTTGCAAAATCTTTTAATATGAATTTTTTCATAATTTATATTGCAGGTTTAATGTTTCTAATCGGTGGATATTTTATCCATAGATACATAGTTAATTTCTTATAAAGTTAACATATTTAACAAATCTTTAACATAAGTGTCATAAGTAATACGAAAGGAGTTATATGTTTTTAAAAAAATATCTTAAGTGGATAAGTACCTTTTTAGTTCTAATTGGAATATTATTAACAAATTTAAATATATATCCGATAAATATATATTTTCATGGTCTTGGTGTAGTCGGTTGGACGATTGCAGGTTTCATCTCAAAAGATAAGGCGATTTTAACAAATTTTGGATTACAAATTCCTTTATTTGTAATTGGTATTTATAAAATTATTTTTTAATGAAAAATATTTTATTTGTATGCACAGGAAATTCAGCGAGAAGCATTATTGCTGAGAGTATTATTAATAATGAATACTCAAATAAATTTAATGCTTTTAGTGCTGGTAGTAATCCATCTGGAAAAATCAATGAAGATGTTAAAAGTTTTTTAGAGAAAAATAAAAGTTATGATTTAACTAATTATAGTTCTAAAAACTTTGAAGAATTTATCAATAAAGAAATAAAAATGGATCATGTAATAACAGTATGCAACAACGCAAATAATGAGGTATGTCCTATTTGGCCTGATAAAAATCAAATTATACACTGGGATATTGAAGATCCAGTAAAAAAACTTCAAAATGCAAATGATGAAGAAAAGCAAATAATCATTAGAAACACTTTCAATGTTATAAGTAATAAAATTAAAGATTGGCTAGATGAAAAATAAAAATAAATATTTTCTTTCAGAATTTATTGGAAGTTGCTTTCTCGTAATGATCATAGTTGGATCAGGTTTAATGGCAGAAAATATGACCAATGATACAGCGGTAATGCTAATTGCAAATACTATAGCAACTGGAGCTGGTTTGTTTGTGCTAATAACAGTATTTGCTGATGTATCCGGGGCTCATTTCAATCCATTTGTAAGTATTGCTATGACAATTACAGGAAAGTTAAAAAAAAAACTTCTACCCTTTTATATTTCCGCTCAGATACTTGGATGTTTACTAGGTGTAGCATTAGCTAATTTCTTTTTTGAACATCAGATTTTTGAATTATCGACAAAATCAAGAGATGGTATCTATATTTTTGTATCAGAAATTGTTGCAACATTAGGACTTATAATCATTATTTTTGGATCCATGAAGTCAGGTAAAATTACTGTAGCTGCATCTGTTGGGTTATATATTACAGCTGGTTATTGGTTTACCTCTTCAACTTCTTTTGCAAATCCTGCTGTTGCAATAGCAAGAACATTCACAGAGTCCTTTACTGGTATAAGTTATTTAAACACTCCTTTTTATATAGTTGCAGAACTAATTGGTATGGTAATTGCTGTTTATATTGCAAAAAAATTATTCTTAGAAAAAAATTGAAAAATTTAAGTCTAACAAACAATATTAAATTAATTAATAAAAAATTTAAAAAAAATGAATTTTATCATTTTTTTAAAACTCCAAATCTTTCAATTGTAATACCTAAAATTAAAAACAAGTATATTTTGGTTTCACAAAAAAGAATTCCTATAAATCAAATTAATTTTGAGTTTCCATCTGGTATCATTGAAAAACATGAAACAGCCTCAATATCTGCTAAAAAAGAATTAATTGAAGAAACGGGATATAAATCAAGAAATAAATTGAGAAAAATTACCTCGTTTTATTCTGAGCCAGGTCGACTCACCACTAAAATTACTGGTTTTTTTTGTAATAATCTTATTAAAATTTCAAAGCCTGAAAAAGGAATAAAAATACACTTAGTTTCAGATCAACAAATAATTAAATTAGTTAAGAATGGCAAATTTAATAATGCTTCTCATATCGGTATGTTTTTATTTTATAAAAAAAAATACGCTCGATAAATTATCGAGCGTATTTCAGGGGTCTATTGTTAATTAACCAATTCTAAACCTCACATAAAAATATGACATTTGGATTAATGATATATTTCAATAAAATTAAAAATTTATTACGGGAGTAACGCCACTAACTTATAAGTTGTAATAGATTAAATTAAATTTTAATTATTTGAGTAAATTACTCTCGGCTCTAAAAATAATTCTCGCGCAAGAGCTTTAAATCTTTTTGTAACTTGTTTGGAAATTATTTCTTGATGTTGTGATGGAATTTTTAAAAATACAGAGTTACCTCTTTTATATAATTTAAATTCCTCTAAAAAAATAGTTGAAATAGATGTTAGGGAGTGAGCAAATCTTAAAGCTGCACCAACTTGTTTACTAGAAAAAATTTCATTATTATTTAAAAAAGTCAAATATTCTATTTTAGGGTTGTATTTAATGCTACAGTACCTCCAATAACATGAAAGAGCTATTTGAATTCTTTCTTTATGTGAAAGTCTCAATAAAGGAGTATTTAATGTTTCTTGAAAAACTAATTCTGCCTTTTGAAAAGCACCAAGTCCCCAATCCATATGACTTAAAACACAAGCCAAGTTAAGCAATTTTTCATCAAAATGTTCATTACCATCAAAAACAGGTTTGATAAATTCGTGATATTTTTTGTAAGTTAGTCCCAAATCACCTCTTTTTTTTGAAATGTATTCTAATGATTTTTCAAAAACTTGAGAGTTATCAATATCTTTAAAGTAATCTTTTGCGAGAGACCCCTCTCTGATACCACTTATAGAGCATATTATGTTTTTTGGATTTGTTACTGTCATGATCTCATTTAAAATAATGGAGCTATAAGGTAGATAGGGAGTTCTAGATTTAGATATATATTCAACTGTTTTTAATTTTGCTTTATTGAATGAAGAAATTTTTTCCACAAATAATGATAAATCTTCATAATTTACTGAATATTGATGGATTATGTGGACAGGGTGTTTGTTTTGAAAAAGATGAAGTTTAAATAAAGCTCGCCATGTTCCGCCAACTAAATAAAGATTTTCAAATTTTTTTTTAGATAACCATTTCTCCTCTCTCAAAAGTTTTTTTACATATTTGTAAAGGTTTCTCTTTTTTACAATTGGATTATTAATTAATCTTAAAACACCTAAGGGTAGAGATGTTTTATTGGTGATCATACCGTTTTCAACTCTCGATAATTCTAAACTACCTCCACCGAGATCTGCAACTAACCCATCAACATTATCAAATCCAATTTTAACTCCTTCTGCTGAACAAATTGCTTCTTCCTCACCACTTAAAATTTCGATTTTTTTTTTAAAAAGGCTCTCTACATACTCTACAAATGGTTTTGCATCTGTTGCCTCACGTAATACAGCAGTTGCTATTATTTTTAAATTATCAATTTTAGAAATATTTAAAATCTCCGAAAATCTTTTTAAAACTTTTTGAGCATAATCAACGCCTGACTTATTAAGCCTTCTTGATTTATCTAAATTTTTACCAAGTTCACAAACAGCTTTTTCATTAAAAAATGGTACACGAGAAGAGCTAAAATCTTCATAAATCAGCATCCTAATTGAATTAGATCCTATATCTATAACTGCTAATTTAGCAGTTTTTAATTTTAAATTTTGTTTATTTTTATAAACTTTAATTTCCACTTTTAATTAATTTTAAGTTTAATTTTTTTGGTTTCATTTTTAATTTAGCTTTACCTCTTCCAGATAAACTAGGATTATTCATGAAATAATCGTGAGCTGAAAAAGAATCATTTTCAATATATTTAATTTTTTTATAATTTCCACTCGCATCGAGTTCCCAACTTTGTTTTTTATCTAAATAATTAGCTAGCATAATTTGATCAAGAACTTGCTCATGGACTGTTTGGTTTTCAATTGGAACTAGAAGTTCTACTCTTCGATTTAAATTTCTTGGCATTAAGTCCGCTGATGAAATAAAGACTTTTGCATCTCTACTAGGCATTGTTTTTCCATTTGCAAAACAATAAATTCTTGAGTGTTCTAAAAATCTTCCTATCATGCTTTTAACTATTATATTTTCTGATTTATCTTTAACTCCAGGTCTTAAACAACAAACACCTCTTACAAATAAAAATATCTTCACTCCAGCATTTGAAGCTTCATAAAATTTATCAATTATCACTGGGTCTACTAAGGAATTCATTTTTGCCCATATTTCACCGTTTTTTCCTTTTTTGACATTTGCTATCTCATTAGCAATACATTTGTTTAAAGTTTCCCTAAGATTTATTGGTGATATGGATATTTTATTAAGGTTTCGCGGTTTTGAATAACCAGTTACATAATTAAAAAATTTTTCCACATCAGTTGCTATTTTTTTGTCAGAGCTAAATAAAGATAAGTCAGTATAAATTTTTGCATTAACTGGGTGATAATTGCCAGTTCCCAGATGTATATAGGTTTGAATTTTTCCTTGCTCTTTTCTTAATATTAAAGATGATTTTGCATGTGTTTTATATTTTGCAAAACCATAAAGTATTTGAATTCCTGCCTTTTCTAAACTTCTGGAAAGTTGAATATTTGCTTCTTCATCAAATCTTGCTTTGATCTCTATTAAAGCAGTCACTGTCTTTCCGTTTTCGGCTGCTGTTATTAAGGCTTTAACAATTGGAGAGTCTAACGTTGTTCTGTATAGAGTTTGTTTAATTGCTATAACTTTTTTATCATATGCAGCTTGATTTAAAAACTCAATTACAGCATCAAATGTTTCAAAAGGATGATGAACTATTAAATCTTTTTTTTTTATAGTATCAAAAAAATTATTATTAAATTCCTTTAATCTCTCAACCTCCCTGGGATTAAAATTTTTAAATCTTAATTTAGAATTTTTAATTTTACAAACTTGATCGATATCTTGAATTCCAACAATACCTTCGGTTTCATAGATATATTCAGAATTTACGTTTAACTTATTTGTTATAAACTTAATTAAGTCATTATTACTATTTTTTAAAATTTCTAAACGTACTATGTCACCTGTTCTTCTTCTTTTTAATGCCAATTCAAAAGATCTTACTAAATCTTCAGCTTCCTCTTGTATTTCTACGTCACTATCCCTTATAACTCTAAATAACATTTTTTTATCTAAATCATGATCGGGAAAAATTTCAGAAGCAAAAAAACTTATAACATCATCAATAATTAAAAATTTTTTAAAACTTTTGTTTCCATCTATTTCAATAAATCTTGATAAAGCTTTTGGAATTACTATTATTGCATTTAAAACTCTTTTTTTATTTTTCTTATTTAATCTCATAACTAATGCTCTTCCTTGATTGACAATAAATGGAAATGGATGAGCTGGGTCTATTGCTGATGGTGTTAGTAAGGGGTAAATTTCTTCGTTAAAAACTTTAAATAATTTTTTCTGATCCGATTTACTTAAATTTTCAGGTTTAACTATACTTATATTTACTTTTTTTAATTGAAGAATTAAATCTTTATATATTTTATTTTGTTTATTAAGAAGATTGTTAGTTTCCAAAATAACTTCATTCATTTGTTCATCAGGAGTAAGACCATCAGAACTAAGAGAGTCTACGTCTTGCTTGATTTGACTATATAAACCTGCAACACGTACCATGAAAAATTCATCTAAATTTGATCCAGCTATAGATAAAAATTTAATTCTTTCGTAAAGAGGATTTTCTATATTTTGAGCCTCTAGAAGAACTCTGTCATTGAATTTAAGCCAAGATAATTCTCTATTTATATATTTAGATTTAAGTATTTCTTTATCTTGTTTTTTTAATGCAGTCATATATTTAAACTTTATGCTCAAATTATACGTTATGCGTCATGCAAAATCTAGCTGGGACCATCCAAATCTTGACGATCATGAAAGAACTTTAAGTAAGCGTGGCAAGAAAAATGCAAAAAAGATTTGTGAATTTTTTGTTAAAAAAAAATATAAATTTGATTATATATTACTTTCATCATCAAAAAGAACAAAGAAAACATTAAAAATTTTATTAAAAAAAATTGAAAAACCGAAAAAAATTACCTCCTCAAAAAAATTATACTTAACAAGTGAAGATAAAATTATAGATATAATAAAAAAAATACCTAAAAAATTTAAATCTGTGCTTTTAATTAATCACGAGCCTGCTGTTAGAAATCTAGTCCGGTCACTGACAAAAAATCATAACAACAACCATTTTAAGTTATTAAACTTTAAATTTCCAACATCTGCTTTTGCAAAAATTTATTTTGATTTTAATGAATGGAATAAATTAGATGGAAATGGTTTAATTAAGGAATTTATGAGACCTAAAGACCTTCAAGATTCTAAAGAATAACCTGCTGATCTTACAGTTCTTATTAAAGGCTTAGTTTTATCTATATTAATAGCCTGTCTTAATCTTCTAATATGTACATCGACGGTTCTAGTTTCTACATAAATATTTTCACCCCAAACATTATTTAAAAGCTGTTCTCGTGAGTACACCCTTTTTGGATTTTTGATAAAAAAATCTAATAATTTAAATTCTGTAGGACCCAAAGATATTTCAACGTTATTTCTATAAACTCTTTTTGTTATTCTATCTATTTTTAGATCTGTAAACTCAACAACATCAACTGAAGAATATGGTTTTGATCTTCTAAGTAGTGATTTAATTCTTGCATTAAGTTCTTTTTGACTAAACGGCTTTGTAACATAATCATCAGCACCTGTGTCAAAGGCTCTTAATTTGTCCTCTTCCTCACCTTTCGCTGTCAACATTATTATTGGTATGTCGTTATACTTATTATCTTTCTTTAAATTCTTACATACTTCAACACCCGATAAATCAGGCAACATCCAATCCATTAAAATTAAGTCAGGATGCTTATCTTTAATTTGTTTAAGCGCTTGTTCACCATTTTCACAGAAACTTACTTTGTAACTCTCTTTTTCAAGGTTATACTTTAGAAGGGTTATTATCGAAGTTTCGTCCTCAGCTATAAAAATGTGAGCCGGCATATTTTACTTTTCTCCTGTAACAATAGGTTCTGTACCTTTAGGTCGATCACCCTCAAGATATTCTCCCTTAACTAAATAGTATATTTGCTCTGCAATGTTAGTTGTATGGTCACCTATCCTCTCTATATTTTTAGTTACAAATAATAAGTGCGTTCCATCACTTAAGTTTTTTTCATTTTCTTTTAAATATTTAATCACTTCTTGCATGCATAAATTGGTTAAATCATCAATTTGTTCGTCGCTTTCCCATACATTAATTGCCATAGCCGAAGATCTTTCTAGGTATGCATCCAATATTGATTTTAATTGTTTTTGAACATCAGAAGAGACTCTTATGATAGCATCTACTAAATTTTTTGGTAAATTCTCATTTAACAAAAGGGTTCTTTTGGAAATATTTTTTGCTAAATCACCTATTCTCTCAAGATCAGAAGATATTTTTAAAGCAGTAACTGTTTCTCTAAGATCTATAGCCATTGGCTGTCTTAAAGCAATAAGATTTACTACCTGTTGCTCTATTAAAGTTTCAAACTTATCTATTTTTTCGTCATCCTTTATAACAGCTTCCGCATTATCACTGTTTCTAGTGGTAATAGCTTGAATAGCCTTCCCTAAAGACTTTTCACAAAAACCACCCATTTTAATTATATTGCTATTTAAATTTTTAAGCTCTTCTTCGTAAGACTTTACAGTATGCGGTGCTTCGGTCATTATCCAAACCTCCCAGTGATATAATCCTGAGTTTTTTTATTTTCAGGATTCTTAAATATTTTATCAGTAGAGCCATGTTCAATCAATTCTCCTAAGTGAAAAAAACCAGTATTTTGAGAGACCCTTGCAGCTTGTGCCATTGAGTGAGTGACTATTATGATAGTATGGTCTTTTTTTAGTTCATCAATTAATTCTTCAATTTGAGCTGTAGCAATGGGATCTAAAGCAGAGCAAGGCTCATCCATGAGAATAACTTCAGGTTTAACTGAAATAGCTCTTGCTATACATAATCTTTGCTGTTGACCTCCTGATAACCCTGTGCCCGGCTCATGAAGTCTATCTTGAACCTCTTCCCATAATGCTGCCTTTTTTAAGCTAGTTTCAACTATTTCATCCATTTCATTCTTTGATTGAGCCATACCATGAATTGTTGGACCATAAGAAATATTTTCATAAATAGTTTTGGGAAAAGGATTTGGTTTTTGAAAAACCATCCCAATTTTTTCTCTTAATCTAACAACATCACAACTTTTGTCATTGATATCAAAATCATTGATTATAATCTGCCCTTTTACTCTACATATATCAATTACGTCATTCATTCGGTTTAGACATCTTAAAAAAGTAGATTTACCACAACCTGAAGGCCCAATTAGTGCTGTAACTTGATTTTCTTCAATATCTAAATTTATATTAAATAGAGCTTGTTTTTTTCCATAGAAAACATCTACATTTTTTGAACTTATCTTTATCATCTTAACTCCATTTTTTTTCAAATTTATGTCTAATTATTTGTGCAAATAAGTTCATTATAATTAAAAATCCTAATAGAACCATAATACAGGCAGAAACTTTCTCGACAAAACCTCTTTCAGCGCTTTCTGCCCAAATATAAATTTGCACTGGCAAACTTGCAGCTGGATCTAAAGGAGATCCTGGTATTGTATTTACAAAAGCCACCATGCCAATCAATATCAAAGGTGCCGTTTCGCCTAATGCTTGGGCTAAACCAATTATTGTACCGGATAAAGTCCCTGGCATAGATAACGGAACTGTATGATGCATTGTAGTTTGCATTTTACTAGCACCCATTGCAAGTGCTGCCTCTCTTATACTTGGAGGAACTGCTTTTAAAGATGCTCTACAAGCAATAATAATTGTTGGTAAAGTCATCAACGATAAAGTTATTCCACCGACTAAAGGTGTTGACCTAGGTAATTGAAATACAGCAAGTAAAATACCCAGTCCTAAAAGACCAAAAACAATTGAAGGTACTGCTGCTAAATTATTTATATTTACCTCAATAAAATCAGTAAATCTGTTTTTAGGAGCAAATTCCTCTAAATAAATAGCTGCTAGAACTGCTACAGGAAACGCTATCATTAAACAAACAAGTATAGAAAATATTGATCCCATAAATGAGCTTGCTATACCAGCTAATTCAGCTTCTCTTGAATCAGGATATGTAAAAAAACTTAAATTGAATTTACTTTCAACTTTTCCTAGTTCTACAAGTTGATCGAAAATCTTTAATTGATAATCCGTAACTCTTCTTTGATCTTCAGGTAAATCTCTTGGATAATTGCCTTTGAATACTTGATCTAAATCATCTGAGGCAGTTAAATAAACATCTTTAGTTTTTCCAATTAATGAAGGGTCATTTAAAAGTTCTCTTTTAATCTCTCTTTCGAAAAAGTAAGAAACCATTCTCTTCAGCTCATTTTCTTGATTCTCATTAGCATTTGGATCTAAATCAGCCATTGATTTTAATGCTATATCGTAATAATCAGCATCTTTTAAATCCTCTTTAGAAGGATTTTGCTCTAACATCATTAATTCAGCATCAAAAGTAACTGGAACAATAAGCCAAGTTTTTTGAAAGGCTGAATAGCCTGTCGAAAAAATTTTAAAAATAAAGATTATTAAAAATAAAAGTGCCATAAAAATTGCACTTTGACCGTATAATCGAAATCTCTTTTCAGCTTTATATCTTTTATTTAATAATTGTTCTTTATTTTTATTCATATTTTTCTCTATATTTTTTAACTACTCTTAAGGCCACAATATTCAAACAGAGCGTTACTAAAAATAATGACATACCTAAAGCAAATGCAGCTTGCGTTTTTGGGTCGCCAAAAGCTTGATCTCCAATTAATATTACAACAATTTGCGCTGTAATTGTTGAAGTAGATTCTAATGGATTTAAAGTTAAATTAGCAGCTAAACCAGAGGCCATAACAACTATCATTGTTTCTCCAATAGCTCTTGAAACACCTAATAAAATAGAACCAACAATACCTGGTAATGCTGCAGGAAAAATAACTTTTTTTATTGTTTCTGATTTGGTTGCTCCCATGGCATAACTTCCATCTCTTAAACTTTGAGGTACACTTGTAATCACATCGTCACTTAAACTTGAAATGAATGGTATAATCATAATGCCCATTACTCCGCCTGCCGCTAAAGCGCTTTCAGCTGAAACGTCTAAACCCATGCTATTACCTATTTCCTTTAAAAAAGGTCCAACTGTTAGAGCAGCAAAAAACCCATAAACAACTGTTGGTATACCTGCTAAAATTTCAATTAAAGGTTTTGCGTATTGTCTAACTTTAATTGATGCATACTCAGCCAAATAAATTCCACTCATTAATCCAATAGGAATAGCAACACACATAGCTATGAAAGCAATAAAAAAAGTTCCCGCAAAAATAGGGACTGCTCCAAAAGTATCGGAGTACATTGACGGATCTAAAGCCTCAGATGAATCTCTAACAAAAGCTTTTGCAGGATACCAATGAGTTCCAAAGACAAAATCAAATAATGGGATTACTTTAAAAAAATCTATAGTTTGAAATATAAGTGAGAAAATTATTCCAACAGTAGTTAATATTGCAGCTAAAGAAGCTGTAAATAAAACTGCTTTCAAAAATTTTTCAACTGGCTCTCTTGTTCTAGAATTAGATGAAATTCTTTTATAAGCGTAGGCCCCAGACGCAATAATTGCTGATAACACTATAACAACTTTTGAACTTTGGGCTATTGATCGAAGATTTATGTATTTTTTAGCTGAAGCTTCAATGAAGGGTGTAATTTCTCCAGTAAATTGACCTCGAGACAATGATTTTATTTTTTCATAAATTAAATTTAATTCATTATCAAGATAACCTTGATTTGAATAATCACTTAAGATAAGCAATTTTACAATTGTAGGCTCAAAAATTGCCCATAAAGAAAAAATTATAAAAGCCGGTATTGCACACCAAATCGCAAGATAATAACCATAAAATTGAGGTAATGCAGTTAATCTTTTTTTTGTATATTGAATTGTGTATGCTTTTTTTCGTCCAAAATAATAACTTGTGAAACCAAGAAGAACAATAAATGTAAATAATATTAAGTTCAAAGAATCTCCACTAATAAAGACTTTACTCTGTTTATAAAAAAAAGGGGCCTAAAAAGACCCCTTTTTTTTCATTTGTTATTAAAGAAATAATTAATCTCCCATAGCAACTAGTTTGGTGGCATTAGTTCTGGTTGTTTTATACAACGTTTTATCTAATGGCACTAAACCAATGTCTGCTAGATAACCACCTTTTCCAATAGCTTTCTTTGTTGTGAATTCTTTCACAAACTCATGTAATCCTGGAATAACGCCAACGTGAGCTTTTTTCACATAGAAAAATAATGGTCTTGCAACTGCATAACTGTAGTCTTGAATACTCGCTAGAGAGGGTTGTCCACCATCTATGCTAGCAGCTTGTAATTTATCTTTAGCAGCCAAGAAATAACTGAAACCAAAGAAACCAAACATATCTTTATCTTGAGTTAACTTTTGGATGATTAAACTATCGTTTTCTCCTACTTCAATAGCAGCACCATCCTCTCTGTAAAGTTTTTGAGGTTTTTTATATTTTTTATTTCCAGCTTCAAAACCAGCTTTATAAAGAGCTTTAGCTTCTTTAGTCATACCTTTTTTCATTACTAAAGAATTCCAAGCATCTCTAGTTCCTGATGTTCCTGGCGGGATCATCACTGAAATTTTTTGTTTTGGTAAGCTAGGGTCAATTTGGTCCCAAGTTTTATAAATATTTGGAACTAATTTACCATCAACAACTGTATGAGCAGCTAGTGCTAAATATAATTGTTCTTTAGTAAAATTTACTGGTTTTGCATCTTTGCTGTAAGCTAGTGTGATACCATCGTTACCAATCACAATCTCAACAATTTCATTTACACCGTTTTTCTTACATAGAGCTTTCTCTTTATCTTTCATAGCTCTTGATGCATTTGTAATATCTGGATGTTGCTCACCAACACCAGCACAGAATAGTTTAGCTCCTCCACCAGTACCAGTAGATTCGATTACAGGAGTTTTAAATCCTGAACCACCGAATCTTTCAGCAACAACAGTTGCGTAAGGGAATACTGTAGATGAACCAACTATTTTAATTTGATCTCTTGCTTGAGCAACTGTTGCGACCGTTAAAGCAACAAGCGAAGCAATTATTATAGTTAGTTTTTTCATTATCTTTAATCCTTTCATAGTTTATTAAAAGATTTTAGACTCCTATAAATTAATTGAATCTTAAATATTACGGAATTGTTACAGTTTTGTTAAAAACATAACCTTTTAGTTGTATTTCATTGAGAAAATAATCTCGTTATTTTCGGTTTCCAAACCACCTTTGCATGAGACTGGATTAACATTATCCTTAAAAGCAAGATCTGGAGTAGGTCTTAAAACAACTTCCAGTTTTACCAAATTAACCAATTCTTCAAGCACGCTTTGATCAAAACGCCATTTTGGCCAACTAGATGGAGTAGAAAAGATAGTTGTTAAATAGCTTGTCGCCATAGTAAACCTATAATTACTCATATTTTCATTTCTCAGTAAATGATCTCTAACAGAATTAAATATGTTTCGACATCTCAATGAATCTGACATGTAGTTCTCTTTTTTTAAATTTTCATTTACTGGAATTGAAACAATTAAATCTACTGTATTTCTCCAATAGGAACTAAGAACATCTATGTATATATCTTCGTATGGTACATCTTTATGTTTTTTAATTTCAGGATATGCACTCTTTAAGTCTTCGTGCAATCTAAAAATACCAATATCAAAAACGGTTAATTGCTGGTTTTTTAAAATTGTAGAAATATCAGATGCATTACTTTTCGCAATCATTGATATTGAAAAATATATAATAATCAAAATACAATTTAACACCTTAGTCATATTAAAATTTTAATTTAACTAAGATACTAATCAACAAAAGATTTGTTAAAAATTGATTGAATAAGTGTTAATTTTAAACAAGTTTTTAAATTTATTATTTTGTTGGAAGATATATCTTTACTTCAGTACCTTTATCTACTTTACTGAGAATCTCATAATCACCTCTATGTTGAGATATAATATGTTTCATGATAGCTAAACCTAAACCTGTACCACCAGCCTTTTTACTTTTTTCTTCATCTACTCTAAAAAATCTTTCAGTTATTCTTGGAATTAATTGTTGAGGTATTCCAACACCTTCATCTTTAATGCTAATTACAATATTTTTATCAATTAATTTACCTTCGCTATTTTGACTATTTACATATATATTTTTGCCATTTTGAGAGTATTTTATTGAATTATCAATTAAATTTGAAAACACAGTTAACAATTTATCATTATCACCAAACACTAAGGTTGGTTTCATAAGATCTAGATGCAAATTAATACTTTTTTTTTTTAATATTATTTCAAAATTACTTTTTATATTTGTAAAAATATCATTTAAGTTGATTATTTTATTAGGCTTAATGTGTTCTTCTAGTTCAATTCTACTTAAAATCAATAAATCGTTGATAAGATTTTCCATTCTTAATACTTGATCAGACATGATCGACATAAATTTTTTTTGCGCTTCTTGATCATTTGAAGCTGGTCCAAGAATAGTTTCTAAAGAACCTTTGATTGATACTAAAGGGGTTCTTAACTCATGACTTACGTTAGCAACAAAATCAGTTTTTAATTTTTGTGCTTTTGTTATTTCTGTAAAATCTTTTAAAAATAATACGACAGAATCTGCTTCTGGAAACAAATGAGTGGGGCCAGGTATAACGTAAATTTTGTAAAGTTGATAAGATGGTAAATTTATTTCTACATTTACATTTTTTGTAGTTTGATCTTTAATAGCATTTTCGATTGTTTCAAGTAATTTTGTATCTCTTATTACACTTGAAATATTTTTATCAATTAAACCTTCTCCAAAACGTTGTTTTGCGCTTTTGTTAAGATATTTAATTAAGTTATATTTGTCTAAAGCAAAAAATTGATCCTCTAATTCCTCTATTATTATTCTTTTACCTAAGTCGTCTTTATTTGTCTTATTAATAGTAGGAGCAATGTTTTCTGGCTTAATATTTTTTTTAAATAAAAAATATAATAAAACAATTACTATAAATATAAGTATCAACTCTGTCCAAAACATGGATATGTTTTAACAAATGTAACTAATATTGTCTTTAGTTATTAGGTGAAATATTTTTAAAGAAAATTTTTGCTGTTTCTTCCCAACTATATTTTTTAGCAAATTCTAAACAATCATCTCGATTTATTTTAAGCTAACTTTTTAGTATCCGCATAAATACTTTAGTTTAATGTAGGTTAGTGTAGAATAATGTGTCCCTCTAATCCCGCAAATAATCGCCAGCTTCCTGAATAATTTTCCAGAGTTTACGCCGATTATCTTCATTCATTTACTACAAAACCTTGAAACATCTCCAAAAGTTCTAGTTGTGGTTCTAGTTTGACAGTAAAATTGATGAGTCTTTAAGCTAATAATTTTTAATCCAATAATTTATTCTGGTTTCTAAATTGGAATAAGTTTTATGTATTTCTGTTGAAATCAGCTCTTCTTTATTTGGTTTATCACTATTTTCTAACTCATTAATGATATGAACAGGATCCTCAATGTCCCAATGAACTATTTTTTCAGGAGATGGCCAGACTGGACAAACTTCATCACTGGCATTGTTGCATACGGTAAATACCTGGTCAAATATTGTTTTTTCATCTAAAAATTTATTAAAGTTTTTAGAAGATAGATTTTTTGTATCAAAATTATTTTCATTAAGATATTTAATGACATATTTATTAATTATTCCAGATGGTTTGCTACCTGCACTGTAGCCAATAAATTTATCTTTATGATATTTGTTAACTACACTTTCAGCCAATATACTTCTATGAGAATTGCCGGTACAAACAAATAAAAGTTTTTTCATTTTTAACTTTTATTACTATATATTATTTTTCTATACTTAATGAATGCTAAATCTAAATTGTAACAAAACTGAAACATTCTTAATTTAAAGTAACATTGTGGATATTAAATCAAATATAACCAATTTATTTAAAATTATAGAAGAAATTGGATCAGACAAACAATATGGAAATGAAAAAGTTTCACAACTAGAACATGCAATTCAATGTGCATTATTGGCAAAAAAAAATAATGAAAACAATTTTTTTATAACTGCAGCTCTATTCCATGATATTGGTCACTTAATTAATAATGATAAAGAAGCCATCAAAAAAGGAGTAGATAAAAAGCATGAGAATTCAGGATCCTTTTTTCTTTCTAAATTTTTTCCAGAAGATGTTACAAGACTAATTAAAGGGCATGTACCAGCTAAAAGATATTTAGTTTATTATGAGAAAGGATATTATGAGGCTCTATCTATTGCCTCAAAAAGAAGTTTGGATGTTCAAGGTGGTAGTTTTTCTGAAGAAGAGGCAAACGAATTTATTAAACAACCTTTTATGCAAGATGCAGTTAGACTAAGGAAATATGATGATCTTGCTAAAGTTGAAAATTTAGAAATTCCAAATATAAATTTTTTTTATAAACATGTGGAAAGCAGTTTTAAATAAATTTTTTTTTGTTTAGAAAAATTGCTGTCGAGTTGCCAAATATTGCTAAAACAAAAAATACTAATATTAACAAATCATACCCCCCTACATTCCATATCAAGGAACCTATCCATGGACCAGCAATACTACCAATCATATATTGTAAAGCTAAAATACCATGAATATTGCCAAAGTTTTTTTGGCCAAAAGTATCATTTTGAACCAAAGGTTTTAAAATAGCCATACTGCCATATGCTGAACTATTAAATAAAACAAATAAAAATGCTAAGTAATGATTAATATTTATAAAGTATAAAAATATCATTCCAATTACCATCGAGTAAAAACAAATTACAAATAATTTTAAATTTGACTTATCACCTCCATATATCATAACTAAAATTCTACCTATTACTTGTCCTGGTCCAAACAGAGATGCTGTCAATACAGCTTGGGATAGACTCATCCCTTTTTCCTGCAACATTGGAATTACATGAGTTGTAATAGCACCAATATTAAATCCAATAACAAACAATGAAAAACTAAATAACCAAAATCTATAATCTTTAAGTATTATTTTAAGCTTTGAATTTTGATCTGTTTTCTTTTCAATTTTTTTAAATTCTTTTATAATTATATTTTTGAAACCAAAATAATTAGCTGGTGAACTAATCAATATATTTAATATTCCAAAAATAAATACAGTAAACCTCCAGTCATATTGTTCTGTTAAATAAGTAGCAGTAGGAAATGTGTATGTGCTTGCAAATCCAGCAAACAAAGTAATTATTGCAATAGATGTTTTGGCCTTTGATTTTAAATTAATAGTAATGACACTAAAAAGCATCGTATAAAGACAGCCACCCGAGGTTGCACTGACAAGTATCCAAGCAAGTAAAAATCCACCATATGTATCTACTGATGAAAGATAAATTACACTTAGTCCTAACAGTATAGGACTGGTCCACATCATTGAAAAACTTAGATTTCTATCTACAATCTTACCTAGAAAAGGTAAAAGTAAACTATGCACAACTAAGCCTAGGGAATAAATAAAAGTTAAGTTGTTTCTTGAAATACCTAGTTCGTTTTCCCAAGTTAGCAACAACGCTGAGAACAGGTACATACAACTGCTGTAACAAAAGGTAACTGATATACCTATTAAAAATGCAGACAAATATTTCACAAATTTTTTTATTTCTTTAACATTTTTTTAACAAAAGTAAGTTAATAGATTATTATGAATAAAATCCTAATCTCATTTATATTAACTTTATCCACAATTTCTATTACTCAAGCTGACAATCATGCTAAAATAACAGAGCAACAAGCCGGCAGTAGTTATTCACAAAATACTGAGGATACATTTAAAAATGAAATAGGGAATTGTGAAGACCCTGGCGTACTTATGTTAAGAGCCACTGTTAAAAATGATATTTCAAGATCTAGTCCCGAAAAAGCATCTGAGGCAGAAGCATTAATGAAAGAGGGCATGAAATTGTGTAATGAAAACAGAGTTTTTGAGGCAAAACTAAAATTAGAAGACGCTAAAACAACTGCTAGAGCAGGATTAGTAGATGGAGAGGATCCATCTATAACTAAAGTTGTTGTTGACAATAATGAGATAACAAAGGAAGAAAAACCTTGGTGGAAATTCTGGAAAGATTGATTTTTATCTTTTTAAATTCTTAAATTAAAATTTCTAGAAAAATTTTTGATAAAGGTATTTTTTCTATTTACCTTACAATTAATTGATCTGATCCAATTAATATTCTTCTAAGCCAAGCAGATAATCTATCCATAAATATTACTACAGCCAAAACTAATATTGCCATGTAGGCGACATTTTCAAAATCATTTCCAGTACCTAGTGCACCTAAAAATTGTAAACCAATTCCTCCTGCGCCCATTGCACCTATTATTACGGCTCCTCTAGTATTTGACTCTAAATAGTATAAGGATTGAGATACAAAAATTGGAAGTATTTGAGGAATTATACCAAATCTATGTTGTAGAAATTTGCTAGCCCCTGTAGATTGAACTCCTTCTTGTTGTTTCTTCTCAGTATTTTCAATTGCTTCAGAATATAATTTACCTAAAGTACCTGTATCAGTAAAACCAATCGCAAAAATACCAGTGAAGGGTCCTGGACCAAAAGCTCTTAAAAATATTAAACTCCAAATTAAAAAGTCTATTCCTCTTAAAGTATCAAATAATCTTCTTAACGTAAATCTTAGAGCTTTAATAGGTGTAACGTTGTATGCAGCAAGGAATGACAAGGGCAGAGCCATTACCGTAGCAAACATTGTCCCAAGTACAGCCATAACTATTGTTTCGAGCATTGCCCACCAAACTCTACCGTGCATAAATGCTTCATTATCCTTAATCTCTGTTAAGAAAAGTTTTAAATTAGACATTTCAGGAACAACTCTTTCTTTAGAAAAAGTCAAACCTAATGCTTCGAAAAAGCTATATGGTTCTAACGGACTTGAGAAATCAAACCAAAAATATTTCCATCCGATACTGTAACGATGAATTTCAACTTTTTTTGGATATACTTGAATTCTCTCATACAAAGTTGGTCTAAATTCAACTCTATTTTCTGTGATTCTAAAACCTTTTAAATCTTCTATGACCAAATCCTCTGAACCTACAAGGTAAGGTTTACCATTAGAATTTAATTTTATGGTAAAATCTCTCTCATATTTTGGAAAATTTACAATCTCGACTTTATCTTTGTATAATATTGCCTTACCTTTATTATTAAACTCAACTACATTGCCAACATTATCAGAATTTTTGTAAAACCAATCTGGAATTGATTTATCAAGATTATCTCTTCCATAAATACTTCTATAATTTCCTTCAAAAGCTATTTTAATATCCTCATGATTTTCCCATTTCATTGTTACATGATCTTTGTGTGCATATGTGTCTAAGACAAACATAGCAGCATTTTGTGGTTTCCATTTTTTTGGGATATCAACAACATCTAAAGTAAAAAAACCTACTATTAAATATACTAAGACGAGAAAAAAAATTATTTGGCCTCTTAATCTACTCTTTCTGGCTTGTTTAAATGTGTCAGGAAATAATTTACGAATATTTTCTCTTTGAATAGCTAAACTAGAACTCATTGATTTGCTCCAATTAATTTATGTCTCCAATATGCAGACAAATAATCTAATGCAATTATCGTACCAACCAGTAAGAACATACACGCTAAAACATCAGCTCCATAATTCCACTGAATTAGAGCCGCTAACATTTCTCCAATTCCACCTGCACCAACAAAACCTAATATTGTAGATTCTCTAACATTAATTTCTAACCTCAATATTCCATAACTTAAAAACAAAGGTAGTACCTGGGGAAGAACTGAAAATCTTATCTTCTGTGTCCAAGTTGCACCAACAGAACTTAAACCTTCAATAGGTTTTCCATCACAATTTTCTATAGCCTCTGTAAATAATTTACCAAGTGCTCCAGCAGTATGTATTGTTATAGCAATTACAGCTGGTAAAGATGATTTACCCATTAGATATAAAAACACCATTGCTATTATTAATGTTGGAAATGATCTTGTCACATCCATTAAAAATTTTGTAAATTGAATAACTCTTTTGTTTCTAATTAGGTTCCTACTTGAAAAAATTGCAAATATAATTGCTAAAATAAAACCTATAGAAGTTGAAAATAAAGCAATATTTAAAGTAATAATTAATTCAGGAATATACTTAATAACTCTTGGCCAATATTTCCATCCCATCTCAAAAGTGTCTACAAATAAATCTCTAGGGTAGTTAAAAAAATTAGCTATACCTCTTCCAAAAGACCCTGCATTTGCTTCTAACGATACCAAGGTACCACCAAAAAAAATTAATATTAGAATTGCAATTCCAAGTAGCGAGGACCTAGTTCTCTGGTTTGTTAATTTTTTTAAATTAACTTCAATTTGTTCTAGGTTGGCAGGTAAGGCTTTTGCCATAATTTTTAAAAATAAATCAGAGGCAAAGATTTACAGTCTTTGCCTCTAATTATAGGGGGTTTAATTAATTATTTTTTTGCGCTTCAATTTTAGCTTTTCTTGCAGCTACAACTGACTCGTAAAAAGAATGATCCACCGGAACCCATTTTTTTACAATCCCGTTTGCAACGTTTTCGCTACATTTTGGATCGTTCTCGTGTATCCATTGCTTTAAACCAATCATTACTTGGTGTGCTCTAACAGGTAAAAAAGTAGGCATCACAATTGGACCATTAGGAATTAATTTTGAAGACCAAATTTGAACAATGTCGTCCATATTTAAAATCCCTTTATCAACCATTTTTCTTAAATTCCCTGACGAATATCCTTCTTCCCAGCTACCAACACCAGATACCCATGTTACACCAGCATCAACATCACCATTCATTACCGCTAATACATTGTTTTCATGTCCTCCAGAAAACTGTGTTTTTGAAAAATATGTATCTGGATCCATACCCATAGCCTTTAATTCAATTGACGGAATTAAAAAACCTGATGTAGAGTTAGGGTCAGCCCAACCAAAGGATTTACCTTTAAGGTCTTCCATTGATTTAATTCCAGATGATTTAGTTGCTACTGCAACAGAGTAGTAACCCATATCACCAGTTGGCTGCATTCTTGTTAGTACTGGTACTACTGCAGTTGGATCTTTTAAATACATACCCGCATATCCTGAAGAACCGAACCAAGTGTAATCTAGATTACCACCTAGCATCGACTCCATTGTTCCAGCGTAGTCTTTAAAAGTAAAAAATTTAGCTGGTACACCATAAGCGGCTTCGATATACGGCATGAAACATTCATTTCTAGCTATAATATCTTGAGCTGCTTCGTCACCTAAAAAACCAACTCTAAATTCTGGTTGGTATTTACTTAAGTCCATTTTTGGACCTGTGTAAGTTACTGCATTAGCTTGAGTTGAAAAAAACACCATAGCCAAAAGTGCAATAACTCTTGTTAGTTTATTAAACATAATTATCTCCTTTTTATAATTTTAGTCTAACGACTTATTTGTAACGATGAGTTATTGATCTCATGCAGTTGCAAATTCTTTCTCAACATCTCCATTTAATTTATTTTTTGTTTTAAGCTCTGTAGATGTTACTTGTGGCTCAAAAGCTTCATCAGCCTCTGCACCATAAATTTCTCTTGCAAGTTTATGTGATAATTTTTCAGGCAAATCATCAAAGACTATTTCACCATCTTTCATTCCAATAATTCGATCACAATAAGTTTTTGCTGTATCAAGTGTATGAAGATTTGAAATAACTGTTAAATTTTTTTCGTCATGAATTTTTCTTAATGATTCCATTACCATTCTTGCATTCATTGGATCTAAAGATGCAATTGGTTCATCTGCTAAAATCATTTTAGGATTTTGCATCAAAGCTCTACATATAGCTACACGTTGCTGTTGACCTCCAGATAACGTTTCAGCTCTTTGAAGGGCAGTGTTAGCCATACCTAAGTTATTGAGTAAAATCAGAGCATCAGCTCTTTCATCTCGAGAAAACATTTTTAAAGATGCTCTAAATGAGCCCTGATAATTTAATCTGCCTAATATTACATTTGTTAGAACATCTAATCGTGGGACTAAATTAAATTGTTGAAAAATCATTGCACAGTTTCTTTGCCATGATCTCTTTTCCTTACTTTTTAAATCTAGAATATTTTGACCTTCAATTTCAATCGACCCATCTGTTGCGTCGGTAAGTCGATTTATAATTCTTAGTAATGTTGATTTACCAGCCCCAGATCTACCTATGATTCCTATCATTTGAGGTTTGTTAACCTCAAAAGAAACGTTTTTAACGGCATGATTATCACCGAAAAATTTGTTAACCTTTTCAATAATCATTTGAGGAAATTGTTAACCCTCTAATCTTTAATAAATGTTAAAATATTATTAATGAATCTTTTAAATTTTGTTTAAGTTATATGAAATTTAAACCTAAGGTAGAAAATCTAATTTTTTATTAAAAATTGAATTTTAGATCCTATAAAATAACTTTCACTTAACTCTATAGGATTGTTTTTAAAATCGACATTAACAGATGTAGTTTTTAATAGTGCTTCCCCCTCATTTATATTTAATAAATTTGATTTTATTTTGTCTGCAATTTCAGCATTGATTAGAGTTTTTGATCTTTTAATTAGTTTGATATTCAATAAATTAAAAGCTTTGGTTACTGATTGTTTTTTAACAAAATAATTAATAAATTTTGGAAATTTTTTATAAGGAATCGATCTGAAAGTTATTACAGAAGGTGAATTGTTGACAAAACCTATGCTATTTATGCGTGTAACTTTGTCATTTTTTTTTAAGTTGAGTTCTTTTTTTTCAAAAGGATTGCATTCAGCAATATCAAAACTTTTTATTTCAATTCTTACTGATTGGTTTTCTTGAAGTATATTCTCAGTAAATCGTACGTTTTTACTAATTGAGTAATTAATTTTTGATGATTTAACAAATACTCCAAGACCTCTTTTTGAATATATTAAATTATCATCTTTAAGTTCTTTAAAAGCTCTTCTTATAGTGTGTCTATTGACATTGAATTGTTTTGCATAGTCATTCTCAGAATCTAACTTTTTATTAATTTTGTACTTATTTAAAACAATTTCTCTTTTGATTGAATTGTATATTTCCTTCCAAAGCAAATCTTTTGTTGTCATAAAATTTTAATAAATAATATATTGAAATTATTTTTAATTTTAGTACTTGTCTAGTTGTATAGTATTATGAAAAATAAATCAAGAAAACAATGGTTAAGTTATTTAGCAACAGCAGATGAAAATTATCTAATATCGCTTTGGGACAATTTAAATATGAAAATAGAATATAATTGGTTAAGAGAACCTGAGATTGGCAGTGTTATGGTTCAAGGAAAAGCAGGCGTCACAGGTGATAATTTTAATGTTGGAGAAGTAACTATAACGAGATGTTCATTAAGTTTAGATAAAAAAATTCAAGGACATGGTTATGTTCAAGGTAGAAATAAATATAAATCCAAAATTGCAGCTTTGTGTGATGCATTGATGCAAACTGAAAAAAAAGAAATAATTAAAAGAAATATAATTGATAAATTAATTAAATATAAAAATAACAAAAGAAATGAAATATTATCTAAAACAGAAGCTACTAAAGTTGATTTTTTTACCTTGGTAAGAGGTGAGGATAAATAATCTATGGAAGTTGTTTCTAAAAAAAATAATTCTCAAGTAAGTGCTGATTATTTTAGAAGTATTTTGTTTGCAACCTCATATCCCGGTTCAATTGAGACATTAAAAAATATAGATCCCCCTTCGAATATGTTTTCAGCTAGTTGTTCAATAATAAAAACTTTTTGTGATAGTTATTCAAATATTTTTTTAGGTGGTGATGTTAACAATCAAGAAACTATTGATTGGATTAAATTTAATACAGGTGCAAACATTACAGATAAAAAAAATGCAAATTTTGCAATTGGTACTTGGGATGATCTTTTACCATTAGATGAATTTAAAAAGGGGGACGAGCAAAATCCTGATCAATCGTGTACAATTATTTGCCAGTCCCAATTTGAAAAACCAAATGCCATAATTTCTGGTCCTGGTATTAAAAGTTCTAAAAGTATATTTTTACCTGATAGAGAGGTTATAAAAAAAAATAACCAGCAATTTCCATTAGGACTTGATTTTTATTTTGTTGATAATGATAAATTTTATTCAATACCAAGATCATTGAAAATAGGAGAGCTATAAAATGTATGTATCAGTAAAAGGTGGGGAAAAGGCAATAAATAACGCACATTCCTGGTTATCCGAAATAAGAAGAGGGGATGTAAATATAGCAGAACTAAATATTAAACAAATTAGTGAACAACTAACTTTAAGTGTTGATAGAGTTATGTCAGAAGGATCTTTATATGACAAAGATTTGTCTGCTCTTGCAATCAAACAGTCTAGAGGTGACTTGATTGAAGCAATTTTTCTAATGAGAGCCTATAGAACTACTTTACCTAGAATTGGTTCAAGCAAACCTATCGAAACTGGCAAAATGTTATGTCTAAGAAGAATATCTGCAACATTTAAAGATATCCCAGGTAAACAAAAGTTAGGCCCAACATTTGACTACACACACCGTTTACTTGATTTCAAGCTTCTTGCTGATGGAGAGTATGAAAAAGCTAAGATTGAAAAATATGATGATAAAGAAATCCCACATGTTTTAAGCTTTTTAAATAAAGAAGGATTAATTCAGAAAGAAATACCTAGTGGCAAGACATCTAAAGATATTACAAGAAACCCAATTAATTTTCCTTTAACAAGATCTGAACGATTGCAATCTCTTTCAAGAGGAGATGAAGGTTTTCTTCTTGGTTTAGCTTATTCAACACAGAGAGGGTATGCTAGAAATCATGCATTTGTTGGTGAATTAAGAACTGGTTACGTTGAGGTTCAATTTGAAATTCCAGAATTAGGAATAGAAATAAATATTGCTGATGTCATGTTTACTGAGT
The DNA here is from genome assembly GCA_902634885.1 of uncultured Pelagibacteraceae bacterium. GTDB lineage: Bacteria > Pseudomonadota > Alphaproteobacteria > Pelagibacterales > Pelagibacteraceae > Pelagibacter. The sequence continues at coordinate 10,108 of CACPLR010000009.1, read as the reverse complement.
GTGAGTCAGTAAACCAATTTAAAGGTAGTAAAAAAATACCTGCTCAATTTACCCGTGGATATGGTTTAGTTTTTGGTCAATTAGAAAGAAAAGCTATTTCTATGGCTTTAGTTGATAGATCAATGAGATGGAAAGAATTTGGTGAGGAGTATTTGGGTGTTGCTGCTCAAGATGAAGAATTTGTTATATCTCATTGTGATAATATTCAAGCCACAGGTTTTTTAGAACATATCAAATTACCTCATTATGTAGATTTTCAAGCGGAATTGGATTTAGTAAGAAAAATTAGAGAAGAGTATAAAAAAAATGAACAACGTACTTAAATTTAAAAATAAAAAAACTGATGTTGCAGCTCAAGATGAAATATATAATTTTGCTTATTTAGACGAAAATACAAAAAGAATGATAAGAAGAGCTTTGATTAAAGCTCTTTGCATACCAGGTTATCAAGTTCCATTTTCATCTAGAGAAATGCCTATGCCATATGGATGGGGAACAGGAGGGGTTCAAGTAACATCGTCATGTTTAACAACTGACGATGTGATAAAAGTTATTGATCAAGGAGCAGATGATACTACAAACGCAGTTTCAATTAGAAATTTCTTTAAAAAAACTGCTAATATTGAGACCACAGAAAAAACAAGCCAAGCATCGATAATTCAGACAAGACACAGAATTCCAGAAGAAAAGTTAAAAGAAAAACAAATACTTGTTTATCAAGTTCCAATACCAGAACCTCTTGCGTTTTTAGAACCAAGATATCAAGAAACTAAAAAAATGCATGCACTATCAGAATATGGAATTATGCATGTAAAGTTATATGAAGATATTACCAAAAATGGTCATATAGAAACAGCATATGCTTATCCAGTAAAGACAAATGAAAGATATATAATGGACCCATCACCTATTCCAAAATTTGATAACCCAAAAATGAACAATAACCCTGCTATTCAATTATTTGGAGCAGGAAGAGAGCAAAGAATTTATGCAATACCACCATATACTGAAGTAACGAGTCTTGATTTTGAGGATTATCCATTTGATCCCTCAAAGGCACCTCATAAATGTTCTATTTGTGGATCAAATGAGAGTTTTTTAGATGAAATAATTACTGATGATGACGGTAATAGATCATTTATATGTTCAGATACAAATTATTGTAATCAAAGAATGGAAAATAATTGAATGCAACCAATTTTGTCAGTTCATAATTTAAACAAATATTACGGTAATCAAGTGGGATGCAAAAATATGAATTTGACATTATATCCTGGGGAAGTCGTTGGTGTAGTAGGAGAATCTGGCTCAGGAAAAACAACTTTTATAAATTCCATATCAGGCAATCTTATTCCTGATAGTGGAAAAATCTTAATTGAAACAGGTAATGAAACGATTGATTTTCTAGAAATATCTGAGTCATTGAAAAGGTTATTGATAAGAACTGAATTAGCTTTTGTTCACCAAAATCCTAGAGACGGTTTAAGATTAGATGTAAGTGCTGGTGGAAATATTAGTGAAAGATTAATGTCGATTGGACAAAGAAATTATGGAAATATTAGGCAAACTATTTTTAAATGGTTAGATAAAGTAGAAATCGATAAAAGTAGAGTAGATGATTTTCCAAGAACATTTTCTGGTGGAATGTTGCAAAGATTACAAATAGCAAAAAATTTGGTTACGAGTCCTAAAATAATTTTCATGGACGAACCAACAGGAGGTCTTGATGTTTCTGTTCAAGCAAAAATTTTAGATTTGTTAAGAAAATTAGTTAGAGAATTAAATTTATCAGTTGTAATCGTTTCTCACGATTTAGCAGTGATTAGATTGTTAGCTGATAAAATTATTGTTATGAAAAATGGGGAGGCTGTTGAGTCTGGACTTTGTGATCAGGTATTAGATGATCCGCAACATTCTTATACTCAGTTATTAGTTAGTTCAGTATTACAGGTTTAAAAATGATTGAACTAAATAAAATTACAAAAAAATTTACACTTCATAATCAGGGCAAAACAAACATATTAGTTTTTAATAATTTGAATTTGAAAATTAATCCTGGAGAAATTGTAGCGTTAACAGGACCATCAGGTGTTGGAAAGTCTAGTATTTTAAAAATGATTTATGGAAACTATGTTTTTCAATCAGGACAAATTAAAATTAATAATCACAACATAGATCATACATATCCGAGAAATATTATTGAACTTAGAAAAAATATAATAGGATATGTTAGTCAATTTCTAAGAGTTATACCTCGTGTTCCTACAATTGAAATTGTTATGGAGCCCTTATTAGAAATAAATTCAGATCAAGATGAAGTTCGTGAAAAAGCTGAAAAAATTTTACTAAAACTTAATATAGATAAAAACTTATGGAATTTATCGCCACTAACTTTTTCAGGTGGAGAACAACAAAGAGTTAATGTTGCTAGGGGACTGATTAGAAATTATCCATGTTTATTACTAGATGAACCAACTGCTAGTTTAGATAGTGTTAACAAAGATATTGTTTTGAATTTGATTAATGAAAAAAAAGATAGTGGATCTTCAATAATTGGTATTTTTCATGATGAATATTCACGTAAATATTTAAATGCTAGGGAAATAGATATTACAAAAATATCAGATGCAAAATAACGGTCAGCTTATCGTAGTCGTTGGACCATCAGGATCAGGAAAAGATACTTTATTAAAAAAAGTAATTAAAAAAATTCCTAATTCCATTTTGGTAAAAAGGTACATTACTAGGAAAAAAGATATTAAAAATGAAGATCATTACAGCATATCAATTAAAAATTTTGAAGATAAGATTTTAAAAAAACATTTCTTTGTTTACTGGAAAGCTCATGGTTTTTCATACGGTATTCCATTTAAGGAAATAAAAAAAATAGAGGAAGGTAAAACAGTAATTTTTAATGGATCAAGAAAAGTACTTTTTAAAGTAAAAAAAAAAGTTAATAACGTTAAAATAATTAATATTTTTGCCCCATCAACAATTATTAAAAAGAGACTTGTAAATCGAGCTAGAGAAGACAAAAAATCAATTAATAAAAGGATAAAAAGAAAAATTAATTTACTACCGAAAAATATCATTACTATAAATAATAATAAATCAATAGCTATAGGTGCAAATAAATTGAAAAAAATAATTTTAGCTAAGTGAAAAATTTTCTAAATTCTCAAACATTCCTTTTTGGTTTTCACCAAATATATATATTTTATCAAAATTATTTATTTCATTTAAAATGATTTCTTTGTTTCTTTCAATTTTTTTTAACTCAAGGTACAATTTGTTTCCTGTGACCTCTGATGCAAGGGTCATATGGAAATTAAATTCTGACATTAAATAGGGGTATCCCCATTTGTATAAAATATTTAATTGTAATTTACTTAGTTTAGAGGGATTTCTTCTATCAATTTCTTTTTTTGTAAGAGGTGACCTAAATTTAAATAATTCTCTAACTAGTCTATTTGATAACTTATTAATGTTATTATTTTTTTTATTTTGAACAAAAGCATAAAAATTATTCATTTTTTTTAATTTAAATTTATAAAATTTAAATTTTTTGAATTTTTTTGCTATTTCCTCAGTTTTTTTAAATAATGTATTGGTACTATAATTTTTGTTTAGTTTAAAAGGAGGAATAAGTGTGCCGTGAAACCCATATTTCTTTGCAATTAAAACATTTTTATCTATGTTTATTAAGTTTTTAATTCCAAATCTGTTTAGATAATTAATTCTATGTTTGTTATTTATTAACTTTGCATTAAGTGGATCCCAACCGAACCAATATCTGCCAAATTCTTCTAGAATACTCTCTTTTGGAGGTGCATAATAAATAGCGTATCTAGAATATTTTTTCATAATTCAACTTATAATACTTATATAAATTTTCTCTAATTTAAAATATTTGTAACAATTCATGTGTATTAAAAAGTGATGCATGAATATATTTTAAACAATGCCATGATAATTAAAAAAGATGAAATCGTTCATGGTCATATCAGGATTAAAGATAACAAGATTGTCGATATAAGTAGTGGATTAAGTAATAACAAAAGTTCTATAGACTGCGAAAAAGATTATATTTCGCCAGGATTGGTTGAATTACATACTGACAATCTTGAAAGACACATGACACCAAGACCTAAAGTTTCATTTCCAGTAGAAAATGCAATTTTATCTCATGATAGAGAATTAGCATCTGTTGGAATAACTACAGTTTTTGATGCATTAAGAGTTGGTTCTATTGAAAAAACAGGAAAATATAAAAAATATGCAAAAAACTGTTCGGATATAATTTCAAGTTTTAAAAAAGATAATATTCTCAAGATTGATCACAAAATACATTTAAGAGCTGAAACTTGTTCGGAGAATTTGATTGATGAATTAGACGAATACAATGAAACTCACGATGTAAAACTGATTAGTATAATGGATCATACACCAGGTCAGAGGCAATTTAGAGTTATAGATAAGTACAAAGAATATCTTTCAATTAAATACGGTATGACAGAAAATGAAATGGAAATTCATTTTGATCACTTAAAAAATCTTTCAAAAAAAAATAGCAAGAAACACATAGATAAAATTTTAGAATTTAAATCATCATATGATTGTATTTTGGCTAGTCACGACGATACCACAGAAAATGATGTTCATAATTCAAATAAATATGGAGTAAAATTGGCTGAATTTCCAACAACATTAGAAGCAGCCAAAACTTCTAAAGATTACAATATTAAAGTTATGATGGGATCTCCTAATTTACTTAGAGGAGGTTCACACTCTGGTAATATATCTGCAAAAGAACTCTTAGAAAATGATTGTTTAGATATCTTAAGCTCAGATTATATTCCATCATCATTAATTATATCTGTTGTCAAATGGGGTTTAGAAATTGATAATCTTCCAAAAGCATTTGCAGCAGCTAGTCACGCTCCATCTATAGCTACAAATTTAAATGATAGGGGTTTAATTGATAACAATAAAAGAGCAGATTTAGTAAGGTTTAAAGTTTATCAAAATTTACCTGTTGTGAAAAACGTTTGGTCAAACGGAATCCAAGTAAGTTAAAATATTCCGGTTGTATAAGAATATTTAATTATACCTGCTATCATTATCGGTATTTGTAATGAAAAATTTGTTAATAAAGGTTTATTTTTTTTGGTCTATCAAAAGATGATTTTGTTCGTGTGGGATAATGCCGTTTAATTTGGATTAATGTGAACCTCTAATCCCGTAAATAATCGCCAGCTTCCTTTATTAAAGTCCACAGTTTACGCCGATTATCTTCCGCCATAATCCCTTAAACCTTGATTTATCTATTTTGGAACTTTGCCATAAAAATGTTTAATAATTTTACCATCTTTAAGTTGATCTATTTCAAGATAAGTAAAGTTAGGATCAAATCCTTTAACAGTTTTAACTACGACCTCTGGAGTATCAATTAAACACTTAATTTCTGGTTCTGTGTTCCAACTAGTCATCGCATCTTTTATCATTTCCATCATTTCATCGTAGTTCTTTATGTTACCGCCAAAACTTGATTTATGTATAGCCTCACAATGTACTTCCTTAGAAACTATATCTTTGAAAGGTTCAATATTTGATTTAAAAAATTCTTTGGTTGCTTCTTCAATTTTACTGTAACTCATAATTTTTCCTAATAAAATTACTTTAAAATATTTATGTAAAACATTTGTTTAAAAATTATTAAGATATTGTTTAATTTTAATGTAAATTATAATTAAACTTTGTAATGAATTTGAAATAATTATTTAACATTAAATACATGTGAATCTTTTACTAAGGATTCGTGCCAATAAATACATTATTTAGAAAAGTTAACCAGCATAAAAGGTTTAATATAAATACCTATGATTTTTTTAAGCCCTCGTTTAACGTCAAACTAGCTGAAAGCAGAGGAGAAGTAAAACTCGCACAAAAACTTAGGTATAAAGTTTTCTTCTCCGAAAGAATTAAAAACCCTTTATATAATATAGGAAATTTTAGAAGAGACTCTGATAAATTTGACAATTATGCAGATCATATAATTGTGACCCACAAAAAATCAAAATTTTCCAAAACAAGAGTAATAGGAACTTATCGTTTACTTAAGCAATCTGTTGCGGAAAAAAAATCAGGTTTTTATAGTTGCGATGAATTTAATTTAGATAATTTGCTAAATTCTGGAGTTTACGACAATATGCTAGAATTAAGTCGATCATGTATATCTTATAAATTTAGAAATAAAAATGTTCTTAAATTAATGTGGAAAGAAATATATAATTATATTAACAGAAATAATATAGATGCTTTGTTTGGTACGGCCAGTTTCTTAAGTACTAATATTAACAAGATTGAAGATCAATTGATATATCTTAACAATTATCATAAAATGTCAGGCAACATCACAGTCAGTGCTTTACCAAAATGTAGACTAAATATTGATTATCAAAAAAACATTAATGTGAATATTAAATTAATTTCAAAATTACCAACTTTAATTAAAGCTTATATAAAGTTTAACGCTTCTATTGGGACAGGTGCAGTAATTGATAATAAATTTAAGACAACTGATGTTTTTGTTTTTTTACCAATTGAAAAAATAAATAAAGAATATGTTAATAAAATTTTAGACTAATGCAGCAAATTTTAGAGAAAATTTCAAAAATTGATGAAATCAAATCTATATATAAAGTTAATTATGAAGAGTTAAAACAGTCAAAGAATTTTTGGAAAAAAACTTTAGATATTTTTAACATCAATTACATTGCAGAAAATGTTGCCAATATACCTAAAGAAGGATCAAGTATAATAGTTGCAAATCATCCATTTGGATTATTAGATGGACTTATAATTTGTTCAATAATTTGTGATATCCGACAGGATTATAAAATTTTAATTAACGAAGAACTTTCACAAATTGATCAAATAAGAGAGTACTTATTGCCAATTAAATTTTCAAAATTTACAGAGGATATAAAAAAAAATATCATTTCTAAAAAGAAGGCAATTGAACACTTAAATGCAAATGGAATTTTAATAACTTTTCCTTCAGGAGAAGTTGCTACATCTTCTTTTATTTTTAATGAGGCTAATGAAAGAAGATGGAAACCATTAATTGGATCTATAATTAATAAAACCAAGGCGGAAATTATTCCTGTACGTTTTTTTGGTAAGAATAGCTTATTCTTTCAAACAGTAGGCTTTATAAATAATAACTTAAGAAGAATTTTATTTATAAGAGAGTTAATAAATAAAAAAAATCGAACATATAAGCTTAGTATTGGTGAAAAAATCTCCTCGCTACAAAAAGAAAAATTAAATAATAAACAAATTGTTGATAAACTTAGATCTATAGTTTTAAATATTAATTAGGTGATATATTGTTATAAAATATCTTTGCTGTTTCTTCCCAACTATATTTTTTAGCAAATTCTAAACAATCATCTCGATTTATTTTTAAAGCTTTAAGTGCTGAGTTTTTAAGGTCCACATCTAATGTATCAATTTTAGTTCCACCCAATATATCTTTGGGTCCTGGTACAGGGTAAGCTGCAACTGGTGTTCCACAATTTAAAGATTCTAAAACGACTATTCCAAAAGTGTCTGTTTTACTTGGAAATACAAAAACATCAGAAGATGCAAAATGTGATGCTAATTCTCCATTAGTTTTCTCGCCTAAAAAAATATCATTTGGATATTTTTTTTTTAAAATGCTCAAGTTAGGACCCTTTCCAATTATAATTTTAGTACCTTCAAGATCTAAATCTAAAAATGCTTTAATATTTTTTTCAACAGCAACCCTTCCAACATAAATCCATATTGGTCTTTTATAAGGTAAGTCTCTCTTAATGGGATTTTTAAATGCACCATGATTACCTCCTCTAGACCACGTAACCATTTTGCTGTTATCAACACCTAAAGCAATGAGTTCTTCACGCATAGACTCTGTTGTAATTAAAATTCTTTCAGCTTTATTATGAAAGTTACACAAAAATTTTTCTGACCATTTAGCTGGAATTATGGGCATATAAAGCTTTATATATTTATCAAACCTTGTATGAAAACTTGTTGTAAATTTTAATCCTTTTTTAATACAATGTCTTCTTGCCATAAAACCTAAAGGTCCTTCTGTTGCAATATGTATTGCATCAGGCTTAATTGAGTTGATTAAATTACTTACACGTGGCCAAATATTTATAGACAATCTAATTTCATTATATTTGGGCATAGGTACAGTAAGAAATTGTTGAGGAGTAATATATTCTAATGTGTGACCTTGAGATTTTAGAACTTCGCCTGTTTCATGAAGTGTTCTAACAACACCATTTACTTGAGGAAAGTAAGCATCTGTCACTATTAATATTTTCATATTTTATGATGCTCTTTTAAAATCGCTAACTTTTTTAGTCTCTAAATTTTCAAAAATATAGTTTTGTCTTGTTTTGTCCCAGTAAATAATTTCAAAAGTTCCATCGTATTTTTCAGCTAACGCAGTGCAAGATTCAACCCAATCACCACAGTTTAAATAATTAACACCATCAAGATTTAAATTCTCTGCATGATGTATGTGACCACAAATTATTCCATCAAATTTTTTTCTCTTTGCATAATCTGTTAGTGTCTTTTCATATTCGCCTATATATTTTACTGCATTCTTCACTTTATATTTTAAAAATTTGGCTAAAGACCAATAATCTTTACCTCTCATTTTTCTAAAGAAATTAATAACAATATTTATTTTGAGTAATATCTCGTAAGCGACCGCTCCTAATTTAGATAGCCATTTTGCATACTTCATTACTCCATCCCATGCATCACCATGAACAACTAAATATTTTTTGCCTAACTGCGTCTCATGAATAACTCTATTTACAATTTTGATATCACCAAAATGCATAGGTATAAATTTTCTAAATACCTCATCGTGATTTCCAATTATGTAAAATACTTTTGTTCCATGTCTTGCTTTTCTCAATATTTTTTGAATGACATCATTATGTTGTTGAGGCCAATAAAAAGTTTTTTGCATGGCCCAAACATCAATTATATCTCCAACCAGATAAAGATTTTCAGATCTTGAGTTCTTAAAAAATTCCAAAAGCTTATTAGCCTGACAACCTTTGGTACCAAGATGTAAATCTGATATAAAAATACTCTTATATTTTAATATAGGAGGCACTAAAAAAACCTATTTTGTAACACAACTGTAACTCGAATCATCTATTTCTTATCTCATTGAAATGTTAAAGTTTTGTTAAAAATTAGTTAAGGAAAAATTATGCATTTTTGTTTAATCTATAATCTTAATTCTTCATCTGGGAAAAAAGTAAAACTGGTAAATAAGATTTATGAAAAATTAAAGATCAACAACACTGTTGATTATTTTAAAACAAAATCTGAAAAAGAAGCGAAAGAAATATTTTTTGAATTTAAAAATAAGAATTATGATCGATTAATAGTTGCAGGTGGAGACGGATCAGTATCATTCGCTATCAATGAATTGATCAAAAATGACTTTGACTTTAATGAAAATTTTGCAATTGGATATATACCAGCTGGAACAGCCAATTTGCTTCAAGCAGAGTTATCAATAACTAGAAAAGTAGAAGATGTTTGTAAAGTATTAACTTCAAATAATTATAAACAATCCAATTTAATAAAAATAAATGAAAATTATTTTTTTTTAATGGCCGGTATTGGTTGGGATGCTAAAATTGTTCACTCGATTGATACACGTATAAAAAAAATACTTGGAAAGATAATATTTGGTTTAAAGGGATTTCAACATTTCATATTTATGAATAACAATAAATTAAATGTTTCCTTTGATGGTCAAAAACATCAAGCTGATTGGATACTATCTTCTAATACCAAGTTTTATGCTGGCCATCATAAAATAAATAAGTCAAACATTTTTGATGACAGATTAATAACTTATGTCTTTAAAGATTTAACTAGGCTTAAGCTAATATATTATATAATTTTAATAATTATTTATGGAGATTTATCAAAAAATAAATCTGTAATAACTACCTACTCAAAAAGTATTCATATTAATTGCAATAATTTTAAAATTCCCGTTCAGGTTGATGGAGAT
>CACPLR010000008.1 GCA_902634885.1 uncultured Pelagibacteraceae bacterium | reverse complement strand
AATGCTGTAGAGTCTTTGACAGTTGATCCAGGCTTTATTGCATTTTCTAAAGGATTAAGAGGATTTGTTTATCTAAATTTGTTAAGGCCTTTAGATATTTTTTTAACTCATACGCCTTGGTGGTATACATTAGCAGTTTTTGCAAGTATCGGATATTTTACAGTTGGATTAAGATTTGCAATTATTACAATAATACTTTTATTGTTTATTGGAGCTTGTGGAATATGGCCCCAATCAATGATTACGTTATCCTCGGTTTTAGTCTCAGTATTGTTATGTTTTATAATAGGAGTGCCTCTTGGTATAATAGCCTCTTACAGCGAAAGATTTAAAAATATTCAAGATGTTGTACTAGATGCTATGCAAACTCTTCCATACTTTTGTTATTTAATTCCAGTTTTAATGTTTTTTGGAGGTGGAATAGTTTCTGCAGTTCTGGCTACAGTAATATATTCTATACCTCCTATAATAAGATTAACCGCGCTCGGATTAACTCAAGTATCTGGTACCTATTCAGAAGTTTCTAGATCTTTTGGTGGATCCCTATTGCAAACTCTTAATAAGGTAAAATTTCCTTTAGCTATACCAAGTTTAGTAATAGGTTTTAATCAAACTGTAATTATGGCGTTTGCAATGCAAATTGTTACTCCACTTATAGGTGGAAAAGGACTAGGTCTAGAGGTTTTTAATGGATTAGCTAGATCTGATACTGGAAGAGGATTGGCAGCAGGTGTTGGGATAGTCCTTCTAGCAATTATAATCGATAGAATAAGCCTTGCTTGGACAAAGAAACAAAGAATAGCATTAGGTTTAGCCAAAAAATAAATGACCAAAAATAAAGGTCTGCCTTTAACAAGTAACCATTGGGGTACTTATAGAGCTAAAGTAAAAAATGGTAAGGTTGAGGAACTTGTTGGATGGGAACATGATAAAGACCCATCACCTATTGCACAAGGAATTGTTGATGTTCTAGACGGACCAACACGTATCGATAAGCCAATGGTTAGAAAAAGTTGGCTAGAAAAAGGTCCAGGGGCAAACAATAATTTAAGAGGCGTTGAACCATTTATTGCAGTTAGTTGGGATAAAGCAGAGAAACTTGTCGCAAACGAAATTAATAGAGTAAAAGAGAAACATGGGAACTCCTCTATATTTGGCGGTTCGTATGGATGGGCCAGTGCAGGAAGATTTCATCATGCCCAAAGCCAATTACACAGATTTTTAAATTGTGTTGGTGGATATACTAGATCAAAATTTACATACAGTTTTGCTGCTGCAGAGGCTATGGTCCCTCATATTCTTGGGAGTTATCGTGCTTATCTTGATACATGCACTAGTTGGGAGTCTATAAAAAAAAATACTGAAGTTTTTCTCTGTTTTGGTGGAATTCCAATTAAAAATGGTCAAATTTCTCAAGGTGGGACGGGTCATCATTATCAAAAGGAAAATTTAATTGAATCTGCAAATTCAGGAATAGAGTTTATAAATGTTAGTCCACTTAAATCTGATTTAATTAATGAGGTTAGTGGTGAATGGATTGCAGCAAGACCTAACACAGACACTGCCTTAATGTTAGGGATGGCTCATACAATTTATTCTGAAGGACATAGTGATACTAATTTCTTAAATAAATATACAGAGGGCTTTGATAAATTTTTACCTTACCTTTTGGGAAAAAATGATGGCGTAGTAAAGAATGCTGAATGGGCTTCAAATATTTGTGAAATTTCAGCATCTAAAATTAAAGAACTAGCAATAAAAATTGTAAAAAAAAGAAGTATGATATCTATTAGTTGGTCCTTAACAAGACAAGATCATGGTGAACAACCATTTTGGATGGCAATTATGCTTGCTTCTATGATTGGTCAAATTGGATTACCAGGAGGTGGGTTTGGTTTTGGTTATAGTGCTACTAATTTTATAGGTGGTCAATTTAAAGTTTTACCTGGAGCAGCATTTCCACAAACTGAAAATAAAATAGAGAATTTTATACCAGTTGCACGAATTAGTGATCTTTTACTGAACCCAGGAAAAAAATTTGACTTTAATGGAAATTCATATGTCTATCCAGATACTAAAATAGTTTATTGGGCTGGTGGAAATCCTTTTCATCATCACCAGGACTTAAATAGACTAATAAAAGCTTGGGAAAAACCAGATACAATAATTTCAAATGAATGGTGCTGGAATACGCTTGCAAAAAGATCTGATATCGTTTTGCCTTGCACTACTCCTCTTGAGAGAACAGACATAATGATGACGCCCAGGGATCCATTTGTAGTATCTATGGATAAAATAATAGAACCTTATGGACAATCTAAAAATGATTTTGAAATTTTTGCAAATATTGCAAAAAAAATGGGTATTGAGGAAAAATTTACTGAGGGAAAAAGTCAAGATGAGTGGCAAGAATGGATTTATAAACAAACATTTGATAGAGCAGCAGCTGCAAATATTGAGATACCTAAATATGAAAAGTTCAGAGAGCAAAAATGGTTTAAAATTAGCGATCCAACAGAACCAACAATAATGTTGAAAGATTTTAGAGAAGATCCTAAAAAAAATCCACTTAATACACCAAGTGGTAAAATAGAAATTTTCTCGAAAACAGTGGCTGACTTTAATTATGATGATTGTCCAGGACACCCAGTATGGTTCGAACCTTGTGAATGGTTGGGCAAAGTAAATAAAAAATATCCGCTTCACTTAATATCAAATCAACCGAAAAATAAACTACACAGCCAAATGGATCATGGAAAGTATAGTAAGTCATTTAAAATAAATGAGAGAGAGCCGCTTGAAATTAATACTATAGATGCAAAAAAACGTAATTTAAAAAATGGAGATGTAGTTAAAATGTTTAATGATAGAGGATCTTGTTTGGCTGGTATAAGAATCACAGATGATGTAATGCAGGGAGTAGTACAAATGAGTACTGGTGCTTGGTATGATCCAGAAAATCCTACTCAAGATGGAAGTATGTGTAAACATGGTAATCCAAATGTATTAACACCCGACAAAGGCACATCTAAACTTGGACAAGGTCCAATTGCACATTCTTGTCTTATTGAGATCGAAAAATATAATGATACGCTTCCAGAATTAACTGCATTTGATCCACCAACAATTTTAAGATCTAACGCAAAAACAAATTAGAGAGATTAAATTGGGAAATCTACAAGAAGAATCTGATCTTAACAAAACCATTAAAATTAGTGCAAGAAGATTTGAAGAGTCTCCTTACATTGAAAGAACCAATAGTCCTAAAATGGTCCGTGGCGTTTATGCTGGTCGATATTTTCCAATATCAATAGGTGAAGATCCAATCGAAAAGTATTGGCTACTAAGACAGAAGGCATTAATTTTTGACGTTCCAGAAAAGCCAGTGGAAATATCAGGTAAAGATGCAATTCCATTTTTAGAAAAAATATTAACAAGAAAAATTTCATCAATAAAAGAAGGTAGAGGTTATTATTCTTTAGCGTGTACTCCTCAAGGTGGGATTTTTATGGATGGAGTGATTTTTAAATTTAATGATAATAAATTTTGGTATGTACAAGCTGATGGTCCGTTTGAAGATTGGTTATTAGCCCATAGTGAAAATTTTAATGTAAAAATATCAGATCCGAAGTCAAGGGTTCTACAAATACAAGGTCCTGCTTCAATTGATATTATGAAAGCTGCATCAAAAGGAAATATAGATGAAAGCATGCGATATTTTAGATCAGGTTTTTTTAAACTTGGTGGACAAGATTTATATGTTTCAAGAACTGGTTTCACAAACGAGCTTGGTTTTGAAATTTATTCTGATGGGTATAAGACAGACCACTTAGCTCTTTGGGATCACCTTATGGAATGTGGAAAGCCTTTTGGGATGGAATTATCATCCTCTCGTGCAATGACTATAAGAAGAATTGAAGGAGGAATATTTGGGAATTTAACTGATATTGATACAACTATGACACCCTTTGAGGCTGGTTTAGAATTTTTTGTAAATATGGATAAAAGTGATTTTATTGGAAGGGAAGCGTTATCAAAAAAAAATAAAGGAACATGTTTGTTTGGTGTTACTTGTGAAACTGATACACCAACTTCTGGAAGTAAAGTTATAGAAGGTGATAATGTTGTTGGACATATAACTGCGGGTGTACCCTCACCTACATTAAAACTTGGAATCGGATATGTGAGATTTTATGAACCGAAAGAATGGCCTGGAAAAAAGTTAAAGTTAGAATTACCTAATGGCACAATCCATGACTGTAATGTTGTTAAATTACCATTTTTTGATCATGAAAAAAAAATTGTTAAAGGAATAGACCGTACAATCCCAAAGAAACCATAAAATGGTCAATAGACCGCATTTTTAAGGTACAAATGCCCTGAGTTTTAAAATTATATACAGTTTACATTCGCTGAATTTTTGGGCTAAAATAATATTTTAAATTTAAAAAGAGGATAAAACATATGAAGTTATCAAAGACAATATCAGCACTATTTTTATCTTTAGTGCTTATGGTAGGTAGTTTTGGAACAGCTAATGCTGCTAAAAGACTACATGCTGCTATTGCTGACTGGACAGGTGGAATAATTACTTGTGAAGTCGCTGTAGCAATTCTCGAAAGAGAAATGGGTTATAAGATTAAACAAACAGTTTTTCCTTCAGGGACTGGTCTATGGGAGGCTATTGCAGCTGGTGAACTAGATTTTGCTTGTGAGAGCTGGCCAAGTTATGCTGAAGCAGATGATGTAATGTTTAATGAAGATTTAATTTATGATGGCAAAGTAGTAAAATCTTACAAAGGCGATGGAACAGTTGACCTTTTAGGAACTACTGGAATTATAGGTATGTCAGATTACTGGATACCAAAGTATGCTGCAGATGAATTAGGTATCAAAACTTGGAGAGACCTAAACAAACATAAAGCTAAATTTGCAACTATTGAGACAGGTGGTAAAGGAAGATTAATTGGTTGTCCAGTAGCTGGTTGGAACTGTCATGATCAAAAAAGACTAGATCTTTTAGGAATTGATTTCCAAGCAGATGAGCTAGGTACAGAGGCTGCTGCAATTGCGGAGGCAAAAGCTGCTTACATGAGAAAAGAACCTTTCTTATTATACCTATGGTCACCACATTGGTTTTTTGGAGAGTTTGACATGGTAGGTGTTCAACTTCCTGAGTACGCAACTTGTGAAGGTGATACATTTACCGAAGCAAACAACTGGAAGACTTGTGGTACAAAAGGATGGCCTGCAACTGGATGGGATAAAGACTATACTATGAACTATGGAAACCCTGCTACTTTTGCCAAAGCAGAACATGCTGATGCAAAAGCTTTTTTTGAAAGAATGAGATTTGAAAATATTGACCAAGCAAAAATGTTGGTTGAAGTAGATATCAAAAAAAGGGATGTTAAAGAAGTAGTTAACGAGTGGTTAGATAACAATCCTGATAAATGGAAAAGTTGGTTACCAAAATAGTTATTTATTAATTATTTTAATTAAAGGGCTTTGATTAATTTCAAGGCCCTTTTTTTTATTCTTGATTATTTGGGTCTTGTTCGTTTGACAGGTTTTCTTCTTCCTGCATTTCCTCTAAAGAAGCATCACCACTCTCTTCATTTGTATCTATAGGATCTGACATTGGTGTTTCAGTTGAATTTTGTAATTCCTCTAAATCATCCTTAGATACTTGAATTTTTTCTGGAATTTTTCTAGCTCTTTTAGAAGGTAATATTGGAACACCACTTTTAGATATTTCGCCTTTATATAAATTTTCAAAATCATCGCCTATATCCTCATCTTCTTCTCCAGTATCATCAACTTGTTCTACATGTTTTCTTAATTTATATACTGCAGCTTCAGTTAAATCTGGAACTTTAATGGTTTCTTCGGCGATCTCTCTTAGGGCAATAACTGTATTCTTATCATTGTCTCTTTCTAAAGTGGGTTCTATCCCAGAATTTAATTGAGTAGCTCTCTCCTTTGCTACTAACACTAACTCATACGGACTTTCTACTTTATCTATGCAATCTTCTACTGTTACTCTGGCCATTGCCGGTTATTTATACCTGGGTCTATAAAAAATCAAGCTATTTTTAGATATATTCAGGATTGAGTTTTTTTCTTACAAAAAAAAGCAAAACTATTGATGAAAATATATAGATTGAGGAAACAATTGCAATTTTCTCAATCGTAAAACCAAAATCAATTAATACACCGAATAATGCTGTCCCAAAAGCTGTTGAAAAAACCATCAATGCTGTGGTTAAAGCCTTTATAGAGCCAATGTGTTTTACACCATATAACTCAGCCCATGTGGATGAGCCTAAAACGTTAGCTAATCCATTTGAAATACCAATTAAACCTAAAAATACAAATGCAGTAAATGGAATATCAAAAAAAATAATAACAAATGTTGAAAGTAGCAAAGGTATATTCATAAAAATTAATAATTTTCTGCTAGTAAACTTATCAATTAGGATACCTGATATTAATAATGTAATTACTGAAAGTAATGAATAAACCATAAAAGATTGAGCAATAACGTATTCTCCCCATTCTTTGGAAGATGTAATAAATGATTGATAAACAAAAACACCTGTGGCAATCCATGGCATAGCAAGTAAATTTGCACTTATAATATAAAATCTATAATCTTTAATAACTTCAATTCTTGCCCACTGTCTAATGTCTTTATTCTTAACTTCGTTATTTTCAGAGTTTTCTCTTGAATCTAAATTTAGTTCTTTAATTAAAAAGTAAGATGCAATTGGAAGAAAAACTAAAACCAACAATGAAATAAATATCCAAATATTTTGCCAGTTATATATGGTTAAAAGATAGATTATTGTTACAGGTAAAATAAATTCAGCAACTGATAAACCAAACCATCCTATACTTAAAGCTTTACCTCTAGATTTAGTAAAATATCTTGAGATTGTTGTAGATGCCGTATGTGACATCATTCCTTGACCTGAAAATCGCATTAAAAATATAGCAATAAATAAAAATACAATTGATGAAATTTTTGAAAAGAAAAAACATGAAAATGATAGAAGAACTGTTACATAAAGTGCAAATCTTAATACATTGATATCGTCAATTTTTTTTCCTACCCAAATGAATAAACAACTACTTAATAATGTTGCGGTTGCATAAATTGATCCAAATTGTCCGTGGGAAATATTTAGAGTATCTCTTACACTCGGATTAAATAAACCAATAAAAAAACTCTGTCCAAAACTTGAAAAAAATGTAAAAATAAATCCAAATATAATTACTTTTAAACTTAAGCTTTTAAACATAGAAAATTATGACGTGTAATGTTGCTTTTATTGGTCTGGGTGTCATGGGTTATCCGATGGCTGGTTATATATCAAAAGGTGGTCATAATGTAACTGTTTTTAATAGAACAAAATCAAAAGCAGAAAAATGGATTAAAGATTACAAAGGTAAAATGGCTGAAACGCCAGCCGAAGCTGCAAAGGATGCAGAATTTATTTTTACCTGCGTTGGAAATGACAATGATTTAAGAGAAGTGACCTTTGGTGACAAAGGTGCTTTTAAAACTATAAAAGAAGGATCTGTTTATATTGATAACACAACTGCCTCTGCAACAATTGCAAGAGAAATTTATGATTATGCCAAAAAAAATAATTTTGGTGCATTAGATGCGCCTGTTTCAGGAGGTCAGGCTGGTGCAGAAAATGGTGCTCTCACTGTTATGATTGGTGGTGATCAATCTGATTTTGAAAAAGCTGAAGACAAAATTGATTGTTACAGTAAAAAAATGAAGTTACTTGGCAAAGCTGGATCTGGTCAACTTGCTAAGATGGTTAATCAAATTTGTATAGCAGGTTTAGTTCAAGGATTGTCTGAAGGTATAAATTTTGGAATGAAAGCTGGTTTAAATATGGAAGATGTAATTGAAGTTATTTCAAAAGGAGCAGCCCAATCGTGGCAAATGGAGAATAGATATAAAACTATGATTGATGATAAATTTGACTTTGGTTTTGCTGTTGATTGGATGAGAAAAGATTTAAAAATAGCAATGGAAGAAGCTAAAAATAATGGTTCTTTATTGCCTGTTACAGAGCTAGTAGATAAATATTATGGTGATGTTCAAGAAATGGGTGGAAATCGTTGGGATACCTCTAGCTTAATAAAAAGATTTAGAAAATAAAGTATGCAACCAGCATACTATGAAGACTTAGCAGAAATACAAAATAAGTACTGGTCTATGCTTGAAGATGCAGTAACCAATAGAAGTTCACCTTTTAGAATTCCAGTTTTTATGTGTTCACACAAAGACGATATTGAGGGAAGAATAGTTGTTTTAAGGAAGTCTGACAGAGAAAACAATTTATTGCAATTTCATACTGATTTAAGGTCACCAAAAGTAGATATACTTAAAAACAATAATAAAGCTTCGTTACTTTTCTATGATAAAGAAGAAAAAATACAATTAAGAGTAAAAGTTGAATGTGAAATAAATAATCAAAATTCTGTGACAGAGGCATCTTGGAAGAAAACTCAACACATTAGTAGAAGATGTTATTTAACTGATAGTCCTCCTGGAACTGTATCCGAAAACCCTACTTCAGGTATGATTTCAAAGTTAGAAGATTTTGATTATACAATGGAACAAAGTGAGGAAGGTTATAAAAATTTTACTGTTGTCAAGTGTAGTATTAAATCAATAGAATGGCTATATCTTGCTGCAAAAGGTCATCGAAGGGCCAAATTTGATTTTAAAACAAATAAAAATACTTGGTTAGTTCCTTAAAAAATCGATTTAGAATATCTTTTCCAATTATCCTGATATCTTTCTGCGTTTTTTGTAATTAAGTTTGCCTCTTCTGGCGAAACCTTTCTTACAACTTTTCCAGGTGATCCCATTACTAAAGAGTTGTCTGGAATTTCTTTATTTTCAGTTATCAATGCCTTGGATCCTATGATGCAGTTTTTTCCAATTTTTGCATTGTTAAGAACAACAGCACCAATTCCAATTAAACTATTGTCATCTATCGTACATCCATGAAGCATAACCAAATGTCCAATAGTTACATTTTTTCCAATTTTAAGAGGATAACCTGGGTCAGTATGTAAAACGCTTCCATCTTGAACATTAGATCCCTCTCCTATCAAGATATTTTCTATATCTCCTCTTAAAGTAGCATTGAACCATACACTACTATTTTTTTCTAAAGTAACATCTCCAATAACCACTGCATTAGGCGCAACCCAATTTTCGCCAGAGTTTTTTGGTTTTTTATCTTCCAAATCGTAAAACATAATTTATATAATATTATATGTCTCTTACAAAAACTCCAATATGTGATTTTGGAAAAAAAGCTGACGACTTTCGTCTAAAATCAACGGAAAACAAAATTGTTTCTTTAAATGAAATAAAAGGTGAGAAAGGAACTCTCATTATGTTTATTTGTAATCATTGCCCGTATGTAAAGGCAGTAATCAAAGATATTGCTGAGGATTGCAAAAAACTTGAAAATTTTGGAATTAAATCGGTTGCAATATGCTCCAATGATCAAATCAATTATCCAGAGGACTCATTTGAAAATATGATCATATTTGCGAAAAAACATAATTTTAGTTTTCCATATTTAATCGATGACACACAAAATGTTGCAAAAAAATATGAAGCTGTGTGTACTCCAGATTTTTTTGGTTATAACAAAAATTTAGAACTTCAATACAGAGGAAGAATAAGAGAGTTAAAAGAACTCAAACCTATAAGATCTGGAGAAAGTGATTTGTATATAGCAATGAAACAAATATCTGAAACAGGCAATGGTCCGAAAGATCAAATACCTAGCATGGGTTGTAATATTAAGTGGTTAAATAATTAATGCATTTAATAATAACGAGAACTTTTCCACCTGATGTTGGTGGAATGCAAAATTTAATGTGGGGTTTAGCTAGATCTTTATCTAAATTTTTCCTGATAAAAGTTTTTGCAGATCATGCAGATGGTTTTGAAAAATTTGACAATTCAGTTTCTTTTTCAATTGAAAGAGTGAGTGGTGTTAAGTTATTTAGAAAATATAGGAAATCGTATTTAATAAATGAATATTTGAAACATGATAATAACGTTCAATGTCTAATTGCAGATCATTGGAAGAGTTTGGAACTAATTCAAACCAATAAAAAAAAGATATGTTTAATACATTCTAAAGAAATTAATCATCCAAAAGGCTCAAGATTAAATACAAAAGTATTAAATGTATTAAATAATGTAGATCATGTTATAGCAAATTCTAATTTTACAAAAGATCTCGCTATCAATCTTGGTGTTGAAGAACACAGAATTTTAGTAATTAATCCAGGTGTTGATCCTGTAAAGGAAATACCAAGCAAAGATTTAAAAAAAGCTGATGAAATATTTAAGGGTAAAAAACAAAGACTTATTACAATCTCAAGATATGACAAACGAAAAAATCATGAAAAAGTAATAATGGCTATCAGAAATCTAAAAGAACTTTATCCAGATATTATCTACATTTGTATAGGTTATGGTGATGAAGAAGAAAATTTAAAAAAACTTGTAATTGAGCTTAAATTAGAAGACCAGATAAAATTTTTAAGAGATATTCCAAGTGATTTTAAAAATGCATTAATTTCAAAATCTAATGTATTTATAATGCCATCTATTGTTTACAAAAAATCGGTTGAGGGATTTGGCATAGCCTATGTAGAAGCAGCTCAATATGGAATTCCTTCAATTGGAGGAAAAGATGGAGGTGCTTCAGATGCAATTATACATGAAAAAACCGGCTTAATATGTGATGGCAATAATTTGGATGATATTTATTCAAGTATAGATCAAATATTTAAAGAAAATAAATATTTTGAATATGGAAAAGCAGCTTATGAAAATTCTAAAAATTTCCATTGGGATAAGATTATTGAAAGCTATAAAAGAATCTTATAGGTTTAAAATATGATAGATAAATTTAACGGAATATTTTACTTAGTTATATTTATTGTTCATTTTCTAGGTTACGCTTTCTACGCATATAGATGTATTTTTGCTACTCAATCTTTTTTAGATCAATACGCAATGGACAAAACCGGAGCTATCATGACAAGATTTTTTGGATCATTCTTTCTTGGATCAGTTTTAATGGCTATTTATATTATGTTTATAAGATCTGGAGGCGTTGAAAATACCTGGGGATTTTTTAATTTAATATTTGTACAAAATTTAATGACATTCTTAATTGGTATTTATACAATTAAAATCAGTAAATTAGGTCATACAGAGAAAACTTCGATTGAAGGTGTAATTGCACCTGGAGTATTAACTATTTTAAGTGCTATTCTTTGTTATGGTTTATCAGATAAGATTTACACTTAAATTTTTAGGCTAACAACTCCAACATTCTTTCAAATACCTTATCAGCAGATAATTTATTTAAATCTTCAACTTGAATTGCTCTAAATTTTTCTCTTTCTATACTTACAAGTTTTGCGGGTTTATGTGGACCAAATAGTGCAAGCCCTTTAACACCTAAGTGTGCAGTTATATGAGCAGGGCCTGTATCATTTGCAATTACAAAGGTACTATCTTTTATTAAAGATGCTAATTGAGATATGTTTAAAGATTTTCTATTGTCTAAAATACATTCAGCATTTATATTTGAGGCTTCTTTTATTTCCTCTGGTCCAGGGGCAATGATTATCTTGTATTCATCTTTAAACTTATCCTTAATTTTGTTTGAGAGTTCGTTATAGTATGGCCATCTCTTTATAGTTAAGTGTGGAGAGCAAAATGGAAAAAGCAAAATATATTTATTTAAATTGTATTCGTTTTTAAGGTTTGTAATATCAGAACAAGCCCATGAAAAATCAGGATAAAGAGTATGTTTTGAAATTAAATTAGAAGTTCTAATTTGATGATCAAAACGTTCTAAAATCGAAAGCTTATCAAATTCTTCTTTTGTTTTACCCTCTGGTAATGTTGTTAAAGACGATGACCAAATATTTTTATTAGAATTTTTAAAAAGGATATTTTTATAGAAGGATGTTCTATTTGAATTTTGTAGATCATATATTTTTAAAAAATTATACTTTTTTAAACTTCTCATTAATGAATAGAGGTAAAAAAGATTAAATCTTGATAATCGCTTATCTAAAATAGGCTCTTTAATATATGGATTTTTTTTGAACAAGTTTAAATAGGGTTTTGTTGTTAAAATAAATACATCATCATTTTTGTGATTTTCAGAAATATCTTGAATAACACCACTTGCCTGAGCTATATCGCCTAATGAACCATGTTTAATAATTAATATATTAGACATATTTGTAACAACTTAACACAGTATAAAAAATTATGAATAAAATAGTAGTTGAGGTCTCTGTTGGTGAGCTTTTAGATAAGATTTCAATTTTAGAAATTAAAAAAGAAAAAATTAAGGATCCTGAAAAACTTTCATTTATAAATAACGAATATGATGTACTTAAAGATCAATTTCTTAAAAATGTGAAATCTGACGAAAAACTTGATAGCTTATTTAAATTTCTCAAAGAGATTAATAATAAGCTTTGGGTTATAGAGGATGATAAGAGATTATGTGAAAAAAATTCAGATTTTGGTGATGAATTTATAAAATTATCAAGAGATGTTCATTTCTTAAATGATGAAAGAGCAAAAATAAAATTGGAAATAAACAATCTCACAGGGTCAAAAATTAAAGAGATTAAAGAATATACAAATTATTAGTTCTTAAGTCTGAAAACCATACTTTTTTTCGAGAAATTTAATTAAATTATGAACACAATAAGTCATAAATAAATATATACCTCCAGCAACTATGAATACTTCTATTGGTTTAAAAGTTGTTGAAATAATATATTTTGCAACACCTGTAAGATCCATCAATGTTACTGTACTAGCAAGTGATGTTCCTTTAAGCATCAATATAATTTCATTTCCATAAGCAGGTAGTGATTGTTTAATCGCTATAGGAATTTGAATTTTATAAAAAATAACTTTGTTAGGTATACCAAGACTTTTTCCAGCTTCTATTAATCCAGGTTTTATAGTTTCAAAAGCTGATCGTAATATTTCTGATGTGTATGCGCCTGTATTTAATGCAAAGGCAATTATTGCACACCAATAGGGCTCTTTAAGTATCACCCATAAAAAAGTGGATCTTAAGTATTCGATTTGTCCAAGTCCAAAATAAATAATAAATATTTGAACCAATAGTGGTGTACCTCTAAAAACATAAGAATATCCATATGCAAATTTATTTATAATTGTATTTTTATTCATTCTCAAAATTGCAAAAAGTAAACCAATTAATAATCCAAAAAATAAGGATAATGACAAAAGCTTCAGAGTAATTACAGTTGCACCTAGTAACTTTGGAAAACTACTGATCATCAATTCAAAATCCATTTAAAATCCCCTGCTATATTTAACTTCTAATTTGTTAATTAGTTTCATGCTTAGGTACGTTAATAATAAATATAAAACTGCTGCAAATGAGTAAAAAAACAAAGGATCTCTAGTTGATCCAGCAGCAATATATGATTGTCTCATAATTTCAACTAAACCTGTTACTGAAATTAAAGAGGTATCTTTTAATGTAATTTGCCAAACATTACTTAGATTTGGAATCGCAAGTCTTAACATTTGGGGAAGGATAATTTTATAAAACTGAATATGTTTTTTTATCCCCAAAACTTTTGATGCTTCAAACTGACCTTTGTCAATTGACTGTATAGCTCCTCTAAATACCTCGGTTGAATATGCGCCTGAAATAATACCTATTGCAAATGAACCAGTAATAAATGCATTAATTTCAATATATTCATAATAACCAAACATAGAAGCAACAAACATTATTGCTCCACTTCCACCAAAAAAGAAAAGGTAAATTACTAATAATTCTGGAACACCTCTTATAACTGTAGTGTAAAAATTACCAATTAAATTTAGAGATTTGTGTTTTGATAATTTTAAAGGGGTAAAAATAAGTGCAAAGAAAAATCCGATTAACATAGCTGTTATTGAAACAGCTAAGGTCATTAGGGTTGCATAAAATAACTCATCACCCCAACCAGTTTTACCAAATGCTAGAAGTTCCATAGATTTTGGCGACTATATTATATAGTCGCCAAATCTGAAATATTTACATAGAAGCGTCGAAACCAAAGTGTTTAATAGCAAGTTTGCTAATAATTCCCTGTTTTCTTGCTTTATCAATTGCTTTATTGAAATCTTTTAGAAGTTTAGCATCTCTTTTTCCAATAGCATCATCTCCACCTTGTCTAATTCCAACACCTACTCCATTTCCAAATGCACCACCTGAAAAAGTAGGTCCAACTAAAACAACTTGTTTACCAGATTTATCAGCGTAATCAGTAAAAGCAACAGCTGCTGCTAATGCAGCATCACATCTCCCCGATGCTAAATCTAGATTAACTTCGTCTTGAGTTTTGTAAGTTCTCACATTTACACTTCCTACATCACCTGAGTCTAAAAAGTTTTGGTGAATTGTAGCTGTTTGCACACAAACTGTTTTACCAGCTAATGCACCTGTTAGTGTTTTAAGAGCTTTTTTAACATCAGATCCACCTAAAGATAAATTGATACCTTCTGGCGTATCCATTCCTTCAAGATCAGATCCTTTCATTACTGCTAAAGAAGCAACTTCATCAGCGTAACCTTGAGAAAAAGTAATTGTTTTTTGTCTTTCAGCAGTTATTGACATACCAGCCATGATCGCATCAAATTTTCTCATTAATAGAGCTGGAATCATTCCATCCCAATCTTGTTCGACGATTGTACACTCAGCTTTCATGATTTTGCATAGTTCATTTGCAAGCTCAACTTCAAAACCAATTAGGTTTCCAGAAGCATCTTTAGAATTCCAAGGAGGGTAAGCTCCTTCTGTTCCAATTTTAATAGAGTCTGCATTTGAAGAGATAGTTAAGAAAAAGGAAATTAATATTCCTAATCCTAATGTTTTAAATTTATTCATTTTTCCTCCAAAATAATAAGATTTATTATTTCACAAATATTGATATTTAAAAAGAAAAATTAATGATTTATTGATGAAGAAAAGTTCCAAGCACAATCAAAACTTGGGATATAAACTCTTGAAAGTTGTGTATTTCCAAAATTTTCATCAAAAACATTTAACCAATTGTCAACTTGTTTTGGTTTTTTATCTTGGCTTCCAACCTGTGCTGTAATAACTCCTTTAGGTTTTAATATTCTTACCAAAGATTCCATATTTTTTGCTGCAAGATCTATACAAAATTGATCGTCATTTAAATCAACAAATATTTGATCGTAAGTGTCATCCTTAACAGATTTTATGCTTTCAAAAGCATCTCCCCATACACATTTTACAGAATTTTTTTCAGTAGCCTTTTCACCTATTTTACTTAAATGTTTGTCACATACATCAACTACCTCTGGATCCAATTCAAACCAATCTATAAAACTAAAGTTTTGTGAAATACATTCTCTTGCAACTCCACCATCTCCTCCTCCAATAATTGCAGCTTTTTCTTTATTAGGATTCAATTTAAGACCAGAGTTAACAAATGTTGAGCTATAAAGATGTTCATCACTTTCAGCTACTTGTATTTCGTTATCAATAAATAGTGCCTTTCCAAACTGCTCCAAATCAAGAATTTCAATATATTGACCAACTTTAGATTTAAAATTTTCTAGAACTTTATTAACTACATATGCTTTATTTAAACCAGGTGAACTATAATTATCTTGGTAAAGATCAATTGTATCTCTATTAAATTCTTTTTTAATTATATTTGTGTGTTGAATTTCCTCTTTAATAATTTTCAATGCAACTGAAGGTGAAACTTTTCCACACGTAAAGAAATCAAAGCTAATAATGCCCTTTTCTGGAAAAGTGTGAAAACTTATATGGCTTTCTGCAAGAAGTGCTACAAGTGTAAAACCTTGAGGTTCAAATTTATATTTTGAAATTTCCAGAACAGTTACTTTTGCAGCTTTTGCTATTTTATAAACCAATTTTTCAAAGAAACCAGTATCGTACTCTTTATTTGTACCAATTATATCAAGAGTTATATGTTCACCAACTTTTGTCATTACTTTTTTAGTAACAAATTTTTTACTTCTTTCAAATAAAAAACTAATGTAATAGTTTCCAAGGGTTGTATTGTGAAAAATAATTGGTCAAACATTAAAGCTATAAAATACATCAAACACTATAAAAAACTTGGCTATTCTAAGGATATGGCTTTAAGAGTTTATACAACCAGATTACTTGGAAGAAATCCTGAATTAGTATTACATGGTGGTGGCAATACATCAGTAAAAACAACAGTAAAAGATGTTGATGGAAAAAATTATGAAGTTTTATGTGTGAAAGGAAGTGGATGGGATATGGCTGAAATTGAGCCAGCTGGGCTACCTGCGGTAAAACTTGGACCTCTATTGGCATTTAAAAATAAAAAATACCTTTCCGATGAAGACATGGTGGCGTATCAAAAAAAAAACCTTATAGATATTAAATCTCCAAACCCATCAGTGGAAACTTTTTTACATGCATTTTTGCCTTTCAAATTTGTGGATCATACACACTCAGATGCAATAATGAATGTTACCAACAGACCTAATGGAGTTCAGTTTTGTAAAAAAATATTTGGAAAAAAAGTAAGTATTGTACCATATGTAATGCCAGGTTTTGGTTTAGCAAAAAAAATTCAAGAAGTTTATTCTAAAAATCCAAATATTAATTGTTTAATTTTATTAAATCATGGAATTTTCACTTTTGCTAATGATGCAAAAACTTCATATAATTTAATGATAAAATATGTATCTGACGCTGAAAGAGCAATTAATAAACTAAAAAGAAAAAAAATTGCTCAAGTAAAAAAACTAAAATTTAATTTCACTCCTGAGGATGTAGCACCTATTTTAAGAGGTTTGCTCTCTGAAAATAAAGATAATAAGTTTATTTTAAATTTTAGGAAAAACAATAAATTAGATTATTTTATTAATGGAAAAAGTATAAAAAGATATGGAAACGAAGGAACTGCTACTCCCGATCATGTAATAAGAGTTAAGCCTTTTCCTTTAATTATAGAGCCAAAAGAAAATTGTTCATTAGAGGAATTTAAAAAAATAGCTATCAAATCTTTTAAAAACTATAGAAGAAAATACATTAATTATTTCAATACCAATAAAAAAAAAGTAAAAGAAAAAAAGACAATATTAGATACTTCTCCAAGAGTAATACTCGTTCAAAATCTTGGTTTGTTTTCTGTTGGAAGTACATTGTCTGCAACCAAAATAGCTGGAGATTTAACAGAAACTAATGCGAGAGTAATTTCCTCTGTAGAAGAAACAACAAAATATAAATTTATATCTAAAAAAGATTTATTTGATGTTGAATATTGGTCATTAGAACAAGCAAAAATTAAAAAAGCAAAAAAAAAACTACAAGGTAATGTTGTTGTAATTACTGGAAGCACTGGGGCGATTGGAATCGAGACATATAAATTGTTTAAAAAATATGGTGCTGAAGTTGTTCTTTTAGACATTAATAAGAAGAAGATTTTAGAAATGCAAAATAAGGTAAATGACCTTTGTATTTACTGCGATGTGACTAACAAAAAAAGTGTCAGAGATGCATTTAAAAAAATATTAAGAATTTACGGTGGTGTAGACATATTAATATCTAATGCTGGTACAGCTATTGGAGGTTCAATAGCTGAAGTTGATGAAAATATTTTAAGAAAAAGTTTTGAAGAAAACTTCTTCTCTCATCAAAATTGCGCCTCAGAAGCAGTTAAAATTATGAAAAAACAAAATATAAATGGTTGTTTGCTTTTTAATATTTCAAAACAATCAGTTAATCCTGGTAAAAATTTTGGTCCTTATGGTTTGCCTAAGTCAGCACTATTGGGTTTGTGCAAACAGTATGCCTTAGACTATGGAAATTTAGGTATTAGATCAAACGGAGTAAATGCCGACAGAATAAGAAGTGGTTTACTAAATGATAAAATGATTAAATCAAGAGCAAAAGCCAGACAAGTTTCTGAAGCCCAGTACATGAGTGGAAACTTATTATTAAACGAGGTAATAGCTGAAGATGTTGCAAAGGCTTTCTTCCATTTGGCAATGTCAAAGAAAACTACCGGAGCAATATTGACTGTAGATGGTGGAAATATTGCTGCTTCAATGCGTTAATTATTTATTAAATAATTTTTTCAATCCATCTTCAGAAGCATTACAGATACCTTTTTCAGTAATTAAAGATGTTACATATTTTGCTGGTGTTACATCAAAAGCTAAATTCATAGCCTTACTTTTTTTTGGATAAATTTGAACACTATCAATTTTATTATCTCCCAACATCCCATCTATATGGGATAGTTCTTTTGTATCTCTCTCCTCTATTGGGATATCTCTTGAATCTTTTAAATTCCAATCAATAGTAGAACTAGGAAGAGCAACATAGAATGGAACATTGTTATCGTATGCTGCTAACGCTTTTAAATACGTTCCTATCTTATTACAAACATCACCATTGGATAAAGTTCTATCTGTACCAACAATACACATATCAACCTGTCCCCTTTGCATTAAAATTCCACCTGTGTTATCTGCTATAATTGTATTTGGTACACCTTCCTCATTTAATTCATAAGAAGTTAAATTTGCTCCTTGATTTCTAGGTCTAGTTTCATCAACCCATATATGAATTGGAATACCTTTTTTATGTGCGTGATAAATTGGTGATGTAGCAGTTCCCCAGTCAATTGTTGCTAACCATCCAGCGTTACAATGAGTAAGAATATTTATAGTATTTTTTTTCTTATTATAAATTTCCTCTATTAGTTTTAGACCATTTTTTCCAATTTTCTCAGAAAATTTTTCATCTTCATCACAAATTAACTCAGCTTCATTTAAAGCAATATCAAATAGATTTTCAGATTTTATCATAGAGATCTTATTATTCATTCTGTGAACAGCCCATTGAAGATTAATTGCTGTCGGTCTTGTGTTTACTAAATCTTCGGCACTTTTTTTTATAAAATTTAAATCATTATTTTCTTTAACAGCTAAAACAATACCAAAAGCTGCCGTTGCCCCAATTAAAGGTGCACCTCTGACCTCCATTACTTTTATTGCATTGATTGCATCCTTAACAGTTTTTAAATCTTTAATTATAAATTGATGTGGTAGTTTTGTCTGGTCAATTATTTTGACGTTTTGAGAATTTTTATCAAACCATATGGTTTTGTAATTCTGTCCCTCAATTCTCATTTTTTGTTTAATACTCTTCCAGCAATATGTTTAAGTTTTCGTATTGTTTTTTGAGATCTTTTTTCAGGAGCAGTAATTATTGCTAAATCTAAACAATTATTAGTCGGATCATTTGGATCAATATGATTTTCAAAATTTTTTATCAAATTTTTGATCATATTTTTTGCTTTAGCTGCATTATCTAAAAGAACTTTGATGACCTGTTGTACATCAACATTTTCATGATCCGGGTGCCAACAATCATAATCTGTTACCATCGATACTGATGCATATCTTATTTCAGCTTCTCTTGCTAATTTAGCTTCGGGCATGTTTGTCATTCCAATAACATCTGCTTGCCAAGATCTATATAAATTGGACTCAGCTAATGTTGAAAATTGCGGCCCTTCCATGACTACATACGTTCCACCTCTTTTATAATTAATATTTTCTAATTTAATTGCTTCCTCGCAAGCATTCATTAGGCAATTTGATGTTGGATGAGCCATTGATACATGTGCGACTATTTCATCATCAAAAAAAGTTTTATTTCTAGCGAATGTTCTATCAATAAATTGATCAACTATTACAAATTTTCCTGGAGCAAGTTCTTTTTTTAATGAGCCCACTGCAGAAATAGATACAATATCCGTAACACCAAGTTGCTTTAAAGCATCTATATTGGCTCTAAAATTTATTTTTGAAGGGGATATAAAATGACCTTTTCCGTGACGAGGTAAAAAATATACTTCATTATCATTATATTTTGTTTTTAAAATTTGATCTGATGGCTTTCCCCAAGGTGTATCTATACTCAACATTTCTCTATCTTTAAATTCCTCAACATCATAGAGACCACTTCCGCCAATTATTGCTAATTTATTATTTGCCATATTTAAAAAATTTATTAATTATTACTTATAATTAACTTATATGGATTTAAAAGAATATATTAGGTCAATATCTGATTATCCAAAAAAGGGTATTTTATTTAGAGACATAACAACTCTCATTAAAAATGAAAAAGCTTTTGAAGAATCAGTTAACCAAATTATTGAAAGATCAAAAAAATACAAAGTTGACAAGATAGCAGCAATTGAATCAAGGGGTTTTGTTTTTGCATCTGCAGTTTCATATCTCTTAAAAAAACCCTTCATCATGTTTCGTAAGAAAAATAAATTACCTGCTGATGTTCATTCTGTTGACTTTGAACTTGAATATGGAAAAGCAACAATTGAAGTTCATAAAGACTCCATTAATGAAAAAGATAATGTTCTAATAATTGATGATTTAATTGCGACAGGAGGCACTGCACAGGCTGCAGCTAAATTAGTTGAAATCTCAAAAGGAAAAGTTGCTGCATTTATTTTTGTAATTAATTTATTTGATCTTGGTGGATGTGAAAAATTAATTCAAAATAATTACAAAGTTGAAAATTTAATTGAGTTTCCTGGTCATTAAATGGTAGCGGGAAGTGGGATCGAACCACTGACCTCGGGCTTATGAGTCCCGCGCTCTAACCAACTGAGCTACCCCGCCTTAAAATAAATGTTGGTTTATACTACTTATTTTTTTTCTTTCAAACAAGAAATTAAGAAATTCACTTTAATAAGGGTTTCCTCGTGGACCGTGAGTGGACCAAATTTGGACCAGGATTTCTGGTCACGTGGAAACCCGTGCGTGATTTATTTCTTTATCGTCCAACCATTTTTTTCTAATGCTTTGATCAAATTTTTTTTCATCTCATCTCTTGAAGTTTTTTGATCACCTATTTTTTCAAAAAATACAGGTTCTAATCCCCTATCCCTTTTTGATTTAAAATAGTTTTTTATTGATTGTATTATTATTTTCATTTGCCTCCTTTAGCGTTGTGTTTAAAGTCCCAGCAAGTAGAGTTATTTTCTAAATCAGGACTAAAATATTTTATAAAATTTAATTTTTAATTCAATTCTTATCTACAATATTAGTAATATGGTAACATTTATGATCATTTCCACCTGCCTTGTGCAAGTAGACTACACAACTAACAACAGAATTATTAAGAGTAAGAGTATAAATTGCTTGCTTAAAATTTGTACCTTCAATAGGAACGACTGAGTGAAGTTTATAACCGCCATCAATAAAATATTTTGGAGTACCATTTTTAAGTAAATAATTTTCAGCAAATGAAGTACCTGCAATTAACAAGAAAGTTATCAGTAAAAATTTAAATTTAATCAAAAAATTCATAACCCCAAGCATGTTTCATTCTAACCAAAAATCTTGTCTCCTTATCCTCTAGATCTCCGTCGGCGAGTGCAACTCTTTTAGTTAATTGCTTAGCCTCTATTTTTCTTTTATCTGGTATTATTCCAAGATAGAAATCTTGAGCTAAATCAATATCTCCTGAAAATTTTTTTTCAATCTCATCAGTACAATTATGAACATTAAAATCTGTTTTTAGTTCTTTTGCTATTTTTAGGATTTCTGCAGTTTCATCTTTATTTAATTTATGATCACATAAAGCCATACAGACACATAAACTTAAAATATTATTTTTTTCCGACATGTCTAAAACCTTTGCTTTCAGCTATCTTTATACTGCTAGTATAGAATTCATTTTTATTTTTCTCAATGTGAACCTTGTCATAAAACTTATCAAAAGGTAGGAAATATAACTTTTTCCCACGTTTATTGACATTGCATTTAATCATAGGAAAATTCTTGTTTAGTTTAACATATCTGTATTGAATATTAAGTTCTTTAGCAAAGTCTTTAGCAGTGTTTGATAATTTTGTAGTTGTTATAATCATTCCTTTAGGGATTTTTTTTGTTTTGTTAGCATAGTGCATCATTGTTCCAGATAATTGCATTAAATGTTTTTCACGAATTTCTTTTTTTTTTGACCAATTCTTCGCTTGAATTATTAAAACTTGCTTTTTTTTGATACAAATTAAATCTCTGCCTAAGTCACCTTTTCTTTTAATGATACCATACGGAATAACTCGCCAGCCTTTTTTTTCATATTGGTATCTGATCTGTCTTTCATACAATTCTCCAATCTTAGGTTTTGAAAATATTTGTTTTTTATAATTGTTAAATTTTTTTTCTAATTGATCCACAATTTTATATTATCAGTGGACCACCAGTGGACCAATATTAATGTTTGCTTAAATTAATTAGGAAAACTAGGGGATCGAACCACTGACCTCGGGCTTATGAGTCCCGCGCTCTAACCAACTGAGCTACCCCGCCATAAATTGAATATTCTTATACAAATTAAAAAATTATCTTGCAAGTTTTATGAAGATATCACCCATTCCTGATTTTAATTGATCTAGTGGAGTGTTATTTCTAAACTCACAAAACTTACCAGTTACTTGATGGGTATTAATATATTCTAAATCAGTAGATAAACACGGTCTGCTTTCATGCAAATAACCAATTACCAATTTATTGTCCAACACACTTACTTGGGACTTATCAAGCTTGTCACCATTGCAAAAATAATTTTTATTTACTTGGGTTGGAAAATCTTTTTTTCCACAGGGATTATCAATTGTTAATACATAAAATTCCTTTTCAATATCATCAAATTTATGTTTCATTTTCTGAGTTTTTGAATATTTCATCAAATCACAACTACATGGAATACAGCATCTATAATATGTTCCACAAATTTTATTTTCTGTAATATTCTCTTTTAAATATACAAACTCAGGTGTCGAGTTAGGACTTATTAGTGAGCCTGATACTGCACAATATAATTTATTATATTCGACAAAATCCTTATAACTAATTTCTTTATCTAAAATATATTTAAAAAACTTTGGTCCAGCAGCATTTCTGTTTTTATCAGGAAATATTTTATTCCAATCATTTACTATATCTTGATAGTAGTTTTTTTCTCCTGCATTTAGATTATTTGTTGAAAATAATATTAAAATAAAACCTATATAAAATTTAAAACTATTTTTAATTTTCATTCAAATTTAGTCTTAGAAACCCATATTAGACCAATTTATTTGATCCTGTCTTTTGCTTTTAAATTTTGAAATTTCATCTTTAGAAGGTTTTCTAAATGCAAAAATCAATAATCCTGCTAACAATCCAAAAATCAATGTGAGTGAACAAATGGTCATAGAAGTTATATAAAAGTGTATTCTTATTAATCAATAATTATAGATGGGTACTATTGTCCTACTAATTTTGCTTAACTTCGTAAGTTTTATTTAAATCTTTAATATTTAAATTTGTTATTGATCCATTGGTCCATTTGATCTCAACTTTAATATCATTTTCATTCTCTCTAATTCCATAATGAGCTACTGGTTCCATCTGACATAGATATCCAGATCCAGCATCAATAGTTTTAGAATGAATTCTCATATTACTTCTCAATGTTACAGTTGCCCCCCTTGCTGGTGCTCCATACTTACTCAAAGGTTTTATTCTTAAATAATTAAAATCACTAATGTCAGCTTTATACAATGTAAGTGGTTGTAGCCCTGTTTCGCCATGAGATACTAATAACTCTAAAATTCCATCTCCATCAATATCAGCTACTGCTCCACCTGTTCCCAATCCAAATGTTTCTAAACCATTTTTAATTTTAATTTCCTTAAATTTACCATTTTCTAAAATCTTAAATAATTTATTTGGTTCTCCAATATTATTCATGAATATTTCATCATAACCATCATTATCAAAATCTGCTGATATAACCGTTCTTATTTTTGTTGGATCACTATAAGAAGGTTGTGCGATGTCTTTAAACTTATCAGCATCAAGAACATAGGCTCTATGATTTCCATCCCAATTAGATGTTAAAATATCTAGTCTTCCCCTGTAAAGGATATCACTTAAAGCTGTTCCTCTTCCATTTTCATATCTATCTTCTACCTTGTAATCATTTGCTACATCAGTGAATGATCCATCAACATTATAATATAAAAAATTATCACCCCTCTCGTTTGCTGCAAAAATATCTGATTGATCTGACAATATATGTCCTGATACTACAGCTCTTCCACCAGTAATTTTATTTATTGCTAATTTTACTGCTTTATCTTTTATCCTATTATCATTAAATTCATAAAATCTTGTGGGGCCACCATAATTTGCAACATATATGCCATACTGACCATTACCTTTTCTATCAACACATACAACTGATCTTCCAGCTGTTAAATTTAAATCAGCTTTATTTTTTTCTATTTCAAATAAATCTATAAATTTGTCTTTGTTTAAATCTAAAAGTCTATCAGAGTAAATTTTATCTCCACTATAAGTATCGGTATTTAGAAAATATATTTCCTCATAACCATCTTTATCTATATCACACGCTGCAACACCAATTGTTCTTCTGGTTGTATCTGAAAAAATTTCTTCATTTATGATATTAACCAGTTTTCCGTCTTTATATGTAAGTGCTAAATTTTTAAATCCAAAACCTGTAACAACAAAGTCAAATTTTTTATCTTTATTTACATCTGTAACTGACACACCATAACTAAGTCTAAATTCATTGTCTTGAATTTGATCAGTAATATCTAAGAAAAAATCCTTAGCTTGTCCTTTGATAGGAATAACAAATAATAAAATAATTAAAAAATATCTCATTTATTGCATCTAATATTAAATTGAATTCCTTAAAAATGAATGTATATCTTTGCCCTTGTGAGAATAGAGGAAGAACTAAAGTTAGATTATTCAGACGTACTTTTTAGACCTAAAAGAAGTACCCTTCAAAGCCGAAAAGACGTAAATCTTAAAAGAACCTACAGATTTAAATACTCAAATAACGAATGGTCAGGGATTCCAATCATTGCTGCTAATATGGATGGAGTTGGTGAATTAAGTGTTGCTGAAAAGTTATCCGAATTTCAAATGATTACTTGCCTTACAAAACAGCATGATGTTAAAAAAATAAAAGCATTCAAAAAAATTAAATCTATTCATCCAAATATTGCACTTTCGATTGGTATTAAGAAAGACGATTTTAATAATTTAGACAAAATTTTAAAAGAATATAGTTTTATAAAATTTATCTGTATTGATGTTGCAAATGGATATTCAGAACATTTCTCAAAATTTTTAAAATCAGTTAGAGATAAATATCCAACAAAAACAATTATTGCTGGAAATGTCGTTACAGCTGATATGACACAAGAATTAATATTGTCAGGAGCTGATATAGTTAAAGTTGGAATTGGACCAGGCTCAGTTTGCACAACTAGATTACAAACTGGAGTTGGATATCCACAACTAAGTGCTGTAATCGAATGTGCTGATGCTGCACATGGTTTAGGCGCACATATAATTGCTGATGGGGGATGCACCTGTCCAGGGGATGTTGCAAAAGGATTTGGTGGCGGAGCTGACTTTGTAATGTTGGGTGGAATGCTTGCAGGTCACGATGAGGGAAAAGGTAAGTTAGTTAAGTCAAATGGATCAAAATATATAGAATTTTATGGCTCGAGTTCTGAAACAGCAAACAAAAAACATTATGGCGGTTTATCAGACTATAGAAGTAGTGAAGGAAGAACTGTAAGAGTAAAATATAGAGGAAAAATAACTGACACAATTAAAGATATATTAGGTGGTGTTAGAAGTAGTTGTACTTATGTCGGTGCTCCCTCTTTAAAACAACTTAGTAAATGTACAACATTTGTAAGGGTTACAAAACAATTTAATGATACTTTTGTTAAATAATTAATTACTAAAATTTTTCTGTTTAAAGGTCTTTGTAAAATATCAGATTGATATCTTACTTTTTCTACCTCAATATAAATATTTTTGGTTTACTTAAACTTTGTATTTTCTAAAAATTTTATTTTTATAAATATAAATACAATTATTTTTATGTTGCATTTTCATAATTTTATTTTTTTTATATTTCATTATATTACCTCTTAGTACACGGCTAACCATATCATGTGTAAAAATCAGAGTGTTTTTTTTTCTACTAATTTTCTTTAAAAATTTATTTATTCTTTTATAAAGTAAATCGTAGGACTCTCCACCACCAGGTATTTTGTAATTCCATTTATCTTGAGATCTTAGTTTAAATTCTTTTGGATATTTTTTTTTAATTTCATTGTCATTTTTACCCTCCCAGTGGCCAAATTTATGCTCTTTTAACATGTTTGACAATCTAGTTCTTTCTCCAAGATTAAATTGGGGTTTCAAATTTTTCTCTATAATTTTTTTATAATTCAAAACTCTCCTCAATGGACTTGAGTATATTTTAAATTTACTTAAATCGTATTTTTTTTTATTAAAAAAATTTGCTACTTTAATTGCTTGTCGTTTACCTTTTAAAGTCAAGTTAGAGTCCTTATGACCTTGTTTTCTTTTTTGGATATTCCAAATTGTTTCACCATGTCTGATTATTATTATCATTTTTTTTGATGTGAGAATTTTTTCATAAATTAATTAATTATACTTTAAACGAAAAAACGTGCAAATCACATATTAGTAATTAGAAGTGTGGAATTTATTGGAAGTTATATTGTTAGGTTATTTATAGACAAAATTTAAAATGTAAGAGTTACAAAATAATTTAACGATACTTTTGTAAAATAGTTAATTTCTGAAATTTTTTTGGTTTAAAGGTTTTTCTAATATTTCAACTGGGTATTTCTTTTTTTCAACTTCAATATAAATTTTTTTATCTTTTAATGTTTCCTTTGTGTTTCCTGAGTTTACGTATCCAAAAGATAAGTTTTTATTAAAGCAAAATGAATAATTTCCAGATGTTGTTCTGCCTATAATTTTATCTTCTAAGTATATTGGTTCATCATGAAGTAATAATGGTTCACCCGGTTTACTTTCTTTTAATGTAAACATCATCATTCTTTTATCTAAAGTTTTATCTTCAATTTTGGACAATGAATCTTTTCCTATAAAATCTATATTTTTTTTAAAACTGATAGCAAAATTCAATCCTGCTTGATATTGATTCTCTTCTGGTGATATATCATGACCCCAATGTAAAAATCCTGTTTCCATTCGCATTGTATCCAATGCATGCATACCACATAAAGATAGATTGAATTCTTTTCCAGTCTCATAAATCAAATTAAAAATTTTTTTGGAATTGTTGATATCCATGTAAAGCTCAAAACCATGTTCGCCTACATAAGACAATCTTTGCGCCAAAATGGCTATATTATCTATATGTACTTTTTTAAATGATGCAAAATTAATACTATCTTTTGAGATATCTTCTTTAATTAACCTTTGAAGAAGATTTCTGCTTTTTGGACCGAATAAACCAAAACATGCAATATCATCAGTTACATCTTTAAAATCTATTTCATTAGACAAGTGTCTTAAAATATGAAATTTATCTCTCTCTCGATTAGCAGCTGAGGTAATAACTCTAAAATGTTCTTTTGTTATACAAGCAACTGTCAGATCAGTTTCTATGCCACCTTTCTTATTCAACATTTGAGTGTATGATGTTTTGCCAGGGTCATTTTTGATATTAGCAGTACAAAGTTTTTGAAGTTCAAAATGAACATTTTTACCTTTTAAATCATATTTAGAGAAAGCTGTGAGATCGTATAAACCAATATTTTTTCTTGTATTTTTTGTTTCATACTCTACTGCTGGATACCAATTTTGATAATTATATGAGTACTGATACTCGGGTTTCTGACCATTAGTTGCAAACCACATTGGTCTTTCGTATCCACCTGTAACTCCAAAGCAAGCTCCAGCTTTTTTCATTTCATCATGGTATGGAGTAATTTTTTGATTTCTTGATGTTTTATGCTGTTTAAAAGGCCAATGCATTCCATATAAATCTCCAAGTGTTTCCGTAATTCTTTCTTTAATAAA
The DNA here is from genome assembly GCA_902634885.1 of uncultured Pelagibacteraceae bacterium. Taxonomy (GTDB): domain Bacteria; phylum Pseudomonadota; class Alphaproteobacteria; order Pelagibacterales; family Pelagibacteraceae; genus Pelagibacter. The sequence goes on along the minus strand of CACPLR010000008.1, from coordinate 15,372 downwards.
TCCTAATTCTGAATGAAATTTTTGAAATCTTTTTATGTCATATGAAAATATATCTTCATTGATATGACCATTAATCAACCACTCAGCTGTTACTTTTCCAACTCCTCCCCCACTTCCAATTCCAATACTATTAAGACCACAACATACAAAAAAATTTTTAATTTCTGGAACTTCTCCAAGAAGTGTATTTGTATCTGGTGTGAAAGATTCTGGGCCAGAAAAAAATTTTCTTATTCCTGCAGTTTCTAAAACTGGAAATCTTTTGATTGCAGAATTTAGATAAGGTTCGAAATGTTCAAAATTTTCTTGAAATTCTCCAAAAGAAAAATCTTCTGGAACTACATTAGTTTTATTCCATGCAGGTATTGAATTTCCCTCAAAAATTCCAACTAGTATTTTACCTGCATCTTCTTTTATATATGTACGATTATCAAAGTCTCTTATTACAGGTAAATTGCTTGAAAGATTTTTTATAGGTTCAGTAATAATATAAAAATGCTCTGCTGGATAAAGAGGTATACTTACTCCAGCTTTTTCTCCTATTTGCCTAGACCACATACCTGATGCTAAAACTATATATTCACAATCAATCACATGATCATCAACTTTGACACCAGAAATTCTACCTTTCTTGGTTAAAATTTCTTTTACAGGTGATTTTTCATAAATTTTAGCACCTTGCATTTTTGCTACTTTTGCAAGCATATGAGTTACTCCTGAAGGATCAGCAGCACCATCGCCTGGCATTAAAATTCCTCCTAATACATCATCTGTATGTACTATTGGATATTTTTTTTTAATTTGATGTTTATTTAATATTTGTACATCGACATTATAAAGTTGTGCTGTTGTTGCTTGTCTTAACAGCTCTTGCCACCTACCTTTATTTTCTGCAATTGAAAGTGCCCCATTAAGTCTTAAACCTGGTGAGTGATCTACTTTTTTCTCAAGTTCTTTGTATAAATCTAAAGTATATTTTCTAATTTTAGTAATTGCAGCGGTTGGACCTAATTGACTTACTAATCCTGCAGCATGCCATGTTGTACCAGATGTTAATTGATCTCTTTCTAATAAAATAACATCTTTCCATCCAAATTTAGCAAGATGATATAGGCAGGATGTTCCAACAACACCGCCACCTATAACTACGACTTTACAACTTTTTGGAAGATTTTTATTCATAAATCAATTAGTTATACTTAAAATGAAAAAACGAGTAAATCACATATTAGTCACCGGAGGTGCGGGATATATCGGAAGTCATGTAGTTAACTTATTATTAGATAAAGGTTACAAAGTAACCATTATTGACAACTTAATTACAGGTAACAAAAAACTTATACCAAAAAAAGCAAAGTTAAAAATATGTGATATCGCAGATAAATATTCAGTATCAGAACTATTGAAAAATAATAATTTTGATGCAGTTATGCATTTTGCTGGAATGATCAGAGTCGATGAGTCTGTAAAATACCCCAAAAAATATTACAATTATAATTATCATAAAGCTAAAATATTTTTAGAAACATGTTTTAAATATAATTTAAAAAAAGTAATTTTTTCTTCTACAGCCGCTGTTTATGGAAATCCAAAAAATAACTTCGTCACTGAAAGTAGTCCTTTAAAACCCTTGAATCCCTATGCAAATTCAAAATTAAAATTAGAACGATTTTTAATTAAAAAAAATAAGTCAAAAAAGATCAAATTTATAATTTTAAGATATTTTAATGTAGCGGGTGCTGATTTTAAAATGAGGACTGGATTAATTTCAAAATTTTCTACTCATTTAATAAAAAAAATTAGTGAGGTAGTAGTTGGCAAAAGAAAAAATTTGGTAATATATGGAAATGATTATGACACTAAGGATGGAACACCAATTAGAGATTATATTCATGTGTCAGATCTAGCATATATACATTTAAAATCTTTCAAGTATTTAATTACCAAAAAAAAATCTCATATTTTTAATTGTGGATATGGAGTTGGTTATTCAGTGAAGGATGTTGTTGAGTGTTGTAATAAATTATATAAAAAGAAACTTATATTTAAATTCGGTCCAAGACGTAAGGGTGATAGCAAAATGCTAGTTGCAAATACAAGAAAATTTATGAAAATAATAAAATGGAGGCCTAAATTTAACAAACTTAATATTATTTTAGAGACTTCTATAAAATGGGAAAAAAAACTTAGTAAAAATTACTAATCATTTTTTTAAAAAAATATTTTTTATCTTTTCATCTAGATCTGGGCTATTTTTTTTTTCTATTTTCTTATGATCGACAACTTGTACTTTGTTTTCTACTTTGTTTTCAAATACATTTGTAAGTAGATTAGTATCGCTCAATGCTTCATTTACAGAATTAATTTTAGATATTAAATTACTTTTTTGATTTTCATATTTTTCAATTTCTTTTTTTAAAATATCATACTTTCTTTTTACCTCTAACAACTCACTACCTATTCTTAAATTTTCTTCCTGGAAAAATTTATTTTTGTTTTCAATCTCAGAAATATCGTAGATTTTCTTTTTACTTATTTTTTCTTGCTCAATATGATTTGAAATTTCTTTTTCTAATTCAATTTTATTTTCGTTTAATGATTTAATTTTTTCCTCTGAATGCTTTAAATTTTCAGATAATTTAATCATTTTTTTCTCTAAAAGTGCTTTATCTTTTAAATCACTCTCTAATTGATGTTTAATATTCTTTAAATTTTGTATTTCATTTTGAGATGCATCTAATGATTTAGATAATTCGATTATTTTTTTATTTAAAATTATTTTTTCATCTTCTAATTTTTTGTTTGAAATATTTACATTTTTTAATTCTCTATTTAAATTACTGTTTTGTCTTTTGGATTGTTTATTTGAAATTTGTAAAATATTTTTAAATTTATTTAAGTTTGATACCTCTTTTTGTAGATCAAATATTAATTTTAAAGTATTTTTTTTTATTTTTTTATTAAATTTCAAATATAATTGATCAACAAACTTTTCATACTTTATTTGTTTAGTTATTTTTTTTTCTTTTGGTTTAATTTTTAAATCTAGTTTATTGAGATTTGATTGATGTTGATCTTCATCAATTGCTACCTCTGTTAGTATTAAGGGTTGATCTTTTTTCAAAAAAGTATTTTTATTTAGATTAGATTTTTTAAAATAAGTTACTTTATTTTTAGGTTCTGTTCTATTCAGAATATTATTTGAAGCATCAATAATTTCTTTAATTGAATAAATATTAATCACAAATTCAACCTAAGGTTTTATTGCTGATTGTCAATATTATCTGTATTAAAAAAGTTGATTTAGGACTTTGTGAATCGACTCAAATTTGAGCCTTTTTGACTCATCTCACTTTCAATCCACTTATAAGTTTTCGTTAATCCATCTTTAAGGCTCATTTTATAGCTCCAATTCAAAACTTTTTTTACTAAATCATTATTACTGGATCTACCTCTAACACCTTTTGGTTTATCTAATTGATAATTTTTTTTAAATTTTTCATCACCTGAAATACCTTCTATAATTCCAATCATTTGATTAATTGAAACCTGTTCATCACTTCCAATATTTACTGGCTCAGAGTAATCAGACTCGAATAGTCTTAAAGTTCCTTCAACACATTCATCTACATATAAAAAAGTTCTGGTTTGCTCTCCGTCACCCCAAACATCAATTGTATCATTGTCATCTTTTCTAGCTTGAATAACTTTTCTACAAAGAGCTGCAGGAGCTTTTTCTCTTCCACCGTCATATGTTCCATACGGTCCATATATATTATGATATCTTGCGACTCTAACTTCAAGACCGTAATCTTCCATAAAATGTCTACACATTCTCTCGCTAAATAGTTTTTCCCATCCATATCCATCCTCAGGATCTGCAGGATAAGCATCTTCCTCTTTTAAACCTTCAATAAAAACATCTTGCTGTTTTGTCTTGTTATAAGCGCATGCGCTTGATGAGAAAAAATATCTTTGAACTTTATTTTCGTTACAGGCAATTAATAAATTAGTATTAATTAATACTGATTGCATACATTCTGCTTTATTATTTTCAATAAATCCCATGCCACCCATATTACAAGCCATATTAAAAACGTAATCAACACCTTCAGTAACTTTTCTACAATTTGATATGTCTTTCATATCTGTTGAATAATGATTTTCAACATTATCAAAATCTTGAAACCAATACTCTTTGGGTTTTATATCAACAGCAATAACAGAATTACCATTATCTAGTATTTTTTTTACTAGATGACCTCCGATAAATCCTCCGGCTCCAACAATTAAAACTTTTTTATTTTTATTCATTATTAACTTTTATATTTAAATTTAAAATACTGTAGAGTAAAGAAATATAAAAATAAGGAATTTGTTATAAGATATCTAAAAAAGAGCCTTCTCGGCTCTGAAATTAATCTAAATAACCAAGCTAATCCTAAGTACTCTAAAAATTTTGGAGCTAATTGTTTATTACCAGATATAAAATCAATTGCCGCACCTATTCCTATAGAAACACAATTTAATTTTTTAAAGTTGTCATACATCCAAATTTCTTGCTTAGGTGCACCTAATGCAACAAACAATATATCTACTTTTGACTTATTAATTTCAATTTGAATTTTTCTTTTCTCACGATTATTTAAATTTTTAAATGGAGGAGAAAATAAGTAAGTAAATTTGATTTTTTTGTATTTTTTTTTTATATTTTTAACAAATTTTTTTTGAACACTATTTGTACTTCCATAAATTCCTATATTATAATTTTTTTTATTTGCAAATTTACAAACTTCATTTGTTATAAAATAACCTGGTAAATGATCTACATTTAAATTCCCCAACAATTTTAGTGCCCAATATATAGGTCTACCATCTGGGACAGCAATGATAGAATTGTTATGTGCTTTTCTATATCTTTTATTATAAATACTCTCAACAGCACCATGAACTGCAGATACACAAATATATGAATTTCTATTTTTTTTTTTTAGTATTTTTTCTATACATTTGAAAAACTTTTTAATTGTTGCAATTGATATATTATATTCAAGAATTTTAACTTTTTTAATCACGAACTAAGTTAATTTTTTGAAATCTGAATTACGTAACCATCCGCATACTTTTCAGAATTAGGAAACAATTGTGTAATTTTATTAGCAATTTTACTCCTGAAACTTTGTATCAAAAAATTATCAGGACCTTGAAATATATAACCGTAATCATCCACTTTAAAACCACTTTTATTAACAAGAGTCACTAATGTATTTTTATTAACAGAAAAACAATGATGATAAAAATCAGGATATCTTCCAAAAAAAATATACTTAAATATTGTTTTGAGTGTCATGTAATTTTCAATAGTAATAATTATAGAGCCATCTTGACTTAATAAACTGTTTGTATCATTAAGAAATTTTCCAGGGTTAGGAAAATAATTAAACATGTTTCCAAGAATGATTACATCAAACTTTATATCAAAATTAATTTCACTAATTTTTTCAGCATCACCAAAATATAAATTTTTAAATCCCTTATCTTTTAAATATTGTAATTCATCTTTATCAGTGTCTAAGCCGTAACCATTATTTGAATTATCAACTATAAATTTATGCAGATAGTTATTTATCTCACTTTTAATATCAAGTTTTTTTACTCTACCACAGCAACCAACATGTAAAACATTTTTATTATGAATTTTAGACAATAAAAATTCAAACTTATTAATTTTTTTAATTTTAATCATAAAAGAATTTAATATATGTATTAATTTTAATTATAGTCATTAAATTGAAAAACAAAGTATTAAACATATATGTTTTATATCAAAAACTTGGTTTATTTAATCATAATTATAGTTGATAAGATATTCCATAATAAAATTTTAAAAAAAAAGTTAAAATGGGAAATATATTACACTAGAACAAACTGGAGAAATATTGGTAGTAAAAAGTTCTATAAAATAAAGACACCTAAATATAGATGGTTTGCAGATCCTTTTGTTGTAAAAAAAAAAGAAAGTAATTTTATTTTTTTTGAAGATTATAATTTAAAAAATAAAAAAGGATCTATTTCATGTGTTAAAGTGGATAAAAATAATAAAAAGCATTTTTATTATGATATAATTCAAACAAATTATCATTTATCATTTCCTTTCATTTTTCAGTATAAAAAAAAATATTATCTTATTCCAGAAACAAAAAGCAATAATTCTGTTGAAATTTATAAATGTAATAAGTTTCCTCATAAATGGGTATTTTATAAAAAAATATTTAATAATGTTAAAGCGGTAGATAACATAGTGTTTAAATTTAGAAAAAGTTGGTATTTATTTAATAATGAAAGCGACACAGGGAGAGTTTTTTCTAAATTAATTGGATATAAAAGTAAAAATCCAATCAACGCTAAATGGAAAAAATTAAAAAAAAAAGTTATCCTTAATTCAAATTTATATGGGAGAAATGCAGGTCTTATAAATGAAAATAAAAGCATATTTAGAGTGAGTCAAAGTTATTTACCAGGAAGATATGGTGCAGGTATATTTGTGAATAAGATGCACTCAATCACAGAGACAGGTTATAAAGAAAAAACCGTTAAGAATATATTTCCAGGTTATCTAGATAAAATAAAAGGTATTCATTCACTAAATTCATTAGATAAATTTACAGTACTAGATTATTCAAAATGGGAAAAAAAAGTATAGTAGAAAATTCAATCAATGGATTAATTCATTATTTTCATAAGCGCAATATAAATTACGCAATATTAAATAATTATAAAATCTTACCTTATATAAAAAATGATTTAGATATTCTGACATTAGAAAATCATGAAACTATTATTAAAATATTAAAAAAAATAAAAAAAGATTTTAAATGGGATAAAGTAACATACTGTCGAAATCTTGAAACACCGGATTTTACGGAACAAAGTGTTGAAACTTTCAATTTATATAAAAAAAAGAATTTTTACTCGTTAAATATAGATTTTGTGAGGGGCGTAATAATATCAAATGGTGTTATATTAAAAAAAACTCTTGATTTACTTAATAAAAAAAAAATTTATAAAAAGAGATATTTTCATCTTCGTGAAGAAGATGAAAATATTATTAAAATTTTGTCTTTATCTCAAAATATAAAATCAAATAAATTTCAATTAAAAAAATACAAATATTTACTAGAAATTTTAAAAAAAACTAATAAGAAATCATTTAAAGTTTTTTTAATAAAGAATAATTTAGAATTATTAAACAAACCATTATCTGAATTAAGAAAAAAAAATTATAGAAATTTTTATTTTGGGATTGAGAATTTTAGAAAAAAAATTTTTTTAAAAACTTTATACAAAAGGCCATTGCTTACAATTATTAACATATTTTTTAGGTTAAAAATTAGAGTCTTAAATAGATTGGTTATTTTTTTAAATAAAAGTAAAATTATTAATATAAATATACTTAAGGACAGTGATGAACAAAAAGTTAAAAAAATTTTAAATAATTTATATAAAATTAAACTTTTCAGAAATATTGAGTATTTAAAATCAAAAATCATACTTAATCAGAGAGAAGTTTCATCACTTAACTCAGGTGGTGTTTTAGTCAAATTTGGTAGTAATTTAGAAAATGCAATTAATATAAATAATTTAGATACAGAGTTTATAATTAAAAAAAAAATTTTTAATTACGTCATCAAAATGAATACTATTGTATCGTGAGAAATATTATACATTATTACCCAAGAGCTTTTGTTGGAAATGGTGGTGTAACTATAGCAGTTTGGAGATTTATTGAAGCTTTTAAAAATAAAGGAAATAATATTTGGATTGCTTTTGATAAATCTCTTGATGATAAACAACCTCTTGAAATAAAGGGCACAAAAAGAATTAAAGTTAAACATTTTTTTAACGGTAGATTTAGCCTTCCCGAAAACTTTCTTAAAAATTTTAATAAAAACACAATTGTGATATTACATTCAGGCTTTCTAGTAAGAAATATTATTGTCTCTTTGTATGCTTTAAAAATAGGTGCAAAAGCAATTTTAGTACCACATGGATGTTATGATCCAATTTTACTAAAAGAAAAATTTTTATTAAAAAGAATTTTTATATTTATTGAAAAATATATTTATAAATATCTTTTTTTTATACAAGCATTCACAGAGAAAGATAAAAAGAATATAGCCAAAATTTTTAAAAATAATAGGATCGAAGTCATACCTGTACCAATTCCAGTTTTAAATCAAAGCAAATTTAAAAAAGGAAAAAAAAATTATTTTTCTTATGTAGGCAGGTATGAAATGGAAACCAAAGGATTAGACTTATTAATTAAAACTTACGAAATGCTTCCAAACCAATTAAAAATACCAATTATAATGCATGGCACAAATGGAAAAAAAACTAACATAAATGACGTAAAAAATTATGTTAAAGAAAAAAAACAACAAAATTATATAAAAGTATTAGGCCCAATTTATGGGCATAAAAAATTAAATTTTATAAAATCAAGCTATATGACTATACAATTATCCAGATGGGACTGTTTCCCATTATCAGTATTTGAAAGTATTGCATTAGGAGTTCCCTGCCTCTTGAGTAAGAATGCAACGATCTCAGAGCTTATTAAAAAAAATAAATTAGGTTTCATTACTGACTTAAATATCAAATCAATAATACGTAAACTGATATATATTATTCGTAATAAAAAAAAAATTATTAATATGATAAAAAAATCATATTTTATTGAAAAACAATTATCTTCAAAAGCGGTAAAAGAAAAATTTTATAAAAAAATAGATTAAAATTTTATGTTTGAAATTATAAAATATATAAAGCATAAATTAAATAGACCGCTGCTATTTTGGCCTGTAAAATTTGGGATGGACTGGTTAGTTATCTTGACTTATAGATTTTACAGAAATGGATTAAATATATCTTGGAAAACCTATGTTTTAAAACCTGAAGGCAACTTTAATAAAAATGGAAAGGAAGCAGAGGAAAATAATTTAATAATTTCAATTTTAAAATATTCCAAGATAACAACTATCGAAAAAATATTATCAAAAGATGATCTTGAAATTAAATATATAGATACGAATCTTTCACCTTTGCATTATGCATATATTAATAAAAATAAAGAAATGATAGATATCTTAAGTAAATATGGCGCAGATAAAAATATAAAAACACTTAAAGGATATAAACCAGATGATCTTTAAAAAAATGTCTATTGATGAAATAAATAAATTATTAAACGAAAAAAATTACAATAAAGTTGAAGAATTTTATTTTAAAAATTTTAATAATATTAATTTTAATGATAAATCAAATTTATTTATTAAATTAATAAAGTTACAAAATTATACTTTACTGAATAAATTATTAATTAAAGAAAACAATATCAATTTCTTTGACGAAAATAAAAGATCACTACTTATGTACTCATGCTTAATAAATGATAATAAGATTTTTGATATTCTTTTAAAAAAAAATCAAGACTATAAACATGAAGACAATTTAAAAAATAACGCTCTTCATTATGCAGTAAAATTCTATGGTATTAAAAATTATAAAAATAACTTTTATAAAATTAGTAAATTAATTGACAAAGGAATTGATATTAATAGTTTAAATTTTTTCCATCAAACTCCTTTAATTTTTGCTGCGATATATAATAATTGTGAAATTGTTGAATTATTGTGTAAAAATGGTGCTAATCCAAATATTACAAATGGCTGGGGAGATTTTACACCACTTATGGTAGCTGTAAGGTTGAATAGAAAAGATTTAGTTAAAACGTTATTAAAAAAAAATGTAGATATAAAAATGAAAAATGAAATATTTGGTTATTCTGCCTTAGATATTGCAAAAACATTTAACTTTTCAGAAATTGAAAGCATGTTAAAAAAGTATGAATTAAACTAATCTTTTTTGTATTTTTTATTAATTGTTTTTTTATACAAATTAATTAATAATTTAGAATTTATTTTATCAGAATAGTTATCTCTAAAACTTTTTTTAGCGTTTAAAACAATTTGATCACATTTTTCTGGATGGTTTAAGGCCCATTTTATTTTATTTTTTAAATCAATAGAATTTCCAGACTGAAAAAGAATGCCAGTTTTGTAATTTTTAATTATATTTCTAATGCTTCCAATATTAGATGCAACCACTAATGTTCCTTCATTAAAAGCTTCTAAAATAGTCATTGGCATACATTCATACCACTCTGAAGGAAAAATAAGTATTTTTGAATTATATATTTGTTTTTGTATTATTTTGCGATCTTTTCTTCCAAAAAATTTAATATTTTTGTATTTTTTTTCTTTATAAGATGGGTACAAGGGTCCATCACCATAAACATTGAGTTTTAGATTTATATTTTCCCAAGCTTTTACAAGAGTTGCTATCCCCTTTTCTTGGGAAAGACGTGACGCAAATATTGCATTATTTTTTTTTTGAATTGATTTTATTTTAACTTTTTTGTTAATCAAAAAATTAGGTTTAATCATGATCCTAGATTTTGGAATATTTGATTTTAAAATTTCTTTTTTGGTAAAATTTGTAAATGTTATAAATTTATTTACTTTGAATAAAAAATTTTTTTTGTAATTAAATAAATGTCCAAAGATATATGTTAAATATTTAGAGTTTTTAAAAAGACCATATTTAATACAGCTATCATCAAAAGGGTTTATTTTGTTCCAAATCAATCGGTAGTTATGCAAGGTCATAATAATAGGAACATTTTTTTTTTGGAAAAAATCTAAAACAGAGTAAGTCCATAGAGGAAAAATATTGTGGATATGGACAATATCTGGTAGAGGCTCATTTTTAAATTTTTTTTCAAGAATATCAATTGAATCAAAAGAGTAAGATAAATTTTTTATGACTTTAAGGATTGAGAAAATATTACTTATTTCATTTTCATTTTTTCTTATAATTTGAGATACTGTGTGACCATTTTTTATTAATAATTTTCTCTCAAGTTTTATAGCAGTATCCTCACCACCATAATACAAATACTCATTATGTAATTGAAGTATATGCATTTTTTTAAGATTTTTTATTTTTAAATAAGCTAAAATTAAATAGGCAAAAACCAATTACTTTTAGAATAAACCTTATTAAAAAATAAATTATTATACCAAATATATTATTAGGGAATTTTACATACGAATATTTGTTAAAAATTTTAATACCCTCCTTGCAATCAATTATAAAATTCTTGAAACTTTTTTTATGCTCAAATTTATTATCTTCATGAAGTCTAAAATATGCAAAATCAATTTCGAACTTTTTAATTAAGAAATTTTTACTATAAATATTTGCAAAAAGATCTTTATCCATGCCGTAATTTATTTCTCTGTCAAAACCTACATTTTTATTAAATATTTCTTTCTTAAAAAAAAAAGTTGTAGATGGAATGAAGCAAATAAATTTTGAAACAAATTTATTACTAATAATATAATTTGATTTAGACACTCTGTGACTAATTATTTTTTTTTCTTTATTTACATAATTTAAATTTCCATAAAGTGCGTCTTGATTATTTTCGCTAAATTGTTGATTTACAAAATTAAAAACATTTTCTGCATAATAGTCGTCTGCATTCAACCATCCAATTATTTCACCTGATGATAATTTCATAGCCTTTTCAAGAGCCTCTGTTTGTCCACTATCTTTTTCAGAAATCCAAGTTAAATGTTCGTATTTTTTCAATATATCTAAAGTCTCATCTGATGATTTTCCGTCAACTATTATATGTTCAAAATTTGAGTATTTTTGATTTATTACAGACAGAATTGCATCTTCAATATATTTTCCTTGATTATATGAAGGTGTAATTATTGAAATTTTTTTTACCATTTTAAATTTAATTTATATATTTATATGTATTTTTGATTAATCTATGCCATCTAAATTTTTTTGATTTTAAAAACGCCCCCTTGCTTAATCTTTGAATTTTATTTCTATCTTTAGAAAGTTGCATGATTGCATTTTTAATTTTATTTGTGATGATTATCTTACTTAAATTTTTTTTTTTTACATTTATTAAAACACCATTGGTGTTATCAACCCTAACGTTAGGGCCACCCAAATTGAAACATATAATTGGTAATGAATATGACATTGCTTCGTTAACAACTGACCCACCAGTTTCGTGAAAACTTGGAAAAATTAACACATCGTTTTTTTGATATAGATCAATCATTTTTTCTTTACTCATCCATGAATAAAATTTTATATATTTTTCAAGTTTTAAAGAAATTGAAAGACTTCTCCATTTATTTTTTTCTGGTCCATCTCCAACAAAGTTAAGTCTTATATTTTTATTTTTTTGTAAAGCTTTTGAGAATGCAAGGATAATAAGTTCACCTCCTTTAAAATAAACATGCCTTCCCGCAAATAGAAAATTTGTTATTTTCTTAAATTTTTTTTTTTTATTATAATTCTTATCGCAACCTACATCATGAATTATTGGTATACTTTTAAAAGTAATTTTTTTCATATAATTTTTTGATTCTAAAGTACGTGCGAATACAAAATTTGAATTTTTTAAACATTTTTTTAAATTGAAATCTAATTTAATTTGTAAAAAATTTATTAAATAACGAGTATATTCTTTAATTTTATGTTTAAATTTCAGATCTTTAATTAAAAATAATGGTGTTGTTTCAGCACCTCCAACTGGACCATAAATTAATGGAATTTTAGTTTTCCAAAAAAAAGAAGGCACTCTTAATGTTCCAAATGTTAAATGATGAATTATATCATACTTGGAAACTTTTTCTTTATATTCGAGGTAAGAAAAGTATTGCCATAAATAATAATAAATAATTATAAAAAAATTACATTTTTTTTTTATAAATATTAGCCAATTAGGAAGATCATAATATTCAAATTTAATAGATTTTAATTTATTCTTTTTAATCATTTTATTAATAGATGACTTATTATTTTTTCTAGTCAAAACTGTTACATCATGTCCTAATTTGGTTAAATTAACTGCCCAGTTCCATCCAACGCCTGGTTCAGATCCTTTATTTGGTTCACAAGCATAAGCAGAAAGTAATATTTTCATATTTTTATTTTATTAAATTTCTTAAGTATTAATTGAAATATATTATAAAATTCTTGTTTTTTGGAAATAGAGATTGAATTTCTAAACTTTTTTTTAAGCTCTGCATATTTATTTATTTGTTTTTTTAAAACTTTAAATTCAATCTCTTTTTTCCTTAACCATACCTTTTTTGGTTCACCAGTCATAAAAATCCAGTAATTTGGTTTAGGAAAAAAATCTAAGATTTTCTGTAAAAAGGTATTTGGAAATTTAATTCTATATCTTAAAGGATCTATTAAGATATCATGAGGATATCTGTCGAAAAAAAAGATTTTTTTTTTTTTTTTTAAATTAAATAAAAAATAAATCCAGAAAATCAAAAGCCAATAAAATAATTTAAAATTAGAAAATATTGATGATCTTGGTATCCGATTATGAGGATTTTTAACTATATGTTTTTTTTTCTTAAAAATTGCTGGTTTTAAATGAATTTTGATTGTATTAATTTTTTTTTTTTTAAATTTTTTAATTAAATAGTCTATTAATAATGATTTTCCAGATCCATCTGGACCGATAACAGAAATAATTAAAAAATTTCTCATCAGATCAAAAAATTAAATTTTTCTAAAACTATAGAAAGCAATAATTAAAAGAATTAATTCTGTTAACATATAACCTATAACAAAACCACTCTCTTGATATTTTTCAATTATAATTTTTGATAAAGTAATAGTAAACAGGCTAGAAAATACATAAGAAACAAATATTGGTCTTGTATTTTTTAATGTTCGTAGAGCAAAGTGATAAAAATATTTTATAAAAATAATTGGTAGTAAAAAGCTTAAAGATATTAGTAAATAATAAAACTCTGATATTTCTTTACCATAAAATAATATTAGTACTTGTTTTGAAAATAAGGCTAATATCAAAGCTAAGATTAAAATTACAAAAAAACCATAAGAATTAATTTTGTTTATATAAGTCTTCATAGATAAATTGCCCCCTATTTTATAAATTTGTGATATTTTGTTCGGATAATAATTTTCTAGGGATTGAAAAACTAAATTGAAAACGTTTACAACTGTTTGACATGCTCTAAATGCACCTAAAAAGATTGGCCCAAGCAATATACCTGCATAAATTATCCAAAAATTACCCGAAAACCATTGTAATACATACGTAAATACTAACCATTTAGCAATTTTAATGTTAATTTTGATAGATTTTACAAATGCTAATTTAGAAAAACTTAATTGTTTAAAAAGATATAAAGATAATAAAGCACCAAACAAATATGCAAAAAGAAAACATAAAAAAATTTTTTCTAAATTTAAAACTTCAAAGTAATAAAAATATAGAATTGAAATAAGTAAAATTAAATTAACAAATAAATCTAGAAAAATAGAAAAAATAAATTTTTTTTCAGCAAATAAATACCTTCTCAAAAATTGATAAAGTTGTGATGCTATAATGATTAAAAATATTAAACTCTGAAATTTAACTATGTTTAAATCAAAACTCTCATGGTTACTAATTATAAAAAAGATTTTTAATAATATTAAAATAAAAATTATTAATATTATTTGTTGTATAAAAACACCTCCATAATAAAAAGATTTTTTATTTTCTTCATATAATCCAGAATTAGTCATCATTGGTGAAATAATGGAGGATAACTGAAATGAATTGATTAGAAGAAAAATTAACCAAAAAAAAGAAAATATACCGAATTCTTCTAAACCTACAAAATTAATTAATAAAATTGTAACAAGAAAACTTGATCCACTGATTAAAACTTGATCTAAAATTACTAAATTTATATTTTTATTTTTAAGCTTATTGAACATTAATTGTAAATTCATTTTTTAACTTTTTTTTTCATCTCATTTAATTATTTAAACTCAAAGTATTTTAATTGGTCATTATACATTTTTGATAAATTTAAACTTTTATAAATTTGATTCTTTGAAATAAGATCCTTTTTAAATTTGATATAATTTGGAAATTTATAAAAATATTTTTTTTCAAGAAAGAATAAAAAAAGATAAATTTTAAGCTCATCATGAGAACATTTAATATTGAATAATTTAAATACTAATTTTAAATAAAAGATAAATAAATTCGTAAAATTCAGATTCAATCTTTTTAAAGATAAGATTTTTAAAAATATCGGGGTTATGAGCCAATGAATAATATCATAAATATAAATTCTTTTTTTTGAGAAATATTCTAAGTCATAAATATAATATTTTTTTTTATTACAAATTACATTCCATGAAACAAAATCTCCATGACTAAAACTTATAAAAATATCC
>CACPLR010000007.1 GCA_902634885.1 uncultured Pelagibacteraceae bacterium | reverse complement strand
TTCAGAAATGATAACAAAATCAATTATCAAATTAGTAAATATTTAAATATTAAAAGTATTTTGCCTATAAGAATAAATTCAAAAAAGTTTGAAAAAGTAGTGATGGAGGGAGGTGCTTTTGATACCAATGGATCAGGTTCCATATTGCTAACAAAAGAATGCTTATTAAGTAGTAAACAAGAGAGAAATAAGGGTTTCAAAAAAAGTGACTATGAAAGTTTATTTTCAAAGTATTTAAATACTAAAAACTTCATTTGGTTAAATAAAGGAATTGTTGGAGATGATACCCATGGTCATATAGATGATATTGCAAGATTTGTCTCCAAAACGACAATTATGATAGCTGATGAAAACAACAAATCAGACAAAAACTATAAGTCTCTTAAAGAAAATATAAAAATACTTAGAAAAAGTTACGATGAAAATGGAAAAAAATTTAAAATCATTAAGATCCCTATGCCAAGTCCAATCTTTATTCAAAAAATTCGTGTGCCCGCAAGTTATTTAAATTTCTTCATAAGCAACAAAACTGTCTTAGTACCAATATTTAATGTAAAAGAAGATAAAAAGGTATTGAAGATATTTAGAAAATTTTTTACAAAAAGAAAAGTTATTGCTGTCGATTGTAGTGATTTAATTTGGGGTTTTGGAGCAATTCATTGTATGACTCAACAAGAGCCAATAATTTAAATTACGCAGCTTTTAGAGTGCCTAATAATAATCTAAAAGGTATTAACATCACTAAAGCTACAAAAATTTTTACTGCTAAATCTCCTAAAGAAAGTGTAACCCAAGGAATTCCAGTTCCATAAAATGAAATTGAGAAGAATAAAAATGTATCAACTGTTGATCCTATTAATGAGGATATAAGTGGAGCAACAAACCATTTTTTTTGTCTTAATTGATCAAAAATTTGTACATCAAGTAATTGGGCAATAATAAAAGCTGTACCTGAACCTATTGCAATTCTTACTGAAATTAAATCTGCAAAATTTGTCGAAAATAATAAAGTAAATAAAATGCCAATTGTAAATCCTATATAAACAATTTTTCTAGCAACTATTTTGCCAAAAGATCTGTTTGCTAAATCAGTTATTAAAAATGCAATTGGGTAACTAAAAGCACCATATGTCAGTATGTCTTGAAGGCCATAAAATTTGATAGGAAACTGAACTAGATAATTAGATGCTAAAACAATTAATCCCATTAAAAATGAGAGTGATAAAAAAACTTTATTCATTAAGCTGACTTAGATAATAAAGATTTTTTAAGTTTTTTTAGCCTTATAGATAAATCTCTTGCTTTTGCTGATTTTAAGAAGTTATCAAAGCCACCTTTCTTATCAACCGATCTTACGCCTGCATTAGAAACAGTGAGCTTCATAGACTTTTTTAACAATTCACTTTTAAATTTTACTTTTTTTAAATTTGGTAAAAATCTTCTTTTGGTTTTGTTGTTAGCATGGCTAACGTTATGACCTTTAAGAGGTATTTTTCCTGTTAGTTCACATTTTTTAGTCATAAAATTACGCTTATATAAGATTAATGAGCTAATCCGTCAATATCAATTTTTTGATCCCACTATCTCTGAAATATTTTTAATACCATCTTTTGTCAGTATTTCGATTAGTTCCTGATTTATTTTATTGGCTATATCTGGTCCTCTGTATACCATACCAGTATAAAGTTGAATTAAAGATGCTCCACGAATTATTTTTTCATAGGCACCCTTACCAGAACTTACTCCTCCAACACCTATTATTTTAATTTTGTTTTTAAGATTTTTATAAAATAGTTCTATCAATTCATTTGATTTATTTTCGATTGGAGTTCCAGAAAGACCACCCTTTTCGAGTTTATTTATATTTGTAAGATTATCCCTGTTTTTTTCGGAGGTATTTGATACGATTACAATTTCTATAGAGTGTTTAAACAATGACTCACAAATTTCATCAATTGAGTTAAAATTTATATCTGGTGAAATTTTTACAGCTATAGGTAAATTGGATTGTAATTTCTTTTTTTCTTTTTGAATTTCAGATAATAAATTGTTCATTTCCTCTTGATTATGAAAATTTCTCAAATTTTCTGTATTAGGAGAAGAAATATTTATTGTGATATAATCTGCAACCGAAATAAATTTTCTAAAACATTTTACATAATCCTGAATTCTATTATCACTTGTTTTATTTGGGCCTATATTAACTCCCAACAAACCGTATGGTTTATTACTTTCAATTCTTTTATAAATTTCCTCTGAACCTGAATTATTAAATCCTAGTCTATTGATTAGAGCC
Source organism: uncultured Pelagibacteraceae bacterium (assembly GCA_902634885.1). Lineage (GTDB taxonomy): Bacteria > Pseudomonadota > Alphaproteobacteria > Pelagibacterales > Pelagibacteraceae > Pelagibacter. The sequence continues at coordinate 47,110 of CACPLR010000007.1, read as the reverse complement.
CCATCCTCCTCCAGTCTAAATATTCTCGGTTTTGGATTTCCATACTGTGGTTCAGGTGTAATAGTACCAACCTCAACAAAACCAAAACCCAAGTTAAATAGTGGATTATATACCTCCGCATTTTTATCAAAACCTGCTGCAACTCCTATTGGGTTTTCAAGAATTTTGTTAAATATTGATGTCTCTAAAACAGTTTTATTTTTAATTTTCTTTTTTGGCAGAGCGTTTAGCTTAAGTGTTTTAATTGCTAAAGAATGTGCTACTTCAGGACTAAATTTGAAAATTAAAGGTCTTATTTTATTAAACATTATTTAATTTATTTTTGATAAGTTGTTTAGTTTCTTGCACTCCAAAAAAACTAATAAAGAAACCCATTCTAGGTCCATTCTCATCACCGAAAACAACTTCATAAATAAGTTTAAACCAATCCCTTAGGTTTTCTTTATAACCATTATCTTTTCCAACTGTAAATATATTTGTCTGAAGTTCTTCTGGAGCCATGTCATCGTTACAGTTATCAAGGGACTTTATTAATGCATTTAACGCAATTTTTTCATTTTCATTAGGTGTTTTATAAACTTTTTTAGTTTTTATAACATCATTAAAATATTTAATTGCATACTCGATTAAATTATCAAAAATTGGATGCTCATCCTCTTTTATATCTTGCTTGTATTTTTTTACAAATTTCCAAAGTAGTTTTTTGCTATCTGCATTGCTTGTTTCAACCAAATTTAGCAACATGGAAAATGACATAATAGTATTTTCATTAGGAATTCTTCCATTATGAACATGCCAAACTGGGTTCATTAATTTTTCAAGATCGTTTTGATTTTTGCCTTTTTCAATAAAATCTAAATATTCATCCACAGCTTTAGGAACAACTTCTCTATAAAGTTTTTTTGCTCTTTTAGGGTTTTGATACATATAAAGCGATAAGCTTTGAGGAGAAGCATACTCTAGCCATTGGTCTATAGTTACTCCATTTCCTTTTGATTTTGAAATTTTCTCTCCTTTTTCATCTAAAAATAATTCATATGCAAAACCTGAGGGATTAGGTTTACCAAGTAATCTTATAATTTTTGTTGATAAGATTGCACTCTCAATGAGATCTTTTCCATACATCTCAAAATCAACATCAAGTGCATACCATCTCATAGCCCAGTCTACCTTCCATTGTAATTTACAATCACCATTTAAAATACTCTTTTCTAAATCTGTTCCATTGTTATCAAACAAAACTTTGGAATTGTTCTCGTCGATTTCCTTGATCGGTATTTCTAAGACAGCGCCTGATGTTGGGCAAATAGGCAAAAAGGGTGAATAAGTTTGCTGCCTCTCTTTACCTAAGGTTGGTAAAATAATATTCATTATGCCTTTATAATTACTTAATATTAATTTGAGAGTTTCATTAAACTTTCCAGATTTATAAAGCTCAGTTGAACTTTTAAAAGAATATTTAAACCCAAACTTATTTAAAAAATCTTTTAACATTTCATTATTATGTTCTCCAAAACTATTAAATTTACCGAAAGGATCTGGAACAACTGTTAAGGGTTTATGTAGGTTAGCATTTAAAATTTCTTGGTTTGGTACATTCTCTGGGACTTTTCTCAAACCATCCATGTCATCTGAAAAAGTAATTATCTCTTTAGGAAGGTCAGTTAAATGATTAAGGGCATTGACTATCATTGATGTCCTTGCAACTTCACCGAATGTTCCAATATGAGGTAAACCGCTTGGGCCATAACCCGTTTGTAGAGTTATTTTTCCCTTACTTTCTATATTTTTCTTTCTCTCTCTTATGATTTTTTTTGCTTCTACAAATGGCCATGCATTTGTTTTATCAATATTTATTTTATCAATCATAAAAATGCAAAATACTTAAAAATAACGTATTTAATAACTCTTATAGAGTTGAAATTTATTTACCATAAAATAATGTCCAATCAAAATGTCCAATTATAAAACCGTTTTTTTTATACTCGGTGTTTTACAAATTATTTTAGGATTATCTATGATTGTGCCTATTATGGCGCAATTTTATTACAATCAAGTAGACTCAGGTTTTATTGGATCTAGCTTAGTATCAATTATTTTTGGAGTTCTATTTTTTTTATCTAATTTAGATTATGAAAAAAAATTAAATTTACCTCAAGCATTTCTTTTAACAGCTCTATCATGGTTAAGTATTGCAATATTTGGCTCTTTACCATTTATTTTCTCAGATTTAAGTCTTTCATTCACAAATGCTTTTTTCGAAAGTATGTCAGGAATTACAACTACTGGCTCAACTATTCTCACAAATCTCGATGAAACACCAAAAGCAATCTTATTGTGGAGAGCAATGCTTCAATGGTTGGGAGGAATTGGAATTATTGTAATGGCAATTACTTTAATGCCAATAATGAATATTGGAGGTATGCAATTATTTGTTATATCAAATACTCATACACCAGAAAAAATATTACCAAAGTCTAAAGAAATTTCTATAAGATTAATTGTAATATACTCATCATTAACTTTGGTCTGCGCTTTCTTCTATAAAATTTTTGGAATGAGTTTTTTTGATAGCATTGTTCATTCAATGACAACTATAGCAACTGGAGGATTTTCTAATTACAACGAATCTATAGGTTATTTTGACAGTGGATTAATTGAGATAACAGCTATTGTCTTTATAATTCTTGGAAGTGTTCCATTTATTGCTTACATTAAATATTTGGGTGGTGATAAAAAAATATTTATTAGCGATGCTCAAATAAAAACTTTTATAAAAATCTTAATTTTTTCAATTTTTATAATTTTTTTTTACTTATCTTTAAAAAATCAAAGCATATTTGAGATAAATTTCAGAGAAGTATCTTTCAATGTTGTTTCAATTTTAACTGGAACTGGATATGTAACAAATGATTTTAGTAAATGGGGACAGTTTCCACTTATTTATTTCTTAATATTAATGTTTATAGGTGGTTGTGCTGGATCTACCGCATGTGGTATTAAAATATTTAGAGTTCAAATACTTTATCAATTTATATCTAATCAGTTAATGAGAATTATTTATCCAAGAGGAATATTTAATATTAAGTACGATAAAAATAATGTTGATGAAAAATTTATGGCATCAATTATTTCTTTCATATTCTTATATATATTGATTTTCTTTGTTATTACTGCTTTGCTATCTGTAGATGGTTTAGATTTCACTACAGCAATATCTGCTGCTGCTACATCTATATCAAATGTTGGACCTGGTTTAGGTGATGTAATAGGTCCAAATGGAAATTTTTCTTACCTATCTAATTTTTCAAAATGGATCTTGAGTATAGCAATGATATTAGGAAGGTTAGAACTATTTGCAGTGCTTGTGCTCTTTATTCCTTCCTTTTGGAGAAAATACTGATGATGAAAAAAGAAGAAAAAATTTCAAATTTATTCAAATATTATTTTGATATTCGAATGTTAAGAATTTTACATCTTGGTGCAATAAGTGGCTTTCCATGGGTTTTAATAGGAAGCAGTTTATCCCTATGGTTAAAAGAAGAGGGATTGAGTAGATCAACAATTGGATGGGCGGGTCTGATATTTGGAGTATATGCATTCAACTATTTATGGGCACCTTTAATTGACAGAATACAAATCCCTTATCTAACAAAAAAAATTGGTCACAGGCGTGGCTGGATAGTTTTAATGCAGTTGTTAATTTTAATTTCTTTAATCCTTTGGAGTTTCATAAATCCATCTGAAAACTTAGCTTTACTAATATCTATTGGGTTAGTGATAGCTATTGCCTCATCTACACAAGATATAACTGTCGACGCCTTAAGAATTGAGCAAGTTGAAGAATATGAAACTAAGTCTATGGCAGCAGGTGCAGCCATGGCTGTAGTTGGTTGGTGGACTGGTTATAAACTTGGTGGCGTTGTAGCTTTGTTCACTGCAGAATATTTTGAAAAAATAGGTGTTAATAATTACTGGCAAGCAACTTTTATAGTTATGAGTGTTGTAGTAATTTTAATGAATATTGCACTTATGTTTGTTCATGAAAATAGTTTTACAGAAAGAGTTTTATGTCAAAAAAAGACAGACGAAATAATAAAAAATAAACTTGGAAATAATAATTTTTTAACAAATATTTTATCTTGGTTATCAGGCACTATAGGAGGTCCAGTAATAAGCTTTTTTAAGAAAAACGGATTTTCTATTGCTATTGGAATTTTAGGATTTGTTTTTTTATTTAAAATTGGGGAAGCTTTTTTAGGTAGAATGTCTATCGTTTTTTATAAAGAGCTTGGTTTTTCAAAATCAGATATAGCAATATATTCAAAAACACTTGGATGGATTACAACAGTTGTATTTACATTATTGGGTGGACTGTTTGCGATAAGATCTGGAACAGTAAAGACAATGTTTATAGCTGGAGGTTTGATGGCTATAACAAATTTAATGTTTACACTTCTTGCTTGGAGCGGAAAATCTGAATTATTATTTGCTACAGCTGTGATATTAGATGATATTGCAGCTGCATTCGCAACTGTAGCATTTGTTGCATTCATATCTTTACTTGTAGACAGAACTTATACAGCTACACAATATGCACTTCTTGCATCTATAGGGACAGCAGGTAGAACCTTGCTAGCATCATCATCGGGGTCTTTAGTCGATTGGTTAAACGGTGATTGGGGAATTTTTTTCATTCTAACTGCATTGATGGTTGTTCCATCACTAATTTGCCTATGGTTTATAAGAAAAAAGTTAAAACTCAGTGAAAAATAATTTTATCTACAATTCTGAATTTTCTAATATATATGAGAGACCAAATGATAATTCAAATGTCAGTACACAAATTTTATTTGGCGAAAGTTTCAGTATTATAAAAAAATCTAAAAACTTTTATAAAATAAAAATTAATACAGATAATTATGTCGGATTTATCAAAAAGTTTAAACTTTTTTATAAATACCAAACCTCACATAAAATTTACGTACTAAAATCAAAAATATACAGATTGTCTAAAGAGAATAAATTTACGTATACAGGAAAAGATTTACCATTTGCCAGTAAAGTTAAAATTTTAAACAAATACAAATCATATTTAATGTTTAAGAAAAATTTTTGGATTAGAAAAGATGATGTTAAACCAATAAATCATAAGATTAAAAATTTTATAAAAATTGTAAATCTTTTTAAAAATGTAAAATATAAATGGGGAGGTAAAACTTTTAAAGGTATTGATTGCTCTGGTTTAGTGCAAATAATTTATAATTATAATAATAAATTTTTTCCTAGAGATACTGTTGATCAGATAAAGTTTAAGAAAGGACTTAAATTTAAAAAAAAATTTAAAAAAGGTGACATTGTTTTTTGGAAGGGACATGTTGGAATTTGTTTAAATTCAACAAAATTTGTACACGCTTATGGACCAAGAAAAAGAGTTTTGATAATGCCAATAAATAAAACGATTAAGCTTATTGAAAAAACTGCTGGTTTAAAAGTTAAAAAAATTTTTTCAATTTAATTATCCTCTCTTCCAAAATCCGGCTTGGAAACATCTTGTTTAAGTTCAATTATTTGACGTCTAACTTTTTTAGAGTTTTTTAATTTTTTTAATATTTTTGTATTTTCAGAACTAATTATATTCTTTTTAAACTCATTTAAATTTTTGATAAATAAATTAATTGCATTTAACATATTCTTTTTATTACTAAAGAATATATCTCTCCACATGATTTCATTGGATGCTGCAGTTCTTGAAAAATCTCTTAATCCACCAGCGCTATACTTAATAATATTTTTTCTGTATTTCTTTTGAAAATCTAATGCTGTTTTGATTAAATTATAGGAAATTAAGTGTGGCAAATGGCTGGTAATAGAAAAAATTCTATCATGCTCATCGGCCTTCATTATAATTGTCTTTGAGCCAATTATTTTCCAAAATTTTAATAGTTTTTTTTGCTTTGTTTTATTTTTATCCGCAATAACAATGCACCATTTATTTAGAAATAAGTTTTTTGTACCATGAATTGGTCCACTAACCTCTGAACCTGCAATTGGATGACTCATAATCCATGTTAATGAATTATTTAATTCTTTATTTTTGATTTTTAAAACATTTAATTTAGTTGATCCTATATCAGTAATTATACAATCTGATTTAATATATTTATTAAGCATAGGAATTATTTTTTTATATTCACTCATAGGAGTGCTTAATATTACGAAATCAACACTTGATATATTTTGATCAAGTCTATCAAGAACAATTATTTTTGAATTAATACTCTTGATTTGCTTCTTATATTTTTTTGATTTATCGAAAATTAGTATTTGTCTTGAAATTTTTTTATTTATAGATGCTCTCAAAAGAGATGATCCAATTAATCCACATCCTATAATCAGTAATTTTTTAAACATTTTTAAATATCAGCGACATCTGTTTTAAAAATAATTTATTCTCTTTAACATTACCTATTGTTAATCTTAAACAATTTTTTATTCCATAAGCATACATCTCTCTTAATATGATTCCCCTATTCTCAAGTTTTCTTGAGATAAAGTTTGATGAGAATTTACAGTTTTTAAAGTTTAATAAAAAGAAATTTGCTGTAACTTCATTTGTGGTGATGTTATATTTTTGTAACTCACTCTTAATTTTTTTACACCAATAAGTATTGTGCTTTATAGAATTTTTTATATGTTTGTTGTCATATAAAGCCTCTACAGCACAATCTTGTGCAAATTTATTTACATTAAATGGTGGTTTAATTTTATAAAGTTCTTTAATTATTTTTTTGTCACCATAACCCCAGCCAACTCTTAATGATGCAAGGCCATGAATTTTTGAGAACGTCCTTAAAATAAAAACATTGCTTAAATTTTTAAAAATATTTAAAGCTGGTGAGTAATCTTTGTTCATCATATATTCAAAGTACGCATCGTCCACAACCAATAATATTTTCTTATTTAATTTTTTTCTTAATTTTAATAATTCTTTTTTTGTTAAATAAGTACCTGTAGGATTATTTGGATTAGCTATAAAAACTATTTTTGTATTTCTACCTACTTTTTTCAAGATTTCATCCACAGAAACTTTAAAATTTACTTCTTTTGCAAACTTAACCTTAGCACCAACAATTTTTGAATAGATTCTATACATTAAAAAACTGTACTGTGGAACGACGACCTCATCATCTTTATTTAAAAAGAGTGTGCATATCATTTGTATTATTTCATCTGATCCTGCTCCGCATATAATTTTTTCTTTATTTAAATTAAATTTCTTTGAAATAGTGTCTATTAATTTTTTAAACTTACTGTCAGGATATTTTGAAATATTGTTCTTTCTATTCCTTAAGACATGTCTAACTCTTTCTCCTGCACCAAAAGCCGACTCATTTGCTGATAGTTTAATTACTTTTTTTTTAGAGCTTAACAACGACCTACCTGGCTTGTAGGTTACAAGATCTATTTTTCTAAAATTTGGCACATTCATATCAATAATTATTAGAGTGAATATTTATATATTTAAACAAAAGAAGCAATTAATTCCAAAAAAATTGACATGTAAATACCTATCTTGTAAAAGTTTTCTGCGCTGATTTAAACTGAATTGCGAGCGCTATAAAAAAACTGCTAAACAAGTTTTTTACCTCTCAATTCGTTAAATCTGCAATTAATTATGAATAAGTTAAAACAGGTAAAAAATATTATAATAACAAAGCCACAGAAATTAGATTGTGGAAAAGAAATTTATAATTTTCCAATTTCATATGAGACATATGGGACTCTAAACGAAAAAAAAGATAATGCTATTTTAGTATTTCATGCATTGACAGGTGATCAATTTGCTGCCGGAAAAAATCCTATTACAAATAAAGATGGCTGGTGGAGTTACGCGCTTGGATCAGGTAAAGCTATTGATACAGAGCAATTTTTTGTCATATGCGCTAACGTAATTGGGGGATGTATGGGTTCATATGGTCCAAGTACAATAAATGAGGAAACAGGCAAACCCATAGGGACAAATTTTCCAGTCATAACAATTAATGATATGGTTAATGCTCAATACAATCTACTAGAGCACTTTAAAATAGATAAATTATTTGCAGTTATCGGTGGGTCAATGGGTGGTATGCAGGTATTACAATTTGTTTCGAATTTTCCAGATAAAGCACATATTGCAATACCGATTGCCTGTACATCAAGTCATTCCGCACAAAATATTGCATTCAATGAACTTGGGAGACAAGCAATACTTGCGGATACTAATTGGAAAAATGGTTTGTATGAACAAAATAAAACAAGTCCTGATAAAGGTTTGGCTGTTGCTAGAATGGCGGCACATATTACTTACTTGTCGAAAAAAGGTCTCCAGGAAAAATTTGGTAGAAAGTTACAAGAGAGAGATGATTTAAAATTTAGTTTTGATGCTGATTTTCAAATTGAAAGTTATCTCAGATACCAAGGATCAGTATTTGTAGATAGGTTTGATGCAAATAGTTACTTGTATATAACTAGAGCAATGGATTACTTCGATTTATCAAAACAATTTAATGGTAATCTATCAGCTGCTTTCAGTAAGACGACTTCCAAATTTTTTGTAATTTCATTCACTTCAGATTGGCTATATCCAACTGCTGAAAATAGAGAGATAGTTATAGCGCTTAACGCAATTGGTACAGATGTTGGTTTTGTAGAGATAGAGTCTGACAAAGGACACGATTCATTTCTTTTAGATGTACCAGATTTTTTAGATACTTTAGGGAACTATTTAAAAACAAACTATAAAACTGTAAATGAAAAAAGAATTTAAAGTAATTTCTGAGCTTATATTACAAAATTCCAAAGTTTTAGATGTTGGATGTGGCGATGGAGAATTAATGAAGTTTCTTAAGGATAATAAAACTTCTAAAATACGTGGTTTAGAAATTTCAAAAAATAGGGTTCAAAATTGCCTATCAAAAGGTTTGACTGTCGTAGAGGGAAATGCAGAAAATGACCTACAACAATTCCCAAATAATTCATTCGATTTTGTTATATTAAGTCAAACGCTTCAAGCTTTCTTAGATCCTGAAAAAGTTATCTCTGAGCTTTTGCGAGTTGGTAAAAAAGCAATTGTTACTATACCAAACTTTGGTTACTGGAAAGTTCGTCTTAATTTATTAATTAAAGGCACAATGCCAGTTACAGAAAACCTTCCTAATGAATGGTATAATACACCTAATTTGCATATGTGCACTTTAAGGGATTTTTTCAATTTTTGTTCAAAAAGAGAAATAAAAATTTTTAAATCTTTAGCGTTAAAAAATGATAAAACTCTAAATTTAAGTGCTAAAAATTTAGCATGGAGAAATTTAGAATCGCAATTAGGTATTTTTTTAATAGAGAAATAAATGAATGTTGAAATTATAAAATGTCTAGAAGATAATTATTCTTATTTAATTATAGACAGTAATAAAAATGCATGTGTTGTAGACCCAAGTGAAGAAGGACCAGTAATTGCTTCTGTAGAAAGTAATCAAGCTAATTTAAAGTATATATTAAATACGCATCATCATTTTGATCACATTGGAGGAAATTTAAATTTAAAAAAGAAATATAATGCCAAAGTAATAGGATATGTAGAAGATAAACATAGAATACCTGGCATTGATATAGAGTTGAAGGATAAAGAGATTTGGAGCAAAAATGAATTTAGTTTTCAAGTATTCCATATACCAGGACATACCTCTGGACACATATGTTTCTATTTTAAAAAAGAAAAATTGTTATTCACTGGAGATACATTATTCTCTTTAGGATGTGGGAGAATATTTGAAGGTACATACGAACAAATGTTTTCCTCGCTTCAAATATTTAAAAATTTCCCTAAAGATACAAAAATATTCTGTGGACATGAATACACAATGAAAAATGCAGAGTTTTGTAAAATGCAAGATCAACAAAATGAGAAGTTAAAAAAGAAATTTGAAAAAATAAAAAATTTATTAGATAAAGGAATGCCAACTATGCCAACCACAATTGAGGACGAGCTAAATTGCAACATTTTTTTAAAATCTGAAGATTTGGAAACATTTTCAAAATTGAGAGATTTAAAGGATAATTTCTAAGTTATTCAGCTTGACTATAATTTGACCCTGACTATATTGCTGTTTATAAAAATTAGGATCAACTATGTCATTCGCAGTAATAAAAACAGGTGGAAAACAGTATAAAGTACAAGCTGGAGAAATAATTAAGATTGAAAGATTAGAAGATTCGAAACCTGAAACTAAATTAGAATTTAACGAAGTTTTAGCTTACGGAGACGATAAAAACCTTGAATTAGGAGAACCAACTATTTCAGGAGCTAAAGTTGAAGCTGACTTAATAAAAAATGGCAAAAATAGAACGGTATTAATTTTTAAAAAAAGAAGAAGAAAAAACTCTAGAAGAAAAAATGGACATAGGCAGCAGTTTTCTTTAATTAGAATCAATAAAATTTTTGCTAAAGATGGAAAGATAATTTCAGAGGCGAAAATTATAAAAGAAGCTTCAAAAGAAATAAAAGCTCAAACTAAGGAAGTTTCAAAATAAATAGGTAAACTATGGCAACAAAAAAAGCTGGTGGATCGTCAAGGAATGGTAGAGATAGTGCTGGACGTAGGCTAGGAGTAAAAAAATATGGTGGCCAGTTTGTTGTTCCTGGAAATATAATAGTTAGACAAAGAGGAACAAAAATTTTCCCTGGAGAAAACGTAGGGATGGGAAAAGATCACTCAATTTTTTCTGTAGTCAAAGGTAAAGTAGAATTTAAAAAAAGTAAGTCAGATAGAACTTACGTATCTGTAAAACCCAATTAAATCTCACAACTCCTAACATAGTTGTATCATGAAATTTTTAGATCAAGTAAAGATATATGTAAAAGCTGGTGATGGCGGATCGGGATCACCTAGTTTCAGAAGAGAAAAATTTGTTGAGTTTGGAGGTCCTGATGGTGGAGACGGTGGTAAAGGTGGTTCTGTGGTACTTACATCAGAAAGAAACTTAAACACACTTATAGACTTTCGATATCAACAACACTTTAAAGCACAAAGAGGTGGTGATGGTAGTGGAAAAAATAAAACAGGGAAAGGTGGTGAAGTTCTTTTTCTAAAAGTTCCTGTCGGTACACAAGTTTTTGAGGAAGATAACAAAACTTTAATCTATGATTTTAAAAATGAAAATGAAGAATTTGTTGTTGCTATAGGAGGAAAGGGAGGATTTGGGAATACAAGATTCAAATCTTCAACTAATCGTGCTCCAAAAAAATTTACTAAGGGATCTAAAGGAGAGGAATTTTGGATATGGCTTCAACTCAAAACTATTGCTGATATTGGAATTATAGGACTTCCTAATGCCGGTAAATCTAGTTTACTTGCATCTATAACAAGTGCCAACCCAAAAATAGCAAATTACAAATTTACCACTTTAAATCCAAATTTAGGTGTCACAATTTATGATGATAAAGAAATAACACTAGCAGATATACCTGGTCTAATAGAAGGAGCACATACAGGAACTGGCTTAGGTATTAAGTTTTTAAAACATATAGAAAGATGTAAATCTCTCTTACATTTAATAGACATTACAGAAAACAATCTTGAGGAATCCTATAATCAAGTAAGAAATGAATTGGGCGAGTATAGTAGTGATCTCTTGAAAAAAGATGAATTAATAGTTTTAAACAAGATAGATTTATTGAATGAAATTGAAGTAAATGAAAAAGTAAAAAACTTTAAAAAAAAAACAAAAAAAAATGTATTACTATTATCTACACTTAGAAAAGACGCATTAATGAAAGTCAAAGCTAAATTAATAAGTTATGTATCTTAAAGACTCAAAGACTGTTGTTATAAAAATTGGCTCTTCTCTTCTTATTGATAAAGATAAAAAAATAAGGGGAAAATGGTTAAATGAATTTGTAAAAGATATCAAAAATTTAAAAAATTTAAAAAAAAACATAATTATTGTTAGCTCAGGCGCTATAGCACTTGGCTGTAAAAAACTTAAATTAAACAAAAAAAATCTAAAATTAGATAAAAGTCAGGCTGTAGCATCAATTGGACAAATTGAATTAATGAATTTGTTTAAAGAATTTTTCAGTCCAAAAAAAATTAATCTTTCACAAATATTATTAACTCTTGAGGATACTGAGAAAAGAAGAAGAGCAATTAATGCTAAAAGAACATTTGAGAATCTATTTAGTTTAGGTTTTGTCCCAATAGTTAATGAGAATGATAGCATCGCAACATCTGAGATTAAATATGGTGACAATGACAGATTAGCTTCAAGAGTTGCACAAATTTCAGGTGCTGATTGTTTAATCTTATTATCTGATGTTGAAGGATTATACACAAAAAATCCAAAAATAAATAAAGAAGCAATATTAATAAAAGAAATAAGCACTATTGATGATAAGATTGAAAAAATCGCAACGAAAAGTATAAGTGAGCACGGAACTGGTGGCATGAAGACTAAGATTGATGCAGCAAAGGTTTGCCAGCTTTCAGGATGTCATATGGCAATAGCAAATGGTTTAGTTCTTAGACCTATTCAAAAAATTTTATCAGATAATAATTGTACTTGGTTTTTGCCAAATATATCAAAATTAGATGCTAGAAAAAAATGGATTATAAGTTCTATTTCTCCAAAAGGAGATGTAATAATTGATGACGGTGCTTTAAACGCCCTAAGAAAAGGCAAGAGTTTGTTGGCCGCTGGTATTAAAACCGTTAGAGGAAATTTTAATAAAGGAGATCATATTAAAATTTTAGATAAAAACATGAATGAATTTGCTCGCGGCTTGAGTAGCTTCTCATCGGCTGAAATAAGTAAAATTAAGGGGCAACATTCAAACACAATTTCAAGTTTATTGGGATATGTTTCAAAATCGGAAGTTATTCATAAAGATGATATGGTAAGAATATAATGAGTAAATATTTAATAAAATTAGGACAAAATTCAAAAAAAGCACATAAAATTATAGATACTAAAATTAAAAATAATGTCCTTAAAAGTTTTGTAAAATTAATTTTTAAAAATAAAAATAAAATTCTACTAGAAAATTTAAAAGATATAAGATTCGCAAAGAAAAAAGGTCTTAAAAAAAATTTAGTTAATAGATTACAGCTTAACAATGAGAAACTTAATTCAATAATAGAAGCAATTAAAACTGTTATAAAACTAAAAGATCCAGTCAATTACGAATTGAGCAAGTGGACAAGACCTAATGGGTTAAAAATTAAAAAAGTAAGCATACCAATTGGAGTTATTGGTGTGATTTATGAGAGCAGACCAAATGTTACTGCAGATGTATCGACTTTATGTTTCAAATCTGGAAATTGTGTCATTTTAAAGGGGGGATCAGAAGCTTATTTTACCAATAAAATTTTAGCTAACTATTTCCGAACTTGTCTAGCTAAACACAAAATAGATAAAAATTTTGTTCAATTTATCGAAAAGAAAGATAGGAAACTTGTGGATTTTATGCTCTCAAAAATGAGTCGATATATCGATGTAGTAATACCCAGGGGAGGTAAAAATTTAGTCAAGAAAGTTCAAGAATTATCAAATGTTGCAGTAATAGGTCATTTGGAAGGTATTTGTCATACTTACATACATAAAGATGCAAATTTAAATATGGCAAAAAAAATTGTTAAAAATGCAAAAATGAGAAACACGAGTATTTGTGGCGCCACAGAAACCCTCTTGATACACAAAAATAAATTAAAAAATATCAACGAAATATTAGAAGAGTTAACAAAAAGTGGTTGTAAGATTTATGGTGATAAAACTATAAAAAAAAATTTTTCTGGAAAAACGTTAATAGCAAATAATAAAACTTGGTCTACTGAACATTTATCATCAAAAATATCGGTCAAAGTTGTTCAAAATATTTTAGAAGCTATTGGACATATAAACAAATATGGAACTATGCATACAGATGCTATTATTACGAATAATAACAGGACAGCAAAATATTTTATTAAAAACGTTAATAGCTCTATAGCAATTCAAAATTCTTCTACACAATTTGCAGACGGGGGTGAATTTGGATTTGGTGGAGAAGTTGGAATTTCAACAAACAAATTGCCTCCAAGAGGGCCTGTTGGTCTAAACCAACTTGTAAGTTATAAATACGAAATATATGGTTCAGGCCAAATTAGAAAGTAAAAAAAGAATTGGCATTCTTGGTGGAACATTTGATCCCGCGCACATCGGTCATATTAAAATTAGTAAAGTTGCAAAAAAAATTTTAAAACTTGATAAAATTATATGGGCAATAACAAGCAAGAATCCTTTCAAAAATGAAAGTTTAATTAATATAAATAAAAGAATAGCATTTGCTAGAAAAATAAATTTAAAGAATAAATTTATAGAGGTTAAGTTTTATGAAAAAAAAATAAAATCTAATAAAACCATTCATTTAATTAAATTTTTAAAAAAAAAATCCAATGAATTATATTTTATTATTGGTGCAGATAACTTGATTAATTTTCATAAGTGGAAAGGTTACAAAGAAATTTTAAAGATATGTAAAATAATAGTTTTTGATAGAGATGGTTATAAAACCAAAGCCATTAAATCCCCCGTTTATAAAAAATATAATAGGAAAAGTGTTGAATTTATTAAATTTAATAAAGTCAAAATTTCATCTTCTCAATTAAGAAAAATTTGATACTCTAAATTTAATTAATGGATAAAATCTCCAGTTTAAAAAAAGAAATAATCGATACATTAGATTTTAATAAAGCAACAGATATAGTTTCCATTGATCTTGAGGGTAAATCATCAATGGCTGATTATATGATTATAGCTAGTGGAACTTCATCGAGACATATTCAAGCTTTATCAGAGCAGGTTTTTGAAAAATTTAAGAAAAGTGGAATTCAAAATTGTAAAATTGAAGGTAAAGAAAGTAATGATTGGAAGTTAGTTGATGGAATTGATTTAATTGTTCATATTTTTAATCCTGAAAAAAGAAAATTTTATGAATTAGAAAAAATGTGGTCAGAATTAATACCCAAAGAGAAATTAATTATATGAGATTTAAAATTAAAAATTTACTAATAATTATTTTAATTTGTAATTTTTCAACAATTTCAAAATCTGCAAATGAAGATGATATTTATAAAAAAATAGATCTATTCAGTGAAGTACTAGATAAAATTAATAAAGAGTATGTTGAGGATGTAAATCAAAGTGATGCAATGGATGCAGCTATAAATGGTGTATTACAATCTCTAGATCCTTATTCGGCATATATGTCTCCAGACTCATTTGAAAATATGCAAACCGAAACAAGTGGAGAATTTGGAGGTTTGGGTATCGAAGTAGGTATGGAAGCAGGTGTAGTAAAAGTGATTTCACCAATAGACAATTCCCCAGCTTCTAAAGTTGGAATTAAAGCAGGCGATTACATTGTAAAAATCAATGATATACAAGTTCAAGGCAAATCTTTAACGGAGGCTGTAGATTTAATGAGAGGTCCCGTTGGAACTGATATAGAAATAACAGTTAGAAGAGTTGGTGAAAAAAAGGCATTAACATTTATTATTACAAGAGACATTATAAAAGTAGCCTCTGTTAAATCTGAAATCATTGACGATAGAACGGGATATATTAGGCTTACATCCTTCAATGAAAATAGTAGTGATCAGATTGAGGATAAAATAAAAGAGTTTAAAAAAAGTGGAAAAGTTAAAAATTATATTTTAGACCTAAGAAATAATCCGGGTGGATTACTTTCTCAAGCTATAAAAATCTCTGATTTCTTTCTTGAAAACGGGGAAATAGTTTCAACCAAAAGTAAAAGAAAATTCGAAAATAGAAAATGGTTTGCAAAGAGAGGGGACGTTTTAAATGGAGAAACTATGATTGTACTTATCAACTATGGCTCTGCATCCGCATCTGAAATAGTTGCAGGTGCTCTTCAAGATCACAAGAGAGCGGTATTAGTAGGCGAAAGCACGTATGGCAAAGGCTCTGTTCAATCTATTATTCCATTGAAAAATGATGGAGCTATAAGACTTACTGTTTCAAAATATTATTTACCATCTGGAAAATCAATTTCTCAAGTAGGCGTTACACCTGATATAGAAATCGCTGAAGGGTCAGATGATTTTAGAATAAATACTGACACTGACAATCAACTTGATTACGCGTTAAAATTACTTAACGGTTAAAATGCAAGAAAAATTTAAAAAGTTGCCACTTAGAAGTGGAGTGGGAATAGTAGTATTAAATAAAGAAAATAAAGTTTTTTTAGCAAAAAGAATTGATAATCCAAAAAATTTTTGGCAAATGCCTCAGGGAGGTATCGACAAAGGTGAAGACAATCTAAAAGCAGCTTTAAGAGAACTAGAAGAAGAGACAAGTATTAAATCTGTGAAATTAATTAAAGAAATAGATGGTTTTACAACCTATTATTTACCTGAGAATTTGCTCGGAATAATTTGGAAGGGCAAATATAAAGGTCAAAGACAAAAATGGTTTATTGTAAAATTTATTGGAAATGATGAAGAAATAAATATTAACACAAAATATCCTGAATTTTTAGATTGGAAATGGGAAGAATTAAGTAAAATTACTGATACAGTTGTGGATTTTAAACTTCACGTTTATCAAGAAATAAAGAAAGAAGTTGAAAAGGTTATTAATTAATACTTATAGATTTTAAAATTTCGACTTTATGATTTAACAAAAATCTTTTTTGATCATTTAAATCATCTTTATTTAACTCGTTTTCGGCTTCTTGGATTTCATCTGAAACATGTTTTTTATTCACATTTTTAATGTCAAAAATTGAGCTTGTTAAAATAGATAAAGTATTATCTTTAAATTCAACAATACCGTCTTCAACATAAAAATTATGTTCCTCAGAGCCAGAAAGAACTTTTATGATACCAGGTTTTAAAAATGAGATAATTGGTATATGGTCCTTTAAAATTCCCATTTCACCCTCATAAGCAGGAACAACTACTTCTGAAACATTTTCTTTTGAAAGAAAAGATTTTTCAGGATTAACAATATCTATATTAAAACCTTCACTCATTAAGCTGCTGCATCCTTAGCCATTTTTTCAGCTTTTTCTATAGCTTCCTCTATTGTCCCAACCATGTAAAAAGCTGCTTCAGGTAAGTGATCATACTCTCCCTTACAAATAGCATCAAAACCTTTTATTGTTGACTCTAAGTCTACTAATTTACCTGGAGAACCTGTAAATACTTCTGCAACAAAAAATGGCTGTGATAAAAATCTTTGAATTTTTCTTGCTCTAGCAACAATTAACTTATCCTCTTCAGATAGTTCATCCATTCCTAAAATTGCAATAATATCTTGCAGTGATTTGTAAGTTTGTAATACTTTTTGAACTTCTCTAGCTACTCTATAATGTTCATCACCAACAATTCTAGGGTCTAGAATTCTAGACGTTGAGTCTAGTGGATCCACAGCCGGATAAATACCTATTTCAGCAATTTGTCTGGATAATACAGTCGTTGCATCTAGGTGAGCAAATGATGTTGCTGGAGCTGGATCTGTTAAATCATCTGCAGGAACATAAATTGCTTGTACAGAGGTAATTGAACCTTTGTTAGTCGTTGTAATTCTTTCTTGTAAGTTACCCATGTCAGTAGCTAGAGTTGGTTGATATCCAACAGCTGACGGAATTCTACCGAGCAAAGCTGATACCTCTGAACCTGCTTGAGTAAATCTAAAAATATTATCAACGAAAAAAAGAACGTCTTGTCCTTCTTGATCTCTAAAATATTCAGCAACAGTCAAACCTGTCAGAGCCACTCTTGCCCTTGCTCCTGGAGGTTCATTCATTTGACCGTAAACTAATGCTGCTTTTGAACCTGCTTCGTTTGTTTTAATAACTCCTGACTCTATCATTTCATGATAAAGGTCATTTCCCTCTCTAGTTCTTTCACCAACGCCTGCAAAAACAGAAAATCCTCCATGAGCTTTTGCAACGTTATTGATCAATTCCATAATAAGAACTGTTTTTCCAACACCAGCTCCACCGAATAAACCAATTTTTCCACCTTTTGCATATGGTGCTAAAAGATCAATAACTTTAATTCCCGTTACTAAAACTTCTGTTTCAGTTGATTGATCGTTAAATTCAGGTGCAGATCTATGAATAGGCCAATTATCTGTTGGTTTAATTTCGCCCCTTTCATCAATAGGCTCACCAATTACATTTATGATTCTGCCTAAAGTTTCTGGTCCAACTGGAACCTTAATTGGAGCAGCTGTATCTGTTACTTCATCACCTCTCTTTAAACCCTCTGTTGCATCCATTGCGATTGTTCTTACACTAGACTCGCCTAAGTGTTGAGCAACTTCTAATACAAGTCTGTTTCCTCCATTATTACATTCTAATGCTGTTAATATTTCTGGTAATTCTCCCTCAAATTTTACGTCGACTACCGCACCAATAATTTGTGTAATTTTTCCTTTTCTCATAATTATAAACTTTCTGCTCCTGATATGATTTCAATTAGTTCTTTAGTAATTGCTGCTTGACGACTTCTATTATATTCAATAGTAAGTTTATCAACCATTTCACCTGCGTTTCGGGTTGCATTATCCATTGCACTCATTCTCGAACCTTGTTCGCTAGCTGAATTTTCTAACATCGCTTTAAAAATTTGAGTTGAAATATTTTTTGGAAGTAAATTTCCTAAAATTTCATCTTCATCTGGTTCAAACTCATAGTTCTCCTCCGATGATTTGTTGTCTTTTTCTTCAGTTTTTAAAGGAATTATTTGCTGCTCTTGAGGGATTTGAGTAATTACGTTTTTAAATTGATTATAAAATATTGTACATACATCAAACTCATTATTCTCAAATTTTTCTATAATTATTTTTCCGACTTTGTCAGCATCAAAATAATTTGCGTTTTTTGACTCTTTAAATGAAATATTTTCAATTATTTTATCCTGGTATAGTCTTTTTAGTTGATCATATCCTTTTGAACCAACAGTAATAATTTTTAATTTTTTTCCAGTATCAGAAATTTTTTGAAAATAAGATTTTGCTTTTTTAATAATATTTGAATTAAAACCACCACAAAGACCTCTATCTGCTGTCAATACAACACAAAGATGAACCTTATCGTCACCTGTGCCAGATAATAACTTTGGTGCGTTTTCCTTGTCTGAAACACCACTAGATAGATTTAATATGATATTATTCATCTTCTCAGAGTAAGGTCTTCCTCTTTCAGCACTTTCTTGTGCTCTTCTCAGCTTAGCTGCAGCAACCATTTTCATTGCTTTAGTTATCTTTTGTGTAGATTTAACGCTAGATATTCTTTTTTTTAAATCGTCTAAACTTGCCATTTTTTATGAGTTAAAAGTTTTTTTTAAATCCGAGATTAATTCTGTTAATATTTTTTCATTATCTTCATCAAGTTTTCCTGATGAATTAATAGAATCAATTATTTCAGGTTTTTCAGATCTAAATTTTTCAATAATTTTAGTCTCAAATGTTGCAATATCTTTTTGTTCAATTTCATCTAAATGTCCTTTTACACCACAAAATACTGATATAACCTGTTCAGCAACTGTCATGGGTGAATACTGCTTCTGTTTTAAAAGTTCGGTTAGTTTTGAACCTCTATTCAAAAGTTTTTGAGTGGCGGCATCTAAATCAGAACCAAACTGTGCAAAAGCTGCCATCTCCCTGTATTGAGCCAGCTCTAGTTTCATTGATCCAGAAACCTTTTTCATTGCTTTAGTTTGAGCAGAAGACCCTACTCTTGAAACCGACAGACCAACGTTTATTGCGGGTCTAATTCCTTGATTGAATAGCTCTGTTTCAAGAAAAATTTGCCCATCTGTAATTGATATTACATTTGTTGGAATAAAAGCAGATACGTCTCCACCCTGAGTTTCAATTATTGGCAGTGCTGTCAATGATCCACCACCATGATCATCTCCTAGTTTTGCGGCTCTCTCTAATAATCTACTATGTAAATAAAATACATCGCCTGGGTAAGCTTCTCTTCCTGGAGGTCTTCTTAACAACAGAGACATTTGTCTATATGCAACTGCTTGTTTTGATAAGTCATCATAAATTATTAATGCATGCATTCCATTATCTCTAAAGTATTCTCCCATTGCGCATCCTGTATATGGTGCCAAAAATTGAAGAGGGGCAGCATCAGAAGCGGTTGCAGCAACAATAGTTGTATACTCCATTGCTCCGGCTTCCTCCAAAGTCTTTTCAATTTGTCTTACAGTTGATCTTTTTTGACCAATAGCAACGTAAATACAATAAAGTTTTTGTTTTTCATCACCAGATTCATTGATTTTTTTTTGGTTGATGATTGCATCAATTGCGACCGCGGTTTTTCCAGTTTGTCTGTCCCCAATTATTAATTCTCTTTGACCTCTTCCAATTGGAACCAAACTGTCAATTGATTTTAAACCTGTTTGCATTGGTTCACTAACAGATTTTCTTGGAATAATTCCCGGCGCCTTTACTTCAACCCTACTTTTCTTAATACCTTTATCTAGAGCACCTTTGCCATCTATCGGGTTTCCTAAACCATCAACGACTCTTCCTAGAAGTTCTTTTCCAACTGGAGTATCAACAATAGCTCCTGTTCTTTTAACTGTATCGCCTTCTTTAACTGCTCTATCATCACCAAAAATTACAACACCCACATTTTCGCTTTCAAGGTTTAGTGCCATACCTTTTGATCCATCTGAAAACTCAACCATTTCTCCAGCTTGAACATTATCTAGACCGTAAATTCTTGCAATACCATCCCCTACAGATAATACTTGTCCAACTTCCGAAACTTCAGCTTTGTCTCCAAATTGTTTAATTTGTTCTTTTAAAATCTTAGTTACTTCTGAAGGATTTATTTCCATTTATGCCTCTATCATTTGCTTTTGTATTTGATGTAATTTATTTTTAATGGAGGTATCAACCATAGTACTACCTACTTTAATAACCAACCCACCAATTAAACTTGGATCATGTTTATAGTTTAATTTTATATTTGAGCCAAAATTTTCAGCTAACTCGTTTTTAACTTTATCTATATCATTTTTATTTAACTCTTTAGCAGCTAAAAGTTCTGCTTTAATTTCTCCTCTAGATATTGAACATACATCTAAATAATCATTAAATATTTTTTCAATGTAAAAGAATCTTCTCTTTTTAATTAAAAAACTTATAAATCTTTTTAACAATCCATTAAATTTATTTTGATTTGCAATCTCATCCATTATCTTAATTAGATCATCACTTTTTATTGTTGGATTTTTAATCAAATCTCTAAAATCTGAACTTGTTTTTATTAATTTCAATAAAGCTGAGGTTTGCTCTTCTACCTCTAAAAGAATATTGTTTTCGGATGCTAACTCAAACAAAGCTTGAGAGTAGCTATTATTTGACGTCACTGAAGTATTAATTTTAGTCAATTTAGTTCTCAAATATGAAGATGTTTTATAAAAATTTCGCTTAATTAACACACCAATTATCAGTCTTCAAGACTCAGATTTTAAAAAATGTATGTATTTAGTGGACTAATTGAAGCTTACCGGGTCAACATCAACTGTTAGTTTCATTCCTTTAGAAAATTTAATTTCTTTAAAGATCATTTTGAGTTTTTTTTGAATGTTGCTGTTTTTCTTCGCTCTTATTAAAAGCCTGCTTCTAAACTTTCTCTTAATTCTAAACACAGGCGCATTAACAGGACCAAGAATTTTTTCACTAATTTTACTGACAAGTTTATTCTTAAATTTTAAAGCTTCATCATATAATAATTTTTCATCTTGTGAGGTTAAAATTAATGAGACAAATCTCTCAAAAGGTGGAAGGTTGTTTTGTTTACGATGTTCTAATTCATGATCTAAAAACTTAAATGGATCTTGATGAGTTATTTGATCAATTACTTCAGTTTTTAAATTTAAGGTTTGAAAATAAATATTTGCAGCCTTGCCTGCTCGACCTGCTCGACCAGAAAGTTGATGATATAGTTGTAAATTCTTTTCTGCACTTCTTAGATCATGTCCATGTGAAGTTAAATCAATATCTAATACTACAATACAATTTAAATTAGGAAAATGAAAACCTTTTGAAATTAATTGGGTTCCGATAAGTATATTAATTTCTCCAGAAATAATTTTATCTAAAATTTTTTTTCCTGAGGCTTTATTCATTGTATCACTTGAAAAAATATTTATTTTTTTGTTTGGAAATAATATTTCTACCTCCTCAGCAATTTTTTCAACACCTGGCCCACTAAAAATAAATTCACAATTATCTTGTTTTTTACATTTTCTATTCAAGTTAGAAGTGTGACCACAATAATGACAGAGAAGTTTTTTATTATTTTTATGATAAACAAGATTGATTGAACAATTTGGGCATGAAAATACATTCAAACATTTTTTACATAAAACGTACGGAGCAAAACCTCTCCTATTAATAAAAAAAAGTATTTGATCACCTTTTAGAAGATGTTCATTTACTTTCTCTAAAGTTTTCGATGAAATAAATGACTTTTTTGCAAGTTTGTATTTGTTGAGATCTATAATATGATGATTGGGTAATTTTGCATCGTTATATCTTTTTATCAACCTTGAATGATAATATTTTTCATTTTTTACATTTGCATAAGTTTCAATAGATGGAACAGCTGTCACAAGATTAATCGGTATATTTTCACTACTAGCACGAGCTATGGCCATATCTCTTGCATTATAAATAACACCCTCATCTTGTTTATAAGATTGATCATGTTCTTCATCCACGGTAATCAATCCCAAGTTTTTAAAAGGTAAAAATAAAGATGATCTTGCACCAATAACCACTTTAATTTCACCCAACGCTAATCCACTCCAAATAATTTTTTTCATTTTTGGAGTTATTTTTGAGTGCCAAATAGCTGCCTCAAAACCAAAAAAATTCTTAAATTTCTTTTCAAATTCTCCCGTGAGACCAATTTCTGGTAATAAAATTAAACATTGTTTTCCCTGATCAAGAATTTTTTTTATTGAATTAAAGTAAACAATTGTCTTCCCTGAGCCAGTTGTGCCTTGTAGTAAGTGTACTCTAAATTTGTCATCTTTTTTTATTATTTCTTTATAGGCTTTTATTTGCTCATTAGATAAATTAAATTGGTGTTTGCCGAACTTTTTAGAATATTTTTGATACTCTTCTTTTTTTTGCATTTCTATAGCTTTTCCACTTAGAAAGTGAAGCCTGAGTGTCATACCGAGTGGAATAAGATTATAATACGAAAACCAATTTAAAAAATTTATGGTTTGTTTTTTTAAAGATAGAATATTTAATCTTTCTTTAATTGATTTAATTTTAAAGTTTTTATTATTATTTTCCTCAAATTTATCCCATACAACGCCTGTTATTGTTTTTGAGCCAAAAGGTACATTTACATAGTCACCTATATTTAATTTACTTTCACTTTCATAAGTAAATGGATGATCAAAAATATTGGGTAATAAAATCGGATATTTCATAATTGATATTATGAAATATATTAAGAGTGAATCTGTCTTTTTTCTACAGATAAAGCCGCTTCTTTTATTGCCTCTGAAAATGTTGGGTGCGCATGGCAAGTTCTCGCTATGTCCTCTGAACTTGCACCAAACTCCATTGCGATAGCCATTTCAGCAATCATTTCTCCAGCGTGTGGGCCTATAATATGTACTCCTAAAACTTTATCAGAAGTTGCATCAGCAAGTATTTTTACAAAACCTTCAGGCTCATCTATTGCTTTTGCTCTTGAATTTGCCATAAAAGGAAACTTTCCAACTTTGAAATTAATTTTTTTATCATTTAATTGTTCCTCAGTTTTTCCTACTGAAGCAACTTCTGGAGAGGTATAAATTACACCAGGTATAATATCGTAATTAACATGTCCTGATTGGCCAGCAATAAATTCTGCAACTGCTATTCCTTCTTCCTCTGCTTTGTGAGCTAACATGGGACCATCAATAACATCTCCAATAGCAAATATGTTTTTAATATTTGTTTTAAAATTTTTGTCTACTTTTACCTTTCCTTTTTCATCAGTTTTAACTCCTACATTTTCTAATTTTAAACCAGTTGTGTATGGTCGTCTTCCAACTGAAATAAGGACAACATCAGCTTCTATATTATTTTTCTTATTTTCTTTATCAATTATTTCTAGGATAACTCCATTTTCATTTTTTGTAATTTTTTCAACCTTGGTATTTAATTTAAACTTTATTCCTTGTTTTTTTAGTATCTTCATGAATTCACTTGATATCTCACGATCCATACCAGGTGTAATATGATCTAGAAATTCAACAACTTCTACTTCTGTTCCAAGTCTTGACCAAACTGAACCCATTTCCAAACCAATATATCCTCCACCAACTACAACCATTTTTTTTGGTAATTTTTCCAAGGATAATGCTCCAGTGGACGAGATTATTTTTTCCTCATCAAATTCCATTCCAGGTATTGATACAGGCTCTGAACCAGTACTAATTATTACTTTTTCAGTCTCAATAACTGTTTCTTCTCCATCCCCAGAAACTACTATTTCACTTGAGCTCCTAAATGACCCTTTGCCTTTGAAATAAGAAACCTTATTTTTTTTGAACAAAAATTCTATTCCCTTTGTTAAAACAGTTACAGCCTTTTCTTTATTTTTCATCATCTTTCCAAGGTTCAATTTAATTTCACCAATTTCGATACCAATCTTTTCAAAGTTTTTTGCCTTGTGAAAATTTTCAGATAAGTTCAATAAGCTTTTTGATGGAATACACCCTACATTTAAGCAGGTTCCACCAAGCGATCCTCTGGATTCAATGCATGCAGTTTTTAGACCTAGTTGTGATAATCTTATTGCGCAGACATATCCACCAGGGCCACCACCAATTACTGTTACATCAAATTTTTCTGACATCTAAATATTTAAAAATAATCTCCTTGGATCTTCAAGGTTTTCTTTAACTGTTTTTAAAAAAGAAACTGAGTCTTTTCCATCTATAATTCTATGGTCATATGAAAGTGCAAGATACATTATTGGTTTTACTTTAATTTCATTATCTTGAACAACAGGCCTTTCAACAATATTGTGCATTCCTAATACGCCTGACTGAGGAGGATTTAAAATCGGGGTAGACAACATTGAACCATACACTCCCCCATTGCTGATTGTAAATGTACCACCTTGTAAATCCTCAATAACTAAAGAATTATTTTTTGCTTTTTCTGACAGATTTTTAATTTCTTTCTCTATGTCAGCAAAAGACATTTCATCAGCATTTTTTAAGACAGGTACTACTAAACCTTTTTCAGTTCCAACAGCAAAGCTAATATTATAGTAATTTTTGTATATTATTTCCTGTCCCTCGATTTCTGCATTTATTGCTGGGAATAATTTTAACCCAACTACGCAAGCTTTGACAAAAAAGGACATAAATCCAAGTTTAATCCCATATCTTGCCTGAAAATCTTCTTGATTTTCTTTTCGCATCGACATTATGCCTGACATATCAACCTCATTAAAAGTGGTTAACATTGCTGCGTTTTCTTGGGCTTCCTTTAGTCTTTTTGCAATAGTCTGTCTTAACCTAGACATTTTAATTCTTTCCTCCTCACCAAATTTAATTTTTCTTTGGTTTGGTTGAGGATTGGCACCCATCATACTAATTAAGTCGCCTTTTAATATTCTGCCATCTTTTCCTGTAGGTTTTACTTGTTCCAAATCAATTTTTTTTTCTGCAACCATTTTTCTTACAGCAGGGGATAATATTGGATTTATTTTTGTTTCTTCTACATTTGGCTCTAATACTTCATCTGTTAAAACAAATGGCTGTTCTTGATCTGAAGTTTCTAATACTTTTTGTTTTTTTTCTACATCT
Source organism: uncultured Pelagibacteraceae bacterium (assembly GCA_902634885.1). Taxonomy (GTDB): domain Bacteria; phylum Pseudomonadota; class Alphaproteobacteria; order Pelagibacterales; family Pelagibacteraceae; genus Pelagibacter. The sequence goes on along the minus strand of CACPLR010000007.1, from coordinate 21,206 downwards.
AAGCTAATTACATTATCCTTTTCTTCATTTTTTAAAGCTGGTTCGACTTTAGTCTCAAATACTTTGGGGTTCTCCTCTACTTTGTTTTTTTGATCCCCTTGAACTTGATTCGAAGGTTTATTATCTGCTCTATTTGCAGTCTCTGAAATCACTCCTAAAACTGCTCCTACTTCAACTGTATCTCCTTCGTTTGCATTAATCTCTGCAATAACACCATGCGTTGATGCTGGGACCTCTAAATTTACTTTATCAGTCTCAAGTTCAACTACAGCTTCATCTGCAATAACACTATCGCCCTGTTTCTTTAACCACTTTGATACTGTTGCCTCAGTAATACTCTCTCCAAGCACAGGGACTAGAATTTTTTCACTCATTTATTCAAATACCTTATTAATAATTTCTTGTTGTTCTGAAAGATGTCTTTTTGCGTAACCTGTTGCAGGTGAAGCATCAGGATTTCTTCCTATATAAGAAATTTGACTATTTTTAGCCTTAATAGTTTCTAATGTCCATTGTATATAATCTCTTACTGAGAACCATGCGCCCATATTTTTTGGCTCCTCTTGACACCAAAAAAAATTTGAATTTTTAGTGAACGGTCTAAGCTCTTTTACAAGTGCTTTTGCAGGAAATGGGTATAATTGTTCAATTCTATACAATGCAACGTCATCAACTTTAAGTTTTTCTCTTGCTGCCAATAAATCAAAGTAAACTTTACCGGAACACATAATAACTTTTCTTATCTTTGATTTATCTTTTAATTTTAAAAAACCCTTGGCTTTCGGATCTAAAGCGTGATCCCAGAGTACTCTGTGAAAAGTATTTTCTTTACTAAAATCCTCTATATTTGATACGCATAGTTTATTTCTTAGTAAAGACTTTGGCGTCATCATAATTAAAGGTTTTCTAAAGTCTCTGTGCATTTGTCTTCTCAATGCATGAAAATAGTTAGCTGGAGTAGTACAGTTCATAATTTGAAGATTATCATTTGCACATAGTTGTAGATATCTCTCCAATCTTGCAGAGGAATGCTCTGGGCCTTGACCTTCATATCCATGAGGAAGTAACATTACTAATCCTGAGGCTCTATTCCATTTCCTTTCCCCAGATGCAATAAACTGGTCAATAATTACTTGAGCACCATTTGCAAAATCTCCAAACTGTGCTTCCCACAAAGTAAGAGTATTTGGTTCAACTAAACTATATCCATACTCAAATCCTAGGACTGCGAGTTCTGATAAAAAACTATCAACAACTTCAAAATTTTTTTGATATTTTGATATATTGTTCAGAGGAATATATCTTGAATTATCAATTTGATTTCTTAGAACGGAATGTCTTTGACTAAACGTCCCTCTTCCTGAATCTTGGCCAACCAATCTAACTGGGTATCCCTCCTCCAATAAAGAACCAAAAGCTAAAGCCTCTGCTGTAGCCCAATCAATTCCAACACCTTGCTCAACTGTTTGTCTTCTTGAATCAAGAATTTTAATAATTGTTTTATGAATATTTTTTTCTTGTGGAACAATATTAATTTTATTTGAAATTTCTTTTAAAATTTTAATATCAGCTCCTGTAACACCTCGTCTATCTTTTCCTTTTTCTGGTTTGTATCTAGACCATGTTCCCTCAAACCATTCTATTTTCGGTTTATAGTCTTTCGCAGTTTTAAATTGATCATCTAATAAATTCTTAAACTTTTGAATTTTTAAATTGAGTTGATCTTTAGAGAAAAGATTTTCATTCACTAGTTTTTCTCCATAAATATTTACCGTAGACGGGTGTGATCTTATTTTCTTATACATTAAAGGCTGGGTAAAAGATGGCTCATCTCCTTCGTTATGACCAAATCTTCTATAACAAATTAGATCAATAACCACATCTCTGTTAAATTTTAATCTAAACTCTGTTGCTACTCTTGTCGCGTAAACTACAGCTTCAGGATTATCTCCATTGACATGAATTATTGGTGCATCTACCATTTTCCCAACATCAGATGGATATGGTGATGAACGTGCAAATCTTGGGCTTGTAGTAAATCCTATTTGGTTATTTACAATTATATGAATTGTTCCTCCAGTGTTGTGACCGGGGAGCCCTGACATTGCAAAACACTCAGATACAACTCCTTGGCCAGCAAACGCAGCATCACCATGGATAAGAATAGGTATAACTTTATTTCTTTCTTTATCGCCATGAAAAAATTGCTTTGCTCGTGTTTGTCCTAAAACAACTGGATTTACAGCCTCTAGATGAGATGGATTATCTGTAAGACTGACATGTACCGAATTTCCATCAAATTCTCTGTTTGAGGAAGCTCCCAAATGATACTTCACATCTCCAGCACTGTCTTTAGTGTTACCACTCATTTCTCCAGCAAACTCATTAAAAATTCTTTTGTAAGATTTTTGTAAAACGTTTGCTAATACGTTTAATCGTCCTCTATGAGACATGCCTATTTTAACTTCTTTAATTTTAAACTGTCCCCCAATTTTTATGATCTGCTCTAATGCAGGTATCAAACTTTCCCCACCATCTAAGCCAAATCTTTTGGTTCCAACGTATTTTGTATGTAAAAACTTTTCAAAACCTTCAGCTTGAATAAGCTTATTTAAAATTGCATCTTTTCCATTGTCAGTAAATTTTAGTGCATTCTCGTCTTTTTCAACTCTATCTCTAAACCATTTTCTTTCAGTTGGATTGGAGATATGCATGTACTCATAACCGACTGGGCCACAATAAGTTTTCTTTAAGAATTGAAGTATCTCTCGTACGCTTGCTTTCTCCCTGTTTATTACACCATTAAGTTCAATTTTTTTATCGTAGTTTTTCTTATCAAAACCATAATATTCAGGATGTAACTCATCTAAATATTCTGTCATCATCATTTCTAGAGGATCTAACTTTGCAAGTAGATGTCCTCTTAGCCTATAAGCTCTTATAAGTGCTACAGCACTTATGGATTCTTTGTTGGAATTTGCAACTACTTGAAAATTAAATTTATCAGATACATCTTTGGATTCATTGCCATTTTTTTCTATTATTTTTTCTATACTACTGGAATTTATTCTTACCCCTTTAGGTTTCCATGATGGTCCATTAATATCATTTAAAATAACTTCTGCTTCGTCCTGAATACCTTCAAAATAATCTTTCCAACTATCTGCAAGATTTGGATCTTGGTTCAAAAATCTTACATACATCTCCTCTATAAATGCACTATTTGTCTTATTCAGAAATGAAGTTTTTTTATACTCTAAGTTTTTTGAAGATGACATTTGTCTATATCGTCAAGCTATATTACTAAAAAAATATTATCAACTAGACAATTTATTAAAAAGAGTTTTCCCTATCTCAGAAGGGGATTTTGCAATTGTAATCCCACATTCTTCCATTTTTTTTATTTTATCTTCTGCGCCACCTTTGCCACCTGAAATGATTGCACCAGCATGCCCCATCCTTCTACCAGGGGGTGCCGTTAATCCCGCTACAAATCCGACAATTGGTTTTTTTATATTATGATTTTTTACAAACTCAGCAGCTTCTTCTTCTGCTGTTCCTCCTATTTCGCCTATCATTAAGATTGATTTTGTATCCTCATCTTTCAAAAAAAGATCTAAACAATCAATAAAATTTGTTCCATTTATAGGGTCCCCACCAATACCTATACAAGTAGTTTGCCCTAACCCATTTTCAGTTGTTTGAGCAACAGCTTCATAAGTTAATGTTCCTGATCGCGAAACAATTCCAACTGATCCTTTTTTATGAATATTTCCAGGCATAATTCCTATTTTGCATTCATCTGGCGTTATGATGCCTGGGCAGTTAGGTCCAATTAATCTTGATTTAGATTTTTTTAAATGCTGTTTTACTCTTAACATATCAAGAACAGGTATACCCTCTGTCACACAAACAATTAATTCTATAGATGCATCAATTGCCTCTATAATTGCTGATGAAGCAAATTTTGCTGGCACATAAATCATTGATGCATTAGCGCCTGTTTTATCTTTTGCCTCTTTAACAGTATTGAAAACAGGTCTTTCAAGATGAGTTTGACCTCCTTTTTTTGGAGTAACACCTCCAACTATATTTGTTCCATATTTTATTGCTTGTTCGGAGTGAAAGGTTCCATTTGCACCAGTAAAACCTTGACAAATAACTTTTGTATTTTTGTTAATTAAAATAGACACAAATTATCTTATCGCCTCTACTATTTTTTTTGCAGCATCATCTAAATTTTCAGCTGGAATTATTTTTAAACCTGACTTCTTTAAAATTTCTTTTCCCTCTTTGAAATTTGTGCCTGCTAATCTTACAACTAATGGAACTGAAATATTTATTTCTTTAGCAGCATCAACTACCCCTTGAGCAAGAACATCACATCTCATTATGCCTCCAAAGATATTAATCAATATTCCTTTAACATTTGCATCAGACAATATTAACTTAAACGCAGCTGAGACTTTTTCTTTAGAAGCTCCTCCTCCGACATCTAAGAAATTTGCTGGTTCTTCCCCATAAAGTTTAATTATGTCCATAGTAGCCATAGCAAGACCAGCTCCATTTACCATGCAGCCTATACTTCCATCTAGTTTGATATAAGCAAGATCGTGTTTACTTGCCTCTATTTCTGTTTCATTTTCTTCACTGAGATCTCTGAGCTTTAAAATTTCTGATTGTCTAAATAGTGCATTACTATCAAAGTTCATTTTTGCATCTAAACAAACAACAGAATTAGTTTTAGTAAGTATTAATGGATTTATTTCTACTAAATTTGCATCCGTATCTATAAACATTTTATATATCGATTTAATTAGGTGAATTGCTTCTATCTTAGCTTCGTTTTTTAGACCAAAAATATTTATAATTTTTTCACAGTCATCATCTAAAATTTCATTTATCAAATCAATTTTAGTAGTAATAATTTTTTCGGGTGTTTCTACAGCAACTTTTTCTATATCCATTCCGCCTTGATCACTGGATATAAATGCTATTTTTGAGCTTGCTCTATCAACTAAACATGATAAATAAAATTCTCTTTCAATATTAGAAGACTCTTCAACATATAACCTCTTTACTTCTCTTCCACTAGGTCCAGTTTGATGAGTGACTAGATTTTTCCCTAAAAGTTTTGATGCTTCTGTTTCTAAATCTTGTAAATTATCTATAATTTTTACACCACCACCTTTTCCTCTTCCCCCGGCATGGATTTGTGCTTTTAAAACATATTTTTCAGTATTTAAATTTTTTGCCTTTTCAACTAGATCTTTTATGTTAAGAGCAAAATAACCGTTTGGGACATTTGCGCCGTATTTCTTTAGAACTTCTTTAGCCTGATGCTCATGTATATTCATGGCCTACTTCTTTAAATCTGGATCAATTGCAGATGCAGCATCCCATAGTTTTTTTACAGCCTCAATTGAGTGATCAAATTGTTCTTTTTCTTTTTGATCTAACTCAATAACTTCAATTTTGTCTATTCCTTTATTATTAATTACAACTGGTACACCTGCATAGATACCGTTCACTCCATATTCTCCATTCAGATATGCAGCACATGGTAAAACTTTATTCTCATTATTCATGTAGGCTTTTGCCATCTCAACACCAGAAGCAGCTGGTGCATAAAAGGCAGAACCCTTTTCTAGGTACTTTACAATTTCAGCTCCACCGTCTCTAGTTCTTTGATTAATACTTTCTAGTCTCTCCTCTGATAATTTTCCCTGTTTAACTAATTCATTTAGCGGTTTTCCTGAGATTTTTGTAAATCTTGGTAAAGGGACCATCGTATCTCCGTGACCTCCCATTACCATTGCATGAATTTCTTTAACTGGAACATTCAGTTCTAAAGACAAAAATAGTTTAAATCTTGAACTATCCAAAATACCAGCCATACCAACAACTTTGTTTGTTGGTAATCCCGAGTATTTTTGAAACGCCATAACCATTACATCCAAAGGATTAGTAATACATATTACAAAAGCATTAGGTGAATATTTTTTAATTCCTTCTGCAACTTGTTTTATTATTTTTAGATTAATTCCTAGAAGATCATCTCTACTCATCCCTGGTTTTCGAGGAACGCCTGCAGTAATAATAATTACATCTGAATTTTTAATATCTTCATAATTATCTGTTCCTGAAAATTTCACATTAAATCCATCTACTGATGAAGATTGTGCGATATCAAGTGCTTTTCCTTTTGCAATTCCACTAGCCACATCAAATAGTACAACCTCATTGGCTAATTCTTTAAGACCAATTAAATGAGCTAAAGTTCCACCAATTTGTCCTGCTCCTATTAATGATATTTTGGTCATATTATTTCATTGTTGGCATAACAAATTCAGGATTCATTCTTATTCCTGAAGGCCATCTAGATGTTATTGTTTTTAATTTTGTATAAAATCTAACACCCTCTGGACCATGCATATGCTGATCTCCAAATAATGAACGTTTCCACCCTCCAAAACTGTGAAAAGCTACTGGAACTGGTATTGGAATATTAATTCCCACCATTCCAACTTTAATTTTATTTGCAAAAGTCCTACCTGTGTCTCCATCTCTTGTATAAACACTGGTCCCGTTTCCAAACTCATGATCATTTATTAGATTTATAGCCTCGTCAAAATCTTTTGCTCTTACTACTGACAATACAGGTCCAAAAATTTCTTCTTTGTAAATTCTCATTTCCTTTTTTACATTATCAAACAGACAGCCACCAATGTAATAACCTTCCTCATATCCTTGTAATTTTATATCCCTGCCATCAACAACTAATTTTGCACCTTCTTGTACTCCCAAATCAACATATCCTTTAACTTTCTCGAGATGTTCTTTGGTTACTAATGGACCCATTTCTGAAGATTTATCCATTCCTGGTCCCACTTTTAATGCCTCAACTTTTTTTGCTAATTGTTCAACTAATTTATCTCCAACATTTCCAACTGCAACAGCAACTGATTGTGCCATACATCTTTCTCCAGCAGAACCATAGGCTGCTCCCATTAAACCATTTACCGCTTGATCTAGGTCACAATCTGGCATTACTACACAATGATTTTTAGCACCGCCTAAAGCTTGAACACGTTTTTCGTTCTTTGCAGCTGTTTCATAAATATATTTTGCTATAGGTGTTGAGCCTACAAAACTAACTGCTGCTATATCTTTATTTTCTAATATTGCGTCTACAACTTCTTTATCTCCATTGACAACGTTTAAAACTCCATCTGGTAGACCAGCTTCTGAAAATAGTTCAGCAAGCTTGAGTGAGCAAGATGGGTCTTTTTCGGATGGTTTTAAAATAAAAGTATTTCCACACGCAATTGCCATTGGGAACATCCACATTGGAACCATAGCGGGGAAATTAAAAGGAGTAATACCTGCGCAAACTCCTAAAGGTTGTCTTATAGACCAACTGTCAATGTTAGTTCCAACATTTTCTGTAAATTCACCTTTTAACATCTGAGGAATCCCACAAGCAAATTCAACAACTTCTAAACCTCTAGTTAGTGATCCCTTGGCATCCTCATAAACTTTTCCATGTTCAGAAACTATAAGTTTAGTTAAGAGATCAGAATTTTTTTCAATTAATTCTTTATATTTAAAAATAATTCTCGCCCTTTGAAGAGGAGGTGTATTAGACCAACTTTCAGATGATTGTTTTGCTTTTTGCACAGCTAAATCTAAATCTGATTTAGATGCTAACAAAACTTCAGATTCTTGGGTGCCAGTTGCAGGATTAAATACTTTACCTTTTCTACTTGATGATCCAGTTACTATTTTTCCACCAATATAGTGTTCGATTAAATTCATTGATAAAATTGTTTAATTAAGTAATTAAGTCGTTGCAAGCATTTTTTTTATCTCAGCAATAGCTTTTGCTGGATTTAATCCTTTAGGACAAGCATTTGTACAGTTCATAATAGTATGACATCTATAAAGTTTTAATTCATCAGCAACTTTTTCTAATCTTTTTTTTCTTTCTTCATCTCTACTATCAACTATCCACCTATAAGCTTGCAACAATACTGCTGGTCCAAGATATTTATCTCCATTCCACCAGTAACTTGGACAAGATGTTGAACAGCAAGCACACATAATGCACTCGTAAGCTCCATCTAATTTTGATCTATCTTTTTGGGATTGATGTATTTCTTTACTTTCAGATATAGATTTATTTTTCAACCAAGGTTCTATAGATTTGTATTGTTTATAAAGACCATCAAGATCACCTATTAAATCTTTTTTTACTTTTAAATGGGGTAAAGGATATATGTTAATATCTCCTTTTATTTCAGAATGCGGGGTAGTGCATGCGAGACCATTTTTACCTCCCATGTTCATTGCACACGAACCACACACTCCATGAGCACATGATCTTCTGTAAGTTATTGTTGGGTCAATCTCGTTTTTTATTTTATTTAAAATATCTAAAACTTTAGATGGACAATTGTCCATGTCTACTTCGTAGGTATCTATTCTTGGTTTATCGCCTGAAGAGGGATCCCACCTATAAATGTTAACTTTTCTAATATTTTTTGAGTTAGTTTTGTCTTTAAAATATTTACCTTTTTGAATTTTTGAATTCTCAGGTAAATTTATTTGAACCATCAATAAACTCTTTCTTGAGGTGGAAAATATTGGACTTCATTTGTTAAAGTTGATTTATGAACATCTCTGTATTCAATTTTAGTATTTTTACCATCGCACCAAGCGAGGCTGTGTTTCATAAATTTTTGATCATCCCTTTTTGGATAATCTTCTCTTGCATGTGCCCCTCTGCTTTCTTTTCTGTGAAAAGCCGAATCTACAGTTGTTATCGCCTGACGAATTAGGTTATCAAATTCAAGTGTTTCGACTAAGTCTGTATTAAATACTAGTGATCTATCTTTTACTGAAATAGAGTCCATTCCATCATAGGTTTTTCTAATTTCATCTACTCCCTCTTTAAGATTTTTTTCAGTTCTAAAAACTGCACATTTTGATTGCATTGTTTTTTGCATTGAAAGTCTTAATTCTGCTGTAGAATTTTCACCATCTGCATTTCTTAATTTATCAAACCGCGATAAACATTTTTCAGTTTCAGTCTCACTAATTTCTTCATGAGGAGTGCCAGGCTTAACAATTTCGGCTGCTCTTTTTGCTGCTGATCTTCCGAAAACAACAAGATCAATTAAAGAGTTAGAGCCTAATCTATTTGCGCCGTGTACTGATACACATGCAGCTTCACCTATAGCCATTAGTCCAGGCACAGTTTTTTCTGAACCATTAACTGTTAAAACTTCAGCTTTATAATTTGTGGGTATTCCACCCATGTTATAATGAACCGTTGGTACAACAGGAATAGGATCTTTGGTTACATCAACGTTTGCAAATAATCTTGCTGCTTCTGTAATTCCAGGCAACCTATTTTCGATAACATCTTTATCTAGATGATTTAAATATAAATGAACGTGATCTTTGTCATTACCGACTCCTCTTCCTTCGTTAATTTCAATTGACATTGACCTGCTTACTACATCTCTAGATGCTAAGTCTTTCGCATTAGGAGCATATCTCTCCATAAATCTTTCACCTTTGGAATTAACAAGGTATCCACCTTCACCTCTTACACCCTCGGAAATCAAAGTACCATGACCATAAATACCAGTTGGATGAAACTGAACAAATTCCATATCTTGTAATGGCAATCCAGCTCTTAATACCATGGCGTTTCCATCTCCTGTGCAAGTATGAGCAGAAGTAGCTGAATAGTATACTTTGCCGTAACCTCCGGTGGCAATTATAGTTATATGCGATCTAAATCTATGTATAGTTCCATCATTTAAATTCCATGCAATTAGTCCTTTGCACTGACCATCTTTCATTAATAAGTCTAATGCAAAATATTCAATAAAAAATTCTGTGTTATGTTTAAGTGCTTGCCCATAAAGAGTATGTAAAATTGCATGACCTGTTCTATCTGCCGCTGCACAGGTCCTTTGAACTATTCCGTTACCATAATTTTTAGTCATTCCTCCAAATGGTCTTTGATAAATTTTTCCATCTTCTGTTCTACTAAATGGGACGCCATACTTTTCTAATTCAATAACTGCCTTTGGAGCCTCTTTGCATAGATACTCGATACTGTCTTGATCACCTAGCCAATCCGCACCTTTGACAGTATCATACATATGCCAACGCCAGTCATCCTCTCCCATATTTCCAAGTGCAGCTGAAATACCACCTTGAGCGGCAGAAGTATGACTTCTAGTTGGAAATACTTTCGAGATACATGCTGTTTTAAGACCAGCTTCACTTAAGCCTACAGCCGCTCTTAGACCTGAACCGCCAGCTCCAAGAACAACTACATCATATTCGTGATCTATAATTTTATATGCAGTCATTAGTCTAAATTAAATAATATGATAATTGTAAATAATGGAATTACTATAGCAAATAAATTTAAAGCTTTGTTTGCGGCATTTTTGATATTTTCATCACGTATATAATCCTCAAATACCTCACTAATACTCAGAGCAGAAAAAAAATAGGCAAATATTAAAAAAATACTAACTAAAAATTTTGATGGTTGAGAATTCAAGAAACTGATTACAGATTGATAATCATTATCATAAATGGATACAAAATTTAAAATGAACCAAAACATCAATGGTATTAAAATCAGCGAGCTTAATTTTAAAAGGACCCATTTTTTAGTAACAGATTTCATTAGATTAAATTTCTCCCAATTAAATAAATTAAAATTGTTAGTATAAATGATCCAATGATTACAATAGAACCAGTAATTTTTGTTATTTTTAAATCAAATCCGTAACCTAAATCCATTATAATGTGCCTTATCTCACTTAACATTTGGAAGCTAAAAGACCAAATAATGCCTATAACAAAAAATTTTCCAATAAAAGAGCTTAAAAAGTAATTTACCGACTTATAAGTTTCTTCGCCTAGCAACAAAGAAGAGATCCATAAACATAAAAGTGAAATAACAATTGTATTTATTATTCCCGTAATTCTTGTTGTAATTGATACTAATGATGAAATGTGCCATTTATAAATTTGTATATGAGGTGATAAAGGATTATTTTGCATTTTAATTATTATTTATAATAGCTTCTGCAATTTCGACAGAATTTAATGCGGCCCCACGAAGAAGATTATCTGAAACAATCCAAAGATTTAAAGAATTTTTTTTTGTTTTATCTTCTCTTATCCTCGAAATAAAAGTCTCGTTTTTTCCTGTAGCCTCAATTGGTGTTGCATATCCACCATTTTCTTTTTTATCAATGACAGAACAACCGGGAGAATTATTTAAAACTTGTTTGATTTTATCTAAAGAAAATTCTTTTTCAAATTCAATATTTACGGATTCTGAATGAGAAACTAAGACTGGTATTCTTACACATGTTGCTGTCAGTTCAATTCTTGTATCCAAAATTTTTTTTGTCTCATTAGTCATTTTTAATTCCTCTTTTGTGTAACCATCATCCGAAAATTCATCAATGTGCGGAATTATGTTAAATGCAATTTGTTTTGTAAAATTTTTTGATTTAATTTCTTTACTTTCTAAATACATTTTAGTTTGTTGAATTAATTCATCCATTGGAGCTTTCCCTCCTCCAGAAACTGATTGGTAAGTTGATACTATAACTCTTTTAATTTTAAATAAATCATGCAAAGGCTTTAGTACTAAAACTAATTGTGCTGTGGAACAATTTGGATTAGCAACAATATTTTTTTTCATTTTCTGAATATCTTTAGCATTTACTTGGGGAACTATTAATGGAACCTCAGGATCCATTCTAAAATAACTGGAATTGTCAATTACTGTAGTGTGTTTTGCAGCCTTTTCTGCATACTGTTCAGAAATTTTTCCACCTGCTGCAAAGAAAGTTATTTTTGCTTTAGAAAAATCATAAGTTTCTAGATTTTCTATTGAATACTTTTTTCCATTGAATTCTAATTGATTTCCAGCACTGTTTGGTGATGCAACCAGATAGAGATTTTCAATATTTAAATTCTTTTGTTGTAAAACTTCTAAAGTTTTACGACCTACGTTTCCTGTTGCCCCTACAATTGCAATATCCATGGTAATTTTTTGAATAGTTTTATACTAAATAAAAGGTAAATCACAAACTTTTCCATCAAAAGCTTGATCGTTAATTTTTATTTTTATTGCCTGATTAGCATTCCAATTTGGCCTATTTAGCATGGCTATTCCAATAACTTGATCAAAATATGGTGAATAACATCCAGATCTTAATTCACCAATCGGATTACTATTTTCGTCCATTATATCAATCGACTCTGTAATATTTATTTTTTTCAAATCCAATTTTACTCCCATTAGCTTTTTACTTACACCCTCAGACTTAATTTTTATCAATTCATCTTTCCCCAAAAAATTAATATCACTATCCACATTAACAAATTTATCAAATCCACACTCCAAAGGATTGTCATTTATATCAATATCATTTCCATATGATAAAAGTGCACTCTCAATTCTTTCTATTAAATTTGGACAGCCAGGTTTTACATCAAGGTCTTTACCTTTCTCAAACAAAGTATCATATAAATCTAATCCAGATTTAGTATGTTCAACATATATTTCGTATCCACCTTGCTTAGACCAACCTGATCGAGCAATTAAATGTTTTGTTCCTTTAAAGTCGTAGTAATCAAATCCAAAAAACTTTAGTTGAGTAATTTTTTCACCAAATATTTTTTCCAATAATTTAAAAGATTTTGGTCCTTGAACAGCTATTATATTCACATCTGGTTCAAAAATATTTACAGAAAAATTGTTACCGATAGCCAGTCCTTTTGCAAAAAGCAAAACGTCAGAATCTGCTATAGATAGCCACCATCTATCTGAACTTAGTCTCAATACTACTGGATCGTTTATTATTCCACCTTTGTCATCTATAATTGGGCAATAATAACATCTGCCGTCTTTAGATTTTGATAGATCTCTGCACGTCATAAGCTGGACAAGCTTAGCCGAGTCTTTTCCATTTATCTCAACTTGTCTTTCCCCTGCTACGTCCCAAACTTGAACTGACTTTTTCAAATGGTGATAGGAGTCTTCAAGTGATCCGAATGCGGCTGGTAGCAACATATGATTATATGTTGTATATGCTGTAACTCCTTGTTCTTCTATTCTAGAGGTGTAAGGAGTGCTTCTTAATCTTCTTGATTTAGCTATAGAGAATGTTTTCATTTTTTAAAATTAAGAGATCTTTTCTCTTATTTTAAAAGATTTTTCAAACATTATTCTTTAGCTTTTTTTCTGAGTTCAAATTTTTGAATTTTTCCAGTTGAAGTTTTTGGCAGTTCACAAAATTCAATTTTTTTTGGTACCTTAAATCCTGCAAGGGTTTCTTTACAAAATTCAATTAGCTCCTTCTCACTTGTTTCTTTATCTTGAACTTTTTCAATAAATGCGCATGGAACTTCACCCCATTTTTCATCTGGCTTTGCAACAACTGCGGCTATTGAAACTGCTGGATGCTTAGCTAAAGTATTTTCAATTTCAATTGAAGATATATTTTCACCTCCAGAAATAATTATATCTTTTGATCTATCTTGAATTTTAATATAACCGTCTGGATGTGCTACTGCTAGGTCACCCGAGTGAAACCAGCCTCCTGCCATAGCTTTATCTGTTGCCTCTTTATCTTTAAAATATCCTTTCATGACAACATTTCCTTTAATCATTATTTCTCCCATAGTTTTTCCGTCTTTTGGAACAGGTTTTAAAGTTTCTGGATCCATAACCATGACATCTTCTGTGTTAGGATATCTAACACCTTGACGTGCTTTAATTTCATTTTGTTTATCTTCATCTAAACCATCCCATTGGTCATTCCAAGCACACTGTAAAATATGTCCATATGTTTCAGTAAGTCCATATACATGCATTACTTCAAAGCCAAGTGCTTGCATTTTTTTAAATATAATACTTGGAGGAGGTGCTCCTGCTGTTAGGACATATACTTTATGACCTAACTTTTTTTGATCTTCCTCAGATGCTCCCGTAATCATATTCAACACAATTGGGGCACCACCAAAATGGGTTATCTTATGCTCTTCGATTAATTCAAAAATTTTTTTTATGTCAATGTTTCTAAGACAAACTGTTTTTCCATTTAACATAGGTATTGTCCATGGATAGCACCAACCATTGCAATGAAACATTGGGACAACCGTTAAAAAATTAAGTCTAGCAGGCATATTCCACGCAACTGCACTTCCAGTAGACATTAGATATGAGCCTCTATGATGATATACAACACCTTTAGGATTTCCAGTAGTACCCGAAGTGTAACTCAATGAAATTGCCTGCCACTCATCTTTAGGTCTTTTCCATTGAAAGTTTTCATCACCAGTGTTCAAAAATTCTTCATATTCTTTTTCTCCAATTTTTTTTAGTAGTGATTGATCGGCAAAATTATCTTGGATATCAATTATGAGGGGTTTATTCTTAACAGTTTCTAAAGCTTTATTCACAACGGCATGAAACTGCCTGTCTACAATTAATACTTTTGCTTCGCTATGATCCAAAATATACGAGACTGTTTTTGCATCTAAACGAATATTTATTGTATTTAATATTCCACCAGTCATCGGAACTGAGTAGTGAGCCTCAAAAATTTCAGGTGTGTTACAAGCCATTACTGAAACAGTGTCTCCTTCAGCAATTCCAATTTTTTCTAGCGCGCTCGCAAATTTTATACATCTTTTATATATCTCAGACCAAGTGTATGATCTGTCTTCATAAACTATCCCAACATAACCAGGATAAATATCCTTTGCTCTTTCTAAAAAACTTAATGGTGTTAATGGAACAAAATTTGCGTCGTTTTTATCAAGATTTTGGTTGTATTTATTCACTTAGTTAAACTTAGCACTCATTGTGTATTTGCTACCAGAAATTGCTGATTTGTAGTGACTATCAACCCTAGGTAAAATTTTATCAAAATAATAATTACCAGTATTTATTTTATCATCATAAAATTCTTTATTAGTTGAATGATTTTCATAACTTTTTCTTAAAACTTTTAACCATACAAATGCTAAAGATGTATAACCAAAGTATTTCAAATAATCATTGCATGATGCACTAATATCATCTTTTTCTGTATTGCCTTCTGGATCCATCCAATTGGTAAAGTCTATTAGGACATTTTTTAATTTTTCTAAAATTAGTGTTTTATCTTTAATTTTATCAATTGATTTACAAATCTTAATTTCTTCATCAATTAAAGATAAAAAATTACTAAATATATTTTTTTGGCTTACTTTTCTAAATACAAAATCTATGGCTTGAACGGAATTTGTACCTTCGTAGATAGGGGTAATTCTGTTATCTCTGAATAATTGTTCTATACCTTGATCTTTGGTATATCCGTATCCACCAAATATTTGAATAGCCTCATTTGTAATATCCATCGCCATGTCAGTAAAAAAAGACTTAATAACAGGAGTCATTAATGAAACCATTTCACCCGCTTTTTTTTTAACATTCTGGTCGTTATGATTTAAACTCACATCAATTTGTTGTGCCATCCAAAAAGATAAGGCTCTTTCTCCCTCGATAATTGATTTCATATTCATCAAACTTCTTCTAATATCAGCGTGCTGAATTATTAAGTCTGTATCCCCATTTTTATTTTCATTTGACTTACCTTGTTTTCTCTCTTTTGCATAACTTAAGGCAGTTTGATAAGCTGTTTCTGAAATTCCTAAACCTTGAATTCCAACAATGATTCTTTCTAAATTCATCATAGTAAACATTGAATTTAGTCCTTTATTTTCAGGACCAATCATATAACCATTCGCTTCATCAAAACTTAGTACACAAGTAGCTGAACCTTTAATTCCCATTTTAGACTCAATAGACACTGTATTAACTCCGTTTCTCGAACCTACTGAACCATCTTCATTTATTTCATACTTAGGAACTAGAAATAAACTTATACCTCTTGTGCCTTTTGGTGCATCTGGGGTTCTCGCTAAAACTAAATGAATTATGTTTTCTGTTAGATCGTGATCACCTGAGGTTATAAAAATTTTTTGCCCACTTATCTTATAGCCGTTTCCATTTTTTACAGCCTTTGTTTTTATCAGTCCTAGATCTGTACCACACTGAGGTTCTGTCAAACACATTGTGCCACTCCACTTTCCCTCTACTATTTTAGGAAGATATTTATTTTTAATTTCTTCTGTTCCATGAGTTTTAAGACAATTATAAGCTCCAATACTTAATTCACTGTAAAGTTTAAATGACAAGCTAGACGAAGATAACATTTCATCGAAAAATGCACTGACAGTTTTTGGCATTCCTTGTCCACCATACTCAGGATCACAAGATAGAGATACCCATCCGTCTTCTATAAATTTTGAATATACTTCTTTATAACCTGGAGGCGTTCTAACAACTCCATTTTCATAAATACATGGTTTTTCATCACCTACTTTTGCTAATGGTAGAATTAAATCCTGATTTATTTTTGCAGCCTCTTCTAATATGTTTTTTACAAGATCTGATGTAACTTCTTTATTTTTTTCTATTTCGTTATATTCTTTATTGTCTTTTAGATGTTCAAAAAGAAACATCATATCATCTATGGGAGCTGAATAAATTGTCATAATTATTTTATCAAATTAAATTAAAATATTTAATTTTGCAAACAGGCAATGATTGCATCACCCATTTGTGAGGTGGATACTTCCTTAGTGCCTTGAGACATAATATCTTTTGTTCTTAAACCATTGTCTAAAACGTCCTGAACTGATTTTTCTAACAAATCAGCTTCTTTATCTAAATCAAGAGAATATCTTAATGCCATTGCAAAACTTAATATAGTAGCAATAGGATTTGCAAGACCTTTACCAGCGATATCTGGAGCTGAACCATGAATAGGTTCATACATTGCTCTCATTTCACCATCTTTATTTTTTGCACCGAGTGATGCTGAAGGTAATAATCCAAGAGATCCTGTTAACATCGAAGCTTCATCTGAAAGCATATCACCAAATAAATTATCTGTTACAATAACATCAAATTGTTTAGGATTTCTAAGTAATTGCATAGCACAGTTATCAGCTAACATATGACTTAACTCTACATCTTTATATTCTCTATCATGTAAAGCTTGAACATCTTCTTTCCAAAGCAATCCTGCCTCCATAACATTTGATTTTTCACATGATGTTACTTTGTTCTTTCGTTTTCTAGCAAGATCAAAAGCTACTTTTGCAACTCTTTCTATTTCACTCGTTGTATATGTATGAGTATTTATTCCTTTTCTCTCTCCATTATCTATTGGTTTAATACCTCGAGGTTCTCCAAAGTAAATTCCACCGGTCAGCTCTCTTACAATCATGATGTCTAGACCAGAAACTATTTCTGGCTTTAGAGTAGAAGCACCAACTAATTGCTTAAAGCAAATTGCAGGTCTTAAATTTGCAAAAAGTTTAAGTTCCTTTCTTAATTTTAGTAAAGCTCTTTCAGGTTTTTTTGAAAATTCTAGATTATCCCATTTAGGACCACCTACAGCTCCTAAAATAACAGCCTCACACTCTAACGCTTTATAAAAAACTTCATCTGTAATTGGAGTACCATGCTTATCATATGATGCCCCGCCAGCTAAATCTTCATCAATTTCAAAGTCTAAAGATTTATTTGTGTTAAACCAATTTATAATTTTTTTGACTTCAGCAATTACTTCAGGACCAATACCATCACCTGGAAGCAACAGAAATTTTCTTTTTTTAATTTTAATCATTGAAAATCCAAGGTTTTGAAGACTTTAATTTTTTTTCAAAGGAGTCGATTTTGTTTGATTTCTCTAGAGATAAAGCAATGTCATCTAAACCCTCAATTAAACATTTTTTTTTGAATTCATCTAACTCAAATTTTATTTCATTGTTACCAAAAACTATTTTTTGATCTTTAAGATCAATCAAAATTTTTTCTTTTCTACTTGAATATTCTGAAATTTGTTTTATTTGTTCTTCGCTGATGGTGATTGGTAAAATTCCATTTTTGAAACAATTATTATAAAATATATCAGCATAGCTTGAGCTTATTACACAAGTAATACCAAAATCTAATAAAGCCCATGGTGCATGTTCTCTTGATGAACCGCAGCCAAAATTTTTACCAGCTATTAAAATTTTAGAATTTGTATAAGGTTCGTTATTAAGTATAAAATTTTCAATTTCTTTACCTGTTTCATCATATCTCATTTCAAAGAAAAGGTTTTTTCCTAAACCAGTCCTTTTAATTGTTTTTAAAAACTGTTTTGGGATTATCATATCTGTATCAATATTAACTATTGGAAGATATGCGGGTATACTCTCTAAAGTGTCAAATTTTTTCATTAATTTTCGTACTTTCTTACATCATCCAAATTTCCAGATATTGCAGCAGCAGCTGCCATACCTGGGCTAACTAAATGAGTTCTTCCACCTCTTCCTTGTCTTCCCTCAAAATTTCTATTTGAGGTCGAGGCACACCTTTCTTCAGGCTTAAGTTTATCGGCATTCATAGCAAGGCACATGGAACAACCCGGTTCTCTCCACTCAAAACCAGATTGCTTGAAAATTTTATCTAAACCTTCTTGCTCTGCTTGTTCTTTTACTAACCCAGAGCCAGGTACAATTATGGCATTAACGTGTGATGCAATTTTTTTATCTTTTAAAATTTTAGCAGCATCTCTGAGGTCTTCTATTCTTCCATTTGTACAGCTACCTATAAATACTTTATCAATTTTAATATCTTTAATGTTAGTATTAGGTTTTAAACCCATATAATTTAAAGATCTTGTAATTGAGTTTTTTCTATCCTCATCATTTTCATTATCAGGATTAGGAACTTTGCCATCTATTTCAACAACGTCTTGTGGTGATGTACCCCATGTAACCATTGGTTTTATTTCAGCGCCATCCAATGTTATCTCTTTATCAAAGTGAGCATTCTTATCAGTTTTCAATTTACTCCAATACTCAATAGCTTTGTCCCAACTTTCACCCTTCGGTGACATTGGTTTTCCCTTCAGATAATTAAAAATTTTTGTGTCAGGTTCGATAAGGCCAGCTCTTGCTCCTCCCTCTATGGTCATATTGCAAATTGTCATTCTTTGCTCGACACTTAAACTTGAAATTAAATTTCCTGCGTACTCAATTACATATCCTGTTCCACCTGCGGTACCAATTTTACCAATTATTTGAAGAATTACGTCTTTTGATGTTACACCTATAGGTAAACTACCATTTACATTTATTCTAAAATTTTTAGATTTTTTTTGAACTAAGGTTTGTGTTGCTAGTACATGTTCAACTTCAGAAGTACCTATTCCAAAAGCTAAAGCACCAAATGCACCATGTGTAGCAGTATGACTATCACCACAGACAATTATGTTTCCTGGTTGGGTAAAACCTTGTTCAGGACCAATTATATGAACAATGCCTTGTCTCTTATCATCCATTCCAAATAATTGGATACCAAATTCCTTACAATTTTTCTCAAGAGTTTCTACCTGAATTCTCGAGTCCTCGTCTGAAATTCCTTTAGATCTATCTGTAGTTGGAACATTATGATCTGCAACCGCAAGCGTTAATCTAGGTTGCCTTACTTTCCTATTTGTGTTTCTAAGACCTTCAAATGCTTGGGGACTGGTTACCTCATGAATTAGATGTCTATCGACAAATAGTAGAGATGTACCATCATCTTGTTCATGAACAAGATGCTCTTTCCAAATTTTATCATAAATAGTTTGTGACATTTAGAAAAATATTATTTTTTCTCTGCGGGACTTTCTTGTTTTTGCTCCTCTTTTTTAATTTCTTCTTTTGGAGCTTCTGCTACTGCCTCTTTTTTAACTTCTTCTTTTGGAGCTTCTACTACTGCTTCTTTTTTAGCTGCATCAGAGCTTGCGTCAGATTTTGGAACTTCTTTTGAATTCTCATCTGTTGCTGGCAAAACATTTTCTTCAGTTACTTGTTGAATTTTTGTTTCTATATCAATTCCAATTTTCTTTTTAATCTTTTCAGCTATTCTTGCTGATTTACCTGTTCTATCCCTTAGATAATAAAGTTTTGCTCTTCTTACCTTTCCAGATCTTACAACTTTAATTGTATCGACAATTGGACTGTACAATGCAAATGTTCTCTCAACACCTTCACCAAATGAAATTTTTCTAACCGTAAAAGATGAGTTTATATCTCTATTTTTTTTTGCAATACACACTCCTTCAAAATACTGAATTCTGTCTCTTTTACCTTCAGTAATTCTTACTCCAACCTTTACTATATCTCCTGGAAAAAAATCAGGATGTTTTCTCTCGGAAACAATTTTTTTTACAATGGATTGATTGATTTCTTCAATATTTTTCATTTTAGTTTTTTTTAGTCTTCTTATATTTTTCCCACAAATCTGGTCTTCGGTCGCGTGTTATAGCCTCAGATTGTGATAAACGCCAGTCTTTAATTTTGGCATGATCTCCTGATAATAACACTTCTGGCACACCTTTTTGCTCGAAAATTTGAGGTTTAGTATATTGAGGATATTCCAAAAGACCATTTTCGAAACTTTCATTTTTAGATGAGTTCACATTGCCTAAAACACCAGGAACAAATCTTAATATCGCATCAAGAACAACAAATACAGCCGTTTCACCTCCAGACAAAACAAAGTCTCCAATACTTATTTCCTCTATATTTCTGCTATCAATTATCCTTTGATCAATACCCTCGAAATGACCACATATAAAATTAATTGATTCAAATTCTGAAAATCTTTTTGCACAATTATGATCAAAAATTTTTCC
Source organism: uncultured Pelagibacteraceae bacterium (assembly GCA_902634885.1). Lineage (GTDB taxonomy): Bacteria > Pseudomonadota > Alphaproteobacteria > Pelagibacterales > Pelagibacteraceae > Pelagibacter. The sequence goes on along the minus strand of CACPLR010000007.1, from coordinate 363 downwards.
TTTTGGGCTTAAGTAAATTATTTTTTCATCCTGTGGTAAATTTTTATCCAATGATCTTGCTAATACATCTGCTTTCATTATCATACCATCACCACCGCCATACGGTGTATCATCAACTGTCTTGTGCTTATCCTCAGCATAATTTCTAATATCCACAATTTCCAAACTCCAAATTTTTTCCTTCATAGCTTTGCCAAATAAACCTTTTTCTAGGTAGCCTGGAAAATAGTCTGGATACAAAGTGAATACTCGAGACTTAAACATTTATTTTTTTTCTTCTTCCTTTGGAGCTTCTGGAGCAGCTTCAGCCTTAGGAGCTTCTTTGGTATCTTCATTTTTTGGTGTTTCGCTTGTAGCATCGTT
>CACPLR010000006.1 GCA_902634885.1 uncultured Pelagibacteraceae bacterium | reverse complement strand
TTCTAAAAAAAGAAGCCATGATCAGCTCTGATATTGGTAAAGAAGTAATAAAAAAAGAATTACCCTTAGTCCCTAAGTTACCAGGAGTTTATCGAATGTTAAATTCAAAAGGTGACATTCTATATGTTGGTAAAGCAAAAAACCTTCCCAACAGATTAAAAAGTTATGTTTCAGAGAAAAATCATATCATTAGAACAGAGAGGATGCTCTCTCAAACAAAAAGTCTCGAAATTACAACTACTTCAAATGAGAGTGAAGCTTTACTTTTAGAAGCAAATTTAATTAAAAAATTCAAACCAAAATTTAATATTTTATTAAGAGATGATAAATCGTTTCCTTTTATTTTTATAGGTAATAAGGATAAATGGCCACAAATTAAAAGACACCGAGGAAAAAAAAGTAAAGAGGGATTTTACTTTGGACCATTTGCATCTGCTGGATCTGCAAATTGGACTATAAAAATGATTCAAAAAATATTTCATCTAAGAATTTGTGATGACACTGTTTTCAAAAAAAGAGAGAGACCTTGCATACTTTATCAAATTAAAAGATGCTCTGGCCCTTGTGTTGGTTATGTAGGAGAAAGTGATTATAAGCAGACCGTAGACGATGCAATTGAGTTTGTATCAGGTAAATCTAGAAAAATACAAAAAAGTTTATCTGATCAAATGGAAAGAGCTAGTGAGGATCTAGATTTTGAGAAAGCAGCAATATTAAGAGATCGAATTAAATCATTAAATATAATTCAATCATCGCAAAGAATTAATGAAGCTAATTTGATTGAAGCAGACGTAATCGCTGGATACAAAGAATCTGGAAAAACTTGTATCCAAGTCTTTTTCTATAGGTCTAAACAAAATTGGGGTAATCAAGCATTTTTTCCAAAGCATGATCCTGATGAAAATTTAAATGAAATAATCAATTCTTTTGTCTCTCAATTTTATGAAAATAAAAGTGTGCCATCGTCAATAATTTTATCAAATGAAATAAAAGAAAAAGAATTAATTGAAAAGACACTTACTCAGAAAGAAGGTAAGCAAATTACAATTACTGTAGCAAAAAAAGGTACTAAATTAAAAGTAATAAATCAGGCAATAAGTAATGCTAAAGAAAGTTTGAATAGAAAACTCTATGAAAGTCAAAACAATAGAGATCTTTTCGATGCAGTATCGAAAAAATTCAATCTTGAAACTAATATAAATTTAGTGGAGGTATATGATAACAGCCACATTCAAGGAACGAATAGTGTTGGTGCCTTGATTACATACGGTGATGAAGGTTTTATTAAAAAGAGGTATAGAAAATTTAATATAAAGATACAAAAAAATTCTCAAGATGATTATGGAATGATGAAAGAAGTCCTTAACAGGAGATTTAAAAGGGCTGTTCAAGAGAAAGATAACTACCTGACTTTCCCAGATTTAGTTTTAATTGACGGCGGTAAAGGTCAGTATTCTGTGGCTAGAGAGGCTATGAATGAACTAGGTCTACATGAAATACCAATTGTAGCTATTGCCAAAGGTAAACAGAGAAATAGTGGTAATGAAACTTTTTTTCATAACGGAAAAGAATTTAAATTTGAAAAGAATGACCCAACTTTGTTTTTTTTGCAGAGAATAAGAGATGAAAGTCACAGATTTGCCATAAGTGCTCACAGAGCAAAAAGAAAAAAAGGGATAAACAAATCCTTACTTGATCAAATTGATGGGATTGGTGCTGTGAGAAAAAGGTCACTTTTAAATCATTTTGGGTCTGCAAGAGCTGTTGAGTCCGCTAGTTTAGATGAAATAAAATCGGTTGAAGGAGTTGAGGAAAAGGTAGCAAAAAAAATATATAACTTCTTTCACGAATGAGATTTAAATTTCCTAATTATCTAACGATTGGACGAATAATAATTGTTCCTATATTTGTTTTTACTTTTTATTTGCCTGGATTTTATGGAGATATTTTGCCATTTGCACTTTTTGTAATTGCTTCATTCACAGATTTTTTAGATGGTTTATTAGCTAGGATGTATAGAGAAGAGTCTAAGCTTGGAGAACTTCTTGATCCTATTGCAGATAAAATAATAGTAGCTACTGCCTTATTACTTTTAGTCATGGATCAAACTATAAAAAATTATGAAGTTATCGCAGCAATTATAATATTAACTAGAGAAATACTAATATCTGGGTTAAGAGAATTTTTAGCTAAAGGTAAAATTAAATTGCCAGTTTCAAATTTAGCTAAACTAAAAACTTTTTTACAAATGTTTTCAATATCTTTGCTTTTACTAGGTGATACTGGAAATAAAATTTTAAACTTTCAAGATTATAATGCGCAAACAATCGGAATTATTCTTTTATGGCTCTCAGCTTTTCTCACTTTATATACTGGTTACGATTATCTAAGAAAAGGCATAGATCATGCCATCTCTGAGGATAGCAAAGATTAAGCGGCTTTCTTTTTTCTTACTACTTTTTGATAGCTATCAGAAAGATCCAAAATTGTGTCACAAACTTTAAAGTTATGCTGTGCTATTTGAGACACAGGTGTAACTTCTGCAGCAGTGCCCGTTAGAAAACAACCTACGAAATTTGACATCTCATCAGGTTTAATTTTTCTCTCACTAATTTTTATATTTTTAGATTTTGCGATTTCAATTACGGTCCTTCTTGTAATCCCATCCAAAAATGAATCTGGAATTGGGGTATGTAACTCATTATTTTTATCTTTAAAGAAAACATTTGCACCTGTGGCTTCTGCAATGTTTCCCTCATGATCCAGCATGAGGGAATCCGTATAACCTTGAGCTTCCGCTTCATGCTTTGATAAAGTGCAAATCATATATAGACCAGATGCTTTTGTATCCCATGGTATAGTGTTTGGCGCAGGTCTTCTCCAATTAGATATGTTTAATTTAATTCCCTTAATTTTTAAATTTGGATCAAAGTATGAGCCCCACTCCCATGTGGCTATAGCGACATGAATTTTAGTTTGTTGCGCCGAGATAGCCATCATTTCACTTCCTCTCCAAGCAACAGGTCTTACATAACCATTTTGAACATTTTGAGCTGAAATGATTTTATTGCTTGCTAAATTTATTTCTTCTTTAGAATATGGAATTTTAAAACCTAATCTTTCTGCTGAATAAAAAAATCTATCAGTATGTTCCTCTAATTTAAAAATACTTCCATCATAAACCCTCTCTCCTTCAAATACGCAGCTACCATAATGCAATCCATGACTCAAAACATGAATTTTCACATCTTGCCAATCTACAAGTTCATTATTATACCAGATTTTTCCTGAGCGTTTATCGTAAGGTATCATAAAAAAAAATATTTTTTAAAAATATATTTGTATATATGATATGTCAATATAACTTACCAATATGAAAAAACTTTTATATCTCAAAGATGATGAGCTCAAACAATATATTGAAAAAATCTTTATGGGATATAGAGAGACAGTATCGGACGCCAAAAAAGTATTAGATAAATACTCAATTGGAGTTGCACATAATAAAGTTATTCATCTTATTTCATTATATGAAGGTATAACTATTTCAGAACTTTTAAAAAAGTTAAAAGTAACAAAACAAAGTTTAAATAGAGTTTTGAAGGATCTAATTAAACTAAAGGCTATTAATTACAAAAAAGACGAGAAAGATACACGTATTAAACACGTATATTTAACTGAAAATGGAACAAAATTATCTGATGAGATTTTTAATACACAAAAAAGAAGGTTGTATAAAGCTTTCCTTAATTCTGATTCAAATGAAGTAGTAAGTTTCGATAATGTTTTAAAGAAAATTATTAATGAAAAAATTTAATGCACATATACTAGTTGTTGATGATGATGATGGTATCAGAAATTTAGTAAAGCAATATTTAGATCAAAATAATTTTATAGTCTCAACAGCTAAAAGTGCCGAAGATGCTTTAGAAAAAGTCAAATTAATTAAATTCGATTTAATTGTATTAGATATAATGATGCCAGGTAAAAATGGGTTAGAATTTACAAATGAAAATAGAGCAAAATTAGATACCCCCATAATACTTTTAACTGCCAAAGGAGAGGCATCTGAAAGAGTTGAGGGTCTTGAAGTTGGTGCTGACGATTACTTACCTAAACCATTTGAGCCAAAAGAATTAGTCTTAAGGATTAATAATATCTTAAATAAGACTAAAAAAAACAATAACAAAAGAGTGATTGAATTTGGAACAATTAAAATAGATCTAAATAAATTGTTCATCTATAGAGGAAGTCAAAATCTTAAAATAAACAGTGCTGAAAAAATTATATTAGAAAAAATGATAAACTCACCTGGTAAAATATTTAAAAGGGATGAAATAGGAAGGCTGATAGATTTAGATAAAGAAAGATCAATTGACGTTATTATTACAAGATTGAGAAAAAAGGTCGAGGAAAACCCAAAAAGCCCAAAATATCTTCAAACTATTAGAGGAGAAGGATATGTTTTATGGATTGAATAATTATATAAAAAATATACTTCCAAAAAGATTATTCTATAGGGGTTTATTAATTGTAGCTGTCCCCATAGTAGTATTACAAGTTACAATATCGCTAGTTTTTTTTGACAGTTTGTGGATCAAAACAAACGCAGGAATGACAAGAGGTCTTATCGCTGAAATAAAAACATTTATAGATGCTTATGATAATGACCAGCAAGATAAAGATTACATAATTAATTTATTTAAAAGTAACCTTCAAATTGAAATTCAACATAAACAGGGGAAGGTAATAACTAATGATATACCTGAAAGATGGTTTAGCCCTTTAGATAGATCATTAAGAAGAGAGTTAAAAAGTAAACACTTTGTTTATTGGTTTAACACGACTAATTATAAAGATTTAGTAGATATAAAAATTCAACATATAGACGGATATTTTCAATTTTTTGTTCCAAGAAGTAGATTGACTACGAGTTCAGCGAGATTGTTTGGATTGTGGATTACACTTCCTGCATTTTTAATGATTGCAATTGCTATTATATTTTTAAAAAATCAAACAAGACCAATTATTAAATTAGCAGAGGCCTCAGAAAAATTTGGTAGAGGGGAAGATCTAGACGAATTTAGACCTTCTGGTGCTTTAGAAATTAGAAAAGCTGGCCAAGAATTTGAAAAAATGAGAAAAAGAATTATTCGTCATTTAAATCAAAGATCTGAAATGCTTTCAGGTATAAGTCATGATTTAAGAACTCCTCTTACAAGAATAAAGCTTCAACTAGCAATGATAAAAGATAAAAATTTATCTATGAAATTATCATCTGATGTAGATGATATGGAAAAAATGCTTAATGAGTATTTACAATTTGCGAGTACTGGGGCAAAGGACAAAACCGAAACTTTTGATATCTCAGAACTAATTTTAAAGTTAATAAATAATTATAACAATTCAAATATAATTCAAAATTTTAAGGAAGAAATTTACTTTAATGGAAGAAAAAATCTTATTGCAAGATGTATAAATAATTTAATAGATAATTCACTAAAATATGCAAAAAAAGTTGAAATACATATGGAGAAACAAAAGGAAAATTTAATAATATTAGTATCAGATGACGGTCCGGGTGTACCAGAAAAAGAACATGAAAATATAATCAAACCATTTTATAAAATTGATAAAAGCAGATCCGAAAGTAAATCTAGCGTGGGACTAGGTTTGTCAATAACATCTGATATTTGCAGATCTCATGGTGGAGATATTAAATTTGGTAAATCTAAATTTGGTGGTTTAGAAGTTTCTATTTCTTTGCCTTATTAGAAACTCTTGATTTTTTAACTTTTTTTGTTTGTTCAATTTTTTTTTCAAGTACAGCAATTCTCTTATTTAAAATTTCAATCTCCTCTTTGCTTGCAAGCTTCATTCTAAATATTATTTCATCTCTTTTTGATTTTAAAACATTAATTACCTCATCACTTAAATCTTTATAACTTACTAGTCCTTGCTCTAATACTTTTGCAAATTTATCGAATACAAATCTTGATTTTGACATAATAATTAAATACTAAAATTATATTATTTATAATTAATAATGTTTATCAATAATTTTGATCCGGTTGCTTTTCAAGTATTTTCTTTTGATATTAGATGGTACTCATTATCATACATATTTGGGATTATTTTCGGTTGGATTTATTGCAACAAAATTCTTATTAAAGACCCTAAGATTAAAGATTTATTTAGTGACTATATAAGTTACTTAATCATTGGAATTGTAGTTGGTGGTAGGTTGGGATACGTATTTTTTTATAACTTTAAATTTTATTTAAATAACCCTATAGAAATAATTATGATATGGAGTGGTGGAATGTCTTTCCATGGAGCATTAATTGGAATTATAATTATCACAATATTTTTTTCTAAAAATAAAGATATCAATCCATTTTATTTTTTAGATTTAGTAGCTGTTACAGCGCCAGTTGGTATTTTTTTGGGCAGAGTTTCAAATTTTATAAATTCAGAGCTTTATGGAAGAGAAACTGAGTTATCTTGGTCAGTAAAATTTATCAAAGTAGATGACTTAAACCGGCATCCATCTCAAATTTATGAGGCAATATTTGAAGGTTTGGTTTTATTTATTGTGTTAAATTATTTATACAAAAAGCTTTCTCCGCAGAGTGGTTTAATTTCGGCATTATTTTTAATTTTCTACTCAATATTTAGATTTGTTATTGAATTTTCAAGAGAACCTGATGCTCAATTAGGATTTGTAATGATGAACTTTACTATGGGTCAATTGATAAGTGTATTCACTTTATTGGCTGGGATATATTTATATTATTTTATTTATGGAAAAAGCAATTCCTCTAGATAAATTTATAGAACATTCTTTATACGATAAAAAAAAAGGATATTACATAAATAAGAATCCTATTGGTGAGAATGGTGATTTCATTACCTCTCCACAAATATCTGTTCATTTTTCTGAGATGATTGCAATTTGGCTAGTTGGATTTTGGGAAAAATTGGGGAAACCAAAAAACATAAACATAATCGAGCTAGGCGCAGGTACAGGAGAAATGATGCATCAAATAAATAAATCAATTAGAAGCTTTAAGGAATTCAAACAAAGTTGCAATTTTTATATTTTGGAAATAAGCCCTGAATTAATTAAAATCCAAAAAAAAAGAAATAGTTTATATAAAATTAAATGGATTGATAATCTTAATGGGATTAAAAAAAATCCATCAATTTTTTTAGCTAATGAATTTTTTGACTCACTTCCAGTAAAACATTTTATAAAAGAGAACAATGAATGGTTTGAAAAATATATTACCAAAAAAAGAAATAAATATTTTTTTAAAAATAAAAAAAGGAAATTAGTTGAAATTGAAAGAATATTAGGTGAGAAGATAACAAAAAATCAAAATTTTATCGAGGTCTCACCAAAATCAATTAAAAAAATATGCAAAATATCATCAATAGTTCAAAAAAATAATGGAGGTATATTGATAATAGATTATGGATATCTTGAAAGAAAAATGTCAGACACGGTCCAATGTGTTAAAAATCACAAAAAAGTAGACTTTTTTAATAACATTTATGACTCTGATATTACTCACTTATTAAACTTTAATTTTTATATAAGAAAATTTAAAAAAAATTTAGATAAAGTAAATATTACAACTCAAGGCGAATTCTTAACTAATATGGGAATATTTAAGAGAGCCGAACTGATTAGTAAAAACTTAAGTTTTAGTGAAAAATCAGATTTATATTATAGGCTACAAAGATTAGTCGATGACAAACAAATGGGAAAATTATTTAAAGTTATGTTTGCTACCTACAAAAAAAATAAGTTTAGTATGGGATTTAAATGATTAAATCAAGGTTACTATCAAGTTTTAAAAATATATCTCACGGATTTTTTAATTCTGAAGGAGGTTATTCAACTGGTATTTATAAAAGTTTAAATTGCGGTATTGGATCAAAAGACAAAAAAAGAAAAGTTTTGCTAAATTTAAAAAAAGTTTCAAAAAAAATAAAAGTAGCTAATAATAATCTTGTTTTGTTAAACCAAATTCACAGTAATAGAGTAAAGTTCATAAATAAAAATACAGTAAATAGATTTGTTGGTGATGGCTTAATTACAAATAAGAAAAATTTAGCCTTAGGAATATTAACTGCAGATTGTGCACCAGTTTTAATTTTTGATCCAAAAAAACAAAATATAGCTGCATTGCACGCGGGTTGGAAAGGTGCCTATAAAAATATTATCAAAAATACTTTAAACAAATTAAGAGAAAAAGGATCAAGAATGAAAGATTTGATAGCAGTTGTTGGTCCCTGCATATCGATAGAGAATTATGAGGTAAAAAATGATTTCTTAAATAAATTTGTCAAAAAATCTATTCAAAATAAAAAGTATTTTAAATTTTGTAATGATAAAATTTTTTTTAGTCTTAACTCATATATAAAATCACAATTAACAAAATGTAACGTCAAAAAAATTGAAATAATTAATAAAGATACTTACCCCAAAAAAAATAAGTTTTTCAGTTCAAGAAGATCAATTAATGAAAAATTTAATGATTATGGTAGAAATATATCAGTAATTATGATTAAATAGTATATCTTTAAGATGAAACTTCTCACAGGTAACAGTAATAAAAATCTCAGTCAAAAAATATCTAAATTTTTAAAAAACAGATTAGTTAATTCAAGTATAAGAAAATTTTCAGATGGTGAAATTTATACAGAAATAAATGAAAATATTAGAGGAAATAGTATCTTTGTAATTCAGTCGATATCATCACCCGCTAATGATAACCTTATGGAGTTATTGTTATGCATAGATGCATTAAAAAGATCTTCAGCTAAAAATATAACAGCTGTAATTCCATACTTTGGATACGCCAGACAAGATAGAAAGGTAGTACCTCGTACATCTATTTCTGCAAAGTTAGTCTCCAATTTAATTACCAAAGCGGGTGCAGATAGAGTTGTAACGGTTGACTTACATGCTGGTCAAATTCAAGGTTTCTTTGATATTCCAGTTGATAACTTATTTGCAACACCTATTTTTGCAAGACATGTAAAAAAAAAGATAAAAACCAAAAATTTAATATGTATAGCTCCAGATGTTGGTGGAACTGAAAGAGCTAGAGCGCTTGGAAAACTTCTTAATGTAGGACTTGCAATTGTTGATAAAAGAAGACCAAAAGTAGGTCAATCACAAGTAATGAATATTATAGGAGATGTAAGAGGAAAAACTTGTATAATTGTGGATGACATCATCGACTCAGGTGGCACAATAGTAAATGCAGCTGCTGCTCTTAAGAAAAGAGGAGCAAAAGATGTTCATGTTTATGTAACTCATGGCGTTTTAAGTGGAGGAGCTGAAAATAAAATAAAAAAATCAAATATTAAAAATCTAGTAATAACTGATACCATCGATAACGCAGCAAAAGTAAAAAATATCAAGAATATTGAAGTATTAACAATCTCAAATTTAGTTGGTGAAGCAATTAAAAGAATATCTAACTCAACTTCTGTATCAGATTTATTCAAATAATTTACTTGTAAATCTATATTTCATAAGTTAAAACGCCTCAGCTTTATGAGTACAATTCAAGCAACAATAAGAGATACAAAAACTAAAGGTCAAGTTAATCTTCTAAGGCAAACTGGACAAGTCCCTGGCATTGTTTATGGAGGAGAAAACTCTAATGAAAAGATATCTCTATCCAAAAAAGAAGTAACTAATTTAATTAATAAAGAAAACTTTTTATCAAATGTAATATCAATGACTATAGATGGTAATGAACAAAAAGTTTTACCAAGAGAAATTAGTTTTGATACTGTTACAGATGAACCTATGCATATTGATTTTTTAAGAATTGTTAAAGGTGCAAAAATTATTTTGGAAATACCAGTAAGATTTATTAATCACGAACTTTCCCCTGGACTAAAAAGAGGGGGGGTTTTGAATATTGTTAGAAGAAAAGTAGAACTGAGGTGTCCAACTGAAAATATTCCAACTGAACTAGTTGTAGATCTTGAAGGCTTAGACATTGGAGCTAGTATAAAAATTTCATTTATCAAATTGCCTGAAAATGTGACACCCACAATTCAGGGTAGAGATTTTGTAATTGCAACTGTTGCTGCTCCAACTGTAGTTAAAGAACCTGAAAAACCTGCTGAAGCTACAGAGGAAGCTGGTGCAGAGGGTGAAACTGCATCTGAAGGTGATAAACCAGCTGAAGGAGAAGACAAAGCAAAAGAGGATGCTAAACCAGCTGCAGATAAAAAATAATCTTAAAAGTGAAAAACATCTAAATCAAAAAAAATTATGCTGTTACTAGTCGGCCTAGGTAACCCTACCCCCAATTCAAATAATAATAGACACAACATCGGATTTAAGATCGTTGATGCAATAAATCAAAAATTTGGCCTTTCAAAACAAAAACCGAAATTTAAAGGTTTACTTACAACTGGTAATATTGGTGAAAAAAAAGTTTATGCTATAAAACCTTTAACTTTTATGAATAATTCTGGAATTTGTATAAGAGAATTATTGGAATACTTCAAAATAGATGCGGGGGACGTAATTGTTTTTCACGATGATCTAGATGTTGAGTTTGGAAAGATAAAAGCAAAATTTGGTGGATCAAGTGCAGGTCATAATGGAATTGCATCAATTGATAAATTTATAGGTAAAGATTACTCCAGAGTAAGAATTGGTATTGGGAAACCAGATAAAAAAATTCCAGTATCTGACTTTGTATTAAACGACTTTACTGATGATGAACAAGAGCACTTAGAAAAAATTACCTTAAACATAATTAAGTCTTTATCTATTTTGATAGAAAAAAAATTGGATTTATTTTCTAGCACTGTAAACAATAATTAATTTGATGGGTTTTAAATGTGGTATAGTAGGATTACCTAATGTTGGTAAGTCTACACTATTTAATGCGCTAACTAACTCTAGTAAGGCACAAGCTGCTAATTTTCCTTTTTGCACAATTGACCCAAACATTGGTCTAGTTCCAGTACTTGATAAGAGACTAGATAATTTAGTCAAAATTTCAAAATCCAAAAAAAAAATTTATACAACTATGTCATTTGTTGATATTGCAGGTTTAGTAAAAGGTGCATCCAAAGGAGAAGGTTTGGGGAATAAATTTCTATCCCATATAAGAGAAGTAGACGCAATAATACACATGATTAGATGCTTTGACTCAGATGATATTCAAAATGTTAACCCTGATGTAAACCCGGTAAGAGATTTAGAAATAATAGAAACAGAAATGAAGCTTGCAGACTTAGAGTCTATACAGAAGAGATTAGATAAAAAAAATAGAAAAAATATTGAAGATGATCAGATTAAAATTTTAGAAAGAGCAATGTTATTAATAAATAATGATGAGAATTTAGAACAGCTTAATAAAGAGTTTAAAAAAAAAGATATTAAAATATGTGGATTATTATCAACTAAACCAAAGCTATATGTTTGTAATGTTGATGAAGATAGTATTGTAAAAGGAAATAGTTACACAAAGGAATTTATAGAAAAATTTGAGGAGAGCAACACTTTAATAATATCTGCTGATATAGAAAATCAAATTAATGGTCTAAGTGATAAAAATGAAAAGAAAAATTTTATGGAAATGCTTAATATTAAGGAAACAGGTTTAAATAATTTAATTCATAAAGGTTACAATTTACTTTCCTTAGAGACTTTTTTTACATCTGGTCCAGAAGAGTCACGAGCATGGACTATAACAAAAAATTGTACCGCTCCTAAAGCAGCAGGAGAAATTCATACAGATTTTGAGAAAGGGTTTATAAGAGCTGAAACTATATCGTATGATGACTTCATCAAAAATGAAGGTTGGGTAAAATCTAAAGAAAACGGCAAAATGCGATTAGAAGGTAAAGATTATATTGTAAAAGATGGTGATGTTTTAAACTTTAGATTCAACACGTGACCATATTTTTTTCATACTAAAATAAACTAAAATAGTAAGAATAATTAAATAAGAAATAACTCTAAATCCAGTTTTATGTCTTGTTTCTAAGTGGGGCTCAGCAGACCACATTAAGAAGTTTACTACATCTTTCGCCATTTGTTCTTGTGTTGCTTTTGTACCGTCAGAATATTCTATAAGGTCGTCTGATAATGGAGCAGGCATTTTTATTTTATTTCCATACATATATTTATTGTAATAAACACCGTCATCTAATTTTATACCAGAAGGTGGGTCCTCATAACCAAGTAATAAAGAGTATACATAGTCTGCTCCACCCTTTCTTGCTTTAACAAGCACAGACATGTCAGGTGGGTAAGCGCCACCATTGGCAGATTTTGCTTCTTCATCATTTGCATATGGCATGACAAATTTATCTGATAATTTTGCTGGCCTTGTAAACATTTCTCCAGTGCTGTCAGGACCATCTGTTACTTCAAAATTAGCTGCTATAGCTTTTGCTTCTGCCTCAGAAAATTCTGGTCCACCCTTCTCGGATAGATTTCTATAGCTTAAATACTTCATTGAATGACATGAAGCACAAACCTCTGTGTATACTTGATATCCTCTTTGTAATGATGCTCTATCAAATTTTCCAAAAAGACCTTTGAATGTCCAGTCTGTCTCCAAAAATTTTGTTGTATTTTCTGCAGCAAAGGATTTTGAGATAGATAAAAAGAATAATATTATTAAAAATACAATTATATTTCTCACTTAACTAATTTTTTCTGTTTTGTCTCTAGCGGCCGCAAGATTTGGTGAGCCTCCCAAAACCGGTTCGGTAATACTTAATGGTAAAGGTAGTGTTTTTTCCTTAAGACCTAGTACTGGAAGAATAATTAAGAAGTGAGCAAAATAATAAATTGTTCCTATTCTTGCAATTAATAAATATAAACCTTCTGCAGGCATTGCTCCTACATATCCAAGAATTAAAACGTCAGCTACTAATATCCAATAAAATTGTTTATATAATGGTCTGAAAACAGCAGACCTTATTTTTGATGTATCTAACCAAGGTAAAGCTGCTAAAATTAAAATAGCTGATAACATTGCTATAACTCCCATCAACTTGTCAGGAACAGAACGTAAAATTGCATAGAAAGGTAATAGATACCATTCAGGAACAATGTGTGCAGGAGTCACCAAAGGATTTGCTTCTATATAATTGTCTGCATGTCCTAGTATATTGGGTGAATAGAAAACAAACATAGCAAATACGATTAAAAACATTAACAGAGCAAATGCATCTTTAATTACTATGTAAGGATGAAATGGAACTGTATCTTTTGATGGTTTTTTAATATCAATTCCAACAGGATTATTATTTCCTGGTACATGCAGTGCCCAGATATGTAATACTACTAAACCTAGAATTAAAAAAGGGAGTAAATAGTGAAGAGTGAAAAATCTTGTTAAAGTAGGATTATCAACCGAGTATCCTCCCCACAACCATGTTGTTATACTTTCGCCAACAAGTGGAATTGCACTAAATAAGTTTGTAATTACAGTTGCTCCCCAAAAACTCATCTGTCCCCAAGGTAGCACATAACCCATAAATGCTGCGGCCATCATTAATAAATAAATAATTATTCCAATAATCCAAATAATTTCTCTTGGAGCTTTATACGATCCATAAAATAAAGCTCTGAATATGTGAATGTAAACTGCTAAGAAAAACATTGATGCACCGTTTGCGTGCACATATCTTAACAACCATCCATAGTTCACATCTCTCATAATATGTTCAACACTACTAAATGCATGATCTACATGTGCGATGTAGTGCATAGCTAAAACTAAACCAGTTACTATTTGGGTTATTAAGCAAAATGTTAATATACCACCAAATGTCCACCAGTAATTTAAGTTTTTTGGTGTTGGATAATCAGTTAAATGATTTACTAGTGATAATAACGGCAGTCTATCATTAAACCATTTTCCAAATTTTGAACTAGGTGTGTATTCGTGATCACTCATATATTAATTATCCAATCTTAATTGTGTTATTATTTACAAATTCGTATTTTGGAACTTCCATGTTAGTTGGTGCAGGTCCCTTTCTGATTCTTCCAGAGGTATCATAATGAGATCCATGACATGGGCAAAACCATCCATTATAATCACCTTTATCTGTAAGTGGCACACAACCTAAATGGGTACACACTCCAAGCATTACAAGCCACTCGGGCTTTTTAACTCTATCCTCGTCTTTTTCTGGATGTTTTAAATCCTCTAAACTTACTTCTCTAGCTGTCTGAATTTCTTGATCTGTTCTTCTTTTAATAAAAACTGGTTTCCCTCTCCAAAGCACTGTGAGAGATTGTCCTGGTTGAATAGAGCTAATATCAACCTCTGTGCTTGCAAGAGCTTTAACTGATGCATCAGGGTTCATTTGGTCTACTACAGGCCAAATAGCTGCTCCAACTCCGACAGCTCCTGCGGCTGCTGTTGCTGTAAAAAGGAAATCTCTTCGTTCTGTCTTTTTTTTATCGTTATTATCCGACATCTTTATTCATTTAATACTTTGGTAATATATGATTTCTTATAAGAAAAAAGATATTTTTCTATGGTAACAATGACACATAAACAGTTATTTTCTGGACCTAAAATTGCTCTCTATGAGCCAGATATACCTCAAAATACTGCTTCGATTATAAGAACTTGTTCATGTCTTGGAGCCCATCTTGAAATAATTGAACCTTGTGGTTTTCTCTTTGATGATAAAAGATTTAAGAGAGTAGTAATGGATTACTTAGACGAAAAAATGATTACTTTTTATAAAGACTCTCAAGATTTTTTTGCAAAAAAGAAAGGTGAAAGAGTAATTCTTATGACAACCAAAGCTAAAACAGGTCTTGATGTTTTCAAATTTAAAAAAAATGATACGTTGCTTTTTGGTAGAGAGAGTGCTGGTGTACCAGATTCAATCCACAAAAAAATTAAGAATAAAATTAAGATACCAATGATAAAGGAAAAAAGGTCTTTAAACTTAGCTGTATCGGTTGCTATAACTCTTTCTGAAAATTTGAGGCAAACAAAATGGATGATGAAATAAAAAAAAAATTAGCCCGCAACTGGTTTAAAACTATTCAAGAGGTCTTATGTAAAGATATTGAGGAATTAGAGGGTAAAAAAAATATATTCAAAATAACAAACTGGGAAAGAGGAAAAAAATCAAATGAAGGAGGAGGTCAATTTAGAATATTTGAAAATGGCAAAATTTTTGAAAAAGTTGGTGTAAATTTCTCAGAGGTTTATGGAAAATTCTCAAAGGAATTTAGAAATAAAGTTCCTGGAACAAATAAAAAACCAAATTTTTGGGCATCTGGTATTTCTGTTGTGATGCACATGAAAAATCCAAATGTTCCTGCAATGCATTTTAATACAAGATACATATTTACTTCTCATGGTTGGTTTGGTGGTGGTATGGATGTAACACCATGTTTAAAAGATAAAAATTTAAAAAAGTGGTTTCACTCTGAATTAAGAAAAGCATGTAATAAACATAATAAAAATTATTATTCAAAATATAAAAAATGGTGTGATAGATATTTTTATCTACCACACAGAAATGAACCAAGAGGTGTTGGTGGAATATTTTTTGATTATAAAAAGGAAAATTGGGAGAAAGATTTTGCCTTTGTAAGGGAAGTAGGATTATGTTTTAAAAATATTTTTAGAGAGATAATATTAAAAAAATCAAAAAAAAAGTGGACTAATAAGGAAAAAGAAATTCAATATTTGAAGAGAGGTAGATACGTTGAGTTCAATTTATTATATGATAGAGGAACAAAATTTGGACTACAAACAGGTGGAAATGTTGAAGGTATATTAATGTCTCTACCACCAATTGCTAAATGGAAATAAAACATGGAAAAGGAACCTATCACCGTTAATGGTTTAGAAAAACTAAAACAGGAGTTGATATTTCTTAAAGAAAAAAAGAGACCAGAAATAGTTGCAGCAATTGCAGAGGCAAGGTCTCATGGAGATTTAAAAGAAAATGCAGAATATCATGCTGCAAAAGAACAGCAGTCTCATAATGAGGGAAGAATTCAAGAAGTTGAGGATATTATAGCAAGAGCTAACGTAATTGATGTGACAAAGATTTCTTATGATGGAAAAGTTATTTTTGGTTCATCTGTTTTTCTACAAAATTTAAATACAAATGAAAGAATAAATTACAAAATTGTTGGTAAAGACGAGGCCGATTTAAAACAAAAGTTACTTTATTTTAAATCTCCCATAGGAAAAGGTTTAATCGGCAAAAACAAAGGAGATCTTGTGGAAGTAAATACGCCAGCAGGAGTAAAAAACTTTGAAATTATTGATGTAAAATATATTTAATTAGAAAAAGTTTTTTCAATTTCTTTATCTGAAATACTAAATGAATTGTTTACCCAAATATTTTCCAAATTTTTGAGTTTTTGCCCTAACTCACGACCCTCTTTTATATCAAATTTCTCCATTATACTTTTTGCTTTTATTGGAAAAACTGGTTTTTCTTTTTTCTGAAAATAATTTTTAAGCTCAATTAATTTTTTTTTCATTGTATTTGTTTTAATTAACTCGAAGTCAATTAAATCAATTACACTTGATTTATTGTTATAATAAAAGATTTTCTCAAGGTTTTTTTTTGAAAAAAAATCTTTTTCTTTTAAATATTCAAAATTAGTCTTTAAGAATTTTATTCTATTTTTAGCGTCATTTGATAGGTTGAATTTGTAAATAAAATAATCTGCATTATCTGTCTCGTCTAAAATTAATAGAGCTAATAAAAAATCGAAACTTTTATTTATTAATATTTCTTCTTTTTTCTTTTCTAATTTTTTTAATATTTGGAGATTTATCAATTGAGGAAAAATAAGTGAAATAATCTCACATGAAAAATTATCCTTAACTAATTTAAATAAAGCCCTTGATTTAAATATTTTATTTAATTCATCTAATAATCTTTCCTTGGATAGATTGGCAACACCGTTAATATTTTGTTTTATGGTCTTTTTGATCTCTTTGCTGTGATCTTTCGAACTATACAAAAGAAAAAATCTTATATACCTCAAGATTCTTAGATAATCTTCTTGAATTCTTTCATGAGGATTTCCAATAAACCTTACTGTTCCATTTTGCAGATCTTCTACTCCATTATTTGGATCAAATATATTTCCATCAATATCGGCGTATATTGAATTTATAGTGAAGTCTCTTCTAATTGAATCCTCCTTCCAGTCTTTTGTAAAAGTTACTTCAGCATGTCTTCCATCTGTTTTAACATCCCTCCGTAAAGAAGTTATCTCAAAATTTTGATTACCTGTTCTTGCGGTTATTGTTCCATGTTTTATCCCAGTTTCAAAAAACTCGATTTTATTTAATTTCAAACATTCTTTTACTTGATCAGGATCAAGATTCGTCGCTAAATCTATGTCATCGTAATTTTCGTTATTTAAAATTTTTCTTACGCATCCACCAACATATCTTACATCGCTCCATTCTGTATGACTAGAAATTGCATTAAAAATAGATTTTACATTTGATGAATTTTTAATATTTTGAAATAAGATTTCTTTTTGATTTAATTTTTTTTTAAAATTGAAAAATTTAGTAAATATATTGCTCATATTTGGCTGGGGTGCTAGGATTCGAACCTAGGAATGGCGGTACCAAAAACCGCTGCCTTACCACTTGGCTACACCCCAAAATTATTTTCGTATAACACAAAAAAAAAGCTTTATATAGTTTTAGATAAAATACACCAATAGTTTTTATATTTTTTTTTTAATATTTTTTGAGCTTTTTTTGCATTATTTTTTGTAGCTAAGTATAAGACAATTGAAGATCCTGACCCAGACATTCTGGTAAATAAAATATTATCTAATTTTTCAACAAATAATTTTATATTTTTTAGTTTTGGATATTTTTGAAATGCTGGATTTTCTAGATCATTTGTTAGTTTTGATAAGAATTTGAGTGACAAAAATTTGTTACTTTTAAATTTTAACTTTGTTCTGGAGAAATTTTTGACCTTTGAATATATATCTTTTGTGGAGCAACCAAAATCTGGTTTAATTATTATTAAATGAAGCGGTGATTTAAGTTTAGCGTATTTTATTCTCAATTCTTTTGAAATAATTGAACTCGTGTTTAAGCCTAAAATGGTATCTGAACCTATCTTTGAGCTGATTTTAAAAATATCATTACGCTTAAGTTTTATATTATTTTTTTTAATTAAATATTTTAAGATACTTGCTGCATTCATTGAGCCACCTCCTAACCCTGATTTAAGAGGTATATTTTTTGTAATTTTAATTAAATACTTCTCATTATTTAAAAGTCTTTTTTGATCTAATATTTGAATAAGGTTTGAAACAGTATTTTTTTTAATTATTCCATTAGAAAATTCTCCATCAAATAATATTTTGTGGCCATTACCTTTAATTTTTTTTATGTAAATTTGATCATATAAATCAATTAAGCTCACTAAACTCTCAATTTTATGATGTTTGGTTTTTAATTTTTTTAATACACCTAAAGAAATATTTATTTTTGCGTATGATCGGATTTTATCAAATCTCATCGATTATATTTTGCGAGGACCATCGATAAGTTTAATCTCAATGTCTTTTTTCATTTCTTCTTCTGTATCTTCAAGTTCTAATACGTGTTCCCAAAAATACTTTGCTTGTAATTTTCTATCTAGTTGCCATAGAACATCTCCATAGTGATCATTAACAATTGGGTCATCTGGCATTAGTTCAACAGCTTTTCTTAAATATTTTTCTGCGTTTATAAAATCGCCAATCAAATAATATCCCCATCCAACTGAATCGGTTATATATGGGTCGTCCTCTCTTAACTCGTAGGCTCTCATTAGCATTTGCATAGCTTGCTCTATTTTAATGTTTCTCTCTAGCCAGCTATACGAAAGGTAATTGAGAGTGTAAGCATGATCAGGTCGAATATTTAAAGACATCAACAAATCTTTGTCTGATTTTGAATAATTTTTTAATCTCTCATAACTTCCACCTCTTCTATATAAAACATCCGCATACATATTTGAATTTTTATCAATTTGATTTAAAACTTGCGTATAGTAATCTATAGCTATTTTATAATTTTCAAAATTTTTATATATGTTTGCTAAGTCAAAAAGAATTTTTGGTGATTTTTGTTTTAAATCGGAAATATTATCTTCAATATATTTTAAAGATTTATGATCATTTTCCTCTTCAGAAATAATCTGAGCAATTTTTTTTATTTTGTACCAAAAATAAATTTCATCCTCTGAACTAAATTTTTCTAATATTTCCCTCGATATATCAAAATTATCATTATAATAATAATTTTCTGCCAATAGAGATAAATTAAAATAAAATTTTGGGTTTAGGTAATTAGATACACTTAAATAAAAATTCGATGTTTCAATAATATTTTGTGATGAATATAAGTTAGATATCAGAAAAAAAAATTCAGATAAAAGGTCATTTTCATTTTGACATGAAAAATGTTTATTAAATTTTTTATAATTTTCATTATCTATCCATTTTTTTGATTGTGATATTAATAACGTACTCGAAAAAGGTTCAATTGTTTTTGATATTTGTTTTGCAGTTTTATAGTCTTTATTTTCAATTACATTTGATAAGTAAAAATATAAATATCTTGAGTAATCTCCTTCAGCAGAATTAATTAAATTTAAGAAATGACTATCTGTTTTGTTAGAATTCAGATAGCAATTTTGAAAAGCATTCACAATCAAACTTAACTTTCCAAAATCGGTTGTTGAATATTGTAATTTTTTATTTTTAAATAAACGATTTAAGCTTTCTAAAGTTTTTATAATTATAAACTCGTAGGTATTTTCGTTTGATACGTTAAAACTCTTAATAGTATTTGAAGCTTGTATATATTTTTTCTTATTCATCAAATCTAAGACTATTAAAAGCTTACCTTCAAAAAAATTTGAATTCTTCTTGTTACGCAATGTTTTTATTTGATTTACAGCCTTTTTTATTTGGCCATCTAAAACAAGAGAATACACGTATTCTTTTAAATAGTTGTCATGTTTTTTTTTGAGATATTTTGAAGATTCAAAAAATTCTAAAGCTTTATTATTTTTTTGATTATCAAAAGAGACTAGCGCAGAAAAATAACTTGAAAGGAACTTATAATTAAAATCATTTTTATCATTTGTTTTAGTATAACCTATAGTTTGGTATAAAAGAGCAAAAAAAATAAAAAAAAATTTTAATAACATAATTTAATTTATGACTTTAGAGGAAAAAAATCAAAATGACATTTTAGATGAATTTAATAATCCCAACGACATAGAATTCATTTTTAACGATAAACCAATAAATAGATTTAAAACTAAACCAGAAGTAGAAGATAAGATTTCTCTTCTAACAAAACTTAAAAATGATTTACAAAATATCAAAAATTGCGAGCTTAAGGAAAGTGCTAAAAGACTTGTATTCAGTGATGGAAATTTCAATAGCAAAATAATGATTGTTGGAGAAGGACCTGGTCAAAAAGAGGATGAGGTCGGCAAACCTTTTGTGGGAGATGCAGGCTTATTATTAAATAAAATGCTAGAAGCAATAAATATAAATAGACAAGATATTTATATTACAAATGTTGTAAATTATAGACCTCCTAATAATAGAAAACCGGAGCCTGCTGAAATAACACGATACTCAGAATACTTAAGAAAACATATATCAATAATAAATCCAAAGATTTTAATTTTAATGGGTAGCACTGCAATGGAGTCGTTATTTGGATCAAAAATTAAAATTTCAAAAGGAAGGGGAAATTGGAAAAATGTGATTATAAACAATAAAAGCTACTTAACAATGATAACATTTCATCCAGCGTATCTTTTAAGGCAACCAGACCAAAAAAAATACTCTTGGACAGATCTTAAAGAAATAAGAAAAAAAATTGATGAATTAGAAATAAACTTATAAATTTATGATAGAACTGCACAAAAAGTACTTAAATTTTTATAAAAAAAAATTTAATCTTTCATATTATAGTTTGGTTTTGATATCTTTCTTGAAGAGTTCATTTATTGGATTAATTATTTATCATTTTTTTTAAAATAATGAAAAAGGTAGCTGGAGTTGATGAAGTTGGAAGAGGGAGTTTAGTTGGTCCAGTATTTGCTGCTGCAGTAATATTTAAAAAAAATATAGATAAAAGTAAGATCAAAGATTCTAAAAAACTTTCAAAAGAAAAAAGGAATATTTTAGAAAAATATATTAAAAAAAACTCTATCTGGAGCGTTGGATCTGCCTCTTTAAAAGAGATTAAAAAATTAAATATTCTAAATGCATCTTTATTAGCCATGAAAAGATCGATTAAAAAACTTAAAATAAAACCTACATCAACATTAATTGATGGAAATAAATTGCCAGAACTGAAGGGTTACAAACTTAAGTCTGTAATTAGGGGAGATCAAAAAATATCTGAAATATCGGCAGCATCTATAATTGCAAAGGTTGCAAGAGATCGGCTAATTACAAATATGTCCAAAAAATTTAAAGAATATGCTTGGGATAAAAATGCAGGATATGGAACTAAAGAACATCTAAAAGCCATAAAGAAATTTGGTATAACGAAGCATCATCGAAAAAACTTTAGGCCTATACACAACATATTGAGTCATAACTAAAACTTACAACAAGTTGAGACTATTTTTTTCAATCTCTGGTTGACGCAGAATCTACCCTGGAGTCTAATTACTTTTTTAAAAATGGTAGTTAAAAAATTACATAACAAAATTATAAATGGGGACTGTCTAAAAGAATTAAAAAAAATTCCTGATGAAACATTTGATCTAATTTTTGCAGATCCGCCATATAATTTACAATTACAAAACAGTTTAATTAGACCAGACAGATCTAGAGTGAATGCAGTAGATGATAAATGGGATCAATTTGAGAGTTTTAAATCTTATGATGCGTTTACATACGAATGGCTAGAACAATCACATAGAGTATTAAAAAAAAATGGGTCTATTTGGGTCATAGGCAGTTATCATAATATTTTTAGAGTAGGAAAAATAATCCAAGATCTAGGTTTCTGGATTTTAAACGATGTAATCTGGAATAAAAATAACCCTATGCCAAACTTCCGAGGTACCAGGTTTACTAATGCTCACGAAACATTGATTTGGGCATCAAAAAGTAAAAAGTCAAAATATACTTTTAACTACCAATCAATGAAGTCATTTAACGATGATTTACAAATGAGATCTACATGGAATTTACCAATATGTAACGGTAAAGAAAGATTAAAAGATAATGGATCGAAAGTCCATTCAACTCAAAAACCAGAAGCTTTACTACATAGGGTAGTATTGGCCTCTACAAACAAAAATGATTTTATTTTAGATCCTTTTTTAGGATCAGGTACAACAGCTGTGGTTTCAAAAAAACTAGGACGATCTTATTTTGGAATAGAAAAAGAAAAAAAATATTTTACAGCTTCTAACAAACGGATTAAAAATACTAAAATTATTATGGATGAATATTTGGATACACTACGGAATAATAAATCAAAGCCGAGAGTGCCTTTTGGTTCATTAATTGAATTAGGTGTTATAAAGCCTGGTACAGAAATTTACGACCAAAAAAAGAAAGTATTTGCAAAAGTTATGGTTGATGGAAGTATTAAACATAAAGAGAACGAGGGATCTATTCACAAAGTAGCTGCTCAGATATTAGGCGCAGAAAGCTGCAATGGTTGGACCTATTGGCATTATCAAGTAGGAAATAGTTTAAAGCCTATTGATGAACTTAGGCAACGTCTACGGCCAAAAGCTTAATTCTTATAAATTTTACCCAAATAATTTTCTAAAAAACTTTTATTTTTAGAAAGATATTTTAGAAAAATATTTCTAAAAAAAACATTTATAGGATTTGCAATATGGAATGCATGGTGATTGATGGAAGATCTATAATTTATCTGTTTCGTCTTTAAAACTCTTTTTTTATTATAATTTGATAAATTATTATTTAGATCATTGAAAAGATCATTTGCAGATTCAATTGATTGTGATGCTCCTTGCGCAAAAGAGGGCGGAAATGAAAAGAACGCATCACCCATTAAAAAAATATTTTTATTACTTGGTATATTAATTTTTTTACTCACAAAAATCGGAAAGCATTTAATTTCATTTACCAACTCAGTTAAATTTAAATCTGATTTTGAGGAAATCTGGCTCATTAAGCTATTTATAAAACTTTTATCTTTAAATAGACTTCTATTTGTAATCTCAGATTCTACTAATTTTTTTCTTACTATAGATATAAAATTAAATTCGTTATTTTGATTGATAGGATAGATTACAAAGTGAAAATTTGACCCTAAATATAGTGAAATATCTAAATTTTCGAAGTTCTGAATATTCCCTCTTAGTGCAATTGAATTAAAATACTTTGGTGCACCCTCTTTTTTAAATAAAATTTCTTTTGTTCTTGAATAAACTCCATCAGCTGCAACTATATAATCAAATTCCTCTTTGCTATTATCGCTGAAAGATAATTTTAATTTCTCATATTCCTCAATATTAATGAGATCAGAGTTAAAAATTATTTTATCTTTTGGGATATTACTTAACAAAAATTCTATTAATTTTGATCTTTTTAATGTTGTGTATCTGTTGTTCTCAAAGTTAAATTGAGATAAGTCAATATCACATATCTTTTCTAACACTTTTGCATCAAAGAAATTTACTTTTTTTGGAAAAAATACTTCGCTCGCATTCATTGTTTGAAATCCAATTTTATTTAGAAGATTAATGCTGTTTACTGACAATTGTATCCCATAACCATCGCTTAAATCTAATGAGGGTTTTTTTTCAAAAATTTTATAAGAAAAAGAGGTATTTTTTTCTAAAAGATTTGCGAGAAAAAGACCAGAAATTCCAGATCCAATTATTGCAATACTTTTCATTTTATTGTGATACCGAATTTAATATTTTTTTTGTAAATGAAGGTAAAATATAATTTTTAATATTTTCTTTGTTCAACATTATACTGTTCTTTGTTTTTTTAACTTTTATATTTTTATTAATAATAATTTTCATATCCATATTTGACATTTTTATATTTATTTTTTTTTGAGTTGAATTTTCAAATTTATTTTCATCTATTTCTATCATTGGAAAAATGATCAAATTTTTTAAAAAATTGAAATTTTTATTTTTAATCAATAAATAATTATTTTTATATTTATTAACATTTGCTTCAAAGTATTTTGTTTTGTTAAACTTATTTTTAGATTTGATTAAAAAATCTTTTTTCTTATAAGATTTACAATTTTGTGTAAGTGGACAGCGAATGCAATATGGTAATGAAGGTTTACAAATTAATGCTCCTATCTCCATAATTGCTTGTGCATAATCACTTGATCTTTTTGAAAATCCAAAAAAAGATTTTTTTTTATTTAAGTTTTCTTTTGATATTTCATAATCAGTTTTAAGTAAAAAAACTCTTTTTAGTATTCTTTCGACGTTTCCATCCATTGGTATATAAGGCTTATTATGCGCAATTGCTAAAATTGATCTAGAAGTATACTCACCAATTCCTGGGAGAGATTTGAGTGTTTCAATATCCTTTGGCAACTCACCTTTATAGTCCTTTAATAATTTTATTGCAGTTTTTTTTAAATTTCTTGCTCTAGAATAATACCCAAGTCCTTCCCAGTTTTTTAAAATTTTGTGATCACTTGATTTAGCCAAAAATTTTAAATTTGGAAATTCTTTTATAAACTTTTCAAAATAAGGAATAACAGTTTTAACCTGTGTTTGTTGAAGCATAAATTCACTTACAAGGATAAAATAGTCCTGTTTCTTTTTCGAAACTTTTTTTCTCCAAGGTAGGGCTCTTTTATTATTATCGTACCAATATAGAATTTTTTTTGGTATGTTTTGATTTGTCATATGAATATTAAATACAATACTAAGCAGAGATATAAATCCATTCAAGGTTTAAGATCTTTTAAAGATACTTTGCCCAAAGAGGCAAAAAGAATACTTAATAAAAAAGGGGATGTTTATAATAAAACTCTTGATAATTGGAAATATATAGTTGGCAGAGAATTATTCAAAGAATGTTATCCAAAATCATTTAAGGGATCTAATAAGGTTAAAAATAGTTGTTTAACTATAATGGTTAAAAGAGGGTCTGAAGTTAACTTAGAATATTCTAAAAATGAAATTATAAAAAAAATGAATGCATTCTTTGGATATGAAGTTGTTCAAACTATAAAACTAAATACATTTAATGGATTTTTGGAAAAAAAGGTCAAAAAAAGCGCTGATTATGCGACAAAAAACAAACACATAAAAGACATAAGTAATATTAAAAATGAAAAAGTTAAAAATTCTTTAATAGAGTTAAGCAATTTATACAAAAAAAAATGAAAAAAATTTTATTAACCTTTTTAATATCCTTCTTTTTATTCCCTAATATCTCAAGTTCTGATGTAAAACCAATAATTGATGGAAATGTAGATGCAAAAGTCAAGTTAGTAGTATTTGAGTCTTTAACTTGCGGTTTTTGTGCAAACTTCCATAAGAAAATTTATCCAGAATTAAAGAAAGAGTTTATTGATAAAGGTTTTGTTTCAATTGAATATAAAAATTTTCCTTTAGATATCGCAGCATTTAATGCAGCAAAAATTGCTCATTGTAAAAACGACGGTAATTCTGAAGTCTTGCACTATCTATATAATAAGCAAAGTGAATGGGTAAGAGGTGGTTCCATTGATGATGCAAACAAAAACATTAAAGAACTAATAGAAAATTCTAGTTTCAAAATAAATATTGAGAGTTGTTTAGCTGATAAATCTGTAGAAGATCATATACTCGAAGATCGAATCAATGGTGTAAAAAAATATAAAGTTAAAGCAACCCCTACTCTAATAATTAATGGTAAAAAGTTTGATAATCCAACAGACTATAAAAAATTAAAAAAATACATAGAAAAACTGATATAAGTTAGTGAATGGAATTTAAAAAAATCCAGCTTACTGGATTTAAATCATTCGCAGAAAAAACCAACTTTCTTATTGAAGAAGGTTTGACAGGAATTGTTGGTCCAAATGGTTGTGGGAAATCAAATATTGTTGAGTCTTTAAGATGGTGTATGGGAGAAACATCAGCAAAAAGTATGAGAGGCTCTGGGATGGAAGATGTTATATTCTCTGGAACATCCAATAAACCGTCAAAAAATATTGCAGAAGTATCTATTGCTTTAAGTAATGAAAATAAAGACGGACCAATACAATACAACGAGCTTGACGAAATAGAAATCAGAAGAAAAATTGAAAAAGATAAAGGATCGAAATTTTACATAAATAATAAGGAAGTTAGAGCAAAAGATGCGCAAATGTTTTTTGCAGATTTATCTACTGGAGCACATTCGCCTTCTTTAATCAGCCAAGGTAGAATTGGAGCTTTAGTTACAGCTAAACCTGCCGACAGAAGAGCAATACTAGAGGAAGCAGCAGGAATTGCAGGTTTACATGTTAGAAGACACGAGGCAGAACTTAGATTAAGTGCAGCCGAAAATAACTTGAAAAGAGCAGACGAATTAAGAAGACAACAAGAAAGACAACTTGCAAATTTGCAAAAGCAAGCAGAAGAGGCTGCTAAATATAAATCAGTATCTGAGGAAATTAAACGAGTTGAAGCAGGTCTATATTATTTAAAACTTAGAGATATTGATCATGAAATTAAACTAGAAAATGAAATAAATACTGAGGCGGAAGGTCAAGT
The DNA here is from genome assembly GCA_902634885.1 of uncultured Pelagibacteraceae bacterium. GTDB lineage: Bacteria > Pseudomonadota > Alphaproteobacteria > Pelagibacterales > Pelagibacteraceae > Pelagibacter. The sequence continues at coordinate 25,573 of CACPLR010000006.1, read as the reverse complement.
TAAAGAGTTTAATTCACAATTAGAAAATTTAGAAAAAAGAATTACTGATGAAACTAACAAGGTAACACCAATAAGAGAGAGAAATATTGAAAATCTATCAAAAATTCAGAGACTTAATTTAGAATTGAAAGGCCTTGATGAGGAAAATGAGAGGATTGATGAAGAAATAAAGTCTTTAAAAAATTCATTAAAAATGATCGAAGAGGATATTGATAGGGAAAAAAGTATTGTAATTGATGCAAACTCAAATGAAAAAAGACTTAAAGAGGAGAAAGGTGAGTTAATAGAAATAGATTCCAAATATTACGAAACTGAGAAATTATCTAATCAAGATTTAGATGTTGCAAAAGAAAATTTGAAAAGAGAACAAGATAAAGTAGATAGAATTTTAGATACATTCAGCTCAGTAAATTTAAAAAAGAATATTGAACAAATAAATACAATTATTGACCAGATAACATCTGCAAAAAATTTAATAAATGAACAAAATAGTTCTGCTGCATTAAAAGTTTTAGATGAATGTAAAGAGAACTTATCTTATTTAAATATAAAAATTAAAGATGCAGAAAAAAGTGATAAAATTACAGTATTGAATAAAACAAACGAAATAATTAAAAAACTTCAAGAAAAATACGCTGATATTTATAGTAATAACCAAAATATTAAAAAAGAGTCTGTTAAAAGAAATGAAAGAATTCAAAAGATAGATCTAGAAATTGAAAGTTGGAAAAATCTATTAACTAACTCAGAAAAAATGGTGAGGGAATTAAATGAAAGAAGAAATAAACAAATATTAAAATTAAATGATCTTGAAAAACAACCCCAACTGCAAGCAGAGAAAAAAGGACAGATTTCTGAAAGTTTAAGAATTTCAGAAAAGGAACAAAATGAAAATGAATCTATCATTGTAGAAATAGATGATAAAATATCAACATTAAGCAATGAATTAAAAGATACCAAAGAAAATTCTATTGAGATTAGAGAGAGAAAAGCTAGCTCAGGTGCTACTATAGATGGTCTAAGTAAGAGAAGAAGTGATCTGCTAGAAAGAGTAAATTCTGAATTAAATCTAAGTGAAGAAAAATTGTTAGAGTATTCAAATTTAGAAAAAGAAGTTGAATTTCCTGATGTACTTACACAAGAAGAGTTGCTTGATGAGAAAAAAAGGCAAAGGGAAAAATTAGGATCGGTAAATTTAAGAGCTGACGAAGAAACTTCTAAATATGAGGTAGAAATTAAAAAAATGGAAAAAGACAGACAAGATCTTGTAACCGCTATAATTAAACTAAAAGAAAGTATTTCTGAGCTTAATCAAAAAGGAAGAGAGAGATTGCTAGAGGCTTTTGAAAAAGTTAATAGAAAGTTTAATGAAGTTTATACTAAATTATTTAATGGTGGAAATGCAAAACTTGAACTTGTTGACTCTGATGATCCATTAGATGCTGGACTAGAAATGTTAGTTAGTCCTCCTGGTAAAAGACTTCAATCAATTACTTTGTTGTCAGGAGGAGAACAGGCTTTAACAGCTTTATCTTTAATTTTTGCAGTATTCTTAACAAACCCCTCGCCAATATGTGTGCTAGATGAAGTTGATGCGCCTCTTGATGATGCTAATGTTACAAGATTTTGTAATTTGTTAACTGATTTAACTAAAATAACATCTACAAGATTTATAATTGTTACCCACCATGCTTTAACAATGTCAAAGATGGACAGACTTTACGGAGTTACAATGCCAGAGAAAGGAATAAGCCAACTCGTTGCTGTAGATCTTCAAAAAGCTGAGAGCATGGTTGCTTAGGACAAATGCCAGAAGATGAATTTAAATCTCGCTTAAAAATTGCAAAAAATAAAGCTGAAGTTCACAAGGATCAAAAAAATCCAAAATCTAGCTCTAACATGGGAACAGCGTTCAAAATGAGCACAGAATTGGTGTCTGCAGTAGCTGTTGGGACAATTATTGGGTTTATTTTAGACAATTGGTTTGGTACTAAACCATGGTTAATTTTAATATTTTTTTTTGTAGGGGTGGCTGCAGGAATTATAAACGTGGTTAAAACCGCAAAAAAAATGCAAAAATAGATTACAGATGGCAGCAAACCCTATGAACCAATTCAATGTTTACCGGATTGGTCCAGAAATAAAACTAGGTAACGTTGATATTTCATTTACTAATGCAAGTTTATTTATGGTTATTAGTACAATAGCTATTTTAATTGTTTTGAACTTAGGAGCTAAAAAGAAATCACTAATACCTGATAAATTGCAATTGCTTTCCGAATTAACTTATTCATTTGTATCAAAAATGATCAGTGATACAGCTGGAACAAAAGCAAAACCATATTTCTCATTTATATTTTCACTTTTTATGTTCGTCCTCTTTTGCAATATGTTTGGGATGATCCCTTATTCATTTACAGTTACAAGTCACATAATTGTTACTTTTGTGCTTGCGGCTTTTATATTTATTGGAGTTACAATTATTGGATTTATTAAACATGGCCTTGGTTACTTAAAATTATTTGTGCCAAGTGGAGTTCCAATGGTTCTCTTACCATTAATTGTTGTAATAGAAATAATTTCTTATCTAAGTAGGCCGATTAGTTTATCAGTAAGATTATTTGCAAATATGATGGCTGGTCATACTATGATGAAAGTATTTGGAGGATTTGTTGTTAGTCTTGGAATAGTAGGAGGATGGCTACCATTAAGTTTTTCAGTTGCACTAACAGGTTTGGAGATACTAGTTGCTTTTCTTCAAGCTTATGTCTTTGCAATACTAACATGCATCTATTTAAATGATGCATTAAATTTACACCATTAACAACTTATAAGGAGGATATAATGGAATTAGAAGCAGCAAAAATGATTGGAGCAGGACTTGCAGCAATAGCTCTTGCGGGTGCTGGAGTAGGAATAGGAATAATTTTTGGAAACTACCTATCAGGCGCAATGAGAAATCCATCTGCAGCTCAAAAGCAATTTCCAAATTTGCTTTTAGGTTTCGCATTAGCTGAAGCAACCGGATTATTTGGTCTAGTAGTTGCACTGATTATTTTATTCGCATTTTAATTAATGCTAAAAAAAATAATTATTAAATTTCTTTTTAGCTTTGCACTGATTACTAAAGTACAAAGTGCTGAAAGTGGAGGTATGCCACAATTAAATCCAGAATTTTGGATATCTCAAATTGTTTGGCTAGTCATAACATTTGGTGCTTTGTATATTATTTTGTCAAAAGTAATACTGCCAAAAATAAGTGATAATTTAGAAAGCAGAAGGTCACAAATTTTGGAGAACATAGAGATTGCTGAAAAACAAAGAGAGGAAAGTGAAGATAAAATAAAAAAATTTGATAAAATTATCTTAAATAGCAAATTAGAAGCAAAAAATTTATTTAATGAAGCTCGTCAAAAAGTACTGGATGATATAGACAAAAAAAGATCTGAATTAGAGAAAAATTTAGAGAAAGAAATAGAAGCTGCCGAAAAAGAAATTCAAAATTTAAATAAAAATTCTGCGGAGAATATCAAAAAAATTGCCACAGAAACTTCGTCAGGTTTGATAAAACAGCTAGTTGGAGAAGAAATCAACAAAGAAAACATCTCATCAATTGTAAATGACCTGACAAATAATTCTAAGGAGAATAGAAAAAATGTTTGATGCAACTTTTTGGGTAGCTGTTTCATTTGTAATATTTTTTGTAGGCTTGATTTATTTAAAAGTTCCTCAAAATGTGAATGATTTGCTTACAAAGATGATTGTTGACATAAAAAATGAAATTGATGAGAGTGAAAAATTAAGATCTGAATCAAAAAAACTATTAGATGATGCACAAAGCAAATTAAATTCTGCAGAACGGGAAAAGAAAAAAATTATCGACCAAGCAAACATTGAAGCTGAAAAACTTATAAAAGATATGAGCGAAAAATTCTCAAAATCAGTGGAAATAAAGAAAAATTTAGCTAATATAAAAATATCTCAAATGAAAGATGCTGCAATTAAAGATATTAAAGATACATCCATAAAGATTGCAATTAAGGCAGTTAAAAAAACAATATCAACCTCAGTAGATAAATCAAAGTTAGATATACTTTTTACAAAAAATCTTGAGGAAACCAAAATTGAATTAAAAAAGGTTAATTCGTAAACGATATTGTAAAGTTCGTTTTTTTTCAAAAATAAGATAAATTTAAGAGATGAATTCAGTAGTAATTGGATCTGGTTTTGGAGGTATAGCATCAGCACTAAGACTGAGAGCAAAAAATCATAATGTAACTTTAATTGAAAAACATAATGATTTGGGTGGAAGAGCGCGTGTCTTTAAAAAAAATGGATTTACGTTTGATGCTGGTCCAACAGTTATTACAGCCCCTTATTTAATTGAGGAACTTTTTGAATTATTTAACAAGACTTCAAAAAGCTACATTGATTTAAGGCCTTTGAATGTTTGGTACAGATTTGTTTTTGAAGATGGCAGTAAATTTGATTACTCAGATGATGATGAGAAAATGAAAGTTCAAATCGAGAAAATAAATAAAGAAGATTTTATCGGATATAAAAACTTAGTGAATTTTACAAAAAAAATTTTTGATAAAGGATTTACTGAATTATCAGATGTCCCATTTGATAAACCTTTATTTATGATTAAACAAATACCATCATTGCTTAAATTAAAAAGCTATAAATCAGTTTATAGCTTGGTATCTTCTTATGTAAAAAACGACAAATTAAGAAGACTATTGAGCATGCATCCTTTATTAGTAGGAGGAAATCCTTTTACCACGACATCAATTTATGGGTTGATATTATATTTAGAAAAAAAATGGGGAATTCACTACTCCATGGGTGGTACAGGTCAAATAGTAAGTGGTTTAGAGAAACTTATGCTCGAAGAAAAAATTAAAATTATAAAAGGAAAAGAAGTTGTAGAAGTAATTACAAAGAACAGAAAAATTAAGTCTGTAAGGCTTGATGATGGCAGTGAATTAGATGCGAATAATGTTATTTGTAATGCGGATCCTCCAGCAGTTTATTCCAATCTAATGAATGAAAAATTGAGTATATTTTTTAAGTATAAGATGAAACGTATGCAATACTCTATGGGTTTATTTGTGTATTACTTTGGTACAAAAAAGAAATATGAAAATATTGAGCATCACACTATAAAATTTGGAGAAAAATATGAGGAACATTTAAATGATATCTTTAATAATAAAATATTGAATAAAGATATAAGCTACTACCTTCATAGGCCTACTGCTACTGACGAGGGGATGGCACCAAAAGGCCATGATTGTTTTTATGTTTTGGTTCCTGTGCCTAATAATCAGTCTGGAATTAATTGGAGTGAGAAAGGTGAGGAAATGAAAAATCTGGTCATCGATAAAATGCAAAATTTGATGCCAGATCTTAGAAAAAATATTGTAGAGGACTTCTATTTAACCCCTGATTATTTTGAAAAAGAATTAAATACAAAATTTGGCTCTGGCTTCTCAATACAACCAAAATTTACTCAGTCAGCATATTTCAGGTTTCATAATAAATCTGAGATATTTGATGGTCTATACTTTGTTGGTGCAGGGACACATCCTGGTGCAGGTGTACCAGGAGTTTTGTCTTCAGCGAAGGTACTAGACAAGATACTCTAATGGATAATCAAAACTATTTATCGATTTATGCAAAATCATTTAGTTGGGCAAGTTTTTTTCTAAATAAAGAGACTTATCAAAAGTGCTCTGATTTATACACTTTTTGTCGATATTTGGATAATATCGCAGATGAAAGTGGAGAATTAAAAACTAAAAAATTAAGATTCAAAGAATTTAAAAATGATTTTATATCAAAAAATTTCTCAAATCCAATAATTGAAAAAATGTGGAAATTAATTGCCGATACAAATATTTCTACAAATATTATTTATGATTTATTTGATGGTGTTGAAAGTGATTTAGAGGAAAAAGTAGAATTAAAATCTGAAAAAGAATTATTGATTTATTCATATAGAGTTGCTGGAACTGTTGGATTAATGATGGCAAAAATTCTTAATGTAAAAAAAAAGAGTGCCTTTAAAGCTGCAATCGATTTAGGGATAGCTATGCAATTAACAAATATATCTAGAGATGTGATTGAAGATCAAAATCTCAATAGATATTATATTAAGTCTGATATTAAAGAAATCAAAGATACTTTAGAACTAGCTGAAACTTTTTACAGAAGTTGTTTTTATTACATAAAAGATATTCCTTTTCGTTTAAGATTTTCAATATGTGTTGCAAGAAGAGTGTACAGAGAAATAGGATTTCAAATTAAAAAAAAAAGTAATTTTGAAGAGTATAAAAATTCTGGAAAAATATTTGTAAATAATTTTGGAAAAATAATACAAACTTTAATATCTTTATTAGATATGATTAGGCTTAGCTTAATGACTAATCAAGAAGCAGATTTTACTCTAAATAAGCACAAAATTATCATGGAAGAAATTAATTTAAATGAAAGACTTTGATATTGTAATTATTGGAGGGGGGTGTAGTGGATTATCTTTAGCCTATCAATTAGAAATTAATTTTAAATTGAAAAATAGATCTTTAGCAATAATTGATAATAGAGATAAATATTTTAGAGACAAAACTTGGTCTTTTTGGAAAGTAAATCAGCATGATTTTGAAGATTGTGTGATAAAAAGTTGGAAACAGTTTTCAGTTAATTCTAAAGACGGAACTTTATATAAGGATTGTAATAAATATCCATATCAATCAATAGATAGCGGTTTGTTCTATGATAAAATTTTAAATAAACTAAAACAAAATAAAAATGTTAATTTTTTTAAAAACAAAAACGGGATTAACATAAATTCTTCTATAGTTTTTAATAGTGTTCCAGAAATTGGTAAAACTGATGATAAGCTTTGGCAACACTTTTGTGGATATGAAATTGAAACTGATAAAGAATTTTTTGATGAAGAAATTATGAATCTTATGGATTTTGATTGTGATCAAAAAGACAGTGTTCATTTTTTTTATACTCTTCCATTTTCAAAAAATAAAGCTCTAGTTGAAACCACATGGTTATCAACAATGAACAATCAAGAAGAAGAAGAATACGACCAACAACTTATAGAATATATCAAGAATCATCTTAATCTCAAAAATTATAGAATTAATTACAAAGAAGTCGGTAAAATTCCTTTATTTAGAACTTCTAATATAAATAATCAAAATTTAATAAATATTGGAACTGCAGGTGGCATGACTAGACTAAGTACGGGATATACGTTTTTAAACATTCAGGAACAATCAAAATATTTAGCAAAAAACATAGAAAGATTTAATTCTAATAAGGCCTTCAAAATAAGCGAAAAATATGAGTTTTTAGATAAAATTTTCTTAAGAGTTTTAAAAAAATGTCCAAAAATAATGCCAAATGTATTTTATAAAATGTTTAACTCAAAATCAGAAACAATTATAAATTTTTTATCCAACAAAAGTCACTTGGGTGAAGATATATCAATTATATTAAAAATGCCCAAAATAGTTTTTTTAAAAGCTTTATTTCAAGAAAAATGATAAATAAAATTAATTATCATCACTCGTTAATTTTTTTTATATCGTGCATTTTTTTATCATCTCTTGATTACTTGAGATCAAACTCATTTATTTTAATATGTTTTTTTTTAATTTTAATCCTGGGTATTTCGCATGGTGCATTAGATAATATTAAAGGAAGAAAGTTATTTAAAATACTCAAAATTAAAAATATTTCTTATTTTTATTTAGCATATATTTTGATTGGTTTAGGTATTGTTATTTTATGGATACTGTTTCCACAAAGTTTATTATTGTTATTTCTGATTACTGCATCTTATCATTTTGGAAAGGAAGACTCGGAGTTTATAAGTAAAAATAATAAACAAAGTATTTTTTTAAAAACTTTAAAAGGGTCAATTATAATAGTTTCGCCATTAATCTTTAATCAAAATAAAACTTTAGAAATATTTAGTTCCATAAATTTTGATTTATCAAATACTCTACTAGTTGAAATTGAATTTTTGGTTATTATACTTCTTCTCTCATTTTTATCAAATTTAATATTATCTTTTAACAAAAGTTATGATGAAAAGTCTATTTTATTAATGGATTTTTTTTCAATAATCACATTAAATATTTTTTTAAACCCTTTGCTAGCATTTACAATTTATTTCTGCTTTCTACATTCATTTAGACACTCTATAAAATTGATATTTGAACTTAATAAAAATTTTAAAAAAGGTATTTTTCTATTTATTAAAAAAGCCTTTCCACTTACTATTATAACAGGAATCATTTTTTTGGTTGCTTTAAATTTTTTAAATTATGAGTTTAAACTAAATGAAAGTGTGAATATGGTAATATTTATTGGATTGGCGTCTTTAACATTTCCACATATATTGCTCGAATATTTAATTGAAAAAAATGAAAAATAATAGAATTAAAGTTTTTTTGGCATCACCAAGAGGTTTTTGTGCAGGCGTAGATAGAGCAATTGAAATTGTAAAAAAAAGTTTAAATAAATATGGTTCTCCAGTTTATGTCAGACATGAGATTGTTCACAATAAGCATGTTGTAGAAAGTTTAAGGAAAATTGGAGCAATATTCGTAGAAGAGCTTGATGAAATTGAAGATAAAACTCGACCCGTTATTTTTTCTGCTCATGGAGTTCCAAAATCAGTATCAGAAATTGCATCAAATTTAAAAATGACTTATATAGATGCCACATGTCCTCTAGTTTCAAAAGTTCACAGAGAAGCTGAAAATATTAATAAACAAGGAATGCACATTCTCCTTATTGGTCATAAAAATCATCCTGAAGTCGTTGGTACTATGGGTCAATTACCTAAAGGATCAATAGACTTAATTGAGAACACTGAAGATGCTAATAATTATATTAATAATTCTGTCAAAAAACTGGCTTATATTACTCAAACAACTCTTTCCGTAGATGATACCAAGGATATAATTGAGGTTCTAAAATCTAAATTTCCAGACATTTATGAACCCAAAAAAGAGGACATTTGTTATGCTACAACAAACCGACAAGATGCCGTAAAAAAGATTGCCCCAAACTGTGATATGTTTTTTGTAATTGGTAGCCGTAACTCATCAAATTCAGTCAGATTAGTCGAAGTTGCAAAAAAAAATGGTTCAAAATCAGCAGAATTAATTCATTCTGAAAGTGAAATTCCTTTCAGTCAAATAAAAAATTGTAAAACAATAGGAATTTCATCGGGCGCATCAGCGCCTGAAATTTTAGTTACTGAATTTATTGAGGAACTAAAAAAACAATTTACTATTGATATAGAAGAAGTAGAAATCACAAAAGAAAATATTACATTTAAAGTTCCTGGAAAATTAAACTAATGGCAGTCTATACAAAAATAGGTTTAGATGAAATAAATCTAATTGAAAAAAGTTTCAGTATCGGAAAAATATTATATTATTGTGGTATTAAAAAAGGTATTGAGAACACAAATTATCTTATTAAATCAAAAAAAAGAAAATTTATATTAACCATTTTTGAGAAAAGGGTTAACTCAAGAGATCTGCCTTTTTTTATGAAACTTATGTCAGGTCTTTCAAAATCTAAAATAAAGTGTCCAAAACCAGTTAAAAATAAAAAGGGTAAATATTTATTTAAGATAAAAGGTAAAAATGCATGTTTGGTAACCTTCTTAGAAGGAAAGGATAAGATCAATTTAAATGATAAAGAATGCTTTGTCATAGGAAAAAATATAGCAAGATTGCACAACTCATCTAAAAAATTAAGAATATATCGCAAAAATTCACTTTCGGTTAATTCATGGGGACCTCTTTTGAAAAAAATTAGTAGAAAAATAAATAAAAAATTTAAAGATTTAACTGATAATATGAAAATAGATTATACTCAAATCAAAAAACTTTGGCCAAAAAAACTTCCAACAGGAATTATTCACTGTGATTTGTTTTTAGATAACATATTTTTTTATAAGGGTCGCTTTCATGGTTTTATTGATTTTTATTTTTCTTCTAATGATTATTATGCATATGATCTTGCGATATGTGTGAATGCTTTATGCTTTAATAACAAAAATAATAAATTTATTATGAATAAGAATAAATCTTCAAATTTATTGAAAGGATATCAATCGGTCAGAAAATTAACGAAATTAGAGAAAAATAGTTTTAATACCCTTTGTAAGGGCTCGGCCCTAAGGTACTTACTAACAAGATCTTATGATTATTTAAACACACCCAAAACAGCTATTATCAAAATTAAAGATCCAAAAGAATACATTCAAAAACTTGATTTTCATAAAAATTTAAATTCATTCAAAGATTATTGCTAATGATAAAAATCTATACAGATGGTTCTTGTATTGGTAACCCAGGGAATGGCGGTTGGGCTGCGATAATAATTGAAAATGGAAATAAAACTAGAATTAAAGGTAGTAAAAAAGATACAACAAACAACCAAATGGAATTACTTGCTCCAATTAAAGCTTTAAAAAAAATTGCAAAAGGTAGCAAAGTTCAAATATTTACAGATTCTAAGTATGTAAAATCAGGAATTACTGAATGGATACATAATTGGAAAAAAAATGGTTGGAAAACAGCTAATAAAAAGGAAGTGAAAAACAAAGAACTTTGGACTGAATTAGATAGTCTATCAAACTCTTTTGAAATTAAATGGAGCTGGGTAAAAGCTCATTCATCAGATAAGCTTAACAATGAGGTGGATTTATTAGCACGAACTTCAGTTAATTTCTAGGTGCCTAAAAGAGAACTGCAATCTAATTTATAATATATCTAGAATACCCTCTGCTGAAGATAAACCACATTCTTTGGTCTCTTTTTCAACTTGAATATTTGATACTTTCAAGTTTTCAATCACCATAGAATATCGATTTGATCTTATTCCCATACCTTTAGAATTTCTATCAACCTCTGCACCGATTGCCTTTGTAAATGATAAATAAGGATCGGATAACATTATTATTTTATTTTCAATGTTATGTGCTTGTCCCCAAGCATCCATAACGTATGGATCATTAACTGATATACAAAATATATTTTGTATTCCTTTCTGTTTTAATTTATCTGCATTCGCCACATAACCCGGGAGGTGAAATTTGGAACAGGTTGATGTAAAAGCACCAGGTAGCCCAAATAGAATAATTTTGCCTGTACCAAGTATTTCTTTAATTTTGCTTATTCTTGGCTCACCCTCTGCTAGATGGAAAATTTCAGTGTCAGGAATTTGATCTTTTATTTTAATTTTCATATTGAATTTATTACATAATTTTTAACTTTGTCTAAATCATTTGATAAGACATCAAATTTTTCCTCTCTATCATAAACATATCTTAGGCTTTCTGGTAGTTTTTCAGTTTTTGAGATTGCATCTTCTATTGCTTTTGGAAATTTACATGGGTGAGCTGTTGACAATACAACACAGTTTTTTTCCAATTCTAGTTTTTTTGCAGCTCCAATTCCAACTGCAGTGTGAGGATCAACTACTATTTGATATTTTTCATAAATATCTTTTATAATTTCAACAGTCTCATTTTCATCTAACATTTCAGAGATAAAATTTCTTTTAATCTTCTCTAAGTCACTACTATCAATTTTATATTCATTATTTTTTATTTTACTCATAACATCTTTCGTAAATTCAGAATTACAGTCTTTCACATCATATAAAAGTCTTTCAAAGTTACTTGCTATCTGAATATCCATACTAGGAGTATTTGTTTCTTCAACTTTCTTTTGAGTATAATCACCTCCAGAAATTGCTCTGTGAAGAATGTCGTTTTTGTTTGTTGCTACTATAAGTTTGTCGACAGGTAGGCCAAGTTTTTTTGCTAAGTAGCCAGCATAAATATCTCCAAAATTACCTGTTGGAACAGAAAATGATAAAGGTTGTCCATTACCTGTTTTAAAATATGCATAAAAGTAATAAACGGCTTGAGCAATTATTCTTGCCCAATTAATTGAGTTTACTCCTGACATGTTGATCTTATTTGAAAAATTTTGATCATTGAACATGGATTTTACTAAATTTTGACAATCATCAAAGTTACCCTCAATTGCGATATTAAAAACATTTCTCTCTTCATGAATTGTCATCAATCGTCTCTGAACTGGTGAAATTTTATTATGAGGATGTAATACAAAAACATTTAGATTACTTTTGCCTTTCAATGCATCAATAGCTGCAGCCCCTGTATCTCCCGAAGTTGCTACAATAATATTAATTTTTTTCTCTGCATTTTCTAAGTGATATTGATAAAAATTACCTATCAATTGCATCGCAATATCCTTAAATGCAAGTGTTGGACCATGAAAAAGTTCCAAAATTTTAAATTTTCCTAAGTCAGAGATTTTTACAACATCTTCACATCTAAAATTTGAGTAAGATTTAGATATCAAAGAGGATAATTCTTTTTTAGTCATAAAATTTCTAATAAATGGGAAAATAATTTCAGCTGCTAATTCATTGTATTTAAGGTCGCTAAGATTGATTAATTCTTTCTTGCTAAATGGATTAATTGATTTAGGTACAAATAGACCGCCATCATCTGCTAAACCTTTAAGAAAAACGCTTTTAAATGAGAAATGATCTGAATTATTTCTGGTACTAATATATTCCATCAGTAATTTTTTTTTCTGAAATATAAATATATTAAAAATATGGAAACAGCTAATGAAAACCAAGTTAAAGCATATTTTAAATGGTTGTTGGAAATATTGGCTCCCACTTGTTTTGACTTTGGATAAATTCCTTCTTGCTTACTGATATTATTTATAATGAATGGAGAAAATTGTTTACCAGTATAATTTAACAGATCATCATCTTTTAATGTAAACCAATAATTCTTGTTTAAATCATTATCTGGCTTAAAATAATTAATTTTACTTTTCAGTTTCAAAATCCCCTCGAACTTGCTTTCATCTGAAAAGTATTTTTTTGATTTGAAGTCTCTAGGAATCCATCCACGATTAATCAAATAACTTTTATTATTGATACTTATTGGATTGACAATTTCAAAACCTGGTTCTCCTTTTTCACTCAAACTATACAAATAAATGATTTTTGAATTATCTAATATTCCTTCAAATTTAATTTTTTTAAAATTAGTTGGATTGCTACCATTAAACTCTATTGGTTCACTTTTTAAAGATTGTTCTATTGAGTTTATTAATTCAAGTTTCCAGTTTAATCTTACAATTTGCCAAGTACCTAAGGCTAAAAAAACTAAAATAAAAAAATATACAAATAATGAAAACGATAACTTGTTTTTCAAACTAATTTAACTTCCCCAAATGTATATAGCTGCAAATAAAAATAACCATACCACATCGACAAAGTGCCAATACCAAGCTGCTGCTTCAAAACCAAAGTGATGTTCTTTTGTAAAATGACCCAGTTTTCCCCTCCATAGACACACTGCTAGGAAGATTGTTCCAACAACCACATGAAAACCATGAAACCCTGTAGCCATGTAAAAAGTTGCTCCATAAATATGACCTGAGAAACTAAATGAAGCATGTTGATATTCATATATTTGTAAAACAGTGAAGAATGCTCCTAGAGCAACTGTACAAATCAGACCATTAATAAATCCTTTTCTATCACCTTCTAGTAAAGAGTGATGAGCCCATGTAACTGTTGTACCTGATAAAAGAAGAACTAGAGTATTTATAAGAGGAATATCCCATGGATCAAATGTTTCGATATCTTTTGGTGGCCAAACATTACCAGTAAATTCATTCGGAAATAAACTTGCATCAAAGTAAGCCCAAAACCAAGCAACAAAAAACATTACCTCAGAGGCAATGAATAAAGTCATTCCATATCTATGATGGAGTTGTACAACTGGAGTGTGATGGCCTTGATGTTCGGCCTCAATAACTACATCGCGGAACCACATAAATGCACAATAAATTAGGAGCGCAAATCCTAGCAACATTGCCCACATTGCTTGTGCATGCAAATAATAAACTGTTCCCAGTGCAGTAATTAATGTAGCGAAAGAAGTAGCAATGGGCCACGGACTAGGGTCAACTAAGTGATAATCATGCTTTTGAGCTGAGGACATTTTTAACTCTCGTTTTTCTCATTTTTATAGTAGTCAGAGGAGAAAAAAGTATAGGACATAGTAACATCCTCTATATTTTTAGTTTTTGGGTCGTTTACTAATTCAGGGTCTAGATAAAATACTAAATCATAAGATGCTTTTTCTCCTGGTTTAAGTGTCTGTTTTTCAAAACAAAAACAGCCTAATTTATTAAAATACTGACCAAAGGACGAAGGGGAAACATTATAGCTTGCAACTGCGGATGAAGGTTGGTCGCCCAAATTTTCAACATTAAATTTGATTTTATAAACTTTGCCTGGTTTTACATCCAAAGTTTTTTCATTAACTGCAAAATCCCAATCTAATTGGGAATTCACGTTCGTATCAAGCCTTACATTTACTATTTTATTTAATACTATCTTTGGTGCTTCTTTAGAGATTTGGGTAGTGCCTCCAAATCCTGTTACCCTACAAAACAAATCATAAAGTGGTACTGCCGCAAATGATAATCCCAACATAAAAACGAATATTCCAGCTAGCAAAAGAGGTGTTAATGTATTTTTTTTTATCATATTGATCTCTCAAAGACACCTACGTTATATAAAGTAAAAACGAACAATATCACTATAAAAATTACAAGACCTAGCGCGGTCCATAAATTTTTCTTTTTTGTTTTTTCGTCTCTTATCATTAAATAAGTTTATCTATTAAAAATAACACAAAAATTAAAAATAAGTAAAATATTGAGTAAGCAAAAATTTGTTTTGCAATTTTGATCTCAAATTTATTTTTTTTATAATTATAAAGTTTAAAGCAAAGATAATTATAATAAATAGTCAAGGTAAATCCAAGTGTAAGAAATAATTCTGATGTAAATCCAATCGCATATGGAAAAACCACTGTTGGTAACATTAACAATGAATATATAAATATATTCTTTTTTGTGTTTTCAATTCCATTGGTAATTGGCAACATTGGAATTTTAGCCTTTTTGTAGTCTTTAGCCTTATAAAGGCTTAGGGCCCAAAAATGAGATGGTGTCCAAACAAAAATTATTAGAAAAAAAACTAAAGGTTCAATCGATAAAGAGTTTGTTGCTATTGTCCAGCCAATAACAGGTGGTAACGCACCTGCGGCTCCTCCAATTACTATATTTTGTGGAGTTCTTCTCTTTAACCAAATTGTATAAACAAACAAATAAAAGAAAATTGTAAAAAACAGTAAGAAAGCTGAAATAGCATTAGTAAAATAATATAAGCTAAAGACAGAAATAATAGATAATGTTGTTCCAAAATATAAAGCCTGAGCTCTATTAAGTTTGCCTCGAGGAATTGGTCTTAAACATGTCCTGGTCATTAATTTATCAAGATCAGCCTCGTACCACATGTTCAATGCGCCTGCTGCACCTGCCCCAATGGCCACTATTATAATACCAATAGCTGCCTGATTGAAAGGTATGGAATTTGGAGCCGTGAGCAAACCAACAGCACAAGTAAATATTACTAAAGACATTACTCTCGGCTTCATAAGCTTTATTAGCTCTGAGATAATTCCAAGATCTGTATTAGATCTTTTTTCTCTTAAGATAGTAGACTGCATTTTAATATTATATATTTTTACTAGAATCTAACTACTAGATTTTTCTGCACCCTCGACGTTTTCGAATTTAGGAAGCTCATCAAAAGTATGAAAATTAGGCGGTGATGGAACTGTCCACTCTAAGGTAGTTGCCCCTTCGCCCCATGGATTTTGAGCTGCTTTTTTCTTTTTAGCAAATGCGTAAATTAAATTTGCAAAAAATACTGCCAATCCTACGATCGATATATATGACCCTATGGATGAAATATAATTCCAGTCAGCAAATGCATCGGGATAATCTGCATATCTTCTCGGCATACCCGCTAAGCCTAAAAAGTGTTGTGGGAAAAATACTATATTTACACCAATAAATGTAAGCCAAAAATGAAGTTGTCCCATCCACTCTGAATACTCATAACCTGACATTTTTCCAAACCAATAATAAAAACCTGCAAAAATTGCAAAAACAGCTCCAAGCGATAGAACATAGTGGAAGTGAGCGACAACATAATATGTATCATGTAATGCCGTATCAACTCCAGCGTTTGCTAAAACAACTCCTGTTACTCCACCGACTGTAAATAAAAATATGAAACCAAGTGCCCAAACCATTGGAGTTTTAAATGATATTGATCCACCCCACATAGTTGCGATCCAAGAAAAAATTTTTATTCCGGTTGGTACGGCTATTATCATGGTTGCAGCTAAAAAGTACGCTTTAGTATCAGTGTCAAGACCTACAGTGTACATATGATGGGCCCATACCACAAATCCAACAATTCCTATTGCAACCATTGCATATGCCATACCTAAATATCCAAACACAGGTTTTTTGGAAAAAGTAGAAACGATATGACTTATCATTCCAAAGCCTGGTAAAATTAAAATATAAACTTCTGGGTGTCCAAAAAACCAAAATAAGTGTTGAAACAAAGTTGGGTCACCACCTGATTGAGCCTCAAAAAATGCTGTTCCAAAATTTCTGTCTGTTAACAGCATTGTTATTGCTCCAGCTAAAACTGGTAGAGATAACAAAAGTAAAAAAGCAGTAACAAGTATAGACCAAGCAAATAATGGCATTTTATGCAATGTCATACCCGGCGTTCTCATGTTTAAAATTGTAGTTATGAAATTTACTGCACCTAAAATAGATGACGCGCCCGCAACATGTAAACTTAAAATTGCCAAATCCATTGCTGGACCTGGTTGGCCTGCTTTTGAAGATAGCGGTGGATATATAGTCCAACCTCCTCCAACACCTTGTGCCCCTGGAGGTCCATCAACAAATATTGAAGCTAGAAGTAAAATAAAAGCCACAGGTAGCAACCAAAAAGAAATATTATTCATTCTTGGGAATGCCATATCAGGTGCACCAATCATTATTGGTACAAACCAATTACCAAAACCACCAATCATTGCTGGCATCACCATGAAGAAAATCATTATCAAACCATGTCCTGTAACTAGGACATTATATAAGTGATAGTTACCACCTAAAATTCCATCACCAGGATGCATTAACTCTATTCTCATTAAAACTGAAAATGCAGTTCCGATTACCCCTGCAAAAATTGCAAAGATTAAATACATTGTTCCTATATCTTTATGGTTTGTAGAATATGCCCATCTTTTCCATCCAGTTGGTGTATGGTGGTCGTGACCGTGTAATGTTGCTGTACTCATTATTTAATTACTCGCTAGTAAATTTTTATTAATTAAACTTTCGTCTTTTGCAAACTTTATTTTCGCATCTGACAACCACGCTTGATAATCCTCATCAGAAACTACTCTTACTTCAATTGGCATAAATGCGTGCTTTATTCCACATAATTCTGAACATTGACCATAGTATGTTCCAACTTTTTCAGCTTTAAACCATGTTTCATTTATTCTTCCTGGCATTGCATCTCTTTTAACTCCAAATGAAGGTAATGCCCATGCATGCAGTACATCATTTGCTGTAATTAATACTTTTACAACTTTATTTACTGGCACCACTACAACGTTATCAACTGCTAGTAATCTTGGTTGACCCTCTTTTAAATCCTCTTCTTCGATCATGTATGAGTCAAAAATTATATTTTCATCTGGATATTCATAACCCCAGTACCACTGATATCCAATTGCTTTAATAGTTACATCCGCTTTTGGAATTGTATCTTGAGAATACAAAACCTTAAATGATGGAACAGCCATAACTATTAGAATTAAACATGGAACCAATGTCCAAATTATTTCAACTGCAACATTATGAGTTCTTTTTGACGGATTAGGATTTCTAGACTCTCTAAATCTCACCATCACATATAACATCAGAAACAACACAAACGCACTTATTGCCACAATAATTGGAAGCAACATATAATCGTGGAACCACACAATATCTCTCATTGTCTGAGATGCAGGCTCTTGAAAACTCAATTGCCACTTCTCCGGTTGATTGGCAAAAGCAGGCAATGCAATTAATGAGGTTAATAAGGTGATTATGAATTTTTTCATTTTCAAAAGTTTATAAAGCTAAAAATATAAAAAAACACTAGAGATTTCGCGACAATTTATCAATTTTTTAGAAAATTGATCACAGATAAAGCGGATATAACTGCAGTTTCGGTTCGAAGAATGTTATTACTCAATTTTATTGATTGTGTTCCACTATATTGAAGAATCTTTTCTCTCTCGACCTCAGTGTAATCACCTTCGGGGCCAATTAAAATACATAAAAGTTTTTTGTTATTTATTTTTAATTTTTTATTATCTGAATTTAAATCTCCAAATATGAGGTTTAAATCTTTATTATTTTTAAAAAACTCATCTAATTTTTGTATTTTATCTATTTCGGGAATACTTAATCTGTTACTTTGTTCTGAGGCTTCTGTAACAATTTTTATTAGTCTTTCATAATTTATGTTTCTTACAGCAGTTCTTTCTGTAATTATTGGAATGAATTTAGTTACACCCAATTCTGTTGCTTTTTGAATCATGAAGTTAAAAAAATTTGATCTAATAGGAGAAAAAGCTAACCAAAGATCAGTTTCATTTTCTTCGTGTCTAAGTTGCTTAGTAACTTTAAAAGTTAAATCATTTTTTGAAATTTTTTTAATTATTGTTTGCCATTCACCAAATTTATTAAATAAAGAAAAATTACCACCAATAGGAATTCTCATCACTTTAGTTAAATAATGAGATTGTGCTTTATCTAATTTTCCTTCTAAATTAATTGATAAACTTTCTGGATAAAATAACCTAATATTGCTCATTATATTTATATTTAAATTAAATTATGAAAAATATTAAAGCAATAATATTTGATGCTTATGGAACTTTATTTGACGTCAATTCTGCTGCAGAAAAATGTAAAGGAAAAATAGGTGATAAGTGGGAAGGTTTCGCAAATTATTGGAGAACCACGCAATTAGAATATACTTGGCTAAGGAGTTTAATGAATAGACATAAAGATTTTTGGAAAATTACTGAAGACAGTTTAGACAAATCGATGAAAATTTTCAAAATTGATAACTCCATGAGAAATGACTTATTAGATTTGTACAAAGTGCTCTCCCCTTTTTCTGAAGTGAAAGGAACTTTAAAAAAACTGAAAAAGAAAGATTTAAAGTTGGCAATTCTATCCAATGGTACTCCTAGTTTGTTGAAAAATCTGGTCAAAAATAATAGTTTAGAAAATATTTTTGATGATATTTTTTCAATTGAGGAAGTGGGAATTTTTAAGCCAGACTCAAAAGTTTATGACTTACCTGTAAATAAATACAACATTAAAAAGGATGAAATTTTATTTTTAAGTGCAAATACATGGGATGTTTCTGGGGGTGGAAATTATGGATATAATTCTGTTTGGGTAAACAGGAATAAAAATATATTTGATAATCTTGACTATCAACCATTAGATGAAATTCAGGATTTAAGTGAGTTACTTGAAATTATATAGTTAAAGTATATATCGATCGAATGAAGTCAATAGAAGTTGAAAAAGTTATTGAACCTATATCGGCATCAGATGGTGCTGGAGTAAAATTAAAAAGAAGTATCGGTGTTGAGCCAAATTATTTTGATCCATTTTTAATGTTGGATGAGTTTGGATCAGAAAATAGTGAAGATTATATTGCAGGCTTTCCACCCCATCCTCATAGAGGCATAGAAACAGTAACTTA
The DNA here is from genome assembly GCA_902634885.1 of uncultured Pelagibacteraceae bacterium. Taxonomy (GTDB): domain Bacteria; phylum Pseudomonadota; class Alphaproteobacteria; order Pelagibacterales; family Pelagibacteraceae; genus Pelagibacter. Next base: position 5,737 of record CACPLR010000006.1, on the reverse strand, counting down.
CATGTTAGCGGGAGATTTTGAACATAAAGATAGTACTGGCGGAGAAGGTAGAATGACAGCAGGAGATGTTCAGTGGATGAAAACAGGAAGTGGTATTATTCATTCAGAAATGCCAGCAATGAAAGAGGGTAAACTTCATGGTTTTCAATTATGGATAAACATGCCATCGAGTATGAAAATGGATAAACCTGAATATCATTATATTGATGCCGACAAAATGAGTGTGCATAAAGATAATGATAAACAAATAAAAGTTATTGCAGGAAAATTTCAAAAAGCAGCGGGACCAATTAAAAAGCATAATGTAAAACCTATTTATTTTGATGTTGAACTTAAAGAAGATAAGGAATTTAATTTTGAGATACCCTCCTCTCACAATAGCTTTATTTATTTAATTGAGGGTGAAATAAAAATTGGAAAAAGAAAACATGATAAAGTCAAAGACTCTACTTTAATTCTTTTAACTAATGGTGAAAAACTAAAGGTAACTGCTTTGACTAAGGCAAAATTTTTATTAATATCTGGAAAACCAATTGGTGAACAAATTGCAAGAGGTGGACCATTTGTAATGAATACAAAACAGGAAATACTTCAAGCTATTGACGATTACCATAACGGTAATTTTGTAAAACAATGAAAAAAATTGAAATAAAAGAATTTGGTGGACCTGAAGTTTTGGAAATTAAGAACGTCGATATTGGAAAACCTGGCCAGAATGAAGTGTTAGTTAAAAATTTATCTATTGGTATAAATTATATTGATACATACCACCGTTCAGGTCTTTATCCCATCCCACTGCCAAGTGGTATTGGACTTGAAGCTTGTAGTATTATCGAAGAAGTAGGTTCTGAAGTTAAATTATTTAAAGTAGGAGATAGAGTAACTCGTGCTTCCATGCCAATTGGGACTTATTCTGAAAAACAAATAATACCTGAAGACAAACTAGTAAATGTTCCAGATAACATATCTGATGAGGTTGCATCGTGTATTACTTTAAAAGGTATAACAGCCGAGTATTTATTGCACAGAACTTATCAAGTTAAAAAAGGAGATAAAATTTTATACCATGCAGCAGCAGGGGCACTTGGTCAAATTTTCTGCCCGTGGGCCAATGCACTTGGTGCTGAAATAATAGGAACAGTCGGTTCAGATGAAAAAATAGAAATAGCGAAAAAGAATGGATGCCACCATGTTATAAACTATAATGAGAAAAACTTTGTTGAGGAAGTTGAAAAAATTGTAGGAAAAAACGGACTTGATGTAGTTTATGATGGAGTAGGGGCAAAAACATTTGAAGGTTCAATAGAAGTTTTAAAAGTAAGAGGGATGATGGTGGCTTTTGGAAACGCATCTGGTTACGTTCATACATTAGATATAAAAAAACATATAAATGCAAAAGGTCTTTTTTTTACTAGACCTTCAATCGCTCATTACACGATCTTTAGAAAAGAACTTGAAGAAGCGGCTGAAAAAGTTTTTGAAGCAATATCTAAAGGTAAATTTAAAGTTGAAATTTCAAAAAAGTATTCTTTAGATGAAGTTAGAAAAGCTCATGAAGATCTTGAGGGAAGAAAATTACTTGGTCCTGCAATAATTTTACCAAATTAATCTATTTTTACATCCATGTCAGACATATGTAAATTGAGTGCATTTGTGGATATCTGAATTTCTCTTATAAAGAAAATAATTGATATGATCATTGATAAACAGCACGAACCAAAAATTACTCTCGCTAAGAATAATTCATTTAAATAAAGAGCAAAAACTGTAAGCATATTAAATAAAAAACCAAAGGCAGCAAACATTATAGTCCACCTTAAAATTGAAATTCTTCTACTCAAGTTAATAAATTGTTTTTTCCATTCTGCGGGAATATGTTTTTCATATACATGTTCGTCATGAAGTTCTCTAATCAACCTGCTTAAAGTATGAAATCTGTTACTGTAAACCCCCATTAAAAGAGGAATTGCAGGAAACATTAAAGCTGTAACTGTATAATCTATATTCATTCGAATCGAATTGATTATGAAACTAGCCTTTGTTATTTACAAGTAAATTAATGTTAAACGTTAAATTATTTATTGAACTTACAAGATTGAATAAACCCATAGGTTACATGCTTCTTTTTTGGCCTTGTATTTGGGGTCTTACAATTGCCTATGAATTTACAAGTGATCTTGAAACATATTTTTTTTATATCCTGCTTTTCTTTCTTGGGGCTGTGTTAATGAGATCGGCTGGCTGCATAGTAAATGATATAACGGATAAAAATTTTGATAAACTTGTTGAAAGAACAAAAAATCGACCTATTGCTTCAGGCAAAGTATCTGTAAAACTAGCAAGTTTTTATTCATTTATACTATGTGGGATTGCTTTTTTGGTTTTAATTAATTTTAATTTTTTTACAATTTCGATGGCACTATTATCGATGCCATTTGCATTTTCTTATCCTCTAATGAAAAGATTTACATATTGGCCTCAATTGTTTCTTGGAATTACTTTCAATTATGGTCTTGTATTGGCATGGATCTCTGTCACTAATGAAATCTCCCTACTTCCAATTATTTTCTATTTTGGAGCCATATTTTGGACACTGGGATACGACACTATTTATGGATACCAAGATATAAAAGATGATGAAATTATAGGAGTAAAATCTACTTCAATAAAATTTAAAAATGATCCAAAGAAATTTATTTCTTTTTGTTATTTGATCTTTATTGGAGCTCTTATCTTAGTAGGCCTTTTAATGAATTTTAATTATTTTTATTTTTTATTTTTATTTTTACCTATTGGGCATTTGATTTTTTTTCAAATATACAAACTTAATGTTAAAGAACCACTAAACTGTTTGTTTAAATTTAAAAGCAATAATTTTTTAGGTTTGCTTATATTTATAAATATTTTAATTGGAAAACTTTTATAATTCATGACTAATTTAGAGATTTTAAAGAGATTATACAACGATTATACAAGAATTTTTATTATTAAAATTTTGTTAGCTGTATTTTTCTCTATCTTGGTTGCAGGTAGTACATCTGCAACTGCTTGGCTTTTAGATCCCGCAATTGAGAAAATTTTTATTAATCAGGATCAAACTTTAATATTTGTAATTCCTATTTTAATTATTTTAGCTTTTTCTACTAAAGGAATTTCATTGTACATGGCAAAAGTAATAATGATAAATGTTGCTGAAGAAGTTAAGAAAAAAATTCAAATTGATATGCTTTCATCTTTTATCAAAGCAGATACTCAACAAATAGAGAATAAACATTCTGGAAAATATATTTCAAATTTAAATTTTGATGTAAATCAAATTACTGCAATGTTGAGTAATTCATTTTTGAGTTTTTTTAAAGATGGTTTAACTCTTATTGGTCTATTAACAGTAATGTTTCTACAGAACTGGAGATTATCACTAATAGCTATAATAATGATTCCAATTGCTTCGATTACAGCAAAAAAACTTGGTAGGCGAATGGGAAAAGTTGCAACAGAAGCACAAGAAAAATCAGGTGACTTAAATAAATACTTAATTGACTTATTTAAAAATCATAAAGTCATAAAAATTTTTCAAAGAGAAAATTTTGAAAATAAGAGGTCTGAAAAATTTGTTGATGATCTTAAGAAGAAATCTATCAAAATAGCGACTGTATTTATAAGAGCTACTCCAGTAATGGAAATACTAACTGGTATAATGATAGCAATTCTAATCTTCTATTCCGGAAAACTTATTATAAATGGACAACTTAATATTAATAATTTTTTTTCTTTTCTTGCAGCAATGATGTTAGCTTACCAACCTGTAAAGTCTTTAGCGACTATTAATGTAGGAATTTTTCAAGGTTTATCTGCTGGTAAAAGAATTATACCAATAATAGATACTAAGAATAATATTTCATCTAATGAAAGTTTAGGAGAGCTGAAATTAAAAGACGGCTCTATTAATTTTATTAATGTAAATTTTAATTATGAGAGTAATTTAGATAATCGTGTACTAAATGATATAAATATAAATATAGCTGGAAATAAGATGACAGCGCTTGTTGGTCATAGTGGTTCTGGAAAGTCTACTTTATTAAGCCTAATACCAAGAATATACGATCCTAGTTCTGGAAAAGTCGAAGTAGATGGTCAAAATATAAAAGAGTTGAAACTTTCTTCCCTTAGAAAAGAAATTTCAATTGTTGATCAAAACACCACTTTATTTGATGATACGGTTTTAAATAATATTAAATACGCAAAACCTGATGCTTCAAATGATGACATATTTAAAGCTGCAGATATGGCAATGTGTACTGACTTTATAAACAAACTTGAAAATAAATTTGAGACCAAAATTGGTGAAAATGGAATTAAATTATCCGGTGGTGAAAAACAAAGACTTTCAATTGCTAGAGCTTTTTTAAAAAATAGCAAAATTATTCTTTTAGATGAAGCAACATCCTCATTGGACTCTGAGACTGAAGAAAAAATTCAAAAAGCCTTGAAAAAATTAATTTCAAATAAGACAACAATTGTAATTGCCCATAGACTTTCAACAATTTTAAATTCAAATATTATTTATGTTCTTGATAAAGGAAAAGTTATAGATCAAGGTAAGCATAATGATTTGCTGAAAAATTCCGAGATTTATCAAAATTTTTATAATCGACAAATTAAAGAAAACTAATGTTTTTTTTTTACGAAATTTTAGCGATAACCTTTTTATTATTTTCACCAATAATATTTGCTGTAAGAATTATAATTGGAAAAGAAGATTTAAATAGATTTCTTGAAAAATTTTGCATCTATAGAAAATATAACAAAAACCAAACGATTTGGTTTCATGGAGCAAGTGTTGGGGAAATTATGAGTGTCATCCCTTTAATTAAAATTTTAGAAAAAAACCATAAAGTCCAAAAAATTTTACTTACATCTACCACTACAAGTTCTGCATCAGTTATTAAAAGAATTAAATTTAGAAAAACCGAACATGTATATTTTCCAATAGATGAGAATTATTTGACAAATAAATTTCTTAAATTTTGGAAGCCAAAAGTGGCAATTTTTATAGACTCGGAAATATGGCCTAACATGATTGAAAATCTAAAAAGAAAAAATATACCAATAGTTTTAATTAATGGAAGAATCACACCAAAAAGTTATAAGAGATGGTTAAGATTTCCAAATTTTGCCAAAAAAATCTTTAGCAGTATAACTTTGGCGCTTCCACAAAATAATGAGTCAAAAATTTATTTGAGTAGACTTGGAGTAAAAAATATAAGAGTTGCAGGAAACCTAAAATATTATGGAGAAAAAAAAACAAAGGTATTTGATGTTAAAAAGCTAATTAGAAATAGAAAAATTTTTTGTTGTGTGAGTACTCATGACAATGAAGAAGATTTAATTTCCGAGGCTCATAAAATTGTAAAAAAAAGTATTAAGAATTTACTTACAGTTATAATTCCAAGACATGTTTATAGAACGGATAGAATAGTTAAACTGTTAGAAAGCAAACAATTAAATGTAATTAAAAGATCATCGAGAAATAAAGTAAGTAAATCCACAGATATATATATTGTTGATACATATGGAGAAGCTCGTAAATTTTATGAAGTATCTAATTTATGTTTTGTTGGAGGATCATTAATTGATCATGGAGGCCAAAATCCTCTGGAGCCTGTAAGGGGAAAAAATTATATTATATTTGGGCCATTTGTTCACAATTTTAAAGAAGTATATGATTTGTTATTAA
>CACPLR010000005.1 GCA_902634885.1 uncultured Pelagibacteraceae bacterium | reverse complement strand
TTTAAAGCAAGGTTTTCTACACTCTGTGAAAATATTTCATTCATCAATTTCTTCTTTAGTCAGCAAAAAGTACATCAGGAAGCCATAAGGCTATACCTGGAAAAATGTACATCAATACCATTGCAAAAATCACTATTCCTAAAAATGGCATGATCCCTTTAAATATTTCCAACAACTCTACGTTTTTTGTTTGTACACCTTTAAGATAATATGCAGACATTGCCATGGGTGGTGTTAAGAAAGATGTTTGCAAGTTTAATGCGATCAACATAGCAAAGAAATACGGATTAACACCAAAAAATTCTACCAGTGGAAGGAATATAGGTACAAAAATAATTAGAATTTCTGTCCATTCTAAAGGCCATCCTAGAATAAAAATAATTATTTGAGTAATCACTAAAAACTGCCAAGGAGCTAAATTCATAGATTTAAAAAAGTGTTCAAAAACTTCGTGACCACCCAAATAAGAAAACACTGCTGCAAAAGTCCATGATCCTACAAACAACCACATTATCATTGCGGTTGTTTTTGCTGTAAGGAAAACAGACTCTTTAAAACTTTTCCATTTTAAAGACTTATAAATTAAAGATAGGACTAAAGATCCAAGAGCTCCCACCGCTGCAGCCTCTGCTGGCGTTGCAAGACCTGCAAGAATAGTTCCTAAAACTAATATTATGAGAGAAAATAATGGTACAAATGAAACTAAAACCTCTTTTAATATCACGGCTCTTGGAGGTATTTCCTCCTTTGGAGGCTTAGGTGCAATGGATGGATTAAAGTACGCCCTAGTTATTGCATAAATTATATAAAGCCCTGCCAGCATCAATCCAGGAAATATTGCTGCTGCAAATAATCTAAGAGGAGATAATTGAGCAATTACTGCATAAACTATAAGCATGATACTTGGAGGAATTAAAATACCTAAACAACCACCCGAACATATAACTCCCGATGCAAATTTTTTGTCATAACCTGCTCTTATCATTGCAGGCCATGCAAGTAGTCCCATTAATGTAACTACTGCACCAATAATTCCAGTAGCTGTAGAAAATAATGCACAAGTGACAAGTGCAGCTACAGCCATTGAAGCTGGCAAACCATGTGAAGCTAGTCTAATTGCATTAAATAATCTTGCTACAATTCCTGCTCTTTCAACTAGATAACCCATAAATAAAAATAAGGGGACGGCGGTAAGCACTGTATTGTCCATCACAGAATATGTGTTTTGAACAAATAATTGGAATATCCTGTTATCCAACAAGTGATCCATTCTTGACGGATCGTAATATGCAAAATAACCAAAACCAATTCCCATTGCCATCAAGGTAAAAGCAATTGGAAAACCTAAAAGCACTGCAAATAGAAATATACCCATCATCAAGATAGCTATTTCAGGATTTGTCAAACTAAATAACATCTTTTTGGTCCTCGTCTTGAGTTGTTCTCATTAAAATTTTTTCTGTCTCCTCGGCAACAACCAATCTTGCAGGCCAATGACCAGTTTGAATACAAATGATTGATCTGAATACTTCACTTATTCCTTGAATGATTAATAGTAAACCAGATAGTGGTATCAAAGATTTTGCCATATAAATTTGAATTTGTGCTGGACTATTCCAACTAGTTTCTTTTATTTTCCAGGCCATAGATGCGTATTCATAGCCATAAAATGCTAGAGCCAAAACACCTGGAAAGAAAAAAACAAAATATAAAACTAGATCAATCCAACCTTGAGTTCTGGGTTTGAACAATCGGTAAATTACATCACCTCTTACATGAGCCTCTGTCGACAAAGTATAAGCACCTGCCATCATAAAAATGGCTCCATACATTTGAAGACTAAAATCAAAATTCCATAATGTGGGAGCATTAAATGCATATGCCATAACCACCTCATAACAAGTTCCACACATTAAAATTACAATACACCATGAAAATGCCTTACCCATTGATGTACTTAGTTGATCTGCAAACTTGATAAATGATCTCATAAAAACTATCTAAGTAATAACAAAAAGGGGGCTAAAAAGCCCCCCTTTTTTTTCTAATTTATTAAAAATTATTAGATTTTTACTTTTGCTATTGGACCAAACTCATTTTCGTAAGCAAGTTTGTAATTAGGCTGATTCATCAGCAAGTACTTCATTACTCTCTTAGCATACGCTTTCTGTGAGTCTATGATTTTCTTGAAGAATGGATCTTTTCCAGAAAAGTCACCGACTACTTTGTCCCAACCTTTTAACTGCTCAGAAAGAATTGCATCTGAAGTTTGATATACATTTACTTTATGCTCATTCATTAACTTAGATAAGTCAGCTGAATATCTTACTAAAGCTTTAAAGTAGTTATCAGTGTTTGCAGCATAAGCAGCATTTTTCAAAATTGCTTGATGTGCAGGCGAAAGGTTGTTGTATGATTTTTTGTTAATAGGAATTTCAAACATCTCCTGAGATTGGTGGAAACTACCTAAGTGATAATGCTTAGATACATCCTGCATACCAAACTGAGAGTCTGAAGTTGGGTTGTTAAACTCAGCTGCATCAATCAAACCAGTTTTCATTGCTGGTTGGATTTCTCCACCTGGTAACTGTCTAACTACCATTCCCATTGCAGTAAGAACGTTAGTTGCAAGACCAACTGTTCTGTACTTCATTCCTTTTACATCGGATACTTTAGTTACATTCTTTTTAAACCATCCGAATGGTTGAGCTGGCATAGGCATATGAAAGAAACCAACATAGTCAAAACCAACTTTTGCTAAAGTTTCTTCGTATAGAGCTCTTCCTCCACCATATTCCATCCATCCCATTACTTCTTGTGATGACATACCGTATGATGGTCCAGTTCCAAACAATGAAGCCGCAGGGTTTTTTCCATACCAATATGCAGTCACCCAGTGACCCATATCAAGTACTCCTGAACTTACAGCTTGTCCAATTTCGGAAGTTTTAACAACTGCTCCAACTGGTTGTAAGTCAATTTTTAAAGTTCCGCCTGACATCTGGTCAACCATTTTCGCATAGTCTCCTGCCATTTCGAAAAAGATATTTGCTCCGCTAGGCCAAGCTGCTTGCATTTTAAGAGTGGTATGACCACCTCCCAATGCAAGATTAGGCATTGCTACCGCTGCTGTTGCCGCTGCACCAGTTGCTGCTGCCGTTTTAAAGAACTTACGTCTTGAAGGAATTTTACCCTTCAAAGGTTTTTTTTCTTTAACCATTTATTTCTCCTCTTTAAAGTTAATTAACTCTTAAGAGTTAAACATGTAAAATTGCTAGAGTCATTCTAAAATCGATTACATTTTGCAATTAAATACAATTTGAGATTGTATAATTAGGTCAAAAAGTCCTAATTTACTTTATTTTTACAGTCTCCTGTTTTAAAAAATTCATCAATGTTGTCAATTGCAAGATTAGCCATTGCAGTTCTTGTTTCTTTTGTAGCGCTTCCTAAATGGGGAAGGATAAAAGCGCTTTTATATTTCAGGTAACCTGGATTTAAATTTGGCTCATTTTTGTAGACATCTAAACCAACTGCATAGACTTTTCTTCTTTCAAGTGCATCTATCAAAGCTTCATCGTCTACAATATCTCCTCTTGCAACATTAGTGACAACTGCACCTTTTGGCAAATACTCAATAGTATCTTTATTAATCATATCAATTGTTTCTTTCGAGGCTGGACAACAAATAGATAAAACATCAGACACTGATAATAAACTTTTTAAATTATCATGGTAAACAGCACCTTGTTCTTTTTCCTCAGCTAATTTTGATCGATTATGATAATGTATTATCATTCCTAAAGACTTTGCAATTTTTGCAATCTTTTGACCAATTCTTCCCATACCTAATACTCCAAGTCTTGCACCAGTTAATTGCTTTCCAATTAAATAATCTGCAGACCACTTCCAGTTGCTTTCTTTAGCAGACTCTATTCCCTCTGAAGCTCTTCTGCATGCTCCAAGTATTAGCAAGATTCCAATTTCAGCTGTAGCATCTGTTAAAACGTCAGGTGTATTTGTAACCGCTATTCCTTTCGCCTTAGCTGCCTCCAAATCTATATTTCCAAAACCAACTGCAAAATTTGAAATAATTTTTATAGTTTCCGGTAATTTATTTATTGTTTCAGCATCAAGTTTATCTGTTAAAGAAGATAATATTCCATCTTTTCCTTCACTCATTTCAATTAATTTTTTTTTCGAATATAATTCGTCATTTAAGTTTAAATTAGCATCAAAACTTTTTAATGCTTTATCTTCACAAGATCTAAGCAGTTTTCTTGTTACTAGAATTTTTTTCATATTAAATTTTATTCAAAATTTTTGGTTTAGGACCACCAGTGTACCAATCCAGCAGTTCTATAGTATGTAAAATTGGTATATTGGTGCCATTAGATATTTGGGTTATGCAACCTATATTTCCAGTAGATATAATCTGTGGATTTGTACTCTCTATATTCTTAACTTTATCTTTTAAAAGATTTTTCGCGATTTCTGATTGCAGAATATTATAAGTTCCAGCAGAACCACAACAAAGGTGTCCATTGGGTATTTCCATTATATCATTGTCAGTTTTTTGAAGTAAGCCGATCGGTTCATTATGAACCTTTTGACCATGTTGCATTGAACATGCAGAATGATAAGCAATTTTATATTTCTTATTTTTCTTTTGAATATTAAGTTTCAAGTTTTCTGACAAATATTCAGTAACATCTTTGCTTAACTCAGATACAGTTTTTGCTTTAGCTTTTAATTTTTTGTCATTTCTAAATATAAATCCATAGTCCTTCAAAGTAGTTCCACATCCAGAGGTATTAGATAATATTGCATCAAGATTTCCTTTTTTATGTTCTTTATACCAGGTTTCAATATTATTTATAAAATCGATATTTGCATCGTCCTCTTTACCTAAATGATGATTTAATGAACCACAGCATCTAATTTTTTTTGGGACGACAACTTCAACACCATGTCTATTTAATAATCTTATTGTGGATTCATTAATTTGTGGCGATAATTCTTTTTGCACACATCCAGTCAATAAGGCTACTCTTGCGATTTTTTTTCCATTTGCTGGATATATTTCTTTTACCTTAATAGTTTTTTCTGGAAAAGAAGTTGGCATCAATTCCATCATATCTTTTATCTTCTTTGGAAATAAAAATTTAAATAACTTCCCAATCTTAACTAGATAGCTTGTTAATTTAAAATATTGGGTATTTGGAAGAACTTTCGATAAAAAATTTCTTAAAATTTTATCAAATAAAGGTCTGTCATAATTTTTTTCAATATATTTTCTGCCATGATCAATCACATGCATGTAATTAACACCAGCTGGGCAAGTCGTCATGCAGCTATAACATGATAGACAACGGTCTATGTGCTTAACAACTTTTTTGGAGGGCTTTCTCTCATTTTCCAACATATCCTGAATTAGATAAATTCTTCCTCTTGGTCCATCTAGTTCATCGCCTAATATTCCATAGGTAGGGCAAGTTGCATTGCACATTCCACAATGCACACATTTTTGAAATATCTTTTCTGTAGACTGGTTGTCTTTATCTTTTAGTTGGTTTTCTGAAAAATTGGTTTGCATTAAATTCCTCTATACATTCTTCCAGGGTTAAAAATTTTTTTTGGATCAAAACTATCTTTTATTTTTTTTGATATCATTAATCTTGTACTATCGATAGTAAACAAAGTGTCTTGAAAATCAAAATTTTCAGATTTTTTAAGAATCGTTAGATATCCACTATTTTCGAGGATAAAATTTTTTATTTTGTTTATTTTATCATCGTCTTTGTCGAGGACCTCAATCCAAAACAATGATCCACACCAATCAATGTAATATTTATAATTTTTATTTAGAAATTTAGTAAATATCTCACATTTAGCAGGAGGCATAACAGCTCTCAAAATATTATTTTTTGTTCCACTAAATAACTCCAAATTATTGACTTTTTTCCAGAAAGGTACTGATTGGTGAACATCTAATATTGAACTTTTGAAATGTGATAAATCTAACTCTATTTTTAACTCTTTTAATCTCTCGTCAATTGATTTCTTGTCTCCCTCAATTCTAAAAGCTAAAAAAGAACCTTCTTGATCCAGATTATTAAATTTGAAAATTTTATTTTTCGTATGTTCATAGTTTTTATTAGTGGGTTCTTCAGGTATGAATGTTGCTGCTGAAACTTCATTACTAGAGCTTAAAATTTTATCAAATAAATTTGATATTTTTTTAATTTCATCAGAATAAACAATAACTGTAATTTGAGATTGTTTTTTTGGTGAAACTTTTAATGTTATTTCAGTTAAAACAACAAGTGTTCCGAACGAACCTGATATTAATTTTGAAAGATCATAGCCAGTAACATTTTTAACTACAGTCCCACCCGACTTTATAACATCACCTTTTCCATTAACTCCTTTGAAACCTAAAATATGATCTCTAACACTTCCAACTTTAAATCTTCTGGATCCAGCAAAATTACACGCTACATAGCCACCTATAGTCCCTTTGTTTGTTTGACCATTTATCATGTATCCAAAATCAATTGGTTCAAATGCTAACTCTTGATTGTTTTCCTCTAATATTTTTTCAATGTCTTCAATAGGAGTTCCTGCTTTTACTTTGATGTAAAGTTCTTCTTTTTGATAGTCAATGATACCAGAAAGTTGTGATAGGCTGAGTTTTTTAGCAGTTTGTAAATTATAACCAAAAACTTTTTTTGTGCCTGTCCCTGTTATCTCTATAGGTAGTTTTTTTGAGTAAATTTCTCTTACTATTTCTGATACTTCTTTTTCAGTACTTGGACTTAACGTTTCAGAATCTAGGTAGATCTGGGAATTTTTCTTCTCCTCTATGGACATGGACTCTTCCTTCCTCTGCACATTTTCTCAGTATCGGATAAACTTTTCCTGGATTTAACAGATTTTTTTCATCTAAAGACTTTTTGATGTTTAATTGTTGTTGAATATCATCGTTATTGAAAGCTTCGCACATCAATTCTCTTTTTTCTATTCCTACACCATGCTCACCTGTTAATGCTCCACCATGCTTTACACAAGCTTTTAAAATCTCTGCTCCAAATTCTTCAGTTTTTCTCAACTGTTCTTTATCACTACCATCAAACATTATAAGGGGATGCAAGTTTCCATCTCCAGCATGAAAAGCGTTTGCAACAGCCAAGTTATATTTTTTTGAAAGTTGATTTATTTCTTTTAAAATTAAAGACAGCTTTCCTCTCGGAATAGAGCCATCCATACAATAATAGTCTGGGGCCATTGCTCCACAGGCTGGGAAGGCGGCTTTTCTTCCAGACCAAAAAGCTAATCTCTCTTTTTCATTATTGCTTAATTTCATACTGTTCGAGTTATTTTGTTTTGCAATCTCACTTACTTTATTTAAAAGACCGTCAACTTCAGATTTGGTACCATCAAGCTCTACGATCATTAAAACTTCTGCATTTTTAGGATAACCAGCTTTTGAGAATTTATCAGTTGCATCAATCAATGCTTTATCCATCATTTCCATTCCTGCAGGGACTATCCCACTTGATATAATATCAGAAACACAATTTCCTCCGTCCTCGACGGTTGGAAAGCCAATTAAAGCAGCTCTTACAGATTGAGGTTTTCTTAAAATTTTTACTGTTACTTCTGTAATCACCCCTAGTAGCCCTTCAGATCCACATACTAACCCTAATAAATCATATCCCTCTTGATCTAAAGTCTTACCACCAATTCTGGTAATCGTTCCATCCATCATTACCATTTCGACACCAAGAATGTTATTTGTAGTAGTTCCATATTTTAATGAGTGAACGCCTCCTGAATTTTCAGCTACATTTCCTCCAATTGAACATGCTAGCTGACTTGAAGGATCAGGAGCATAATAATATCCTTTGTGTTGTACAGCATGTGTAATGCCAAGATTTGTAACGCCAGGTTGAGTCACAACACATTTATTTTCAAAATCTATTTCAAGAATTTTGTTAAATTTTCCAAGACCTAACAAAATTGCATCTTGAAGAGGGAGCGCACCACCTGACAAGCCTGTTCCTGCACCTCTAGGGATAACTTTTATGTTTTCCTCATTACAGAATTTTAATATTTCGCTTACCTCTTTTGTATTTTCTGGCAAAACAACTGCTAGTGGGGTCTGTTTATATGCAGCCAAGCCATCAGTTTCATATGGTTTTATTTCCTCGTTTTCACTTAAGACATTTTCGTCATTAGTAAATTTTTTTAATCGAGAAACTATAAGACTTTTTTTTGAAACCGTAGTCCTATCTATTTGTGGTAAAGCTAATTCGGACATAAATTATCCAAGCATTTTTTTGATATTTTCTAAAGCTTGAGAAATGTTATCTCTGGATGCCGCAAAACTAAATCTAACGTATTCATTGCAACTTTTTCCAAATGCTGTTCCTGGAACTATTGCAACTCCAGCTTCATGCATTGCTTTTTGACAAAACTCTGCACCATTCATTCCAGTACCAGTAACTTTAGGGAAAGCATAAAAGGCACCACCTGGTAGACTGCATTCAACACCTGGCAAACTATTTAGACCTTCATGGATTAATTTTCTTCTCGCTGTAAATTTTTCCATCATTTCATGAATTGAATCATCTGGGCCATCTAAGGCTGCTATTCCAGCAAACTGCGCAGCTGCATTTACGCATGAAACGCTATTTATTAAAAGTTTATTTACATGTTCAACTAAATGTTCAGGCCAAAAACTCCAACCTAACCTCCAACCAGTCATTGAGTATGCTTTGCTCCAACCTTCTAATACTATTAACCTGTCTCTTAATTCTGGGTAATTGAAAAATGTAGGCATTTCCTTATTATCAAAAATTTGTCTACTGTAAATTTCATCACTTAAAATTGTTACATGTGGAAATTTTTCTAATCCCTTAGCAAGTTTGTCTATTTCAGGTTTTTCAACAAAACTTCCAGTAGGGTTATTTGGATTGATTAAAATTAAAAGTCTTGTTTTAGCAGTTATCAAAGATAATATTTTGTCAGCATTGAATTTCAAATCTTTATCCTCGGTAAGGTCATAAGGAACTGGTGTAGATCCAGTGTAATTTATCATAGACTCATAAATAGGAAATGCTGGTGTCGGATGTATTATCTCTGCACCTGGTTCTCCAAAACACTGGATTGCATATGTCATGGTAGGTTTACCACCTGGCATAATTAATATTCTTTCAAAATCAACATCTGCATTGTATCTTTTTTTTATCCATCTAGTTACAGCTTGTCTGCACTCAGGTATGCCATTTGACATTACATATCCATGGTGTCCATCATCCAATGCTTTTTTTGCAGCATCTACAACATGCTTTGGAGTTTTAAAATCTGGTTGTCCTAGTCCAAGATGGATCATGGGATGACCTTTTGCCTCTAGTTTTTTAGCCTCAGCTAAGACACTAAAAGCAGTTTCTGTGCCCAATCTATTTAAGCTTGCTGCTAATTTCATTTCCATAATCTATCTCCTATATATTATTTTGTCCTGGTTTAACTCCGATAAATTTTTGCAACCCATTAGTATCATATTTCGTCTAATTTCAGCTTGCATATTATGTAGCAATCTTTCTACACCTGCTTGACCTCCAGCTCCAAGGCTAAAAAGGAATGCTTTTCCAAAACTACATGCTTTTGCGCCTGCTGCAAGAGCTTTTAACACATGTGTTCCTCTTCTTACCCCACCATCTAGTATTATCTCTAGCTTATCACCTACAGCATCTGAAATTGCTTTGACTTGATCAAATGGAGATCTTGATCCATCTAATTGCCTACCACCATGATTTGAGATCATTATTGCAGTACATCCTATATCCACAGCTCTTTTGGCATCCTCAACTGACATAACACCTTTTAAAGCAAATGGTCCATTCCATTTCTTAATACAATATTCTGCATCACTCCAATTCATCTTTGGATCATATTGCTCATTAATGTAATCAATGACAGATTTAGCGATATTTGTACCTTTGTCTGTTTTATGTTTTATATTTGCTAATTCAAACTTTTTATTTGTTAAATAATTTAAAACCCATTGAGGTCTCATTGCAAAACTCATCAGGCTTTCCAAAGTAAATTTTGGTGGTGTAGTAAATCCAGTTCTATGATCTCTTTCTCTATTACCAGCAACTAAGGTGTCTACAGTCAAACATAGTCCATCAAAGTTTGCCCTTCTACATCTATCAATTAGATCATCAGTAAAAGATTTGTCTTTATGAATATATAGTTGAAATAATTTTGGTCCACTTGAAACATTTGCAATCTCCTCAATCGAGAATGAAGCCATAGTAGACATGCTGTACATTGTATTAAATTTTTCTGCTGCTCTGGCTGATGCTTTGTCACCATCTGGGTGATACAAACTTTGCATTGCTGTTGGAGATAAAAAAATGGGCATATTAATTTTTCTACCAAAAATTTCTGTCTTCAGATCAGGTTCTCCTACACTTGTTAAAATACTTGGAACTAAGTCACAATCATTAAACGCATTTGTGTTTCTTTTAAGAGTTGCCTCATCATCTGCCCCTCCATCAATATAATGAAAAATTGGTGCTGGTAACTTGCTTTTTGCAAGTTTTCTAAAATCTTCAAAATTGTAACAATCTTTAACTCTCATATATTGTAAAAATCTCAGTAAACTTTTATAAAATTAAACATATAACTATTAGCGCCCGGATTTTTATCTCCTAAGCTAGCGTTTGAAATATGATTATAAGATATGCCCATTTCACTTTGATCAGATACCTCAAAAGATATCTGAATTTCAGTTTTAAATTCAATCACATGTCCTAAATCTTTTCCATCTCCCTCATCATAAAGACCAGGCGTAAAGCTTGGTGTGAAAGTAAAAGATCCATTTTTTTTTGGAATTTGAAATCCTGTATATATATATTTAGCGTTATCAGCAGTTATGAATACACCGGTAACAGGCTGGAGAGTGCCAAAAGAGCTTTCTCTATATAAATCTTCATTTATATGTTGAATACCAAATAGATTTGATTTTTTTCCATCATCACTGAAATCAAACATGCCTGTATAAAAATTCCATTTATTTCCAGAATTTTCAGCATTTCCAAAATTTGGAAAAATCAAAACACAAAACACAACAAAGCTCGTCAATAATTTCATATCAAAATAGGATTACTTTATAGATACTTTTCTAATAATTAAAAGACCACCAAAAATAAATAAAATAAGGGGTAATCCCCACAAAAAAATTGTATTTTTATTCACTTCTGGTTCATAGACAATCCACTCACCATATTTTTCTTTTAAAAAATTGTATATCTCGTCTTCGGTATTTCCTTCTTTGATTTTAATTCGGATTAATTTTTTCATACTCAACGCAAAATCTGATTGAGAATCATAAACAGATTGACCCTGACAAATTAAACATCGTAAGTTCTTGGTTATATGATCAATATTCTTTTTTTTATCTGCAAAAGAGATATTGGAATGGAAGGTGATTATTATTAATATTATGAATATTAAAGAGATTTTTTTCATTTTTTAATTAAGTTAATTATATTTTCATAATCATCTTGGTCTAGTGGTCCAATAAATTTTTTGATAATTGTATTTTCATTATTTATCAAGTAAGTTTCTGGAACTCCAATAGCGCCAAGCTCAATTGATTTTGTTCCATCACTATCTACTAAGACCTCATCATAAGGATTTCCAAGATCAGATAGAAATTTTTTTGAATTATCTAGGTTATCTTTATAATTTATACCTATTAAATTTATGTCAAATTTCTCATTCAGATTTATTAAGTAAGGGTGTTCAGCCTTACATGGCAAACACCAAGAGGCCCAAATATTTATTAAATTTAATTCATTTGTTAAAAATATGTCATTAAGAAAAATATTTTTTCCTGAATAAAGCTCTTTGAGTGAAATTGAATTATTTATTTTTTTTAGGTCTGATTGTGGGGGATAATTTTTTTCTTCTTTCAGTCCCAAAAGCAAAACAAAAAAAATTGCTACTATTAAAATTACAACAAAATAAAAAATTTTATTATTTTTCATTTAATTTAAAGAAACTCAGTACTCCACCGAGTGACATCAATAATACTGATATCCAAATCCAAATCATTAAAGGCTTATATTGGTATCTAACATTAAAAAAACCATCATTTTTAATAAGGCTGAAAACCAAAAAATTATCTGAAAATAGCGTTGATGAAATGTCTGCCTCACTTGTGACGGTTTCAGGTTGACTATAAACTCTGATTTCGGGTTTGAAATGGATAATTTTTTCATTTTCCTTAAGTTTGAATTCACCAATTAATTTTTTGAAATTTGAATCACTTTCAACTTTTACATTCTCAAAAATTAATTTTTTGTTTAAAAAATTAATTTCATCACCAACCTTCATGTTTGCTGAATTTTCTTTAGATAAAATACCATTGAATAAAATACTGAGCATAAAAATACTAAAACCAAGATGAGAAATTTTTTGAGATAAATTAGAATTTTTTTTTTTAAAACTATTTATTACATTAAAAAATAAATAAAAACTGAATGTGAATAACAAAGTTGAAAATAAATAATTAGTGTTAGTATTTAAAACAATAAAAAAGGAAATTATAAAACATAAAATAAAAATAATAATTTGTGATATGTTTCGTTTTTGTATCATATCCTTTATCCACTTTATGTTTGGTCCTAATGCCATAAAAAACAAAAAAGGTATAAGAAATGGAACGATTAGTTTATGATAAAATGGTGGTCCTACCGAAATTTTGGCATCACTAATAACTTCAAGAAAAATTGGATATGCTGTACCCACTAATACTACTGATAAAAAAAACATCATAAACCAATTATTGATTAATATACTTGTCTCTCTACTAACTAAAAATGATCTTTGGTACGTAACTGGAAAATTTTTTTGGTTAAAAAAGAAAATAAAAACAGCTAGTAAAACAAGAAATAATAGGAATGTTAATATAAAGACGCCTCTAGATGGATCATTAGCAAATGTGTGAATTGAATTAAGTATCCCTGATCTAACTAAAAATGTTCCACTCATACTTAATGAAAATGTTGTGATTGATAAAATTACAGTCCAAGAATGAAGAACATTTCTATTTTTAAGAACTATTATTGAATGAAGCAATGCAGTCAAACAAAACCAAGGCATCAATGAAACGTTTTCGACGGGATCCCAAAACCAGAAACCACCCCATCCTAATTCATAGTAAGCCCATATAGATCCTAAAAGTATTCCTACTGATAAGAATATCCAAGAAATTAAAATCCAATTTTTAATATGAGATGCCCAAATATTATCTACAGTTTTAGTAATTAAAGCTGCTAATGATGCAGAAAAAATTATAGAGGTTCCAACATAACCCACATATAAAAGTGGTGGATGGATTGCCAGTGCTGGATCTTGCAAAATTGGATTTAAACCTAAACCTTCATCTGGTATTGGTAAAATATTTAAAAAAGGGTTTGATGTAAAAAGAATAAAGAGTAAAAAACCTAAAATAATAATTTCCTGAAATAAAATTGTTAAAATTCTATATCTTACATTCATCTTTTTTGAAGTAACAAAAAAAATGAACAAAAAGAAAGTTAGTACTAATAACCACAACAGTAGACTTCCCTCATGATTGCCCCAGGTTCCTGATATTTTATAAAAAAGAGGCTTCAACGTATGAGAATTATTGAAAACTGTAATATTTGAAAAGTCAGAAAAAACAAAAGCAAAGACTAGGGTAAAAAAACTTAAAATTGTCATAAATAGTTGTACTGACAAAGTTGCAAAAAAAGTTTGATCAATTTTTTTGTCAAAATTTTTTGAGGAAATATATGATTTAAGTATTAAGTATACAGAAGCAAATAAACAGATGTATAGTGAATAAGCTCCAATTTGATTAATCATTTCTAATTTCCTTGCATTGCCTCTTTAACCTCTGGAGGCATATAATTTTCATCATGTTTTGCTAAAATTTTTTCTGCTTTTAAAAATTTTCTGTCTTCTAAATATCCCTCTGCAACTACTCCTTTTCCCTCTTCAAATAAGTTGGGTACAGCTCCACTAAAAGTTACAATTATCTCATTTTTAAAATCAGTAATTACAAATTTTAAATTTTTATTTTCAATTTCTATTGAGTTTTTTTTAACCATCCCGCCAACTCTTATTTTTTTACTTTCTATTTGATTTAAATTATTAATGTCAGTCGGTGATTTGAAAAATACTACATTTTCTTTTAAAGAATTTATCACCAAAAAAGTGATAAGAACTGCTGAAGTGAATGCTAAAATAATAAAAAAAGCTCTTATCTTGACTTTTTTACCATACATGAAAATCTAAAGTTAAATTTTAGATGTTGAAGTACTTGATAAAATTCCTCTGCAAGTCTCTTGCTTTTTTGCAATTTCAGCTTTGTCAATATCTAAATTTTTAAATTTAACCTCAAATTTCTTTAACTCTTTATTTAGCTGAATTTTAGTTACGAAATATAAAGTACCAAAACTTAACAAAGTAAACATAAAAGATGACCAAACATACAAACCGTATCCATTCATGTTTAAAATTTCACTTATCATAATCTATCTAATCCTTTATTTTTAATCTTTAACAGTTCTGTATGATATTTCATTAAAAATATTAAAATGGAGAAAAGTGCAAATGCCGCAGTCATTATTCCTAATGGCATAAGCATAGTTGAATGAATAGTGGTTTCCTTAAACACATTTACAGAAGACGGTTGATGTAAAGTTGACCACCAGTCAACAGAAAATTTAACTATTGGAACATTTATTAATCCAAAAATTGCAATGTATGAACTAAGTTTGATTGATTTCTTTTCATCTTCAAAAATTTTCCAACTCATCATGAACATCAAGTAAAATACAGCAAGAAGTAACATTGATGTAATTCTCGCATCCCAAGCCCACCAGGTACCCCATGTTGGTTTTCCCCAGATTGAACCTGTAGCAAGTGCAATGATATTAAATACAAAGCCAGATGGTGCTAAACTTTTAGAAATTAAAATAAAATTTTTATTTTTAAAAATTAAAATTCCAAAAGATAAGATTGATATAACAGAAAATATGCCAAGTGAAATCCAAGCTGCAGGAACATGAACATACATTATCCTTACAGAGTCGCTTTGTTTATAATCCTCAGGAGAGAGTACCAAGGCTTCAAACAATCCAAGAATTAAAACTGCAATAAATAATGCAAAAATAAATTTCTGAAGCTTATTAATAAGCTTTAAAGTGTTAATAGGATTAAAATAATTTAACATGAGTTTTTATAACATAAATAATCGATATAAATTTTGATAAATCGTCTGACTGAGAATACTGAGGGAGATAAAAATGGAATTAATAAGCATTCTCAGCCAGATATGAGTTGATAATATTTATAAGTTATGACTTCTGTTTGTATAAAATGTGTTAAAAAGTAGGCTTTTATTAATTTGAAGGTTTAAAATAACTTGAGCCTTTTTTCCCTGAAAAAATCTCATTTATCAATGGATGTTTAATGGGTTCTTCAGAGTCATCTGTTAAAAGATTTTGTTCTGACACGTATGCTTCATATGTTATCTCATCATTTTCAGCGAGTAGGTGATAAAAAGGCTGGTCTTTTCTAGGTCTAACGTTTTTGGGTATTGATTGGTACCATTCTTCTGAATTATTAAATTCAAAATCCACATCATAAATCACACCTCTAAAATCGAAGTGCTTGTGCTTTACTACATCACCAATTGAAAATTTAGCTTTTTGAATGCTCACAAGGTAAATATGGATATTTGAATAAAAAAATCAATAAAAAAAATATGATTGTTTTATTAATCTGATAATATGTAGCAGTGAATAAATCTTTCTTAAAATTTATTACAGATATTGGTCCTTTAGTAATTTTTTTTTTCTTTTACTATAATAACGATAAAAATTTAAAAATTGCTATACCTCCACTAATAGTTGCAACTATAATTGCAGTTCTTGTAGTTTGGATCCTGGAGAAAAAAATTCCAATGGTTCCTCTGACAAGTGGGGTTTTAATTACATTGTTTGGTGGTTTAACTATATATTTTGATAATCCAGTTTTCATTTACATGAAGCCCACAATAATTAATATTTTATTCGCGTTAGCCTTATTTTTTGGAAAATATTTTACAGATGATCCTATTTTAAAAAAAATTTTAGGAAAATCTTTACCATTAAGTGACGAAGGCTGGAAAATCTTAAATAATAGATGGATGTATTTCTTTTTTTGTCTTGCATTATTAAATGAAGTAATTTGGCGAACGCAAACAGAGGAGTTTTGGGTTAATTTCAAAGTTTGGGGAATGCTTCCAATAACATTTATTTTTACCGCTTTTCAAATTGGTCTTATTAACAAGTACAAACTAAATGAATAGAAACTTAAAACTTGTTATAAATAACTTAAAAAAAGACGAGGAAATTAAGTATTTTTTTGAAAAGAATGAGTTGAAAATTATTTTGGATCTCTATGCTAGAATGGTATCTGAAGGATCTTGGAGAGACTACGGGCTCTCAATTTCTAGCAAACAAGTAAGTTTTAGTGTTTTTAAAAATGCTGCTGATAACGCTATCTATAAAATTTGTAAAAATTTTAAACCATCAAACAAAAACTTAGGATATTTAATCACTGATACCAATGGTAAAATTCTAAAAAATTCTTTTGATCTTGAAAATTTATTAAAGAATACTAACTGGAAAAAATTAAAAAATTAATTATCTTCTCTGACCAAAGAGTCTAAGCAACATTATAAATAAATTAATGAAATCTAAATACAAAGTTAAAGCACCCATAACTGCTTTTTTACCCATCAATTCTCCAGAGTCTGAAGCGACGTACATGTTTTTAATTTTTTGAGTATCATAAGCAGTTAAGCCAACAAAAATTAATACTCCAATTATAGAAATTGCAAAATACATCATAGAAGATTTAAGAAAAATATTAACTAGTGAAGCAATAATAATTCCAATTAAACCCATCATCAAAAAAGATCCAAATTTAGTTAAATCTCTTTTTGTTGTGTAGCCGTAAATACTCATTGCACCAAAAGTTGCTGAAGATATGAAAAATACTCTAGTAACACTTAAACCTGTATAAACTAAAAGAATTGAGGACAAAGAAAGACCCATTAAAGCTGCAAATATCCAAAAGGTAGTTTGAGCTTTTGACGAACTCATTTTATTTATTCCAAAACTCATATAAAAAACTATTGCAAGAGGTGCGAGCATTACTACCCACTTTAATCCTGACAAATATATAGCATTACCAAATTCAGTTAATGCAACAATTGAACCATTAGCATCAGTAACAACCGACATTTTGAAAGATAACAGTGCTATAATACCAGTTAACAGAACTCCTGTAGCCATATAGTTATATACTTTTAACATATAGGCTCTTAAACCTTCATCCATTACAACTGCTTGTTTTGCAGTCGTAGATTTATTTAAAATATTTTCTTTATTGAATTCCATGCGATTTATATAATATCATATTTCTATATTTTCAAGCCACCAAAATATAAGTAAAAATAACTTTAAAAAATGAATTACAAAAAATTGGGAAATACAGACCTTAAAGTAAGCACAATTTGTCTCGGTACAATGACTTGGGGAGAACAAAATACTGAATCGGAAGCCTTTGAACAGATGGATTTTGCATTAACTGAGGGTGTAAACTTTTGGGACACAGCTGAACTTTATGCAGTTCCTCCAAAAGAGGAAACTTACGGTCATACTGAAAAAATCATAGGCAATTGGTTTAAAAAAAACAAAAAAAGAGATGATGTTATTTTAGCAACAAAAGTTGCTGGACCATCAAGGGATTACTTAAGAAACGGTGAAAATAGCTTTGTAGGTAAAAATTTAGAAAATGCGCTTAATCATAGTCTTAAAAGATTGAACACTGACTATGTAGACTTGTATCAACTTCATTGGCCAGAAAGAAATGTCAATAACTTTGGAAGATTGGGTTATGAGCATAAAGAAAATGAATGGAACCAATTCGAAGACGTTCTTAATCAGTTAAAAAAATATATTGATAAGGGTAAAATCAGATACGTAGGGCTATCAAATGAAACTCCTTGGGGAGTGATGAATTATATTAAACTTTCTAAAGATAAAAATTTACCAAGAATGATGTCTATTCAAAATCCTTATAGTTTACTTAATAGATCTTATGAAGTCGGACTTGCAGAAGTCTCTATTAGAGAACAAATAGGATGTCTCTCCTATTCACCTTTGGCAAGTGGATATTTGTCAGGCAAATATAGAAATGGAGAATTGCCAAAGGGCTCGAGAATGGAGAGAGATTATGATTTTTGGACCAGATATAGAAAGCCCAATACTGAAAAAGCAGTAGAGGAATATTTCAAAATAAGTGAAAAATATGGTCTAGATATGAGTCAAATGTCCATTAAATTTTGTGAGGAGCAAGAATTTATGACCAGCGTGATCATAGGTGCAACAACTATGGATCAGTTGAAAACTAATATAGAAAGTGTAAAAGTCAAATTAGATCAAGAAGTAATTAACGAAATAAATAATGTTCAAAAAATATTTCCAAATCCATGTCCATAATTAGATACTCAATTATTATTTTATTTTTTACATTTTCATCCAGCTTTGCTGAAGAAGTTAAAAAAATAGGAAAGTTTAAAGATTGGGAAGTAATTCAAGTATTGGATACAGGTGGAAAAATTTGTTTTGCTCAATCAAAGCCTGTTTTACAATCTCCAAAAAAGGGGGATAGAGAGGCAAGATTATTTGTTACATTTAGGCCAACTGATAAAATTTCAGATGAGGTAAGCACTACATCTGGTTACGAATATAATAGCCAGAATTCAATAATAGCATCATCTGGAAAATCTAAATATAAGTTTGACATTGCACAAGAAGACTTTGCATGGATTTCGAGCAATAAAATTGAAAAGAGAATTATAAAAAGAATGAAAAAAGCATCAAGAATTATGGTTACTGCATATAATAAATCAGGATCTCAAACAATTGATCATTATTCGTTGATGGGTTTTACCAAAGCATACAATTCAGCAAAAAAAAATTGTACATAAAATCATGAAGTCGAAAAAAAGAATAGTGCTCGCCTATTCTGGAGGGTTAGATACTTCTATAATTTTAAAGTGGCTTCAAGAGAATTATGATGCAGAAGTAATATGCTATACCGCCGATATTGGCCAAGAAATAAATAAAAATAAAATTATTAAAAATGCAAAAAAACTTGGTGTAAAAAAAATAATAATAAATGATCTAAAAGATATTTTTGTAAAAGATTACATTTACCCAATGATTAGAGGACATGCAATTTATGAAGGCGTCTATTTACTCGGTACATCAATTGCACGCCCGTTAATTGCAAAAGACCAAATAAGAGTTGCTAAGAAATTTAAAGCCTATGCTGTTTCGCATGGATCGACAGGAAAAGGCAACGATCAAATAAGGTTTGAATTAGGTTATCATTATTTTGGTTCAAATATAAAAATTATTGCTCCATGGAGAATTTGGAAATTAAGATCAAGAACTGACTTAATTAATTACGCAAAAAAATACAATATTCCAATTCCAAATGATAAAAAAGGAGAACCACCTTTTTCTGTGGATGATAATTTATTTCATACCTCGACAGAGGGAAAGGTCTTGGAGAACCCTAGAAACTCAGCTCCAGAATTTATTTTTCAAAGAACTGTTTCACCTGAAAAAGCACCAAATAGACCAACTTATGTCACTATAAATTTTAAAAATGGTGATCCTTTTGGAATTAATGGAAAAAAAATGTCACCTGCTAAGTTACTGTCAAAACTAAATAATTTCGCTGGTAATAATGGAATTGGAAGGGTTGACTTAGTTGAGAATAGGTTTTTAGGCATCAAATCTAGAGGTGTATACGAAACACCTGGTGGGACTCTTTTAATTAACGCACATAGAGCAATAGAGTCTGTTACTTTAGATAAAGTAACCATGCATAAGAAAGATCGAATAATGTCTCGATATGCAGAGTTGATTTATAATGGTTATTGGTATTCAAAAGAAAGATTTAAACTTCAGAAAATTGTTGATTTAAAAAGAAGTAAAGTTAATGGTGCAGTCAAGCTTAAATTATATAAAGGGAATATTACAATTCAATCAAGACTTACTAATAGCAGTGCTTACTCAATGAAGAAAGTTTCATTTGAAGAGAACAAGTCATTTAATAAATCTAACGTTGAAAGATTTATCAATTTTCATAAAAAAAAGCTGCGTTAACAGTAAAGTTTAGGGCAAATTAGCATTTGTTTAAATTTTAAAAAATTATATCTTCAATATATGGAATCAATTAAAAATTGGATGAGAGATGCTGCAAATATTTTATTTGATGATAGTAAAAATGATTTACGTGCACTTCCAAAAACGGTTAGACTACAAATTTTATTAGTTTTAAGTTTCATTTGGACTACAGTTTTTAGTTTATATGTTTTTTCATATACAACTTTTGCATTTGGGTGGGCTGGTCTTTTTTTAGCTCATATAGGATTAATATTTGCCGTATATATGACTTTTAAACAATTCCATAAAGCAGAAGCAAGGTCAGCAAGTGTCTTTCAAACAAAAAATTTTGATCCTTTTAAAATAATGGTAATTGTTTTTGTAATAGTATTTATCTTTATTTTTTCAAAAGGTATTGAAGTTTTAACTAGTCCGAATCCAAATTCTTATTCAATTCCATATGATGGTCCTTTAAAATCAGCATTTGAAAAATGGTTACCATTTACTAAAGGTAAATAATGGACAATATTACAAAAAACTTACAACTAGCCTTAATGTGTATTATTTTAGTAAGCACTGTTATTGCTGTTGGGATAGAAATTAAAAATATGTTCACCAATCAGTTGGTAACATTAGCTGATTTACTTTTAATGTTTCTTTACTTAGAGGTACTTGCTATGGTTAGAGTTTTTTGGAACCAACAGTCTATTAGTATTACACTTCCATTACTTATTGCGATAACAGCTCTTGCCCGGTTTATTATCTTACAAGGTAAAGAAATGGATCCCACTGCACTTGTTTACGAAGCAGTTGCAATTTTGTTAATTGCTGCAGCGATTGTTGTTTTAAGGTTAAGACACAGTGATAAATTAGGTCTAAAGAAAAAAAAATCGAAATAATTAAAAGCAATGTTTGAAGCTTCAAGGGCAAAGGCCATAGATCAATTAGATAATTTTGTTGAAAATAATCTTGCAGAATATTCTAGATTAAGAAATTTTGATTTTGGTCCTGAAAAAAGGTTAAATGTTTCTTGTTTATCACCATATATAACTCATGGGATAATTAATGAAAAAGAGGTGATAAAAAAATCACTAAGTAAATTTTCTTTCTCAAAAAATGAAAAATTTATTCAGGAAGTTTTATGGCGAACATATTGGAAAGGTTGGTTAGAATTAAGACCTAATGTTTGGACAGATTATCTTCTAGAATTAGATAAGATAAAAAACGAATTTCA
The DNA here is from genome assembly GCA_902634885.1 of uncultured Pelagibacteraceae bacterium. Classification (GTDB taxonomy): domain Bacteria; phylum Pseudomonadota; class Alphaproteobacteria; order Pelagibacterales; family Pelagibacteraceae; genus Pelagibacter. Next base: position 86,693 of record CACPLR010000005.1, on the reverse strand, counting down.
AAATAATCAAGATTACCTGTCTGCAATTGAGGGAAAAACAAACATAGATTGCTTCAATGAATGGGTAAACGAACTTAAAGAGAATAATTATTTACATAATCATACAAGAATGTGGTTTGCTAGTATCTGGATTTTTACTTTAGAATTACCTTGGCAATTAGGTGCGGAATTTTTTATGCAGCATCTTTTTGATGGTGATGCTGCATCAAATACTCTTGGATGGAGATGGGTTGCGGGTATTCAAACTCAAGGGAAGCATTACCTAGCGAGTGAATGGAATATTAAAAAATTCACTAACAATAGATTTCAAAATGTTAAATTAAATGAAAATGCTCCTCCAAAAGTTTCTGAAAAATCTTATAATATAGTAAAACAAAATTTTACAAACCCACAAAACGTTGAAGAAAAAAACCTGTTGGTTTTTGAAAATAATCTCTCGTTTGAAATTACTGACTTTAAAGATAAAAACTTTAAGAAAATTTACTTAGTTTCTAATAAAAATGATAATAGATCTATAAAGCTAAGTGAGAAATTATTGAAATTTAAGTCTCAGTTAATTAAAGATCAAGAAAAAAGGTTAAAAGATCAATCTATTGATTGTGAAATTATTAACATTAGTGAAATAACAAATATTGAAAATTGTTGTGGTCTATATCCAACAATAGGTGAGAATTTAGATTTTTTAAATTCGAATCATTTAGAGATACATTTTTTATATAGAAACATTGATCAAAACGCGTGGAAATATTGTAACAAAGGATTTTTTAATTTTAAAAAATATATTCCCAAAATTATAGAGCATATTTTGTAATAAAAATTTTAAGTGATATAAATTAATTCTATGAATAATCCTCAAATATTAGAAATTATTGAAAACTTAAAAGGTAGAAGAGCCTATGAGGAAAAGAGAGCTTCTAAAATCGGTTTTAGCTCATTGTATGCTTATATAGAGGATAAAATTTTAAAGAAAAAAGTTTTTGAAGAACCTAAAGTTACTCAAAATAAAATAGAAAAAGATAATCCTGAAAAGATTAAAAAAGAAAAAAAAAGTAGTTGCTCTTGCTGCTAACTTAAGATCTCGAACACTTTTTAGAACAATATTTAACTCGTTCCCAGTTCAACTTCCATTTTCGTCTCCATGCGAATGATCTTTTACATATTGGGCATATTTTAGAAGGTAGATTTTGTTTTTTCACTGGATTGTATTTTGTTTTATAAATTTTTCTGCCTCGGCTAATATGAGTTTTTTTCTTTCAGCTTTCATTTTATCAAAAATTCTTACCATCATCGACAATCTTGGGTTTTTTAAAAAAAAATTTCTATTCCTATTGATAAACCTCCAGTACAAACCATCCATTGTGTTGCACCATTCTCCTTTTTTAAAGTCCATCATCTTCATAAAATAACTGGATCCACAAATGTAAGGTTTGGTTGCAAAAATACCTCCATCACTAAACAAGCCCATACCATAAACATTTGGAACCATTACCCAATCAGATGAATCAACAAACATTTCCATAAACCATTTATAAACGATGTTAGGTTTAATTTCACAAAGGTTCATAATGTTAGACAAAATCATTAATCTCTCTATGTGATGTGACCATCCATATTTTAACGCGTTCTTGATTGCGTAATCTAATGGTGGAAGGCCAGTTGATCCATCGTACCAACTTTTTTTCATTTTTCTATTTTGTTTAAAGAAGTTTCTCGTTTCCATTTCATTAGAATAACTTTGATAAATACCTCTCATAAATTCTCTCCACCCTATTACTTGACGGATATATCCCTCTAATGAATTTAATCTAATTTTATTTTTCTTATGAAAATCTAGAATTTTTTTCAATATAAGCTCAGGAGTAATTAATCCTAAATTTAAATAGGGACTTAAAGCACTGTGAAATAAGATATTATCTTTTTGATCAACAGCATCTTCATAATCACCAAACAGATTAGATTTTTCTTTAATAAAAAAATTTAATAGCTTGATGACATCCTCATATTCCGTTGCAAACCAAAAGTTTTCCACGTTACCAGGATGATCTTTAAAATATTTTTCAATGATGTGTTTTAATTTTTTTGTATGAGATGTCTCTTTTATTTTTGGAAATTTTGGAATTGAAATATTTTTTGGTAGTTTGTTCCTATTATCTTCATCAAAACTCCACTTTCCTCCCTCGGGAGTTCCATCTTTTTTAATTAAAATATTTAATTCTCTTCGTGTATCTTTATAGAATACAGCCATAAAAGGTTTTTTTGATTTTGATAGATATTTTTTAAAATTTTGTCTTGAATTCAAAAACATTGGTGATTGAACAATATTCCATTTAATATTTTCTTTTTTGGTAAACTGACTTATTTTTTTTTCAAAAAATTTATCTTCAATTTCGAAGCTGGAAATTTCATTTATTTTTTTTGATTTTATAGTTTTTTTTAATTTTTCTGTGTAGTCTAGTTTAAATGTCTTTTCCTCTATTGTTGAATATTCAATTTTAAATTTACTTTTTTTTAACCTATCGGCATGCGACCGCATGGACGAGAGAAACAGTAAAATTTTGTTTTTATGGTGTTTTTCATAAGTGCAAAGTTGAAAATCCTCGGCCATATAAAAAATATGATCTTTTTTAAACTTTTCTAAGTATTTTTCGTCAAATAGTTGGTTTCCTAGTAGAAAAAATAATTTCATAACCTATATATAACTCTTCAAAAAAAATATGTCAGATAAATATTTAGTAGTTGGAGCAACAGGAGCAATAGGATCTAATTTAGCAGAACAGCTATACTCAGCAGGTAAAGAAATTCACCTAGTGGGTAGAAATGAAGATCAGACCAAATCTTTATCTGAAAAATTTAATTGCGATTACTCTATAGTCAACGTATTAAATGATGGTTTTGTAGAAAAATTAAAGTCAGACATAGAGGATGTTAAAGGTATAGCATACTGTGTGGGTTCAATTGATCTGAAGCCATTCAGGATGATAACTGAGGCAGATTTAAATAAATGTATGAAGCTTAATCTTTACTCTGCAATAGACTTAATAAAAGGATATCAAGAGTCATTAAAAAAAAACAAGGGATCAGTAGTATTATTTTCAACTGTTGCAGCTCAAAGGGGTTTTACTAATCATTCAATAATTGCGTCTACAAAAGCAGCTGTTGAGGGGCTTACTGTGTCATTAGCTGCTGAATTTGCTCCAAATATAAGAGTCAATTGTATTGCACCTAGTTTAACAAATTCAAAAATAGCTGAACCAATGTTAAAGAATAAAGTTTTAGCAGAGGGAATTGCTAAAGCACATCCTCTTAAAAGAATTGGAGAAGGAAAAGACTCAGCTTCGCTAGCAAAATTTTTGATTACTGAGGAAAGTTCTTGGGTTACAGGTCAAATAATTGCAGTTGATGGCGGAAGATCAAAGCTATCCTAGAGTGAAAAAATTTTTTTTTCTATTTATTTTTATACTTTCATTTTCAAAAGCTAATTCAGAAAACTTTAAATTTGTAAAGATTGCTAATTTAAATAATCCTTGGGGCTCTTCTTTTTTAAATAATGATGAAATGATAATAACTGAAAAAAGTGGTCTCATTAAAATTGTAAATATTATTAATAATCAAGTTAACGATGTTGAGCACAATCTTAATTTTTTGGAGGATGGACAAGGAGGGCTGCTTGATATTCTACATCAAGAAAATAAAGTTTGGATTTCATATACAGAAAATAGAGGAAATAGGAAGACTAGTACCTCAATAGCTTTAGCAAATTTAGATAAAAAAAATTTAGTTTTTAAAAATATATTCCAAGCTAATCCTCCAATAGATTCTGGCTATCACTTTGGTTCTAGATTAGCCATTAAGGGTAAATATCTTTATGCGTCAGCTGGTGAAAGAGGCAAAGGAATGATTGCACAAGATGCATCAAAACATCCAGGTAGCATAATCAGAATTCATTTAGATGGAAGTATTCCAAATGATAATCCTAAATTTGATGGAAAACCCGACTGGTTACCTGAAATTTATCAAATTGGTATTAGAAATCCCCAAGGACTGACTGTTTCGCCTTTTGACGGTAAAGTTTATATGAGTAATCACGGTGCTAAAGGTGGAGATTGGTTTGGTGAAGCAAAAAAAGGTGAAAATTATGGTTGGAAAATTCTTGGTTGGGGAGGAAAGAATTACTCGGGTTTACCTATAGGTCCTAAATGGAAACCAGGATTTACAAAAGCAATAAAATATTGGGTCCCTTCAATAGCAACAAGTGCAATTACTATTTATAAGGGTGAAGAATTTATTGAATGGAATGGTCATGCGTTAATTACATCTCTTAAAGATCAATCTTTAAGGAAATTGAAATTTGATGACTTAAATAAAGTAGACGAAGAGATTATTTTTAAAGGAGAAATTGGAAGAATTAGAGATATTCAAGTTCATCCTAAAAATGGAAAGATTTTATTTTTAAGTGAAGATGGTTTGTGGATAATGGAAAAAAATTGATTACTAGAAATTAATATTTTTAGTAGAAAATCGATATATAATGAACGTTGTAGAGTTAGCAAAAATTAACTTTCAAAAAGGAATAGATTTATATTCTAAAAAAAAATATTTAGAGGCAATAGATTATTTTAAAAAGACACTTGAATATGCCCCTCAAAGCATACCTGCTTTAGAAAATTTATCTAAAATTTACATAAAAATAAAAAAATATGATAAGGCTGAAAAGGTACTTTTAAATTTAATTTCTTTAAATAAAGAGGGAGATGAAGTCGGTTATGAACTATTACTTTATACTTATATAGATCAAAATGAATATTCTAAACTTAAAAATCTTCAAAAACACGCTTTAAAAAAAAAAAAATATAACCCTAAAAATCAAATTAGGTCAAAAATTTTTTATCCAAACTTTTTTAGTTCTGAAGATGAAATTAAAGAGACCAGAGAAAAATTCTACCAGGAAATAGATAGTCTAATTTCTGATGAAAGACTACCAAACTTGAGTTTGTCAAATTCTCTTTTAAAGCCAATAAATTTTGAACTATCATATGACGGCAAAGATAATTTAGCGATTAACACAAAACTGACAAAACTTTACAAAAAAATTTACCCAGAAATAGAAAACTTTAAGATAGATACATCAAAAAAGAATGAGAAAATAACTATTGGTTTCATTTCAGAGTTTTTTACAGATCATACTATAATGAAACTTTTTAGAGGTATAATATATAAAATAGATAAAAATATTTTTGATATATTTGTATTTCATTCAAACAAAACTTTACCTGGGGAAAAATTTATAGAAATAAATGAGAATGAAGTTTTATATAATCATAAAAACTTTATTTTGCCAAAAGAATTTCAAGACAAAGTAGATTTAATCGCGTCAAAAAATTTAGATATATTATTTTATCCCGACATTCACATGTCCACTGACTTATTTTATTTAACATTAGTCAAACTTGCAAAGTATCAAATTACAAGTTGGGGACATCCTGAAACTACAGGTAATTATAAAATAGATTATTTTTTATCATCTAATTTGTTAGAAGTTGAAGGATATAAAAATCGATACAGTGAAAAAGTCATTCTGTCGGATTATTTGCCAATGTATTTTTATAAACCTAAAGTAATAAATCAAATTTCGGAAGATCAACTAAATAATAAAAAGATTTATTTCTGTCCTCAAACTTTAATAAAAATGCATCCATCATTTGACGAGGCTATAAAAAAAATTCTATATGAAGATAAAAAAGGACAAATCATATTTATTCAAGATGGAAATAAAGTATTAAATAAACTTTTTTTTGAGAGACTAAAAAAAAAAATCCCAGAAGGAATTGACAGAATAAAATTTATAGAAAGATTAACTGTTGAAGAATATTTAAATTATTGTGGGTCTTCTTCTGTAATATTAGATCCATTTTGGTTTGGAGCTGGAAATTCATTTCATGAATCCATGTTTTACGGTACTCCAACTGTCACAATGCCTACAGAGTACCTAAAAAGCAGAATTGTAACAGGAGCATATAAACAAATGAAAATAGAAAACCCTCCTGTAACCGATAATTTAGAAAATTATGTCTCTAAATGTGTAGAATTAGCCAACTCAGATAACTATGAATTAAAAAAATATTATAGACAACAGGCTGATAAGTATCTTTATGAAAATAAAAATGTAATTCCTGAATTAGAAAATATATTTAAATCTTTAGTTAATTGCTGAAAATTCATTAGAAAGAATTAATTATAATTTAATAGACTTTTCAGAGACTGAAATTCACCAATTTTAAAAATCAAAGCGTCTTCTTTTTTAAATCCATAATTTTGAGCATTATCTTTAAATCTTTGCCTTGGCTCCATAATTGGTTCTAAGGAGAGTACAAATGTTCCCCAGTGCATTCCTAAAACCTTTTTACTTTTAAGATTTCTGGCTATGCTCAATGCTTCCTCTGGATTTGTGTGATAAGTTGATTTATCTTTATAGGGTGCCATGGGGTAAAAGTTATAAGCACCTATATTTAAAATCGTTAAATCTATTGGTCCATATTTCTCACCAAGATCTTTGTAAATATTTCCAACACCTGTATCACAAGCAAAAAGTATTTTTTTGCCCTTGTAATTAATCAAAAAATTTCCCCACAAACTTTTATTAGTATCCGTCAAGCTTCTTTTGGACCAATGAACTGCGGGTAAAAAAGTTACATTTAAATCATTATTCACTGTGATCTCGTCATACCAATCCATTTCATTAACGTCCTTATACCGTTTAAAATATTTTCCTAGTTTTAGAGGAAGCATTACTTTTGCTTGCTTGTATGGGAATTTTCTTATTGTACTCATATCTTGATGATCATAATGGTTATGAGTTAGTAAAAATAAATTTATTTCTGGTAATTCATCTAAATTTAAAGCTGGTTCAGTAAATCTTTTTGGCCCAAATATAAGTGGTCCAGCATTTTTAGAAAAAACAGGATCTGTAATAATAGTGGTCTCACCTAATTTAATCAAAAAAGTAGCATGCCCAATCCAACCAATATAATCATCATTTTTTAGGCTATTAAATTCTTTAATTACATTACTTTTTTCTACAACATGATCACTTGGAACAGTCATATCCAAATTTTTTTTTTCTTGTCTAAACTTTTTAAATGACCAATTAAAATTTTTATTTCTCTCAGGGGATCCCTCTGGATTTCGAAATGTCCCATCTGGTAAGTGATGATAAGGTTTATTTTCCATACTTATTGTGAATGAGTTATAAGTTAAAAAAATAACAATAAAAATTGCTAATTTTTTCACAGTAATAATTTAATTTTTTTGTGATCTTTTGAAACAATCTATTGTGTTTTTTAGTAAACACGCAATAGTCATTGGGCCAACACCTCCAGGAACGGGTGTTAATGCTCTTGAAACTTTTGAAACTTCATCAAATGCTACATCTCCAACTATACCTTTTTCCGTTTTATTAATTCCAACATCTATAACAATTGCATCTTTTTTAACCCAGTCACCTTTTACTAATTCAGGGATACCAACTGCTGCTACGATAATATCCCCCTCTAAACACTCTTTTTTTAAATCTTTTGTTTTTGAATGAGTGATAGTTACAGTACAATTTTCCTTTAATAATAATTGTGTCATGGGCTTTCCGTTTAAATTTGATCTACCAACTACAACTGCCTTTTTTCCGTTTAAGTTAGGTTCAATTTTTTTAATAAGTAGATAACATCCAAGAGGTGTACATGGAATTGAGCTTTCATATCCGGAAGATAAATTACCAACATTCATAGGATGAAATCCATCAACATCTTTTGCTGGATCAATAGCCTCAATAACTTTCTGTTTATCAATATGTTTTGGCAGTGGAAGCTGTACTAAAATTCCTGAGACACTATTATCTTTATTTAGCTCTTCAATTTTTTCTAAAACAGTTTTTTCTTCGACAGAGTCTGGATACCTTATTACATCAGATTTTAAGCCGACCTCAATTGCTGATTTCTCCTTATTTCTCACATAAATTTGACTAGGAGTTAAATCTCCTATTAGTATTACTGTTAAACCAGGAACCTGATTATATTTTTTTTTTAATTCAGAAACTTCTTCTTTTAGTTCCTGTCTAAGTTCAGCCGCAGCTTTTTTTCCATCGATTAAAATCATAAATTAATTAAATATAATTGGTGCTAAGTAGAGCTTCATACACATTTCTACAAACCATATCAACAAAAGAAGAATAATAGGGGAAATGTCAAAAGCACCTAAATTTGGAAGAAATCTTCGAATTCTTGATAGGGCTGGTTCTGTAAACCTATAACCAAACTGTAATATAGAATAAACAAATCTATTTGAAGTATTTATGATATTAAAACCAACCAACCAGCTTAATATTACATAGCTAATTACTACATAAGAATACAATTTTAAAACTTGAAGAGCTAAGTAATAAATAGCTATCATTTTTTTTCTACATATATTGATTGACTTGGGAATGCAAAAGAAGCTTTATTTGTCTCAACTATTTGCTTTATAGAAAGCGCCAAATTCTCTTTTACTTTTAACCATTCGTTCCAACTATTTGTTTTACTGAAACATCTTACATACATATCTATGGAGCTGTCTGCAAATTTGTCCACTCTCACAGCAACTCCAATTGATTGATCAAAATCCTCACTTTTATTTATATGTTCTTCTATTTGATTCCTAATAGTTTTAAGTTGATCAACTGTGGTGTCATATTGAAGTGTAATTATCCAACTTATTAACCAGTTCGTAGTTTGACTAACATTTATTACTGCGTTTTCAGCAAATTGAAAATTTGGAATAATTGCAAGTGATTTGTCAAATTTTCTTATCACTGTAGATCTAAATCCGATTTTTTCAACAACGCCCTCTATTATTCCGTCTACTCTGATCCAATCACCCATCCTAAATCTTTTTTCAACTAGAACTAAAATTCCTGAAATTAAATTTTTAAATAAGTCCTGCGCACCTAATGCAACAGCAACTCCAAATAAACCTAAACCAGCAATAATTGGTCCAATTTTAATTCCCCATAACTCAAGAACCGCAGCAGCACCTAAAATAAAAATTAGAATTTTTAAAGATTTGATAATCCATCCTATTAGTTCTCTTGTTAAAATTTTATCTAATCCACTTAAAATATAAGAAATTGGCTCTATTATTTGATGAATAATCCAAAATATTAAAATGGTTATTAAAGTCCTGTTTAAATTATCCACAAAATCTCTCATGTCGTCAGAAAATGACATGTAATAACTCGCAAAAAAAACTCCTAACACAATTGGAAGAAACCTTGCAGGCCCCATCATTGATTTAACAAATGTATCATCAAGTTTATTAGTTGTACGTTTGGAAATTATTTCAAGTTTTTTAATAATTAATCTGCTTATTAAGCCCCTAAAAATAAGAAAAAGGAGGAAAATTCCCAAACCAACCAGGACCTGAAAAAAATCTATCCCAAGTATACCTTTTTCCCATACTGATAAGAATAAGCTTTTAAAATTATTTAAGACTTCCATTATTTAAATTTTATATAGTAAATACTCTTCTTCACCAGGATTAAATAAAAATATTTTTTTCCACTTTATTTCGTTAAGAACAGCTGATGATTTTTCACCTAAACACATTAAATTTGTATCCATCCAATTATCAATTAAATTATATTTTTTAAGCAAGTTTAGATAACTACGAGCACTATTTTCAGAATAAATAAAAACTATCTCTGGTATCGAATTTTTTAATTGCCCTACAAATTCATCAGATAATTTTTCATTAGAGTTTACAGAATAGTTAATAATTCTTTTCACATAGTAACCTTCTAACTTTAACTCTTTTTCCAAGTCATAAGAAACTAACTCTCCACTTACATAAATTAAATTCCCATTTTTAGGATCAAAGTTTTGGATAATTATTTCTTTCAAATTTGAAACATTTCCTTCAGCAGTAAAAATATTTTGAAAACCTTTTTCTTTTGCAATTTTCTCTGTTGCATTTCCCACACAAAAACAAAAAATATCTTTATTTATTTTTGAAATGTCTAAATTTTTAATTGCATTAGAACTTGTAAAAATTATTCCTTTGAATTCATTATAATTTGGGTCCTCATAATCTTTTTTTTCAATTGTTATTACTGGCAAATGTGAAACTTGATGACCTAGTTCTTTAAACCTTATAATCAAATCTTTGGAATCTTCTAGAGGTCTTGTTAATAGTATGTGCATTTTAGCCTTTATATGATCCTTTAGATTTAATCTTCAAGTCTCCTGCAATCTTTTTTGCTAAAATCATGTGATTTTCAATGTCATCATCTGCCTTGATAAAAAATCTGCTTTTTCCATCAACAGAGAATAGTTCTGCTGTGAGTTCAATTTTATTGTTCTTTATAATTGCAAAAACGCCTATGGCTGTATCACAATCTCCCTCTAATATTTTAAGAACTTCTCTTTCTGTATTGGCAATAATTCTAGTTTGTTTGTCATTTATTTTCTCTATTAATCTAAGTATGTCTTGATTATTTTGATTGCATTGTATTGCTATTATACCTTGTCCAGCACATGGAACTAGTTTTGCAACATCAAATTCATCTGTAATTTTATTTTGTAAATTTAAAGAGTCTATTCCTGCTTTTGATAAAATGATTGCATCGTACTCATCGTTTTCTAATTTTTTAATTCTTGTATCAACATTTCCTCTTATCAATTTATATACCAAATCAGCTCTAACATTTCTTAACTGATATTCTCTTCTAAATGAGGACGTACCAATAACTGATCCCTGCTTAAGATCATTAAATTTTAAATTTTTACTGATTAGTATTTCATTTGGTGAATTTCTTTTCAAAAAGCAGTTTGTTGTTAGTCCGATAGTATCGGCAGATGGCATATCTTTGAGGGCATGAACGGCTATATCAATTTTATTTTCTAATAGTTCTTTTTCAATATTAGTCGAAAACATTCCTTTTCCACCTATACTTGAAAGTCTTTCATTTTGATTTTGATCACCGATGGTTATAATTTTTCTTATCTCAATTTTTCCAGAATAGAATTTTGATATCTCACTCTTTACCTTTTCTGCATAAATTATAGCAAGCTTACTTCCTCTTGATCCAATTATGATGTTATCTCTTTTCATAAATTTAATTTCTATTACATTCTTATAATTTAATTGTATTAATTAAAAAAAAAATTTTATGTCAGAAAAACCAATAATATTAGGAATAGAGACTAGTTGTGATGAAACAGCAGTTTCATTAATTCAAGATAATCAAAATGGAACACCAAAAATTCTATCAAACATTATCTCAAGTCAATTTGATATTCATAAAGAGTTTGGTGGTGTAGTTCCTGAATTAGCTGCTAGATCACATGTTGAAAAAATCGACCTTATAGCGAAAAAAGCAATTAGCGATAGTGGAATTGAATTAAATAAAGTTTCTGCGATAGCGGCGACTTATGGTCCTGGTTTAATAGTTTGTCTCTCAGTTGGACTAAGTTTTGGTAAAGGATTAGCATCAACTTTGGGCATTCCTTTTATAGGGATAAATCATTTAGAAGGACACGCTTTAAGTCCAAAACTCCACGATAAAATTGATTACCCTTATCTTCTATTATTGATTTCTGGAGGCCACAGTCAGTATCTATCCGTAAAAGGATTGGGAGATTATAAAAGACTTGGTACTACAATAGATGATGCATTGGGGGAAGCTTTTGATAAAACCGCAAAATTGTTGGGTATAGATTTTCCCGGAGGGCCTAAAATTGAAGAGTTTGCTAAAAAAGGAAATCCAGAAAAATATGATTTACCAAAACCAATAATTAATAAAGGTGGATGTAATCTATCTTTTGCAGGTCTAAAGACTGCAATTTTAAGAATTGTTAAAAATATTAAAAGTGATCAGGAAAAATTTGATCTTGCAGCATCATTTCAGAAAACAATAGAAGAAATATTGTTTACAAAAACAAAAGTTGCATTAGATGAGTTTAAAAAATTAAATTCAACGAGCAATGGTTCATTCGTAGTAGCTGGAGGAGTAGCAGCAAATAAAGGTATAAGAAAAAAATTAATTGAATTAAGTATGCAACATAATTTCAAACCTATTTTTCCTGATTTAAAATTGTGTGGGGATAACGCTGCGATGATAGCAATGGTAGGATTAGAAAAATTTAAAAATAAACAATTTGATAATTTAGATTTACCAGCTGAACCAAGACTACCTCTAGATATAAATGCGAAATTTCTAAAAGGAGCAGGAGTAGAATTATAATGAAATACTGGTTATTAAAGTCAGAACCAGACGTCTGGTCTGTTGATCAACAAATCAAAGCCGGATTAAAAGGCACGAATTGGGATGGGGTTAGAAACTATCAAGCAGCAAATAATCTAAAGAGCATGAAGAAAGGTGATCTCTGTTTTTTTTACCATTCGAATATTGGCAAAGAAATTGTTGGTATAGTTGAGGTAATCAAAACTGCCTTTCTAGACCCAACAGATAAAAAAAAGAAGTTTGTTGCAGTCAAAGTAAGATTTAAAAATAAACTACAAACCCCAGTTACTCTTGAAAATATTAAAAAAAATAAGGATTTAAGCCATTTAGCCTTAATCAAACAAAGCAGACTCTCAGTAATGCCTGTTGATTATAAAAGCTGGAAAATCATAAATAACATGGGTAAGATTTAAATTTAAATTATTACATGCCTACAAAAAAAAAGAAAAAAACAAAAACTAAAAAAAAGTATTCTAAAAAAATAAAAAGAAAGTCTAAGATTAAAAAGAAGGCTTCAAAAAAAATAAAAAGAAAGTCTAAGATTAAAAAGAAGGCTTCAAAAAAAAAAATACAGAAATCTATAACTCAAAAACAAGAGACAAATGAGGTATCGGAAGTAATAATTAAAACAAAACCTGAATGGATAAAAAGTAGTTTAGCAAATAAAAGTAAATACCAGCAAAAATATTCTCAATCTATAAAAAGTAATGATGAATTCTGGAGAAAAGAAGGAAAAAGAATTTCATGGATTAAACCTTATAAAAAAATCAAAGATGTGAAATACAGCACCAAAGAAGTTAGAATTAAATGGTTTCAAGATGGTACTTTAAATGCATCTGCAAACTGTATTGATAGACATTTAAAAGATAAAAAAGATAAAACTGCAATAATTTGGGTAGGAGATGATCCAAAAGATAGTCAAAAAATTACATACAAACAACTTCATCAAAAGGTATCTAGAGCAGCAAATGGTTTAAAAAAATTAGGAATTAAAAAGGGAGATAGAGTAACAATTTACTTAACAATGATACCTGAACTTGCAATTTTAATGCTTGCTTGTGTAAGAATTGGAGCAGTTCATTCAATTATTTTTGGTGGATTTTCTGCTGAGTCTATCTCTGGAAGAGTTAACGATTGTGAATCAGAATACATTATAACTGCAGATGAAGGGGTGAGAGGTGGAAAAACAATACCACTTAAATATACAACTGATGAAGCGCTTTTAAATTGTCCAAATGTAAAAAAATGTATTGTGGTCAAACGTACAGGTAATTATATCAACTGGGATAATGGAAGAGATGTTTGGTACCATGATTTAATTAAAGATGTTTCAAATCAGTGTGAACCAGAGGAAATGAATGCAGAAGATCCTTTATTCATTTTATATACTTCAGGTTCAACAGGTAAACCGAAGGGTGTGCTCCACACAACTGGTGGATACATGGTCTATGCCTCAATGACACATCAATATATTTTTAATTATAAACCAAAAGATATTTACTGGTGCACGGCAGATATTGGTTGGGTAACAGGTCATAGCTATATAATTTATGGGCCACTTTCCAATGGAGCAACTACAATTATGTTTGAAGGAATTCCAAATTACCCTGACAGTTCAAGGTGGTGGCAAATAGTTGATAAATATAAAGTTAATACATTCTACACTGCTCCAACTGCAATCAGAGCTCTCATGCGAGAGGGAGACAAGCCAGTTAAAAAAACATCACGTAAAACACTAAAACTTTTAGGTACAGTTGGAGAACCAATCAATCCTGAGGCATGGATGTGGTATTATAAAACTGTTGGAAATTCTAAATGCCCAATTGTTGATACATGGTGGCAAACTGAAACAGGTGGAATTATGATTGCTCCTCAAACTGGTGCTATTCCGCTTAAGCCGGGTTCAGCAACAAAACCTTTCTATGGAATTAAACCTGTCCTCGTTGACAAAAATGGAAATGAAATTAAAGGCGCTGGAGAGGGAAGACTTTGTATTGCTCAATCATGGCCTGGTCAAATGAGAACAGTTTATGGAGATCATCAAAGATTTATTGATACTTACTTTTCTCAGTTCAATGGAAAATATTTTACAGGAGATGGATGTAGAAGAGATAAAGATGGTTACTATTGGATAACAGGTAGAGTCGATGATGTAATTATAGTGTCAGGACATAACTTGGGAACTGCAGAAATTGAAAGTGCATTTGTCGCCCATCCAAAAGTAGCAGAGGCGGCAGTAGTTGGGTATCCACATGATATCAAAGGGAATGGTCTTTACTGTTATGTAACTCTAAATGCCGGTGAAACAGAAACAGGAGAACTTGAAAGAGATTTAAAACTTTGGGTAAGAAAACAAATTGGACCTTTGGCAACTCCAGATCTTATTCATTTTACTCCAGGTCTTCCAAAAACAAGATCTGGTAAAATAATGAGAAGAATTTTAAGAAAAATTGCTGCTAATGAACACGAACAATTGGGTGATACTACCACTTTGGCAGATCCTAGTGTCGTAAACAGTTTAGTTGAAAATAGAAAAAATATTTAAAATTGAATTAAACTTACAAATTCTTTTTTTATAATATCCCATTTTAAAATCATTGAATTAAGCACAATTTGTCGATCTAAAGTTTTCAACTCTTCTGCTATTGGAGCCCATTTATATAATGACAAAGCACTAGGATTGAATGGTAAATCTTGATAATATTCATTCCAATTAATTTTTTCTAACCTCTCATCAAAACTTTTTCTAGCGGTTTCAATAATATCCAATGGCATCTTATTTGAAATTTCATCATCTAAAATCTTGTTGAATATTTCTTTTGCTTTACTTATTTCTCGAAAATTAAAATTTACATTTAAATATGAGAATGTAAAAAAAGTTAAATCCTGCAAAGATACAGAATATATATTCCATTTTGCGAGATTTACTGATCCCATAAAAACATCATTTTCAAAATGAAGTACATATCTAGTTCCCATTCTAGTTTTTAAATAATTATACAGAGTTACTTGTGTTACCCATGCAGATTTTGTTTGAATAAACTCCTCTAAATGATCCAAATTTTTGATTTTTTTCTTAGGAATAAACGCTTTAAACATAGCGAATAAATATATTTTGAAATCTCTTAGCGTGAGATCTTTCCAGGTCAATTTGTATTTTCCCATAATTTATGTGAAGTAATTCAATTATACCCTAAAAAAGTAAGTAAATAAGTACTTTATGTGTACAATTTTTAGTCTTTTCAAAGCTCTCATAATGGTTATGGTTTTGTTAAGTTATAACTTAATAGAGAGGTAAAAATGTCAAATCAAACAAAACATTGGGAAAAATCTCGTGGCTTGTTATTTATAACACTTGCTATCTGGTTTGTTTTCTCAATTGGCATCTTTCTCTTTGGAGCTGAAATGAACGAGGTCACTGGACCTTTTGGATATCCCTGGACATATTGGTTTACATGTCAAGGATCTCTGGGAATCTTTGTAATTTTAATTTTTTGGTTTGCAAACAGGCAAGAAAAAATTGACGAAGAGTTCGGCTTTAGCGAAAGAGAGGACGAATAATGAAAGGTAGTTTTATAGATAATTTGCCAAGAATTTATGGAATCTATACTGGAGGATTTATAGGTTTCATAGTTATCATGGCAATTGCTGAACAGATGGGTCTGTCTGCTAAAGCGATAGGTATCGCCTTTGTTGCATTTACAGTATTCATCTATGCATTAATTGGTTATCTATCACGAACAGCTCAAGCAGATGCTTATTACGTAGCTGGAAGGCAAGTACCAACGGTATTCAATGGAATGGCCACAGCAGCAGACTGGATGTCTGGTGCTTCATTCGTTGCAATGGCAGGTGGTATTTACTTTAAAGGTTATGGTTATATGGCTCTACTTGTAGGTTGGACTGGTGGTTACGTGCTTGTTGCATCCTTATTAGCACCGTACTTAAGAAAATTTGGCTGTTACACAGTCCCAGATTTTATAGGTACAAGATACGGTGGTAATTTAGCTAGGTTCTGTGCAGTGGTTGTTTTAACTGTTGCATCGTTTACTTATGTAACAGCTCAAATTAACGCTACAGGTACTATTGCGTCTGTTGCACTTGATATTCCGTTTCAGTACGCTGTTTATATTGGACTAATAAGTATCTTATTGTGTTCAATGTTGGGTGGTATGAGAGGAGTAACTTGGACACAGGTTGCACAATATATCGTACTAATTATAGCTTACCTACTTCCAGTATTCTGGATCAGTAACAAAATGGGTGCAGGGTTCTTCCCTCACTTTATGTTAGCTGATGAGGTTGCTAGAATTGGTGAACTTGAACAGCAATTTGGTTTCATTGCAAATTCTAAGGAAGATCTTGCTTTGGTACCAAAAGGCTTAGCAGGAATAACTAAAGCTCACTCTGCAGTTAACGCTACACCTTGGGCATTTATTTCATTAGCATTGGCGATGATGATGGGAACAGCTTCATTACCACACGTTATGATGAGATACTTCACTACTCCAAGTGTAAAAGCAGCTAGAAAGTCAGTAGGTTGGTCATTATTCTTTATCTTCTTACTATATTCTTCTGCTCCAATGTTAGCTACACTATCTAAGTTGTCATTGATTGATCCAACTTTATCAACTGGTATAATTGGTAAATCAATAGCAGAAGTTCAAGCGATAGATTGGTATCAAAACTGGAACCAAGCAAACTTGATGTTTATCAGCGACTTTAACGGAAATGGAACTGTTGAATTAAACGAGTTCTTCATGGGTGGTAAAGCCGTTGTATTAGCAACTCCAGAGATTGCAGGATTACCATATGTAATTTCGGGTCTAGTTGCTGCTGGAGGTATGGCTGCTGCCATGTCAACAGCTGATGGTTTAATTCTGGCGATTGCAAACGCTATATCACATGATGTTTACTACAAAATCATTGATCCAAAAGCGGAAACTGCAAAAAGACTAGTTGTTGCAAGGGTATTACTTGTAGTAATTGGTTTTGCTGGGGCAACTATCGCAGCGATGGAAATACAAGGTATCTTAGGTTCGGTTATTTGGGCATTTGACTTTGCGATGTCTGGATTGTTCTTCCCACTTGTACTAGGTGTATGGTGGAAGAGAGCTAACAGACAAGGTGCAATTGCTGGAATGGTCTTAGGTTTAGTTTCAGGTGCTTGGTACTTAGTTTGGGTACGAAGTGGTGGAAGTGGTTTCCTAGGTATTACACAATTGACATTTGGTATCTTTGGATCAGCTGTAAGTTTAGTTTCTATGGTTGTTGTAAGTTTAATGACACAAGAGCCAGATAAAGCTACTCAAAAAATGGTTGATAACGTACGTGTACCGAGTGGTAAAACAATTCTTGGTAAACAACACTAAATAAACTCTTTTAAGGGGCGATTAATTTCGCCCCTTTAATTTCAATTATTTTTCCAATATAAATTTTGAATGTCAGCAAACTTTCATCCTTTAATCTATTTTATAGATTATTTGCTTGGAATAATTATGTGGACCTTAATTGGAAGAGTTGCAATGAATATCTTTCAACGTGAAGACTCTGAGTTTTTTTTCATGAAAGTTTTTGTTAAGTATACGAATCCTTTGATTAATGTATTTAAACCAATAACACCTTCTTTTATTATTGGGCCTCTTGTGCCATTATATGTCGCTTGGTTTTTTTATATGATTAGATTTTATTTAATGCCTTGGATATTGGGTTATTCTGTAATGGGAATGTTGTCTTTTCCTCTTGAGAGTGAAATTTCAAGACAAATCTATCAATTTTTTAATTCAATTAAATTTTAAAAATTGGTACTAGTAAACCTAGCACTAATGAAAAAAATTCAAATTTCACCATCCATTTTATCAGCAGATTTTAGTCAACTGGCTAATGAAATAAAACGGCTTGAAGAAGGTGGGGCAGACATGATCCACGTTGATGTGATGGATGGACATTTTGTTCCTAATCTCACAATTGGTCCACCAGTCATTAAGGCACTTAGAAAACATTGTTCATTGAAGTTTGATGTACACTTAATGATATCCCCGGTGCATAAATATATAAAAGACTTTTCAGATGCAGGGGCTGATATTATTACTTTTCATCCAGAAGCAACAGGAAATATGAAAGAAACAATATCATTAATTAAAAGTTTGGATAAAAAAGTAGGTGTCTCATTAAATCCTGATACGGAAATTAAAACAATATCTGACTACTATGACAATATTGATTTAGTATTAATAATGAGTGTATTTCCTGGTTTTGGAGGCCAAAAATTTATACCAGAAGTATTGGATAAAATAAAATCGCTCAAAGAAATAAAAGATAAAAATAATTATAATTTTGATATTGAAGTTGATGGTGGAGTTAATTTTTCAAACTCTAAAGATATTCTGAATGCTGGAGCAAATATATTAGTCTCTGGTACTACAATTTTTAAAGAAAATAGAGGGGATATTAAAAAAAATATTGAGACACTAAGATTAGTGTAAAATGAAATTGAATAATTTCACGCTGATTATTAATCAATCACTTTATCAAGTTTTAAAAAAAATAAGAAAAATTTATTTAAATTCTGCTATTTACGACAAGAAAATCTCATCAAAAAATCTTAAAGCATTAACTTATAAACCTTCCTTAAAAATTTTGGGTTCAATTGCAAAATATGAAAAAACAAAAAATAAAATTGAAGATTTTGAAACAGACAAAATTTGGGAAGTAAATAAACTTTCTTATAAGGACTATAAAAAATTAAATAATTTTTTTTGGCTTTTTTCAATTGATTTAAAGTCCTCTAAAAAAATTTGTATATCAATAATAAATAAATGGATTGAGAGTAATCAAAAATATAATGATAATTTATGGGAAATCGATATTTTATCAAGAAGAATTATTTCATGGATCACGAATTCACAATTAACATATGATGAAGGAGATAAAATATATAAAGAAAAATTTAATAAGATAATTTTTAAACAAATAAATCATTTAATTAATGAAATAAAAAGATCAGATAATTACCATGATAAATTAATTGGATGTTCTGCAATTATTTTAGCAGGAATATCTTATAATGATGAAAAATATTTAGATTTTGGACTAAAGCTATTAAAAAAAATAATTACTTCCTGCTTCGACACAGAATATTTTCCAAAATCTAGAAATATTAGACAACTGGTATTCTACTTAAAATACTTTATTCTTTTAAGAGAGTTTTTGAAAGAGTCATCCAATGAAATCCCTGGATATCTCGATGAAATAATTTTTCACTTGGGCAAAGGGTATAACTTTGTTTGGGGTTCAGTAAAACAAAGTTTATTATTTAATGGCAATCATAACAGCAATTTAGAAGATTTTGATGTTTATCTAGATTATCAAAAATACTCTTTTAAAAGTGAAAAAAGAGATTTAGGTGGATACGGCATTTTAAAAAATAAAAAGGTAATTTTAGGAATGGACATTGGGACTGCTCCAGAAAGTAAATTTTCTGAAAATTACCAAAGTGGACCTCTTTCATTTGAAGCAATATATAAAGGAAGAAAAATAATTTGTAATTCGGGGTATTATCAAAATTTAAAAAACAAATTGAATTTAATTTCAAGATCAACAGCAGCACACTCTACTTTGATATTAAATAACAACTCTATTGTTTCTTTTAAAAAAAATTTTAGAAATAAAATATTAAATAAATTAAATTTCAATACTTTTAATAAAAATATCGTATGCGAAAAGAACTATTGGCTAATTAAATGTTCTCATGATGGATATTTAAAAAATTATGGAACTATTCATGAAAGGTCATTAGAATTTTTCCCGGAAAAAAATAAATTTGTAGGTACAGAGAAACTTATTAAAAATAAAAATTTTATACCTACAAATTTTGATATTAGATTTCATTTAATGCCAACAACGAAAGTAACAAAGACTCAGGATAAAAATACAATACTAATTGAACTTGAAAATTCTGCTTGGAGATTTTATTCAGTAAATGGGTCTATTGATGTTGAAACTGGATTATATTTTGGTAATAAAAATGATTATTTAGAAAATCAAAATATTTTTATCTATGGTTTGACTGAAAAAGATGATCAAGTGATAAAATGGGAAATAACTAAAATTGAATGAAAAAAATTTCACAGGCTCTAGTCTCAGTTTCAGATAAACATAACTTAAGAAAAATCTTGACAGTTCTTAAAAAATTTAGGATCAAAATTATAAGTTCAGGTGGAACATTTAAAGAAATAAAAAAACATGGTTTTAAATGTAATGAGGTTTCAAATTTTACAAAATTTCCAGAAATTCTTGATGGAAGAGTGAAAACCTTGCACCCAAAAATTCATGCTGGAATTTTAAATGAGAGAAATAAAAAATCTCACAAACTTGCTATGAAATCTTATAATTTTGAAAATATAGATTTAGTAATAGTAAATTTTTACCCATTCGAGAAAGCGGTTAGCAAAAATATGAATCACAATAAAATTATAGAAAATATTGATATTGGTGGACCAACAATGGTTAGAGCGGCAGCGAAAAATTATAAAGATGTCACAATTATCACAAAATTGGGTCAATACGAAAAATTAATATCGGAATTAAATGAAAATAAAGGATCAACTTCATTATCTTTTAGACAACAAATGTCTGAGGAAGCTTTTACTGAAACTGCATCTTACGATGCAATGATTTCGAATTACTTTTTAGAAAAAAATAAGACAAGTTTTCCAATTAAAAAAGTAATATCAACAAATCTAGTTGAGAAACTTAGATATGGAGAAAACCCACATCAAATTGCTTCCATATATAGCTATTCTTTATCAACAAATTTAGATCAGTTACATGGAAAAAAACTCAGTTATAATAACTATAACGATATATATGCAGCACTAAACGCATCAAAATCATTACCGGCTGGAGTTGGTACAGTAATTGTTAAACACGCAAATCCTTGTGGTGTATCAATTAACAAAAACAAAGTTAGTAGTTTTAAGGAAGCGCTAACTTCAGATCCTATAAGTGCTTTTGGTGGAATTGTTTCTTGTAATTTTAAAATTAATACCAAATTAGCAGCTGAATTATCTAAAACTTATTTTGAAGTAGTAATTGGAAATAGTTATGAGAAAGATGCTATTAGAATCTTAAAAAAAAGGAAAAATTTAAGAATAATAGACTCTTCAAAAATTAAATTAGAAAGCATAAATAGTATTGTATCAAATTTTAACTCACTACTCATACAATCACCTGATAATAAAAAGTTTGAGAGTAAAAATTTTCAAGTTGTTTCTAAAAAAAAACCCTCGTCTAAAATATTTAGAGAGCTAATGTTTGCCCTAAATGTTTGCAGACATGTAAAATCTAATGCAATTGTACTTACTTCTAATAATAGAACAGTTGGAATAGGATCAGGTCAACCAAGCCGCCTGGATAGTTGTAAAATTGCAATTGATAAAATGAATAACTTTCAAAAAATTAAAGAGAGTGATCAAGTAGTTGCTGCTTCTGATGCCTTTTTTCCTTTTGTAGATGGAATTGAAACTTTAGTTCAATCAGGTGTAAGTGCAGTTATTCAACCTTATGGCTCAATTAGGGATAAAGAAATTATCAAATATGCTAATGAAACAGAGACTGTGCTTGTATTTTCAAAAACACGTCACTTTAAGCATTAGAAATTTTGTCAATTTTAGCAGCCAATATAAAATCACTTTCAGCTAAACCTTTTATGGCATGGGTATATATTTTTATTTTAGCATAACCCCATCCAAACCATATATCTGGGTGATGTCCCTCTTCTTCCGCTATTTCTCCAACTTTATTGACAAAGCCCTGGCTTTTTACAAAATTTTCAAATTTAAAGTCTTTTGTTAAGTGATACCCATCCAAGCCATCTTCTTTAACTGACCAGCCATCAACTTTTTTTAAATAGTTATGTATTTCCTCTAATTTAAATGGAGGAATATTTCCTTCACATGGTACACATTTTTTTTTGGCTAAATCTGACATACATTATTTATCCCCAGTATTTAAGAAATTTCAAGTCTTCTTTAAAATAATCACTCATACTTATTTGAAAATCTTGAGGTAAGTTTTTTTTCCACCTATTGTTAAAACCCAAATTAAAAAAATTTACTTTTTGACCACTTATTTTAGACTTTACAGATTCAACAAAACCATGATTCCTCTCACTGTTTTTTAAAACAGAAAAATTAGTTGACTTTATAGATTTTTCTAATTTTTTTTCATTAACTTTTTCATTTTTATCTGCTAAAGAATTTACAAATTTCACAAGGTCAAGAAAAATTTCAAATTTTCTATCTTGAAGATCCTCATATTTAATTAACATTATCCTAAAATCTTTAATATAAAACCACGATTTATAATGACTTTCCCAAGAACCCAGGTAGGTAAAATTACTTTTGTCATTGTCATATGAGTCTTGAATTATGAAGCTTTTATCGTCTTTCATAAAATCGAAGGCATTTTGGTAATTCATTGAATAATGATTTTTTAATGATGTTATAATGTTTCTTGGATCTCTATATATATATACTGCACCAATAGTTTGATCCTTAGTAGTAAATCTGTTTCCTTCAAAAGGTTTCATCGAGTTATGTGTTTTTAAGAAGTTTAGTTTTTCTTTTTTAAAAAAATAATTTTGATTGATAATCCAATTTCTGCTCGCTTCAAGATTGCTATCTGATCTATTTTTTGAATAATGTATCCCTGGAAAATTTTTAATATTTTCTAGCAAAGTAAAGTCAAATTTTCCATTTTTACTAAAGTAATATGAGCTTAAGAATGATCGTAAATAAGTATTTCCACTTTTGGGGTAGGAAGCAATCCAAATAATCATTGGTAGATATTATTTTCAATTTTTAAATTTCATGGAGCGGGCAATGGGACTCGAACCCACGACCTTCTCGTTGGCAACGAGACGCTCTACCACTGAGCTATGCCCGCTTAATAAATTAATTTAAAGGTAGTAGTTTTTTATCTTTTAAGCAAGAGGCAAAATTTGTTAAAAAAAATTAAAAATAATGTAATTCCTTTAAATTCTTTTTAAATACTTCATTAACTGTAACTTTGAAATCTTTTTCTAACTTATTTTCCCAATTATTTTCAGGTCCTAAATGAAAAAAAGGTATTTTTTTATTTTTTTTTTTAGAGTACAAGGATTCTGAAAAACCTTTTGTATTCTCAATTTTTTTTAAATTTAAAAAATTAGTACTTGATAGAGCATTTAGTGCTTTTTTTTTGTCAAATTCATTTTTTTTCTTAATTAAATTATCTATAAAATTTATAATTTTTTTGAACTCGTCATAAGTATTATTAATTAAGTCTTCATACTTAATAACTAATGTTGGAAACATTTTATTATTTATCCAAGTTTGGTAATTCTTTTCCCATGAACTTAAAAACTGAAAATCACCATAATCATTTTTTTTGAAATAATCATAAGTGAATTTTCTTTCATTAAGCATGAATTCTAAAGATTCCTCATAAGTCATTTCAAAATGATTCTTAACGGAAGTAATTACATTTCTTGGATCCCTTAAAATATATATTGCACCTAAAGTGTTTTCTTCATTTGTAAATTGTACATTATTTATTTTTCCTAAAAAGTTATGTGTTTTAAAAAATCTTAATTTTTTGTCTTCATTAATTGACTCTTGAGCTTTTAACCAAAATTTAGTTGTATCACCTGGAACTAAAATATTGTAATTGAACTTTTCAAAGTACTTTTTTTCTGGAAACTGTCCAATATTTTTTAACAATGTATCATCTGTAAATACACCGTCATTTGTATAATAATATGAACAAATAAGTGATCTTACCCAAGTATTTCCACTCTTAGGGTAAGAAGCTATCCAAAGAATCATTATTTAAAATTTAATATTATTATTATTAAGTATTTCCATAACTGGGGTTAAATATTTTTCATACTTTTTCCATTTTTGAGAACTATCTTGATACACTTTGCTTCTTACTTGTAATAAAGAATTTGTTTCAACCACTCTATTGTTTTCATAAAATTTTAAAATTTCATTTTCCCAATTAAGGCCAATTTCTGTTATGACTGATTTTGAATTAGTCTCATAATCTAAAACAAATTTATCATAATCAATTTCTATAAGTCTCGAGGGGTATTTATCCCTCCAAAAATTCATCAATTCGTTATAAATTATATAATATTCTGCTATACTTTCTAATTTATGAGCATAATCCATACCAATATTGTCAAAAAAATTAGACTTGTAATTTGACCAACAAACAGCCATTGGATTTCTTGAAATATGAACGATCTTTGCCTCTGGAATTGAGTTTAAAATAAATCCCACTGCAAAAAAATTAAAAGGCATTTTATCTACAATAAATTTTTTTGATGTAATTATTTTTCCTAAATTTGACAAATATTCTCTTCTTACAAATCTAAAAAGTTCCTCTGGACTAGTTTTTTCATTCCAATTAGTATCATAGAAAATTCTGGGCATAATCCTCAATTCTCCAGCACCAAAAACTTCCGAGTGTGTTGAAATTATTTGCTCCAACAGACTAGTGCCTGACCTAGGCATTCCTATTATAAATATTGGGTAAGCTTTATAAGTGTCCTTAAAATCTATCATTTTAAATTTTTTTGTTGAGAAGTAATTTTTTACTTTTTGAAATGAAATTTTTTCTTCTTCGATTGAGAAGTTGATTTTTTTTAAGTACAATTTTTTTGCTTTTGTTAAGAATTTAAATCCAAGGTCAATATTATCTATATCGAAATAAACTTTACTAAGTGCATATGAGATGTCTTGTTCGTACTTAGGATGGAGATCATTATTATTTATAAGCTCCTCTAAAATTTTTATTATATTATCATTCTTATCAATTTTTCTTGTACTTACGTAATAAACATATGCCTCAGTTAGAAATTTATCTTTCTCTATAGCTTTTAAAAAATAGTTCTTTGCCTCTTCAAATTTTCCTTGAACAGAATTAATTAGACCTATTGATAAATATGATTGTGGAAAATTATTATCAATTTTAATTACTTTCTCATATTTTTCACGAGCTTCTTCAAACCTTTTTTCATCATACAATAGATTAGCTAAATTATAATGAGCCTCTAAATTGTTTTCCTTTAAGTTTATTGCATTTTTGTAATTCTCAAGTGCTTCGCGTTTTAAACCAATATTTTTTTGTGATGTGGCAAGATTGTTATATGCCTCAAAATAATCTTTTTTAAAATCAATTGCCTTTTGATAATAAATTATTGCCTCCTTAAATTTTTTTTGTATTTTTAAAACATTGCCATGTATATAATTAGTTTCAGCATCGTTAATTAAGTCAAGTAGTTTCTCAGATACAATTTTAGCATTGTTAAAGTTTTTTTGATTTAATTCACTTAATATTATAATTTTATAAATTTCTTTATCTTTACTAAAAGCTTTGAGTATTGATTTAGTGATTTTTGATATTTTAGCATACTTTTTATCTTGAAAAAGTTTGAAAATTTTTGACCTATCAAAATTTGAATTATTTTCTCTCATTGAAATGTAAAGATGTAATACTATATACTTGTTTTAAATTAAAAAGTTATGTTGATAAATAAAGATTTACCAAAAAAAATACCTGTTTTTCCACTATCTAATTTTATAATTTTTCCTAAAACTACAGTTCCATTAAATATTTTTGAGCCTAGATATATACAAATGATAGATGATAGTATGAAAAGCAACAGATATATTGGGATGATACAGCCTAAGAAAACTGGAAATTTAAAAAAACCTGATCTTCATAAAATCGGTTGTGTTGGAAAGATTACTAGTTTTAATGAAACAGAGGATGGCAGATATCTAATAGTTCTAAATGGAGTATGTAGATACGAAACAATTAGTGAAATAAATTCGGATAAACTTTATAGAGAATGTGAGGTAAATTTTGAAAAATTTTCTAATGACTTAATTGATAACAATGAGCAAGTAAAATTTTCTGATTTAAAACAGGTCTTTAATGACCTTAAGAAACTATTTGAGCAACAAGGCTACCAAATTAATTGGAATGATCTTGAAAAACAAAACGTTAGGCAAACAATAAATACGTTATCTATGGCTTCACCATTTACATTAGAAGAAAAACAGATTTTATTAGAGACAAAAAACTTAGTTGATAGAAAAAAGAAGTTAGAGGAAATATTAGTTACTTACACTAATTTTAGTTTTACAAACAAAACTATTCAGTAGCAAAGTTAATACCCTCATTAGCAATTAAAATTGAATTTTTTTTAAATAACTCATTTGTATCTAAGAAACTGAAAATATTATCTGATAATTTACCATTAAATCTACTATCTAATTTAAAAAATTCATTGATAACATTTATTCCAATACCAAAAATATAATTAAAATGTTTACTTTTATCTTTAAACTCTATTAGTGTTGATCTATCAATTTCTAATCCATAATTTATTCTATTTTCAATTATATTCAAAAGTAATTTTAAATCTCTTATTGTCATATTAAATCCTTGACCAGCTAAAGGATGAATTTTATGCAAAGCATCACCAAAACAGACAATATTTTTATGAATAAATTTTCTAGAGAAGTTATATTTAAGTTCAAATTTTTCTAGATCATTCAATTTTTTTAAATCATATTTTTTTGAATACTTTAGGATTTCATTTTTTATCTGATCTAAATTAAGTTTAAATTTTTTTTGAACAGAATAAACTATAGATGTTTTGTCTCTTGATAATGGCAGGAAAGCTAGTGGTCCATATTTTGTAAAAATTTGAATAGCTCTGTAGTTATCAAATTTTTTATGTTTTATTATCGAAGTATAAGCTGAACTCTCATAATCTTTTTTAATACTATTTGAAAAAAACCTTTTCATAAGAATATTGTTTGACTGAGAATTTATAATTAAATTATAACTGTTATTTTTTTCTAATTTTAAAATTTCATTTTCTTTATATTTTTTAAAATTAACATTTTTTAATTTTCTACATTTTCTTTCAGATAGATTATTAAAATATTCTTGCTTTATAATAAAAAAATTCTCATTTTTATTATCTTTAAATTTAATTTTTTTGGATGGATCATTATTTAAATTAAAAATTTCAATTTCTTTAATTGGCCAAAGATATTGATTAGGAATTTGTAAAAAAGATTTGATAAATTCAACATTTTTTTTTGATACACCTATTGTTCTATTTGTAAATTTATATGTGCTTTTTTCATCAAAAATTATATCTACTTTAAAACCTTTTTTACTGAGCAATATTGCTAATAAAAAATTTGTAAGATTAAAGCCTATTAGACATGCATTCATTTATTATTTAATTTTAACAATAATAATATAATGGTAAAAGTGACAAATCTGATTTGTGTAATATGAAAGAATTAATTAATAAAATTGGCACTTTTTGTATTAATAGATTGGCAGAATTAGTTGGTATATTGGTAATTTTAGTATCAATTTTTATATTTATATCCTTAGTGACTTATTCCGCAGAGGATCCTAATTTTATTTTTCCAGAAAATACCCCAATCAAAAATTTAATGGGATCTAAAGGAAGTTTTTTATCTGATTTATTATTCCAAAGTTTTGGTTTAGTCTCTCTACTTATACCATTTACATTTTTTTTTACAGGTTTGTGTATTGCTATATCAAAAAAATTTTTATTAATAATCGAAAATTTATTTTTTATAATTCTTTATATTTTATTAGCTTCATTGTTTTTTTCAGTGTTTTATGAAAAATCTTATTGGTTAATAATAAATGGTAATAATGGTTTTTTAGGTAACCTATTTAAAGAAACTTTTATATTAAAACTAATTAAAAGTTCAGAAAAAATTTCTTATTACTTATTAATTGTTTTTATATTATTATTTTTTTTAAAAAGTATAAATTTTAAGATTTCATACATATTAAATATCATTAAGAAAATATTTTTATTATTTAAAAGAAAAGACAAAGTTGAAAATGTTACAATAAATACAGAAATAGAAGAAAATGTAGCACCTGAAGTAAGCCAAGTATCAATTCAAGAAAATTTTTCTTTTGATAAAAAACCTGAGACAGAAATCAAACCTGCAAAATTTAAACTTCCCACATTAGAATTTTTAAAACAACCAACAAAAAAAGAACGAGAGAATTCATCAGAATTTAAGGTTGATGAGGAGACACTTGAAAAAATTTTATTAGATTTTGGCGTAGAAGGAAAAATAAATAAAATTAGTAATGGCCCAGTAGTTACATTAAATGAATTTGAGCCCGCACCAGGCGTAAAGGTATCTAAAATTATTAATTTGTCAGAAGATATTGCAAGAAATACAAGTTCGGAGTCAGCTAGAATATCTACTATTCCTGGTAGTAGCTCAATTGGGATAGAATTACCAAAATCCTCAAGAGAAAATGTTTATCTTAGCGAAATAATATCTAGTAATGAATTTTCAAAAAAAAATATCAAGTTACCTATTGCTCTTGGAAAAAATATTTCTGGTATGCCTATTACAAGAGATCTAAGTTCTATGCCTCATTTATTGATTGCTGGTACTACAGGATCGGGAAAATCGGTTTGTATCAATACGATAATACTATCACTACTTTACAGACACCCTCCTGAAAAATGTAAATTTATTTTGATAGATCCAAAAATGCTTGAACTATCTACTTATGAAGGAATTCCACACTTATTATGTCCTGTAATTACCGAGGCAAAAAGAGCTGCATCTGTATTAGGGTGGGTCGTTAAGGAAATGGAGAGCAGATATAGGCTTATGACACGAGTTGGGGTTAGAAATATAGATGGTTATAACGAGAAACACAAATTATCGATGCCATATATTGTTGTGATTGTTGATGAAATGTCTGACCTTATGTTGGTCGCTGGTAAAGAAATCGAAAATTATATTCAAAAGTTATCTCAAATGGCAAGAGCTGCTGGAATTCATATTATAATGGCAACTCAAAGACCAAGTGTAGATGTGATTACAGGAACTATAAAAGCTAATTTTCCGACAAGAATATCTTTTCAAGTTACTTCTAAAATAGATAGTAGAACAATTCTTGGAGAACAAGGTGCAGAACAATTGCTTGGAAAAGGAGATATGCTTTACATGTCCTCTGCGAATAAAATTGTTAGAATTCATGCTCCATTTGTATCCGAAAACGAAATTGAAAAGATAAATAATTTTTTAAGAAATCAAGCTGAACCAAATTACGTTGACGAGATTTTAAATTTTGCAGATGAAAAAGATGCGAAATCATCTAGCAAAGAAGATGAAAATTTAGATGAACTATATGAAACTGCTCTTGAGATCATCAAAAGTGAGAGAAAAGCTTCTACATCTCTCTTACAGAGAAAACTACAAATTGGATATAACCGTGCAGCAAGAATAATTGATCAGATGGAATTAAATGGAGAAGTGAGTAAAGCCAATCATGTAGGTAAAAGGGAAGTTCTTAAATGAAAAAATTCATTCCTATATTTTTTTTTTTATCAACTACAATTGTTCATGGATCTGTTAAATCCCAAATAATATCAAATCTTATTTCAACAGATAGTCTCAAGTTTAAATTTGAACAAAAAATTGGTGAAAAAATCGAAACTGGAAACTGCATCATTCATTATCCAAAGAAGATTTTTTGTGAATATGATGACTTCTATAAAAAAGTTTTAGTTTCTAACGGGAAGTCATTGTTGATAAATTCTAACAAAAATAATCAATATTTTAGATATTCTCTAGATAAAACTCCCCTTAATTTGATTTTGGATAAGGAGTTTATCATTAATAAAATTGGAGAGCTTGAAGATGAGATTTCTATAAATGAGTATTATAAATTTGAATTGTATTATGAAAATTTAGAAATAAGTATTTACTTCGACAGTCTCAATCTTAACCTGGTAGGTTGGTCAACAATTGATATTTACCAAAATAAAGTCGAAACAAAACTATCAATTGTTCAAAAAAACATTCAATTTGATGAAAATATTTTTGATATTAGAAATTATACTAATTAATATCTAAATTTATTGTCTCTGACTTAAATATTTTCATTCCACGAGCTAAATAATTTTTAAGTGCATTTTCATGATCTAGGGAACAAGTATGAAGCCATATCTTATTAATTTTTTGCTCAAAACACTTTGTTATTGCTAAGGACAAAAGATGGGCTCCATATTTTTTACCATAGAACTCTTTTAAAATTCCAAAGTAAGCAATTTCACAGTCATTTTTTTTTATGTTTGTTATTTGCTCAAAATATCCAACTAAATCATCATTCTCTTTCAACACATAAGTTTTAACATTTGGATTATTCACGTAAGATACCCATTTTTGATCATCCCAAACTAAACGGTCAATCCATCTG
Source organism: uncultured Pelagibacteraceae bacterium (assembly GCA_902634885.1). Lineage (GTDB taxonomy): Bacteria > Pseudomonadota > Alphaproteobacteria > Pelagibacterales > Pelagibacteraceae > Pelagibacter. The sequence goes on along the minus strand of CACPLR010000005.1, from coordinate 56,077 downwards.
TGATCACTACCAATTTGTTTATAAAAAAATTTATTTATTTGAAAATCTGGTGGAATTATCTCAAACAATTCGCATTTATTATTTGGACTTTGAGAATAATTTAATTCTTCAATAGAGTTAATCTCTAAATAATTTCGATTTACTTTAGTTATCACGAAACCATTTTACCCACTTTTTCACCACCAAATAAGTGGAAATGTAAATGTGGAACTTCTTGTCCCCCATCGTCACTGATGTTCGCTAAAGTTCTATACCCATTTCCTTTTTCAGAGGAAATACCTAGTTTTTCAGCAACAGTAGATATTCCTTTTATAAGTCCTATTATTTCGTCCTTAGACGCATTTTTATTAAAATCATCTAAGTTAATATATTTTCCTTTAGGAATTACTAATGCGTGAACTTTCTTTTGTGGATTTATATCGTAAAAAGATAATACAAAATCATCCTCATAAATTTTTTTGCATGGTATTTCTCCTCTTAAAATTTTTGCAAAGATATTTTGATTATCGTAAGACATTTACATTTTTTCCAAAACTGATTTTACGGTGTCACCCATAACTGAGGGATTTTTAGAAATTGTAACACCACACTCCTTTAAAATTTCAACCTTTTCAATTGCACTCTCTCCATATGCTGAGACTATTGCCCCAGCATGACCCATAACTCTCCCTTTTGGGGCTGTTAAACCAGCAATATATCCTATAACAGGCTTTTTCATGTTTTCTTTTGCAAATTCCCCAGCTGCAACTTCTTGGGGTCCACCTATTTCACCAATCATTAAAACTGCATCAGTCTCATCATCTGCTTCAAATTTTTCAATTATATCTCTAAAAGAACTTCCATTAATAGGATCACCACCAATACCAACGCTTGTTGAAATTCCTATATCTAAATTTTTCATCTGTTGAGCAGCTTCATAACCTAATGTACCTGATCGGCTTATAATTCCAACTCTACCCTCTTTGTAAATATGTCCAGGCATTATTCCTAACATCGATTTTCCTGGGCTGATTATTCCAGCGCAATTAGGTCCAACTAAAGTCATTTTTTCTGTTTTAGAATATCGTCTCATATATCTTTTAATTCTGATCATATCGTGTGATGGAATTCCATCTACAATAGCTACACAAATTTTTATCCCTGCATCAGCTGCCTCCATCGCGGAGTCTGCAGCAAAAGCTGGGGGTACAAATAATATTGATGCTGAAGCACCTGTATGTTTGACAGCATCTTTTACAGTGTTAAATACTGGCTTATTTAAATGCTTTTGACCTCCTTTGCCTGGTGTTACACCTCCAACAATGTTGGATCCATATTTAATCATTTCCTCTGCATGAAAAGTACCCATCTTTCCAGTAAATCCCTGGATAATAATTTTTGTATCTTTATGAATAATTACTGACATCAATTATAATGCCGCCACAGCTTTATTGGCAGCTTCCTCTAGGGTACTTGCCTCAATATAATTTATTTTACTGTCCTTTAAAATTTTGTTGCCTTTTTCAACATTAGTCCCAGCTAGTCTAATTACTAATGGAACCTTTACCTCTATTTTTTCTAGCGCTTGGACTATACCTTCTGCAACCCAATCGCATCTATTTATACCTGCAAAAATATTTACTAAAATTACTTTTACTTTTTTATCCATTGTAATTAATCTAAAAGCTTTCACTATTTTTTCTGGTGTTGCTCCACCACCAACGTCTAAAAAGTTTGCAGGTTCTCCTCCAGCTAATTTAATCATGTCCATCGAGGCCATAGCAAGCCCAGCTCCGTTAATAATATTACCAATGTTTCCCTCTAAACTTACATAATTTAAACCTCTATCTGACGCATATACTTCTTTCTCATCTTCCTGTGACTTATCTCTTAGTTCTGATACTTTATTTCTTCTAAACATAGCATTGTTATCGAAGCTCATTTTACAATCTAAAGCTAATATTTGTTTTTGTTTTGAAATGACTAATGGATTAACTTCAACCATTGTAGCATCTAACTCGCTAAACGCTTTAGCACATCCAATAATTGTATCAGATGCTCTAGCAATTAAATCAGAATCTATTCCTAATCCAAATGCAAGCTCTCTTGCTTGAAAACTTTGAATTCCAACTGCTACTTCAATTTTAGATCTTATAATTGTTTCAGGTTTTTCTTTAGCAATTTCTTCAACACTCATTCCTCCTTCTGTTGAAGCTACAACCATTATGCTCTCTGAGCTTCTATCAAACACTAAACCCAAATAAAGCTCCTTTTCTATATCAGTTGCTTCCTCGATATAAATTCTATTTACAATTTTTCCCTCAGGTCCTGTTTGATTTGTAACTAATTTTTTTCCTAATAATTTGTCTGTCGCCTGGGCAACTTCTAAGGGTGAATTACAGACTATTATTCCTCCAGCCTTTCCTCTTGCTCCAGAATGAATTTGTGCCTTTACAACCCATTTAGATCCACCAATCTCTCTAGCTTTATTTTCAGCATTTTCAGGACTATAAGCAATGCCTCCTCTAGGAATTGTCACACCAAAACTAGATAGAATTTCCTTCGCTTGATATTCGTGTATATCCATAATTATTTATTTATTAATTTATCTATATTAACAATATTCTCTGCCATTCTTGCAGACGCCGCATCAATCATTCTGCCATCTAATTGAGCTGCACCTTTGCCTTCTCTAGCAGCTTTTTCAAGCTCTTCTAAAATTCTTTTTGCCTTGTTCACCTCTGCTTCTGGGGGTGAAAATACTTTATTTGCTAATTCTATTTGAGAAGGATGTATTGCCCATTTCCCCTCTATCCCTATAGCTGCACCTCTTTGTGCAGCAGCAATGTATGAGTCAGGATCATTAAAATCTCCAAAAGGACCATCAATTGCTCTTAATCCATAAGCTCTACAAGTCATCACTAATTCTGATAAACCATGATGCCATTGATCACCAGGATAATCAGGATTTAATCCACCTATAACAACTGTTCTCGCTCTAAGACTTGCTGCATAATCTGCTACCCCAAAATGTAAAGCTTCAAGTCTTTCACTAGATTTTGCAATTTCTTTTATATTTGACATTCCAAGTGCTGTTTCAATTAAACATTCAATTCCAATTTTATTTTTAATTTTTTTGTTTGTTTCAATTTGTGTAAGCATACAATCAACCATATAAACATCACTGGCAGTACCTGCTTTTGGTACCAGTATTGTATCGATATTTTCTCCAGCTTGCTCAACTATTTTAACAAGGTCACTATACATATAGTGCGTATCCAAACTATTAATTCTAACAGATATTGTTTTTCCTTTTTCTCTCCAATTAATTTCTTTTAAAGCTTTAATAACATTTGCTCTTGCAGTGATCTTATCATTTGGGGAAACAGCGTCTTCTAAATCTAAAAAGATATAATCAGCGTCAGAATTCAATGCTTTTTCAAACATATTTGGTGACGAACCTGGTACTGCCAATTCACTTCTTTGAAGTCTAGATCTTGCAGGTTTATAAAATTTATGGCTCATTTTTATAAAAAAAGTATATCTGGATTTAATAAATGTGAATACTTAATTCATCTAAAGAGATAAATTAAATTTAGACGGTTTCCAATCTTTTGGAGCAAGTTCTAAATCTTCGAACTCAAAAGCTGGAGCAACTGTGCAACCAATTAAGCTGAATTTGCCTTTTGGTTTCATTGCAAACCAAGTATTTTTTTCAATACTATAAATAAAATTGTTATTTGACCCAATTTGGTTAGTTTCAAACTCTTCTCCATATTTGGAAGTATATATTTCTAAAGGATCTCCAGAATAAAAGTGTACTGTTTCATTCTTAGTTATTCTGTGCCAATGAGAATGTTCATGGCCTTCCAATAAAAAATAAATATGACTCACATTTTTATTTTTAAATACCTCAACGTAATGTCCACCTTCGGGATGAGGTACCATTTTGTGATATTCTATTAATGATTTTACAACGTCCATATGCAAGCTTATAAATAATATATAATGCCTAATTTATGGCTAATTTTAAATCTAATCAAATAAATGTGAAATATATATTTATTTTATTTTTATCTCTATTTTTAGTTTCGTGTAACACGACCAATCCAACTGATGTTAAAAAATCAGATACACAAAGAATTAAATCAATTAAATACGGAAATATTGTTTCTTCTTTGCCAGTAAAAGTTAAAGGTGAAGGAAGTTTAATTGGTGCTACTACAGGAGCAATGATTGGTGGTCTTTTAGGTACACAGGTTTGTGGAAAAGAACTAATCGCAGGGGCTAAATGTGAGGAAATTGCAATTGTTTATGCAACAATAGGTGGAGCTGCACTTGGTTATGTCACTGAAGCCTTGTTAGGAAACCATGATGGACATCAATATATTATTAATATTGATGACAGTGAAGATGATGTTGCCATCGTTCAAGGTAGTGAAACAAAATTAAATAATAATGATAGAGTTGTAATAATTTTTGGTAAAACAATAAGAGTTCTACCTTACGATGGTTAGTTAATTATATTAAATTAGTTTATTCCAGATGCAGTGAACTTCACTGATTTATTATTTGTATCTTTACCTGACCCAGTAACTGAGTCGTCTGAGCTATTCCATTGAAGTGTTCCGGATGCACTCATTTTGTTATCACACATTATTGACCAAGTGCCTTTACTTTCAGATAATGCATAGGTGCCATTGCAAATTCCATCGTTTTTTGGAAGTCTTAGTTTAAAAGCTCCAACGTTTTCAGAAACTTTAAAATTAATATTTCCTACTATTAAATCTTTATAACCTTCCCATTGAATTGCCATTGCTCTCTCTCCCGACACAAATATTTTTTTACTATCTTGATCATTTGTTGATTTAGAGTTTTCTTGTTTGCTAGCACTGAGATTGCTTGAAGATTGAGAATATGCTGGATCGTAAAATCCTAATTCTTGAAGTATTTGAAGAGTTTTTCCAGCTTTTATTTCTTTTCTCTTAAGCTTTCGTCTTTTTTTGTTGCTCCCATTATCCCACAAAATTTTGTAACCACTTGCAAACAAGTAGCATTCTTTTCCAGATTTTTTTTGACAATCTTTAAGAACCATACCAACATAATTTTTTGTAGCTACATTGCTTGCATCTACATGAGCTGGTCTTCTCATATAAGAAAAATCCGATCCATCCTCTGCAAATACTATAATACCTGGGAACCATGCTGTTGATTGTTTTTCTGCATAAACACCCATTCTACCTCCGCTAAAAAAATACTCTAATAAATTTGCCATATCCTCACTAAGTACCAATGGACCTTTTCCATATTTAAAAGTTTTAACGATCCCATATACATTGGATAAAGGATAAAAAATTAGAGTAAAAATTATTATGAATTTATATAAATTTTTTTTTTTCAATTATTTCTTTCTTTGCTTTAATTCATTCATTACTTCTTCTATCATGATTCCACTTTTTTCGAGGTAAATAATTAAATGATAAAAAACGTCTGCAGCTTCATGAATTTTATTTGTATTTTTTTCAACAGATTCAATTAGCTCATCTATTTCTTCTAGAACCTTTTCTTTTGATAAAGTTTCATCTTCTAAGAGTTTATTAGTATAAGATCCTTCGACTGGGTTCTTTTTTCTTTCTCTTGCAAGAGTAACGAGATCTTCTAAAATTTTAAGCATACTAAATCCTAACAGGTATATCTTTTGAAGCCAAATACTGCTTTGCTTCATTAACTGAGTATGTGCCATAATGAAATATTGATGCAGCTAAAACTGCACTAGCACCTGATTTTATTCCATCAACCAAATGATCTAAAGTTCCAACTCCGCCAGATGCAATGACAGGAATATTAACACTTTCAGAAATAGTTTTCATTAATTCAATATCATATCCAGATTGAGTACCATCCTTATCCATTGAAGTAACAAGTAGTTCCCCTGCTCCACTTTTTTCCATTTTAAGTGCAAATTCTATTGCATTAATTCCTGTTTCTTTTCTACCACCATGAGTAAATATTTCCCACTTATCTCCTTTTTTTTTTGCATCTATTGCAACAACAATACATTGTGAGCCAAATTTTTTAGAGCTTTCTTCGACAACACTTGGGTTTTGGACTGCGGCTGTATTTATTGAAACTTTATCAGCACCGCAGTTTAAAAGTTTGTTTATATCATCAACACTTCTCACACCTCCTCCAACTGTCAAAGGCACAAAACATTTTTTTGAGGTTTCCTTAACCACATCGTAAATAGTATCTCTATTTTCGTTTGATGCTGTAATATCTAAAAAACATATTTCATCAGCACCACCATCACTATAAATCTTTGCTTGTTCAACTGGGTCTCCAGCATCTTTTAGATCGACAAAATTAATACCTTTTACAACTCTTCCGTTTTTAACATCTAAACAAGGGATAATTCTATTTTTAAGCATCTATTTCTTTTGAGAGTTCGTCTAACTTAATATCTCCATCATATATAGCTTTACCAACAATTATACCTTCAATATTTTTGTTATTTAATTCTTTTGCTTTTTTAATATCATCTATATTTGATACCCCACCAGATATTATTACTGGACAATTCGAATTATTAGCCACTATCTCAGTTTCCTTAAAATTAGGACTTTGCTTCATTCCATCTTTGTTGATGTCTGTATATATTAATCTGCTTGCTCCAAAGTTATTTACTTCTTTTAGATACTCTAAAGTTAGGAGATTAGAGTTTTCTTTCCATCCTGAAACTGACAAATATCCATCTTTTGCATCTAGGCCTAATGCAATTTTATTAGGGAACTTTTCACAAGCACCTTTTAAAAAGTCTTTGTCTTTAATAGCCGCACTTCCTAAAATAACCTTTTCAACACCAGCATCAGTATATTTTTTGATGCTTTCAAAGTTTCTAATTCCACCTCCAATTTCAATATTAAGATCACACTTCTTTACTATTTCTTGAATAATATCCAAATTAACAGTCTCTCCTGATAAGGCTCCATCTAAATCTACAATGTGTAAATTTTTAAATCCATAATCTTTATACTTTGAAGCTTGTTCAAATGGAGATATCCCATATTCAGTTTTATTCTCAAATTCTCCTTTAATTAGTCTTACACATTTTTTATCTTTAATATCTATAGCTGGAAAAATTTTCACAATTTATAAAATTAATTTTTTTAAAATTCAGAAATAAAACCGATTGAAATAAATTCAGTTTTTATTTCATCTATGTAATCATAATCTAATTGATAATACTCCAAACCAACATTCAAGTAAAAATTATCAACTTTATAACTTAATCCAAAACCGTAGAAAAAGTCTGAACTGTCATCATCAGTAAGTGATGCTGTTGTTATACCATCGCCAGAGGCAGAGGCTGTTGCCTCATAGAAATGATATCCTATTCTACCGAACACATCTAACTCCTCTGAAAATTTTGCTTTTGGCCTCAAACCAATAGCTATGTTTTCTGAAGAAACTGATATTTTAGCATTATTTACTATAAACTCATATTCAGTCCCTTCGAGAGTGAATCTATCGCCATTGTCTCCAGACAGTGTTGCATCTCCAGTTTCAAAAAAGGAAATATCTATTCCTAGATTGTCTGAATAATTATATCCAATAGTGAAGAACATATCATCATCATCTTCATCTAAAGAAGCTGTGCTTACAGTTATACCAGTTTCAATTTTATTATTGTTAATACCGGTTATAAAATAATAATCTTTGGATAATGCTGACGTTGAAAATAATATCATTATAAACAAAAAAGATATTTTTTTCATAGACATGTTTTATTAAAGTCTCATAAAATTTTCAATTATTTTAAGGCCAATTTTATCACTCTTTTCAGGATGAAATTGGGTTCCAAAAATATTTTCTTTTTCAACTGAACAAACGATGTTTGAAGAATAATCTGTTGTTGCTGAAATAACATTTTTATCTTCAGGTATAAACTCATAGCTATGTACAAAGTACATATGTGAATTATTTTCTATATTTTTAAAAATTTTGCTATCCTTAACAATATTTATTTGGTTCCAACCAATATGTGGAAGTTTATATTTTCCATTTTTGTTATCGATTTTTGATACTTTTCCAGGTATCCATCCAAGTCCTTTTGTTTCTGTTTCTTCATAGCCAACATTAGCAAACATCTGTAATCCCACACATATTCCAAAAAGTGGTTTTTTTTTATTTATCACAAGCTCATCTAAAGTATCTGTTAGACCATTTATGCTGTTTAAAGCGTCTATGCAGCTCTTAAATGAGCCTTGTCCTGGTAACACGACTTTATCACTTGATTTAATTTTTTTTAAATCTGATGTTACTTCTAAATTAACTCTATCTTTTGCAACTTCAGTGAAAGAATTAATTACTGAGCTTATATTGCCTGAGTTATAGTCAACAATTGTAACATTCATTAATTTTATAAAGAGCCTTTAGTGGATGGAATAGTAGTTTTGTTCCTTGGGTCCATTTCCAATGCAGCTCTTAAAGATCTTGCTAAGCCTTTAAAACAAGATTCTATTATGTGGTGACTATTATCACCATAAATATTTTCAACGTGTAAAGTAATTCCAGCTGCTTGTGAAAAAGCTTGAAACCACTCTTTGAAAAGCTCTGTATCCATTTCTCCAAGCTTTTCGACTTTTAATTTCACTTTCCAAATTAAGTAAGGTCTATTTGATACATCGATTGCAACTCGAGTAAGTGTTTCATCCATTGGTATCATTGCGTGCGCATATCTTTTAATTCCAACAAACTTTTTTGATGCTTTTTTTAAACATTCACCGATTGCAATACCCGTATCCTCTGTAGTGTGATGAAGATCAATGTGTGTATCACCCTTGGCTTTTATATTCATATCCATTGAAGAGTGCTTTGATAGTTGTTCAAGCATGTGATCTAAAAATCCGATGCCTGTGTCAACTTTGTATTTACCTTTTCCATCTATGTTAAGTTCAACATTGATGTTGGTTTCTTTTGTCTTTCTGCTTATTTTTGCTTTACGCTTCATAATTTTAAAGAGGTATATATATATAATTCAATTATGGCAATAATACTAAACCTGGGCTTGAACTATCAAATTTAGTATCCATTTATAGTGCATGACAACAATAGTTTTGGTTAGAAAAAATAATGATGTAGTAGTTGCAAGTGACGGACAGGTCAGTATGGGAAACACTGTAATTAAAAAAACTGCTAACAAAGTCAGAAAGATTGAGAAAAGAAATGTGATCGCTGGATTTGCCGGATCAACAGCTGACGCACTTACATTATTTGAAAGATTAGAGTCTAAGTTAGAAAAACATGCGGGCAATTTAACAAGAGCTGCTGTCGAACTAGCTAAAGATTGGAGAACTGATAAATATTTAAGAAGACTTGAAGCATTAATGGCTATAGCTGATAAAGAAAAAAGTTTTATTATTTCTGGTACTGGAGATGTTTTAGAGCCAGAAGGAGATGTCATTGGAATTGGTTCAGGTGGAAATTATGCTTTAGCAGCTGCGAAAGTATTAATGGATGGTGATAAATCTGCTGAGGATATAGCAAAAAAAGCTATCAAAGTTGCATCTGAAATATGTGTTTTTACAAATGACAACTTAAGTATGGAGAAAATATAAAATGGAAAAAACTAACGTAACTACATTTCCAAAAGAAAAGGTTGCAAAAGAAAATTCAACTATTGAAAATTCACTTTCCCCAAGAGAAATTGTTTCAGAGTTAGATAGATTTGTTGTCGGACAGAACAAAGCAAAAAGAGCGGTAGCTATAGCATTAAGAAATAGATGGAGAAGACAGGCTTTATCTGGAGATATGAAAGATGAAGTTTTACCCAAAAATATACTTATGATTGGTCCAACAGGAGTTGGTAAAACAGAAATTTCAAGAAGACTATCAAAGCTTGCTGAAGCTCCCTTTGTAAAAGTTGAAGCAACAAGATTTACAGAAGTAGGTTATGTTGGAAGAGATGTGGAACAAATTGTAAGGGATTTGTTAGAGATCGCCATTTCAATGGAAAAGGTAAAAAAAAGAAAAGAAGTCCACGCGCAAGCACAAAAGTTAGCTGAAGAAAGAGTTTTAGACGCATTAGTCGGCAACAAAGCAAGTGTTGCTACCAGAGAAAGTTTTAGAAAAAGGTTAAGAGATGGAGATTTAGATGACAATGAAATTGAAATCGCTGTTGCAGAAAGTAACCAAATGCCATCTTTTGAAATACCAGGAATGCCAGGTGCAAACGTTGGGATGATAAATATTTCAGATGTTTTAGGAAAATCTATGGGGCAAAAACCAAAAAAGAAGAAAATGAGTGTAAAAGAGTCTCATGAAATTTTAATCAATGAAGAGTCTGATAAATTAATTGAGCAAGATAAAATTATTAAAGCTGCAAAAAATTCAACAGAAAATAATGGTATCGTATTTTTAGATGAGATAGACAAAATTTCAGCTAGAACTGATCGTGTTGGAGGGGATGTTTCAAGAGAAGGGGTTCAAAGAGACCTATTACCTTTGATTGAAGGAACAACAGTAAGTACAAAATATGGTCCTATTAAAACCGATCATATTTTATTTATTGCATCAGGAGCATTCCAGTTAGCAAAACCATCTGACCTTTTACCGGAACTTCAAGGAAGACTTCCAATTAGAGTTGAGCTTGATGCACTAAACAGTGATGATTTTAAAAGAATTTTGAAAGAACCAGATAACAGTTTGATAAAACAGTACAAGGCACTTTTAAAAACTGAAAATGTAGACCTTGAATTTACAGACGACGGTATTAATACCATTGCTAATATTGCAAGCGAAGTTAATACAACCGTTGAAAATATTGGTGCAAGACGTCTTCATACCATTATCGAAAGAGTACTAGATGAGATTAGTTTTACAGCTACAGATAGAGCTGGTGAAAAAATAACAGTAGATTCTAAATATATTAAGAAAAATATTGGAGAATTGGTAAAAGATACCGATCTTTCTAAGTTTATTTTATAACTTCTTTTTTAAGTAAATCTCAAAATTTCCTTTTGATGGACTATCAACTGCTTGCTGATCAATTTTGATAATTTTTGACATAAGGTGAGGACTATCTTTGATGTAGTTAGGAACAGAGTACTTCAGTATACTTAAATCTTTAGATTGATATGGATCGTCTAAATTTTTTGATCTAAGTCCCTTACCAGTTATTATATTTATTTTTATTACATTTTGATCATAACAATATTGGATAAATTCAGAAACTTTTTTATTTGCAACCTCAAGAGTAAATCCATGAAGATCTATAACTTTCTCTCCAATTCTATTCTGGTGATCTAAAGTGTCTTTATCTTTGTTGTCTAATTTTTCTGAGGTATCTAGGAAATTTTGCCAGTCCTTTTTATCTTTATCTGAAAGTTTTTTTGTCAATTAAGCTTGGGTATCAATTAGTACCCAATTTGGATTTACAGATCTACTATCTTTAGAAAATTTCCAAATATCATGAACTTTTTTTATTTTCTCTGGATCTCCTGAAACTGTTTTGTTTTCTTTATCCTTAATATGTGAAATGATTTCACTTACAAACTCAACGGTTACCTCTAGCATATTTTTATTTTGTTCATGATTTTTAATTTCCGCAGAGTTAATTCCTATAAAAGTAGTGCTAGAGGATAGATTTTTTAATTTTCTATCCTTTACTGCTTGATCAAATTGATCATAAACTTCTTTACCCAACAAAGATTTAATATCTTTTAGTTTTCCTTCGGAAAAACTTGTGACAATCGTTTCGTAAGCAATTTGAGCACCTTTTAAAAATTCTTTTTTAGCATTATCATCAAATGTATCAGCGTTTAACTTTACATCTGTTTTGACTATTGGTGTCTCATGAGGAAAGCTTTGGTTAATATCCTCTTCAAAGCCTGATTTTTTTCCTAAAATTCCTCTTAATCTTAGAAATATAAACCCTGCAATCATTGCAAGAAGGATGATATCGATATATTCAAAGCTATAACTCATATGATAATAATATTTACTATGTTGCCTAATTTCAACTGGCAATTTACATTGTAGACAAATGAACTCAGTATTAATTCTTATTTTATCTATTCCTTTAATTGAAATTTACTTATTTATTAAAATTGGATCCTCTATTGGGGCATTTAACACAATTAGTTTAATTTTACTAACAGCGATTATAGGAGTTGCCTATGCAAGATACGAGGGATTTAACACTCTAAAATCTGGAATGAGCCAATTAGTTAAAAATGAAATTCCAATTTATGAAATTGTGTCAGGCGCCGCCCTAACATTTGCTGCCATTCTCTTAATCATTCCCGGTTTCGCCACTGATTTTTTAGGATTACTATTAATTATTCCAATAACAAGAAAATTTATCTTTAATGCTTTTTCTAAAAGGTTTCATAAAAAAAATAATACCTACGAAAAAAAAGATTTTATTGAAGGTGAATACAAAGATATAGACGAAAAATAATGTCTGTTAAACATAAAATTATACTTACTTACACAAAAGATTTATCTGTTGAAATAACAGATGTAGAAACCCTTCTTTTGGCAAGAGAAAGAATTTCAAAATATAAAATCACTTTAGATATATCTTCAAAACCATTAAAAAATAAAATGATAGAAGTTTTTACCAAACTTAAATACACAGATGTAGAAGAAAGTAAAAAAAAAGCACTCTTTGAACTTCTATACTCAACTGTTGTTGAAATTGAAGACACAAATATAGAAAAAAATAAGTTAGAAAAATTTATACTTTGTGATCTACAATTAAAAATTTTTCCAAAGATACGTGAAGCTTTTATTCAAATACTCAGACACTCGGGGTTTCCAGAAGCTAATTTTTCAGGTGAAATTGATTTTCTTAAGTTATACCAACAAAGATCAAATCAATAAAAATTTTTCTTTAAATCTCTCTTCAAAAATTTTCTATGCTGTTCAAGCTCTTCTGTTGTTGGATAAACAATTTTCTTAGAATAATTTATATTTTTATATTGAATTTCGACATTATTAATATCAACAGAGTTTGAAAAATTTAGTTTAGGCTCTTTCTGATCTAATAGATTTATATATACTTTTGTAAGCAGTTCGCAGTCGATCAACGCTGTATGTTTTTCTCTTTTTGAATTATCTATTCTAAATCTTTTACAGAGAGCGTCCAAACTTATACCTGAACCAGGGTATTTGTTTCTAGCAAGGTCTAATGTATCTACGGTATTTTCTTTATTTATTTCTGGTTTACCGGCAATAGATAGTTCGTTGTTTAAATGTGAAATATCAAATTCTGCATTATGTATTATTATTTTTTTATCTTTAATAAAATTTAAAAATTCATCTGCTATTTCAGAAAACTTTTTTTTATCAGATAAAAATTGGTCAGAATAACCATGAACTTCAAATGCTTTTTCGGATACTTTTCTTTCTGGATTTAAATAGTAATGAAATATATTTTTTGTCGGAACTAAGTTATCAAGTTCTATACACCCAATTTCAACAATACGGTGACCATCTTTAACAGATAGTCCAGTTGTTTCAGTATCTAAAATTATTTCTTTCATATATTTAAAATTTCAGTTTTTATATTTTTAACATCATTTTTAATTTTTGCTGCTTTAAATGTATTCTTAATAACATAATTGGATAATTTTTTTTTTTTGGTTAACGGTAACTGCATACTTTTCAAATTTCTGTTTAGTTTTTCATTAAAATATTCTCTATTTTTTAATCTTTTTTGAATGTCTTTTCTTTTTGCTTCCACAAAAATTAACACATCTCCTTTCTTATTTAGTTTATTTTCTAAATATAAAGGGATGTCTAGTACTACTAATTTTTTAGAACTATTCTTAATTAAAAATTTATTCATTCTAGTTCTAACAATTGGATGAACAATTTTTGAAATCTTTTTAAGATTATTTTTGCTTTCCAATACAGCTTTCAGTAAAAATTTTTTATCTAAGCGATCTGAGATAATATATTTAGGCAACGCTTTTTTAATTTTTTGGTAACAAGATCTGTCATTTTTATAAATTTCAGCAACTTCTTTATCAGCATTAAAAAGTGGACAATTAAATTGTTTAGAAACAAAACTTTTGCCAGCACCTATATCTCCTAATATTGCTATTCTAATCATCTAAGAGATTTAAGACTTGTTCATTTATTTCTGGCTTTAAATTATTCCACAATTCAAATGCTTTTTGTGCCTGATAAGCAAACATCATTTTACCGTTTTCAATTATATTACCTCTTTTTTTTGCCTCATCTAAAAATAATGTTTTTGATGGTTTATATATTACATCATAAAAAAACTTATCCTTGCCAATTTTATCATAATCTATATCAATTTTATCATTAGGATTAAGACCTAGGCTCGTTACATTTATTATAACATCGGCAGCTGGTGTCTTTCCCCAGTCGACTACATCAATATCGTTGAATTTAGTTTTCAAATTTTCCGATTTAATCTTTGTTCTATTGGTGATTAAAATTTTTGATGCTTTAATTTTTTTTAAAACATAAATTATAGATGGCGCAACACCTCCGGCTCCTAAAATTAGGGCAGTTTTATTTCTTATTTTATCAATATAATTTAACAAAGATAACTCAAAACCATCTACATCTGTGTTAAATCCAAAAATTTTGTTCTCTTTTTTAAGTATTGTGTTCACAGATTGAGTGGCGATTGCATCATCACTAAGTAAGTCTAAATATTTAATTATTTTTGATTTATAAGGAACAGTTACATTTACTCCGAAAATTTCATTTTTCCTGACTTGAGATACAATATCCTTTAGTTCTAGTTCATTAATTTTTTTTTTTTCATAAACTGCATCAACATTATTTTGTTTAAACCAATAATTGTGTAATTTTGGTGAAAGTGAGTGCTCTATTGGATCACCAATTACTAAAAATTTTTTCATTTGTAATTTTCCATGTATGTTTTTATTTGTGTTATTGGTAAACCCATTATTGTATCTTTATCACCTTCAATTTTCTCAAATAAGTTTTTTCCTTCTCCCTCTATTTGATAAACATTATAAGCATATAATGCTTCATCTGGGATTTTGTTTAAATAATTTTTTAGCTCTAAGTCTGAAAAATTTTTCATAGTAAGCTTTGCTTTATCAGTGTGATTCCAAATCATTGAATTATTTTTTGAAATACAAACAGAACTTATTAGATAATGTGATTTACCATTTAATTTTCTTAATATATTCATCGCCTCTTCTCTTGAAGATGGTTTTGAAATTAATTCACCATTTAAATCTATTACACTATCAGCTCCTAATACTAATTTGTCATACATATTAGAACTGACTTTATTTGCTTTTAACTCAGCTAGATTTTTAGAAATGATTTCAGGTGTCGCTCCTTCTGCAATTAAACTATCTTTAATTGGATCTTCATCAACGTTTGATTGAATTACTTCACAATCTATATTGTGTTCAGTTAATATATCTTTTCTAACCTTGCTTTTTGAAGCCAATACTATTTTCATTATCTATTTTTTATTTCATAAATTTTTATGATTGAAGCAGCGGTTTCTTCAACAGACTTTCTTGTAACATCTATTGTTGGCCATTGATTTTTTCTGAAAATTTTTTTTGAGTTTTCAACTTCTTCTTTAATTTTTTCTAAATTTGTATACTCTGTGCTTTCATTTTCCTTCAAACTATTAAGTCTATTCTTTCTTATATCAAATAATCTTTCAGCTTCAGTTGTTAAACCAACAACACAAGGTTTAAAGTTTTTTTTCGTTATTCTTGTAGGTATTGATTTTTCATTAACTAATGGAATATTTGATGTTTTGTAACCTTTATTGGCCAAGTAAATCGAGGTTGGAGTTTTGCTTGTTCTGCTAACCCCTAACAAAATAATATCAGATTTCTCCAGATCATCAGTTTGATTCCCATCATCATGATTCATTGTAAATTGTATGGCTTCTATTCTTTGATAATATTCTTCATTGAGTACGTGTTGACCACTTGGTTCGTGTGATGCTCTCTGATTTAATATTTTAGAAAAGCTTAAAATTAAATCACCTAAAACACCAAAACAGGGAATTTTTTTTGATTGAGCTTGATCTGCTAAGTACTTGGCAAGCTTACTATTAACTATTGTATAAAGTATAATTGGATTTTCTCTTTTTTTTGCTTTCTCTAAAATCTGTTGAATTTGATTTTCTGTTCTGGTGAAGGAAAAATTATTAAGTTCATATTCAAAGTTTGTAAATTGTGCTTTTAGTGCTAAAAAGATTCTATCTAGAGTCTCTCCGGTTGAATCGGAAATCAGATAAATTTGATGTTCGTTTCTCATGTATAAAATGTCAATAAAATATCACTAAAATTTAGTTATTAGTGATTAGTAAATATTTTCAATTATTATTATAAATAATTACTGAAATTAAACTTTTTTTTACATGTTAATTAATTAAAAACCAGAATTCTTTAATTGGTAATAATTATTAACTTACATTGGTAAATAGACGTTTAATTTACGATTAAATGTTAATAAATCGTATATAAAGTGTGCAAATTAGATAATTTACGTAATTCACATATCATAATACTAATACAATAAATATTAATTGATCTATTTATAAATGACTCCAATTCAAAAATGTATTGTTGAGAAAAAGAGCAATCTTAATCCTATATGGTTAATGAGGCAAGCTGGAAGATATTTACCCGAATTTCGTGAGATAAGGAGTAAAAATCAAGATTTTATAAAATTGTGTCTTAGTGAAAATTTAGCGTCTGAAATAACCTTACAACCTTTAGTAAGATTTAATTTTGATGCTGCAATTATTTTTTCAGATATTTTAATGTTACCATATGGTCTAAACCAGAAAGTTGAGTTTGAAAAAAATTTTGGTCCAAAGTTAGGCAATTTAAATCTAGATGAATTAAAGAATATTGATGAAGTAGATTTTTCTTTTAAGTTAAATTCTGTTTATAAGGCAATTAACATAACATCAAATATGATAAACAAAGATGAAAAAGACTTAATAGGGTTTGTTGGTGCCCCATGGACAATTTTAGTATACATGATTAACAAAATCTCTCCTAAAAAAAAACTTAAAGAAGATTTTTTTGAAGATGAATTTTTAATTAATAGATTACTATCGATTATTGATAGGTTCCTTAAAATTCATATTAAAAATCAAGTTGAAGCAGGTGCTACGATTATACAAATATTTGATAGTTGGGCCGGACTGCTTGAAAACAATATACCTGAGTATATTTATATACCAACATTAAGTCTTGTAGAATATACTAAAAGCCTTGGTGTTCCAGTTATATGCTTTCCTAGAGGTATAAAAGATTACAAGAACTTTTGTGATATTGTTAAACCAAGTGCTGTTAACATCGATTATGACATTGATCCAAAAGATATTGTAAAAAATATTGATATACCGATTCAGGGAGGTCTAGATCCAAAAATTCTGTTACAAGATGAAGACACTTTAGAGAAAGAGACTAAAAAATATTTGAATATATTTAAAGATCATCCTTATATATTTAATTTAGGACATGGAATTCAACCTCAAACAAAAATTGAAATGGTTGAAAAATTAGTAAAAATTGTGAGATCGTTTAATTAATGGAAGACCACCCAAAAATTAATTTTGGAAAAACTGGAGTTTTATTGATTAATCTAGGAACTCCTGAGTCCACAAGTTGGCTTGATATAAGAAGGTATCTTAAAGAATTTCTCTCTGATAGAAGAGTTATAGAAGTTAATCCTATATTATGGAAATTTATCCTAAATGTTTTCATTTTAACATTTAGACCCTCTAAAACTGCAAAAGCATATAAAGAAATTTGGATGGAAAAAGAAAACATGTCTCCTCTAAGATACTACACAAAATTACAGGCCGAAAAAATTGACAAATTGATTGAAAATGAAAATTTAATAATCGATTATGCAATGAGATATGGAAACCCAAGTATAAAAAGTAAGATAAATAAACTTCACGAGGCTGGTTGTGAGCACCTTTTAATTATTCCTCTATACCCACAATATGCTGCAGCAACAACAGCAACAGTATGTGATGAAGTATATAGATCTCTTATGAATATGAGATGGCAACCAAGTTTAAAGATTGTTCCACATTATGAGTCAGAGGAACTTTATATTGATGCATTAGTAAATTCTTTAAATAAAAAAATTTCAGAAATTAATTGGAAACCAGACCTTGTAATTGCTTCTTATCATGGAATTCCACAAAAATATTTTGATAAAGGTGATCCCTATCATTGTTACTGTCATAAAACCACAAGACTAATCTCAGAAAAGTTCAAAGATGTTAAGATAAGAACAACTTTCCAATCAAGATTCGGTCCTGAACAATGGTTAAAACCTTATACTGATAAAACTTTAGAAGAATTACCAGGCGACAATATAAATAATATCTTAGTAATTTGTCCTGGTTTTGCATCAGATTGTGTTGAGACTTTAGAAGAAATCGCAATTCAAGGTAAAGAGAGTTTTTTAAAATCCGGGGGAAGAAACTTTGATATGATACCGTGTTTGAATGATAATGAAGATCATATTAAGCTTTTAGAACATCTTATAAATAAAAATTTATAAATTTATGAACTATTATTTGTTATTTAAGTCACTACATTTAATAGCAGTTATATCTTGGATGGCTGGGTTGTTGTATTTACCAAGAATTTTTGTTTATCATGTTGAAAATTATAAAAAAAAAGAAACCACTGAAATTTTTGAGACTATGGAAAGAAAGCTTTACTTTTATATTATGAGACCAGCAATGTTAATATCCTGGCTCTTCGGCATACTATTAATTTATCAAATAGGTTTTGAATCCTTCTCACAACTTTGGCTTCAATTAAAAATTTTTTTTGTAATAATTTTGACTGTCTATCACGAGTATTTAGGAAAATGTCTGACTTCTCTCAGAGATGGCTCAAACTCAAAATCCTCTAGATTTTTTAGAATAATTAACGAAATTCCAACAATACTTTTAATTTTAATAGTATTTATTGTAATTTTTAAACCTATCTAGCCTTGAAATTTGAGACTTAATATATATATTTATTTTATCTAACAAATAAACCCTCCACAAATATGAACATACAAGAACTAAAAGAAAAGAGCTCAGAGAAATTAATTACTGAAGCTGAAAAGCTTGGCATTGAAAATGCTAGCACTTTAAGAAGACAAGAAATTTACTTTGCCATATTAAAAAAATTGGCTGAAAAAGGTGAAGAAATTACTGGTGGAGGCGTTTTGCAGCTTTTACAAGATGGTTTTGGTTTCCTAAGAGCAATGGAGTCTAATTATCTCCCAGGTGCAGATGATATATATGTAAGCCCAAGCCAAATTAGAAGGTTTGGATTGAGAACAGGCGATACTGTTGAAGGCCCAATAAGATCTCCAAAAGAAGGTGAAAGATATTTTGCTTTATTGCAAGTGTCTAAAATAAATTTTGAGGAACCTGATAAATTTAAACACAAAATAGCTTTCGACAATTTAACTCCACTCTACCCTAACAAGCAATTTAGGATGGAAGTCGAGACTACAAAAATTGAAAAAAAACCTGACTTAACACCAAGACTAATTGATCTTGTCAGTCCGATTGGAAAAGGACAAAGATCATTGATTATATCACCACCAAAAGCTGGTAAAACTATGATTTTGCAAAGTATAGCAAACTCGATTACAGGCAATCATCCAGAGTGTTATTTAATGGTTTTATTAATTGATGAAAGACCTGAAGAGGTAACAGACATGCAGCGAACCGTTAAAGGAGAGGTAATAAGCTCAACATTTGATGAACCCGCCCAAAGACACGTTGCAGTTGCTGAAATGGTTATTGAAAAAGCTAAAAGACTAACTGAGCATAAAAAGGATGTTGTAATTTTATTAGATTCAATAACGAGGCTTGGACGAGCTTATAACGCTGTAGTTCCAAGTTCAGGAAAGGTTTTAACTGGAGGTGTAGATGCCAATGCACTTCAAAGGCCAAAAAGATTTTTTGGTGCTGCAAGAAATATTGAGGAAGGTGGATCACTAACAATTATTGCTACGGCGTTAATTGATACTGGAAGCAGAATGGACGAAGTTATATTTGAAGAATTTAAAGGTACTGGTAACAGTGAAACAATATTAGATAGAAAGATATCTGAAAAGAGAATATTCCCAGCAATAGATATAACTAAATCGGGCACAAGAAGAGAAGAGCTATTGTTTGATAAAAACGACCTTCAAAAAATGAATGTATTAAGAAGGATTATTGCTCCTATGGGCTCAATGGATGCAATAGAGTTTATAAATTCTAAATTAAAAGATACAAAAAATAATGCAGAATTTTTTA
The DNA here is from genome assembly GCA_902634885.1 of uncultured Pelagibacteraceae bacterium. GTDB lineage: Bacteria > Pseudomonadota > Alphaproteobacteria > Pelagibacterales > Pelagibacteraceae > Pelagibacter. The sequence goes on along the minus strand of CACPLR010000005.1, from coordinate 35,769 downwards.
ACTCTATGAATAAACCCTCTTAAATTTTCTATTGATTTTCAAAATTTGGGTTTAAATTATCTTAATGATAAGCAGATCTGTAATTGAAGAAATAAAATCACTTTTTCTTGAAAAGAACTATGAATTCGCTTTAAAAATTGCAAAAGAAAAAACTCAAATAGAAGAAAGACCCGCAGGATTATCAAATTTACTAGGTCTTTGTAAAATTCTAAAATTAAACAAAGATAAAAATGATATTTTATCTTCCATGTTAGATTTTGAAGATGCATATTTAAAAGAGAAAAAAACAATTCATGGTTTGGACTCTTTATGTAATATGATATCGATTAGCACAGCGAACATAAATTCTATAAAAGAACTATCAGAAAAAATCTCTTTAGCTGAGCAATATTATTCCGAAGCACTTAAAAATTTTAATGATAATGAAAAATTGTTAATTAATGGAGTAGAGTTGTACAAATATTTTGTTGATGTTCCAAAAATTAAAAAAAATTTGGAGAAATTAATTCATATCAACCCAACAAATAAATCATTTATTGCAAGATATGCATTTGTAAATAATTACACCTCAAACTGGAAACAAGAAAATTTTTTTGATCATTCAAAAAAATACGAAAAGTATTTTGTAATTAATAAAGTTAAACCTATCTCTGAAATAAATTATAAAAAAAATAATAAAATAAGAATAGGCTTAGTGTCTAGAGATTTCAGTAATTATCATTCTGTAACATTTTTTGTAAAAAAATTACTTAAATATTTAGACAAAAATAAATTTGAAACTTATGTCTTTTCTTTATCCAATCAAATTGATGCATCTTCTGAGGAAATTAAAGATAGTTCAGAAAAATGGTTTAATTTAAATAAATTATCCAATCAAGAAGTTATAGAACAAATTCAGAAAGAGAGGATAGAGGTATTAATAGATATCGGTGGTTTTACATCGAGTAAAAGAATAGAAATATTTAAATCTAGAGTATCGCCTGTACAAATATCATGGCTAGCCTATTGTAATACCGTCGGATTTAAAAATATAGATTACATAATCGCTGATCACAATTTAATTAAATCAGAGCAAAATTATTATGCAGAAAAAATTATTAAACTTAAAGATATTTGGAATGCACACTCTGGCTTTGATTTTAAAAGAGATTTTAGTGAAACCCCTGCAGAAAAAAACAATTATATTACTTATGGTTCATTTAATAATTTTCTCAAAATTTCTGATGAAACAGTATACGCTTGGTCTGAGATCTTAAAAAAATCTCAAAATTCAAAGCTAATTCTTAAATCATCAAATAATAGCTTTCCAAAAAGAATAATTGATATGTTCAAAACAAATGGAGTTCTTAATTCAATAGAATTTTATAACAGGGCAGATTACCCTAGTTTAAATGAGCATTTAAATTTATATAGAAAGATTGATATTGCGCTAGATACATTCCCTTACAATGGTGTGACAACATCATTTGAAGCTTTGTGGTGTGGAGTACCAGTATTGACTATGTTAGGATATAATTTTAACTCAAGATGTGGCTCAAGTATTCTTAAAAATGCTAATCTTGATCAACTCATTTCAAAAAATCCAGAAGATTATATAGTGAAAGCTTTAACGCTTTCAAATAACATTGATAATCTCTCAATCTTAAGAAAAGACATATTTAATGGAATTTTAAATACACCTCTTTTTGATTCAAAAAAATTTGCAAGTAATTTTGGCACCTCACTTTCAGAAGTTTACAAAAGATAAAATTATTTAATAAAGACACATACTTATATATAAATGTCCTTAAATGAATATTTATGCTTTATCATCTGGCCCAGGGATATCTGGAGTAGCAGTCATAAGGGTATCTGGGAAAAATACTAAAGACATTATTATTGAATTATCTCGATCAAATCTACCAACTCCTAGAGTTGCTACACTAAAAAAACTTTATAAATACAATACTGATGAATTAATAGATGAGTGTATATTATTATGGTTTCCTGGACCAAATAGCTATACAGGTGAAGATATGGCTGAATTTCATGTGCATGGAAGTAGAGCAGTAATAGATGCTATACAAACTTCTATTTCAAAGTTAGAGGATTGTAGATTAGCAGAGCCTGGAGAATTTACTAAAATTGCATTTCAAAATGGAAAGATAGATTTAATGAAAGCCGAAGGAATATCGGATTTAATTTCAGCAGAAACAGAGATTCAAAGAAAACAAGCTTTGAAAATTATGGAAGGCAAAAGCTCAAAAATATATGATAATTTAAGGAATATTCTTATTAAAGTTTTATCTAAGATAGAAGCTAAAATCGACTTTCCAGATGAAGATTTACCAATTGAAATCTTAGATGGAATAAAAGCAGATACAGCTAAAGCATTGGCTGATCTAGAGAGGTTATTGGATGATCAAAGAGTTGGAGAAAGAATAAGAGAAGGATTTAAAATATCCATAATCGGACCTACAAATGTTGGCAAATCTTCTCTCCTTAACCATCTAGCAAACCGTGAAGTAGCAATTGTGTCTGAAATAGCTGGGACAACAAGAGATGTTATAGAAACACATCTAAATTTGGATGGATATCCTGTCATTTTATCTGACACCGCCGGTATAAGAGATTCTAAAGATGAAATAGAAAAAAAAGGGATAAAGTTAAGTTTAAAAAACGCAAATGATGCAGATTTAAATATTATAGTCTTAGAGCGAAAAAGTGTTGATTTTCAACGCTTTTTAAGTGCATTGAGCCAGGATAAGAATATTATTGTCGTTAATAAATTGGATAATATTGATGATAAAATAAATGAAGAAATTAGAAAATTAAATCCAATATCTATATCGGTTAAAGAAAACATAAATATAAATTTACTTATTAATGAAATAAAGAAAAAATTACGAAATAAATTTATATCATCAAACGATATTATAATTACAAGAAGCAGGCATAGAGACAATATTGAGAAATGCATTTATCATTTAAAAACTTTTCAAGAAAAAAATTCAGAAGAGGAATTTGATAAAGCTGCAGAAGACTTAAGATTAGCAGTTAGACATTTAGGATTAATAGTTGGAAAAGTGGATGTTGAAGAAATACTCGGATCCATCTTTAACGATTTTTGTATAGGTAAATAATTATCAACTAAGAAAACCGCAGAAAGTGTTATAACTAGTATCTTGTAAAATCTAATAACGATAATAAATTAAAGACATGAAAAATGAATTGTCATTTGATGTAGTGGTTATTGGAGGTGGGCATGCTGGTTGTGAGGCAGCAGCAGCATCTGCAAGATTGGGAGTTAACACTGCCTTATTCACACATAAGTTTGAAACTATAGGGGAAATGTCCTGCAATCCTGCAGTTGGTGGGCTTGGCAAAGGTCATTTAGTCAGAGAAATAGATGCATTAGACGGTGTTATGGGAGAAGTTGCGGACAAATCAGGAATACAATTTAGGCTCCTAAATAGAAGTAGAGGCCCTGCAGTCAGAGGACCTAGAACGCAAAGTGATCGATCATTATACAAAAAATTTATGCAAGAAAAACTTGTAAACTACTGTAATTTAACCATTTATTCAGATCCTGTAATTAGTTTTATATTTGAAAATAATGCTATAATTGGCTTTAATACTCAATCTGGTAAAGAAATCAGATCATCCAAGATAATTCTAACAACAGGCACATTCTTAAATGGTCTTATACATATTGGTGAGAAAAAAACCCCTGCTGGGAGATATGATGAAAAACCATCAACAGGTTTAAGTGAACAACTAAAAAAGTTTAATTTTAAAGTTGGCAGATTGAAAACCGGAACTCCACCAAGATTAGATGCACGAACAATTAATTTTGAAAATTTGGAAGCTCAATATGCAGACGAAGATCCATATTTTTTTTCGTTCTTAACCAAAAAAAATTTAAACAAACAAATCTCTTGTAGAATGACTTATACCAATGAGGAAGTTCACAAAATCATTTCTAAAAATATTAAGCGAAGTGCTATGTATTCTGGGAGCATCCAAGGAGTAGGTCCAAGATATTGTCCATCCATAGAAGATAAAATAAAAAAATTCGCTGATAAGAAGCGACACCAAATTTTTTTGGAGCCGGAAGGTTTGAATGATAATACTATATATCCAAACGGCATTTCAACTTCGTTACCATCAGAAATACAGCAAGAAATATGCAGTAAAATCAATGGTTTAGAGAATGTAAAAATATTGAGGCCCGGATATGCTATTGAATACGATTATATTGACCCAAGAGAGCTACTCTTAACTTTAGAAACTAAAAAAATCAAAAATCTTTATCTTGCCGGTCAAATTAATGGAACAACCGGATATGAAGAGGCTGCAGCTCAAGGTTTAATCGCTGGAATAAATTCTGCTCTATCTATCAAAGGCGAGGAACCTTTTATACTTGATAGATCAGATGCATATATTGGCGTGATGATTGATGATTTGGTTACGAAAGGTGTAGCAGAACCATATAGAATGTTTACCTCAAGAGCAGAGTATAGATTGTCATTAAGGTCAGATAATGCAGATGTTAGATTAACTCAAAAAGGAATTAATTTAGGAGTGGTACTTAAAGACAGAGCTCAAATATTTAAAGAAAAATATTTTCAACTAACAAAAATTGAAAATCAAATGTCAAAATTACAAATTACCCCTTCAAAAGTTGAGAAGTATGGCATTAATATTGCAAAGGACGGGGTCAGCAGAGCTGCATTCCATATATTAGGTCAAAAATCTGTTAATATGAGTAAAATTAGGGAGATTTGGCCAGAAATACCTTATGTTTCACGTGAAATAGATGATCAATTAGAGATAAACTCTCATTATAAAGGTTATTTGAAGAAGCAAAAAGCAGATATTTTAGCCTTTAAAAGAGATGAAAATTTAATAATTCCAGATAATATTAATTATGATAGTTTTTCAGGACTATCAAATGAAGTGAAGTCAAAATTTAAAAAAATAAAGCCCAAAACAATGGGTCAAGCTCTTAGAATAGACGGGATAACACCTGCAGCCGTATATATTATATTGTCTCATCTTAAAAGAAGGTCTATTAAGCATATAGTTTGATTGATTCGTATTTTTTAAAAACAGTCCCAAAATTTAACCTAGATGTTTCACGTGAAACAATCGAAAGGTTAGATGAATATTCTAAAGACATAATTTTGAAAAATAAAGAAATAAATCTAATTAGCAAAAGCACAGAAAAATCAATAAAATCAAGGCATATTGTTGATAGCATGCAAACCATTGATTTTATTGATAAAAAAGATATTAAAACGTGTACAGACTTAGGGTCAGGGGCAGGTTTACCAGGTATTGTCCTAGGCATTATTATGAGTTCGAAAAAGCCTACATTTAAAGTAATTTTTTATGAAAAAAGTTATCATAAAAGTAATTTCTTAAGAAAAATGTCCAAAAAATTTAAACTGGATGCGGAAATTTATCAAAAAAATATTTTTAATGAAAAAAATTTAATTACAGACGTCATAATTTCACGTGCATTTAAACCTTTGCCAGTAATTTTTCAAATTGCGGAAACAAATTTCAAAAATTTTAAATACATAATTTTATTTTTAGGAAAAAGTGGAGAGAAGATTTTAAAAGAAGCAATGAAAAATTGGAAATTTGATTATGAAGAGAGGAAAAGTTTAACCAACGACGAGTCTATCATTGTGAAAATATCAAATCTTAAGAAAATATGAATAGAAAAATTATTTCAGTCATAAATCAAAAAGGTGGAGTGGGGAAGACAACAACAATAATTAATTTGGCCGCTGGTTTGTCTCTTAAAGAAAAAAGAATTCTTGTGATTGACCTTGACCCACAAGGAAATGCCACAACAGGCCTTGGATTATCCAACTCTGCTATATCTGATAATACAATTTATAACGTTTTAAATGGAAACAAAAAAATATCTGACGTGATACAAAAAACTGGATTTAAAAACTTAGACATTATTACTTCTAACGTAGATTTATCAGGACTTGAGGTTGAAACTGCTGGTGACAGCCGAAGAGCATTTAAATTAAAAGATGAATTAGCCTCTATTTTAAATGATTCTAGAGCATCTTATCATTATATACTAATTGACTGCCCTCCATCTCTAAGTCTTCTCACAATTATGGCCTTAGTTGCCTCTGATGCTTTGGTAGTGCCACTTCAGACGGAGTTTTTCGCCTTAGAGGGCCTAACTCAATTAATGAAAACTATTGAAAGGATTAAATCGAATTTAAATCCTATCCTAGAGATAAGAGGTATCCTCCTTACGATGTATGATAAGAGAAATAAGTTGTCCAGTCAGGTTGAAACGGAAGCTAGAAATTTTTTTAAAGATAAAGTTTATAACACAGCTGTTCCAAGAAACGTGAGACTGTCAGAAGCACCCTCTCATGGAGTTCCAGTATTAATCTATGATAAGCTTTGTCCAGGTAGTAAAGCGTATTTTAGTTTCACTGAAGAATTTTTAGAACAGGAAAAAGAAATTGAGACCGCTGCATGATAAATCCATTTAAAAATAAAAAAGGATTAGGAAGAGGTTTATCATCATTGATTGGAGATAGTGATGTAAAGATTGCAAACAATAAAATATCGATTAGTTCTATTATACCAAATAAATATCAACCAAGAAAAAACTTTGATAAAAATAGCTTAGAAGAACTCACAGCATCAATTCGTGAAAGAGGAATTATTCAGCCAATAATTGTAAGAGCATCAGAAGATAGCAATGACAAATATGAATTGATAGCAGGAGAAAGACGATGGCAAGCAGCCCAAAATGCTGGCTTGCACGAAGTACCAGCAGTAATTCTTAATGTAGACAATCTTAAGTCTCTTGAATTTGCAATTGTTGAAAATGTTCAAAGAAAAGATCTTAACCCTATCGAAGAAGCTGAAGGATATCAAAGATTAATTAATGAATTTAATTATGATCAAGACAAAGTTGCGAAATTTATTGGGAAGAGTAGAGCTCATATTTCTAATTGCATAAGATTATTAAGTCTTCCAGCTAAGGTAATTGAGTACATTATAAATGATAAAATATCTCCAGGCCATGCAAAGATCTTAGTTGGCTTAAACAACTCTGAGTTATTAGCTGAGAAAATAATAAAAAAAAAATTGTCAGTTAGGCAAGCAGAAACTCTTGCCAGATTGGTAAAGAGCAATAAAGGTTTAAATATATCGAAAGATCCAAATTCAATAGATATTGAAAATCAACTAAGTTCTAAAATTGGAATGAAGGTATTTTTAAATAATAAAAAAAATAATACTGGTACATTAATTTTTGAGTATAAAGGTGTTGATCAGCTTGATAGATTAATCAAGATAATCAAGGAAAACTATTAATAATTGCTAATTAAGTCTGATACAAGATTTGCAGAAGAGGTATTTTTTTTGATCAAAATTTCTAAATTCGATATTTGATAAATTTTTTCTCTAATCTCCTTTTCAGACCAATTGTTAATTTGTTGTTTTACCAAATCTCTCTCTTTCCAAAATATTAGAGGTTTATAAGATGAAACTACTTCATCGATATTATTTTTTTCTTTTTGAATATTCTTTAATTTTAAAAGTCTTTTTGACCTATTTAGCAAGGTCCTAAGTATCAAAATACCATCATCATTTACAAAATTATTTTCATTTAGAATTTTTGAAACCTTTACCTTATTTTTTGCTAAATAATTGTCTACGAGTTCAAATATTCCATAATCTTCTGCAAGATTGGTTAAGTTAAATATATCTTCCTGAGTGATTTTTTTTCTTGTTAAAGATAGAGCTTCTAACTTTTGAAGTTCGTTATTTAAATTACCTCTATCTCCTCGCGCTCTTTCAACAATTAAATTTATAGTTTCTTGTGAAATTTTTATATTTTTTTCTTTTATAAATTTAATTGCGAAAATATTTAAACTTTGATTGTTGTCTTCATAGAACGGTATGCATGCTAATTTTTTATCTTTCTCAAATAAAGCTCTAAGCTTTGACTTTTTTTCTAAATTATCAGAATTAATAATTATTATTACACCTGACACATCTCTTTTTAAAAAATCCTCTATAAAATTAAGTATCTTGTTAGAAGATCTTGAGATTATCATTATCTTCGTCTCTCTAAATAGTGAACCACTCAATAAGCCTTCAAGTATAGTGTCTTTATTTTCTAATACTTCTGACTCTTCATAACGCAATATTTCTCCAGAAAAATCATTTAAAATATTTGATTTTATTACTTCTTCTTTAAAACCTTTATTTAGCCCATAAAGAAGAACTGATTTAAAGTTAGAAAATTTTACTTTATTTACCTCAAATGATTTAATTATCATTGACCATTGGATTAAGGATTAAATTTGAGGCGGAATTAATTATGTCTGTTACCAGATTCTCAACTAGACTATCTTTTAAAGTTTCCTCAGATTTTCTTAGCTCAAATTTATCAGATATATTATTATAAGTTGATCTCTGAGTTAGGCTTCTGTTTGTTAAAACTTTACCATTTTCTGTTAACATATAGTTCAAATTTATTACAATTTCTAAAATGGTCGGATCTCCCTTAGAATCCTTGGAGATAATATTGTTGGTCTTTTTTGATTTTAAATTTATTTTATATATTTTCTTAATTCCATTAAGTGATTTTAGTTTATTTTCAATCTGTGAGTTTACTTGACTATCTCCTGAAGCGTTTGCAACCTTTATTGAAAAGTCATAATTTGACCCAACTAATATTGGCTTAAATCCACATCCGTTTAATAATAAATAGATAAGCAAAAAAGAAAAATTAAATGTTTTTTTTATCATACCAATATGTTCATTAGCCTATTTTTAACAAAAATTACTTTTTTCACAGACATATTACTTAAATATTTATCTAACAGTTTATCTTTTTTAACAAGCTCAAATAATAATTCTTGTTTAAGATCCTTATTAGCATTAATTAGTGATCTTTTTTTTCCATTTATTTGAATCACATAATCGACCTTCCTATTCTCCAAATATTTTTCTTCAATTGCTGGCCAAGTTAGATTTTCATTAAAATGTAACTCATCCAAACATTCATTTATTAAATGAGGCAGCACAGGAGAAAAAATTATCAAAATTTTTTTATAACATTCACGAAGGTCATTTGAGTTCAATTTTTTATCAAGGTGTTTATATAGGAAGTTGTATGTTTCATGCATATTTGCAATAATAACGTTATAACTAAAATTATTTAGATTTTGAGTTATTTTATCAATTAGTTGATTAGTAAATTTTTTTAATAATTTATCTTCGTCGTTCTTGTGCTCACTTTTAATATTGATTTTAATTTTTTGGTGCAAATTCCAAAATTTTTGTACAAATTTATATGCAGATAACATCCCCTGATCCGACCATTGTACGTCTTTTTCTGGTGGACTATCTGAAAGTATAAAAAACCTCACAGCATCAGCTCCATAATTATTTATTATATTTTCTGGATCAATTACGTTTCTTTTAGATTTTGACATCGACTCTGATGGACCTACAGTCACCTTGGATGATAAATTATTTTTAATAAAGTATTGTTTCCCTTTTTTTGCCACTTCATCAGGACTCAGCCAATTATTGTTCACATCTTTGTATGTTTCGTGACAAACCATACCTTGAGTGAAAAGTCCGTCAAATGGTTCTTTGAATTTGAAATTATCATTATTGAAAGCTAAAGATCTCATAAAAAATCTTGAATATAATAAGTGAAGAATCGCATGTTCTACGCCTCCAATATATTGATCTACTGGCATCCAATAATTTATTTCATTGAAATCAAATCCGTAGTCACAATTTTTTGGTGAACAAAATCTTAAAAAATACCAAGAAGAGTCTACAAAAGTGTCTAAGGTGTCTGTTTCCCTAAAATAATTTTTTCCATCTAATTCAACAGTTTTCCAATTTTCATCATTGTCTAGCGGGTTACCTTTGCAATTAAGATTAATATTTTTTGGAAGTTTTACTGGTAGTTGTTCTTTTGGAATTGGCTTAATTTCACCTTTCTCATCATATGCTATAGGAATTGGACATCCCCAGTATCTTTGTCTTGAAACACCCCAATCCTTAAGCCTAAAATTAATTTTTTCTTTTCCAATTTTTCTTTCTTGCAAAATTTCTATAGCTTTTAATACTGATTGTTCTGGAGCTTTAAGGCCATCCAAAAATTCAGAGTTGACTATTATACCTTCGCCAGCAAATGCCTCTTTTTTTACCTCATATTTTTGCTCATCTTCAGGTCTAACAACAGTTTTTATTGAAAGATTGTATTTTTTTGCAAAATCAAAATCTCTTTGATCATGCCCAGGGCATCCGAAAATGGCTCCAAACCCATAGTCCATGAGCACGAAATTTGCAAAGTAGACTGGCACTTTTTCAGTCTCTTTTAAAGGGTTTATAGCTTTTAAGTTTGTCTTAAAACCTATCTTTTCTGCCATTGCTAATGATTCTTCTGTAGTGCCAGACTTAGAGCATTCATCTTTAAATTTTATAAATTCAGGGTCACTCTCAAAGTGTTTAGATATTGGATGATCTGGGGAAAGAGCTAAAAATGAAAATCCAAATAATGTATCAGGTCTTGTTGTAAAACATTTTATTTCCTCAACAGGTAAATCACCTTCGATTTTAAAATTTAATTCACAACCAAAAGACTTACCAATCCAATTCCGCTGCATTAGCTTAACTTTATTCGGCCACTTTTTTAAATCATCAAGAGCTTTTAATAAATCATCTGAAAATTTTGAGATATTGAAAAACCACTGATTTAGTTTTTTTCTTTCAACTATAGCTCCTGATCTCCAACCCTTACCATCAATTACTTGCTCATTTGCTAATACAGTTTCATCAACAGGATCCCAATTTACAAAATTCTCTTTTCTGTAAACTAAACCTTTCTCATAAAGCTCTAAAAAGAACATTTGTTGATGTTTATAATAGTCCTCACTACAAGTTGAAATTTCTCGATCCCAATCAATGGATAGGCCCAATTTTTTTAATTGAGATTTCATCACAGATATATTTTTCTCAGTCCATTCTTTAGGATCTAAATTATTTTGTTTTGCGGCATTTTCTGCTGGTAAACCAAATGAATCCCATCCCATCGGATGAAGCACGTTATAACCTTGTAGAGCTTTATATCGTGAAAGAACATCTCCTATTGTATAGTTTCTAACATGACCCATGTGAATTTTACCAGATGGGTAAGGAAACATTTCGAGACAGTAAAACTTTTTTTTGTTTTTATTGAGTGTAGTTTTAAAAGTTTTATTTTTCTCCCACAAACTTTGCCATTTATTTTCAATTATTTTGAAATTATATCTACTATTTTGTTCCACTAATGATTTTATATTTACGGTTGAACTATTTTACCTTTATAGGGTTTGTTATTTTTAACCTTATTGTCTTTTTCATATAAAGCAGCTTTGGTTAATATTTTTTTTGTTAATTCTTTTTTTATATTTTCTGATTTTTCAATTATCTTACAATTTTCATTTGAAGCACATTTTTTATAAAATACTTTTATATCAAGAGCATTGGACACTATTTCGTTAGTGAGAAATCTTATTGATATTTTTATAGATTCAGAGGAAACTATATCACTGGAATACCAATCTGTTATTATTATCCCACCACTGTAATTTGCAGATGCCAATGGCATAAAATCAATAGTATCGAGAGATGCTCTCCACAAACTATTTGAGCTTGCGAAATCAAAATTCCCAGAAGCACCTTTTCTCTCACTATCAAAGATTCTAAATCCACGTCCTTCTTCTATATTTTTCCTAACCCTTGATTCTGCATCCGGGGGAAATTGCCTAGCATCCACACCTGTTCCACATGAATTAAGAAACGCAAATAAGGAGCTTAAAATAAGAATTTTTTTAAGATTATTGATCATTTTTTAAATTAATGTTTTATTTATTATTAATCGTAAATAGTCAATTTTTACCGGATAACCCTGACATGATGCAAAAATGCAACAGTTATTAAAATAACACATAAATCAATAAAAATTCCAGATTTAAAAGCATTATAACTGATAAAAGGCTTCTGTTTAATATTAATATTAACAATATAATAAAGGAGTAATTAATATGAACAATCTTAAAAAAATAGGATTGACTGCATTAGGTACTGCTCTTGTAACTTCTTCAGCTGTTGCTGGATCATTAGATGTTACTGGTACAGCTGGTATTACTTATGTAGGAAATTCTGGAGCTGACAATGGTGGTTCTAAATTAACTCAAAAAACTACTGTCTCTTTCACAGGTTCTGCTGATTTAGATAATGGTTTTACAGTTAGTTATTATAACAACTTTGCAGGTCAAGGTGGTACTAACTTAAATGCACATTTCGATGTAGACATGGGCGATATGGGTAAAATCAGATTTGCTGGTAACGGTGTATCTGGTAATGGTGCCGTAGGTATGTGGGATGATAAAACTCCAGCTGCCAATGAAGAGTCTTGGGACATTAAAGGCGGTGGCGGAGAAAGAGGACCGATAGCCCAACAAACTGGTGACGATTCTTTTATCTACACAAACAGTTCTGCAATAGATGGTGTAACAGTAGTACTAAACTACAAACCAGCTGAAACAACACATGACAGCACGACAGGTGCTGGTATTGCATTTTCTGGTGTTGAAGGTTTAGACATTGGTGCTGCAATGGAAGATAACAACACTACTGCAGATGCTACTATAGAAAACACTGTTTTCTATGCAAAATATACAATGGATGCATTCTCTGTTGGTTTCCAATCAAACGAAACTGATAGCCAAACAGCTAACTCAGACACAGAGTTTGAAGCTTGGGGTGTTTCTTATGCAGTAAGCGAAGACATTTCAATTTCATATGGTTCATCAACTGTAGAATTTGAATCAGGTGCAAGTTTATCAGACCAAGAAGCAGATGCTATTGGTGTATCTTGGACAAATGGTTCTATGTCAGTAACAGCGTCACGTCATTCAATTGACAATGTAAATGGTGCAGCGACAGATGATAGAGATGCAACAGAGCTTAACTTAACTTTTGCATTCTAATTATTCGATATAATTAAATTAAAGGCCCCTTTTTAGGGGCCTTTTTTTTGGATCTAATTCTTTTTAAAAAAACTTATTCCAGCAAAACCAACACAATTTGTTAAGGAAAGTTTTTTAATATTTTTTTTATTGATACCTCCTAGAGCAATTATATTAGTTTTAGTTAATTTTTCTAAGTTTATAAATTTATAAAGTCCTAAGTAATTTTTATTTTTCTTAAATATTGAAGAAATAAAAATTAGATTAACTTTTTGTTTTTCTTTCAATCGTATTTCTTTAATATTGTGTGCAGATCCCAAAACTATAAAATTTTTTTTTAAACTATAATTTAAATGTTTAAGGCTCTTATTAAACGAAGGAATGTAAGCACCATCAAAGCCAAGTCTTATAGCATTCTCAAAGTTGTTTGCTAAACAAACCTTTATATTTCTCTTTTTACAAAATTCTTTAATCCTCTGAAATTCAATTATATCAGGCTTTTTTGCATAGTTTCTACAAATTATTGTTGTATTTGAGTTTAAATTTTTAAGTTCTGTAGCGTTAAATTTTTTTATAAAGTAATATTTTTTGAATAATCTATGCATCAGTCAATTATAAATTTTAACAACATACAGTCCTCAATAAAATCAAATCAAGAACAAACAAACAATAAAAATAATATCAAAATTATTGCTGTTTCAAAAACATTTGAAATAAGTCATATAAATCCCTTAATTGATTACGGTCATACAGACTTTGGGGAAAATAAGGTTCAAGAAGCTATTGAAAAATGGACAGATATTAAGACAAAAAATAATAAATTATCACTTCACTTAGTTGGAAAACTACAATCTAACAAAACAAAATTAGCATTAAAAATATTTGATTACATTCACTCTCTAGATAGTGAAAAACTTGCTAATAAAATTTCAGAGGAGCAAAAAAAAATAGAGAAAAAGCCTAAATTGTTTATTCAAGTTAATATTGGCAATGAAGTTCAAAAAAGTGGGATTGATTCCAACAAATTGAAATCATTTTATAAACATTGTTTAGATAAAGATTTAGATGTAATTGGAACCATGTGTTTACCACCTATTTCCGAGGACCCAGAGAAATATTTTATGCGGATGAATTATTTAAATAAAGATTTGGGTTTAAATGAGCTTAGTATGGGAATGTCAGCTGATTACATATCCGCTATCGAGAATAATGCTACTTATATCAGAGTAGGATCTAAAATATTTGGAGAAAGAAAAAAGTAATAATTAATAATGAAAAATAATAATGATTTGCGAGAAAACTTAGAGTTCGCAAATAAATTTTTTAGAAATAAAAATTTCGATAAAGCAGAAAAATTATATAAAAAAGTAATTAAGAAATTTCCTAATAATTTTGATGCCTATTATTTTATGGCCTCAATCAAAGCACAAAAAAATATTTTCGATGAAGCCAAAGATTACATGGAGAAAGCTCATTCTATAAAACCAAACCTACCGGAATTAAATAATAATCTAGGGTTAGTGTATTTAAACTTAAATGAAATAGAGAAATCAATAAAATATTTTCAAAAAGCGATTAGTTTAAATAAAAATTATCTACTTGCTTACACAAATCTTGGTATGGCTTACATTAATTTAAAAAAAGTTAAAGAGGCTAAAGAAAATTATCTTAAAGCACTTAAAATTGATCCTAATAATCTTCTTGCAAATTATAATTATGCTAATCTACTTAAAAGATTAGGGGATCACGAAAATTCTGAAACCTTTTATAAAAAAGCAATTGAGATTAATCCAAATTACTTACCTTCTTACAATAATATTATGGATTTGTATGATAAATCAAATCAAAATGAAAAACTTCATAATCTAATTAATAAAGCAGAAAAAATATTTAAAAATCATCAAGTAATTAAATCATTTAAAGCTAAGCTGCTTTATAAGAATAAAAATTATAAAGAAGTAATAAGTCTAATAGAAAATACAGAATTTCTAACAGAGCAAATAGTTCAAAAACAGGCCAGCTATGAAGTTTTAGCTAAAAGTTATGACAAAGTAGGAGTTTATGATAGGGCTTTTAAACTATTTCAAGTGTTGAATGACATAATGGATCAAGGCAAAGATCAAAATGTCGACAAAAGTATATATTTAAAAACCACTAAGGACAGACTTAATTTTTTTAGTAATCCAAAAATATCCACTTGGAACCCACCAGAAATATTGGATGACAGGAAAGACCCACTTTTTTTAATAGGTTTTCCAAGATCTGGTACAACTTTGTTAGACACTATTTTAAGAAGTCATCCATCCATTGAAGTTTTGGAGGAAATACCAATAATAAACAGATTTATAGATCATCTTTATATAAAAAAAGGATTTACCCTTGAGGATCTTGAAAACATTGATCCTAAATTAATTAAAGAGATGAGAGATTACTATTTTAATCAAATTGAAAATTATAAGAAAAATAAAAATAAAAAAATCACTATAGATAAAATGCCACTTAATATTGTGCACGTGGGTGAAATTTTAAGATTTTTTCCGAATGCAAAGTTTATATTATGTTTAAGACACCCGAATGATTGTGTTTTGAGCTGCTTCATGCAAAATTTTATGCTTAATCATGCAATGGCCAATTTTCTAAATCTCGACGACTCGTTAAAATTGTATGACCTTACTATGTCGTTATGGAAAAATTATAATAATGTTTTTAAAATTGATTTCCATATAACAAAATATGAAGATGTAATCTCTAACTTTGAAAAAACCATTAGAGATCTTTTGAAATTTCTAAACGTTAAATGGTCTGATAATGTAACAGAATTTCATAAAACAGCGGAAAAAAGAGGAATTATAAATACTCCAAGTTATAATCAAGTAAACCAACCTATTTATACCAATTCCATGTATAGATGGAAAAATTATGAGAAGGAGTTTATTAAATCGAATATTTCATTAGAAAATTGGATAAAAGAATTTAATTATTAAAAAATTTATCTTAATATTCTTATTTTTGTGTTTTTATTAATAAGTTTGATTAAAATTAAAAAATCCTTTTTTGATAAAGCAATACATCCCAAAGTAGGTTGATAATTTTTTGTTAAGTGAATAAAGATTGCACTCCCTTTCTTATGCACAACTTTATGATAATTATATTTGATTGGTAGGATAAAATCATATTTGTAGTCTTTTCTAAATAATTTCTCATGTCTTATTTTTTTATTAATTTTAATTAATTTATTGTATTTTTTGTAGTTAACATCATTGCACCACCCCATATTTTTATTTATCTTAAAAGTCTTTAACTTTGTAAGTGGCTTTTTAAATCTGTCAGCTCTGTAGTAGAGATGCCCCAGATCAAATATTCCAATTGGAGTTTTTTTATCTCCTTCAGTTTTTTTTTTTGAAAAATTATTTTTACCAACGCAGCACCTAAATTGAAAATCTTTAAATAAAAGAGTATTTTTATCTTTGACAATAATTGTCATAAATACAATATATACCATGAGTAAAAAATTGATAATTTTTCAAAACAAAGAATTGTTCAAAATTCTTAATGAAATTAATGAAAATTTTGAATTTAAGATAGAATTTTGTGAGAACGAAAAAGATCTTAAAAGTTTAGATAACAAAAATTCGAAAGATTACTTAGTAATTAGTAAAAAAAAAATATTTGACTTAAGCAATCAGATTATAATTGATAAATTTCCTATTAATATTAATGAACTAAATCAGATTTTAAATATCAATTTTTTAAAATCAAAATTTACTGAACAATCTAAAATAATATTAGGAAACTACAATTTAGATCTAAATTCGAGAATATTAAAACATGATTTAAAAGAGCTCGAGCTCACAGAAAAAGAATGCTCAATACTAGCTTTTTTGAAACAATCTAAGCAACCTGTAAAAATTAATGAGCTTCAAGAAAAGGTTTGGGGATATAATTCTGAGCTTGAGACACACACAGTTGAAACACATATTTATCGTTTAAGGAAAAAAATAAGTGACAAATTTGCTGACAATGAATTTGTTGAAAGTAGTAAGAATGGTTACTTTTTAAATGAAAAAAAAAAATAGTTTAGCAAAAGAACTTTTTTCTCGAAAGTACAAGCCACGAATTGTTAAACCTAAAAAAGGAAAAGGCAGTTTTAAAAGAAAAAAGTAATATTCATAGTCTAGCACCAATTTGTTGGATAACTCTAGATGACATTTCAGTTCCTTTTTCTAAACTATCTTTCAATGACATATTATTTACTTGTCCATGTAGAAAACCTCCTGCGAAAAGATCTCCAGCACCAGTTAAATCAATAATTTTTAAACCTTCCTTTACGCCACATTCAACAACTTCATTACCGTTAATTGCTACAGCTCCCTTTTCTCCTCGAGTTATAACGATTATTTTTTTAAGAGACTTAGAAAATGTTATTACTTCGTTAAAATTTTTTGCATCAATAAGTGAAGTTATTTCCTGTTCATTGGCAAATGTAATATCTAGCTTGTTCTTAACTAATTCTAAAAAGTGTGGTTTGTGTCTATCTACACAAAATTGATCGGATAGAGACATTGCAACCCTGTTTGCATTTTGAATAGCTTTTTCAAATGCTTTTTTTGGATCTCCTTCATCCCAAAGATAACCCTCAAGAAGAATAATTTCACTTTTTTTAATTGCCTCTAAACTTACATCATTCTCATTGATTTTTCCTGCAGTTCCTAAAAACGTGCACATTGTTCTTTCCGAGTCTGGTGTTACTAAAATTAAACAAGTTCCTGTAGGTAACTCCTCTTTTTTCTTATTATAAAAATATTCAACATTTTCTTTTTTTAAACCTTCCTCATATTTACCACCTAATTCATCATCACTTACTTTTCCAATAAATCCAACTTTATTTCCAAGTTGTGATAGACCAACAATAGAATTAGCAACAGACCCACCTGAAACTGTTTTTTCTATTTTAAGATTTTTTAATAAACTCTTAAATTCACTCTCATCAAAAATTAACTTCATTGTACTTTTTGTTAATTCATTTTTTGAAATAAAATCGTTATCTACTTTGCAAATAACATCTACAATTGCATTCCCAATTCCTAATATTTTCATTTTTATGGTTTCATTGTTTTAAGAGGTTTTTTTCTATTAGGATAACAAGTGGTACAAATTTTACAAGTAATTCCATAACATTCTCTTGCTTTACAGTACTCTCGTCCGTAATAAATTATTTGAAGGTGTAATTTATTCCAATATTTCTTAGGGAATAATCTTTTAAGGTCTTTTTCAGTTTGCACTACATTTTTTCCGTTTGTAAGTCCCCATCTTTGAGCCAATCTATGAATATGGGTATCTATAGGAAAAGCAGGAAATCCAAATCCTTGTGACATGACTACACTTGCAGTTTTATGTCCAACACCAGGTAATTTTTCTAAATCTTCAAAGCTTTTTGGGACTTTTCCATTATAATTTTCCACTAACATTTTTGACAAAACATAAATACTTTTTGCTTTAATTCTAAAAATCCCAATTTTTTGTATTAGTTTTTCTATTTTTTTTCTACCAAGTTTAACAAAATGTTCAGGTTTAAAATATTTTGGATAAATATCCTTAGTTACATTATTTACATTTTTGTCGGTACACTGCGCAGATAAAAGAACAGAGATGAGAAGTGTAAAAATATTTTTATGTTTTAATGGAATTCGTGTTTTAGGATAAAATTTATTAAGTTCTTTTAAAACTATTTTAGCCCTTTGGACTTCATTCATTATTCAAAATTTAATACATCTCTCATTGAATAAAGACCTGGTTTTTTTGATTTTATCCACTTTGCAGCTGTAATTGCTCCTTCTGAATAAAGAGCTCTATCAAAAGCCTCATGGTTTAGAGTGATTATCTCTTTACCACTAGAAAATTTAACTTCATGCTCTCCGATAATTTCACCTTTCCTTATCGAATTAAAATTTATCTTTTTGCTATATGGAAATTTTTTCTTATTTAGGAATTTTTTTCCAAGTAATTTATAAAAATCTTTATTTTTACCAACAGCTATACCTTTTCCAAGCATTAAAGCGGTTCCAGATGGAAAATCTTTTTTATGTTTGTGATGAACTTCAAAAATCTTACTTAAATATTTATCCCCAAGTGCTTTTGATGTTATTTCAGTTATATACATCAAGAGATTTATTCCAAGACTCATATTACCAGCCTTTAAAATAGGAATTTTTTTTGAAATTTTTTTAATCTTATCCTCTTCGGATTTAGTAAAACCAGTGGTTCCAATAACAACACTTTTCTTTAATTTTGAAGCTATTTTCAAAACTTCAAAGGTGCATTTAGGTACTGTGAAATCTATTATTACATCTGTTTTTTTAAACACATTATCATTATTTAATTGTGGTTTAATCCCACCTATCTCTCTTTTTATTAATATATTTTCAGTTAAACCAACAAGTTTTGTAGCTCTGTCATTCTTTATGGATTTTATCAGCTGTTGACCCATTCTCCCCATGCACCCGGTTATTACTAAATTTATTTTTTTCATTTAAAAATTTAAAGATAACTTAGATTAGCATTAACCTTTAGTTTTGCCAGAAACTTTTAGCCTTTTGAAAGAATTTTTTAATACTTGGGTTTGATTTCTCGTTTTCAATTTCTCTAAATTTTTCCAGTAGTTCTTTTTGTTCCTTATTTAATGAAACAGGTACTTCAGTATTTACTTGTACATAAAGATCACCATAATCCCCACCCCTCATGTAAGGCATTCCTTTTGCTCTTAACCTGAATTGTTTACCACTCTGTGTTCCTGCCGGAATTTTAATTTTAGCTTTTCCCCCATCAATAGTTGGAATTTCGATAGAAGTTCCCAATGCTGCATCAGCAATAGAAATTGGACACTCAAAAAATAAGTTTTCGTCTGACCGTTTAAATAATTCATGAGAATGAACATTGATAAATAAATATAAGTCTCCATTACTTCCACCTCTAGATCCAGCTTCACCTTTACCAGATAATCTAATTCTTGTACCATCATCAACACCTTTTGGAATTGTAACTGATAGTCTTTTTGATGCTTGTTTTTTTCCTTGTCCTCCACAACTTCCACATGGATGAGTAATCATCTCACCAGATCCAGAGCACTGTGGGCAGGTTTGTTGAACGGTAAAAAATCCCTGGCTAGATCTTACCTGACCATGACCTCCACACATATTACACGCTCCGGCATTATGACCTGGTTTAGAACCTGAGCCAATACATGTGTCACATTTTTCAGTTGTTGAAAACTTAATGTCTTGTTTTTTTCCAGAAAAGGCCTCTTCCAAAGTTATGGATAAATCATATCTTAAGTCTGAACCTCTATTATTAGATCTTCTTGATCTTCTCCCACCTCCTCCAAAACCTTCACCAAAAAAGTCCTCAAAGATGTCTGAAAAAGAGCCAGAAAAGTCAAAGTTTCCAAAACCACCTCTTCCTCCACCACCATTTTCGAAAGCCGCATGTCCAAAATTATCGTAGTTTTGTTTTCTCTCTGAATTCGATAAGACATGGTAAGCTTCTGAAGCCTCTTTAAATTTTTCTTCAGCTGCTTTATCACCTTTATTTTTGTCTGGATGAAATTTGACTGCTAATTTTCTGTATGCTGATTTAATTTGATCGGCTGAAGCACCTTTATTAACTCCCAAGACGTCATAATAATCTCTCTTTGCCATAACAGGTTATAGACAAATAGTTGTTAGTCTAGGCGCTTTTCTCTTTATTTTCGTCTTTTACTTCTTCAAAGTCAGCATCAACAACATTGTCGTCTTTTTTATTTTCTCCTTTAGAATCATCTTTTGGAGCATCATCTGGTTTAGCACCTTGTTGCGATTTATAAATTGCTTCACCAAGTTTCATGGATGCTTGAACTAGGTCTTGAGTTTTCTTTTTTATTTCTTCTAAATCTGTTCCTTTTAGTGCATTCCTTAGATTTGCAGATGCATCTTCTATAGCTTTTTTATCAGCATCAGAAACTTTACTTCCATGCTCTTTTAAATTTTTTTCTGTTGAATGTAATAAAGTATCAGCTTGGTTTCGTGCATCAACAGCTTCTCTTTTTTTCTTATCAGCCTCTTTATTACTCTCTGCATCTTTCACCATTTGGCTAATTTCATCGTCACTTAAACCACCAGATGCTTGAATTTGAATTTTTTGCTCTTTACCAGTACCTTTATCCTTAGCTGAAACATTAACAATACCATTTGCATCAATATCGAATGTTACTTCAATTTGAGGAACCCCTCTTGGAGCTGGTGCAATTCCAACTAGCTCGAAATTTCCTAGAACTTTATTGTCTGTTGCCATCTCTCTTTCACCTTGTAAAACTCTTATTGATACAGCCGGCTGATTATCCTCTGCGGTCGAGAAAACTTGGCTTTTCTTTGTGGGAATAGTTGTATTCTTGTCAATTAATTTTGTTGATACACCACCTAATGTTTCAATTCCTAGTGATAACGGAGTTACATCTAACAATAATACGTCTTTAACGTCTCCCTGTAATACACCTGCTTGAATTGCAGCACCCATAGCAACAACCTCATCTGGGTTTACAGATTTATTAGGATCTTTGCCGAAAAAGTTTTTTACTTCTTCAACTACTTTAGGCATTCTTGTCATACCACCAACCAGCACAATCTCATCTATCTCGCTTGCAGATAGACCAGCGTCTTTTAAAGCAGTTTTACAAGGTGGTATTGTTCTGGAAATTAAATCTTCAACAAGAGCTTCTAATTTTGCTCTAGTCATTTTTAAATTTATATGTTTTGGACCTGTTTTGTCAGCTGTTATAAAAGGTAAATTTATCTCTGTTTGCGCAGCAGATGATAATTCAATCTTTGCCTTTTCTGCAGCTTCTTTGAGTCTTTGGAGTGCAAGCTTGTCTGACTTTAAATCTATACCATTTTCTTTTTTAAATTCTGAGAGAAGATATTCTACAATTGCATTATCAAAATCTTCACCACCTAAGAATGTATCTCCATTAGTAGATTTTACTTCGAAGACACCGTCACCTAATTCAAGAATTGAAACGTCGAATGTTCCACCTCCTAAATCGTAAACTGCAATTTTTTTATTTGTTTTTTTATCTAGACCATATGCAAGTGACGCTGCAGTTGGCTCATTTATAATTCTTAAGACTTCAAGGCCAGCTATTTTCCCCGCATCCTTTGTCGCTTGTCTTTGTGCATCATTAAAATATGCTGGAACAGTTATTACTGCTTGTTTGACCTCTTGGCCTAAATATTTTTCCGCTGTCTCTTTCATTTTTTGAAGTGTGAATGCTGATATTTGAGATGGTGAATACTTTGTGCCTTTTGCTTCTATCCAAGCATCACCTTTGTCCGAATTAACTATTTTAAATGGAGCTGTCTCAACATCTTTTTTAACAGTTGGATCTTCAAAATTTCTACCAATTAATCTTTTAACAGCAAATATAGTATTTTCAGGGTTTGTTACCGCTTGTCTTTTTGCTGGCTGTCCAACTAATTTTTCATCTCCATCAGTAAACGCAACAACAGATGGAGTAGTTCTCGCACCTTCTGCGTTTTCTAAAACTTTCGCTTGTGTACCTTCCATTACGGCGACACAAGAATTAGTTGTTCCTAAATCAATTCCAATTACTTTGCTCATATTAATTACCTTTGCTTCATATAAGTGTTAATTTTACAACTACAAGCATCCATAAAGATTAATTTTTATCCATTTCTGATTGATTTTCTTGAGTTTTTTGCTCATCTTTTGATTGTTCCTCTGACTTCCTTTTTGATACTCCAACTAAAGCTGGTCTTAATAATCTATCTTTCATCATAAATCCTTTTTGAATTTCCTGAACTATTGTTCCTGGTTCTTTAGAGTCATCTTCTATTTCCATCATTGCTTGATGAAGATTTGGGTCTAGCTTCTCATTTATAGACTTAATTGGCTCTATATTATTTTTCTTAAATATTGAAAGCAAATCTTTATTAATAATTTCAAAATGTTCTAGGACTTTTTTTAAAGTATCAGTATTTTTAATAGTCTCATCATTTTCTAATGAAATCTTTGATCTTTCAAGATTATCTAAAAGATTTAATGCCTCTCTTGCAAAAGAAAAACCACCATATTCAAAGGCATCTTCTTTTTCTTTTTCATACCTTCTTCTTTGGTTTTCCATCTCAGCAAAAGTTCTTGCAAGCTTATCTTTAATGTTAACCAATTCTTCTTCAGGAGTTAATTTTTCCTCAGTTTTTTCCTCTACATCTTTAATATCCTCGGTCTTTTCTGATTTTGATTCTTCACTTTCTGTTTGATCTTCTTTAATATTATTTTCTATTGAAATATTATTTTCTATTGATTCTTCTTTTTCCATTAAGACGTATATGGTAAGTAAATCTAATTTTTCTAGATGCTTAAAAAAAAAATCGAAAAAATTGTTATAGGTTCTAATAATAGGGGTAAAATCAAAGAAATAAGAGATTTGATACCAAAAAAGTATAGAATTTTCACTCCTAGTCAATTTAAATTAAAGAGCCCTGTGGAAAATGGAAAGTCGTTTAAAGAAAATTCTCTGATTAAAGCAAAAAATTTTTCACTAAAAACCAATATGGTTTGCATAGCTGATGACTCTGGTCTTGAAATTGACTTATTAAACAAAAAACCAGGAATTTATTCAGCAAGATGGGGAGGCTCAAAAGGAGACTTTAATTTAGCAATTAAAAAAGTGTTTAAAGCTTTAGATAAAAAGAAAAAAAATTGGAGAGAAGATAAAATCCCAGCAAGGTTTATTTGTGCATTGACAATTTTTGGTCTTAAAAAGAAACCTATTTTTTCAGTTGGCAAAATTGAGGGATATATATCTAATGAGCAGAGGGGTTTAAACGGATTTGGTTATGATCCTATATTTATACCTAAAGGAAAAAGAAAAACTTTTGGTGAGATGGATCCTAAAAAAAAATATAAAATTGACCACAGATACAAAGCTTTTAAAAAAATTAGAAAATTTTTATAAATTTTTCGTCATTAATACTGTAAAAATTTAATTGGTGTGTAATTGTGTTCTTATCAATTTCAAAAATACCTATTTTTCCTTTGAATTTATTTTTTTCATAAAATATTTTTTTATCTTGATCAAAATTGTTACTGTAAATTAAAAAGTAAACTAAACCGACAAGGTCATAACTTAAAAAGGAAAGTTGATTAGCTTTTTTTTTGTATGCGTTGTTATACTCAATCTTAAATAATTCAAAATTTTCTTTATTAATTGATGGAAAATAAATTGGTTGAAATGAATTTTCTTTTAAAAGTGAATTATCAAACCACTGATTTAAAGTAATGTAATAAATTCTTTTTGAAGAAACATCTGTGTATAAAAGAGATGTAGCTACACTCTTCAAACTTTCACCAAAATCAGCAATAATGACTGAGTCAAAGTTTATCCCACCTAAAGTATCTTTTTTATTTAGTTCCTCTAATTTTTTTTCTTTATTTATTAATGATGAGTTTTCTATCCTTTCAATTTCATTAAGTAAATTCTGTTTCCTTTCAGGGTATCTTGTAACTTTTTCGATTTGTGAAGTAAGCAATGTTGGGTCCATATCATAAAAATATTTATCTTTTAATTTTAATTTTGTTTTTTTGATAGCCTGTTCAACTTCTTTTCTGTAGTCACTCTTAGGGATTAAAAAAATAGTCCTTTGGATCTCATTTAAATTCCTAAATTTATCAATTGTTTGAAGTTGAGAAATTGCATTAACGCCTGCGCTTATTACATTTGGAGGGTTTCCATAAATTTTATTTGTTAATGATATGAAAGTTACATCATTTAATTCATCAAGATACTTCGTACTTTCGTTAAAAACTGGACCTATAATAATTTTAATACCTTGATCATATAAGGCTTTTGATGCTTTTAATGCATCAATTGGATTGGCTTTCGTATCTCCTGGCACAACTTGAAATTTTTCATCATTAATTTTATTAAGTGCAAGTCTTGTTGATTTAATAATTGAATCCCCAATAGCCGAATATTCTCCACTTAAAGGCACCACAAGACCGATTCTAATTTTGTCCTCTGCAAATATTTTGCTTGTAGGCAATAAGCATATGAAGATTAATATTAATATTTTTTTAAATAAAGATTTCATTTAATTATTAATAATATAATTTTAAATTATGCATCCTGATAAAATCTTAGATAATCTTAAACCTGGGCTATATTGTGTTGCAACACCTATTGGAAATCTTGGGGATATTACTTTAAGAGCTTTAGAAGTACTTAAAAAATGCGATCTAATCTTGTGTGAAGACACTAGAGTTTCAAAAAAATTGTTAAATCATTTTAACATAAAAAAACTTCTTATTTCTTACCATAAATTCAATGAGAGAGAAAAAATTAAAGAAATAATAGAAAAGCTTAAACAAGATAAAATTATCTGTTTAATATCTGACGCAGGGACACCAGCTATATCAGACCCAGGTCAATTACTTATTAAAGAATGTATAGAGCATTCAATTGATATCTTTCCAATACCTGGGGCATCATCAATAAGTGCAGGTATTTCTATAAGTGGTTTTTCAGATAGATATTTATTTCTTGGTTTTTTGCCTGAAAAAAGAAAAGACCTTAATTTAAATCTTGAAAAAGCATCAAGTTATGGATGTTCAGTTGTATTTTTTATATCACCAAATAAACTTTACAAAATTATTACTAATTTAAAAATTCATTTTCCAAAAAGAGATATATTAATTTGTAGAGAAATTACCAAGTTTCATGAGGAGTATATAAGAATTACTTCAGATAAATTAGATAGTTTGAGTATATCTAAAAAAGGAGAAGTAACAGTAATTATTTCTGAGAATAAAAATATTCAAAAAAAGTTAATTGAATTAGAAGAATCAGATAAGAAAGAGATTAAAAAATTATTAAAAACTAAAACAATTAAAAATGTAGTGAAATTAATTTGTAGTAAAAAAAACTTTCAAAAAAAAGTTATATATAATTACTGCTTAGAAATTAAGAATGATAAAAAATAAACTTTACCTTTTAATACTATTAATAATTTTAAACGGATGTGTGGGTGCTTCCTCAACAGGTGTTCTTGGTACCGGAGTATCAATTGCAACTGATCCAAGGACTATAGGAACTCAGATAGATGATAATATAATGCAAAAAAATTTGAGTGCTAAAATTATAAATATGGATGGAAAGTATTTTTTATCTGTTAAGCCAAAAGTTATAGATGGAAGAATTTTCATCACTGGTAAAGTTGAAACAATTGAAGAGAAATTAAAAATAACAAAGTTGGCTTGGGAAATAAAAGGTGCAAGATCGGTTAAAAATGATCTTAAAATAAAAGAGAAGTTCAACTTTCAGCAATCCGCTAAAGATTTTTTAATTACTTCGCAATTACGTACAGCTATGATTGCTAGTAAAAAAATCAAATCTTCTAATTACAATATAGATACTCATAAAAAAAAAATTTATATTTATGGTATTGCTGAAAGCGAAGAAGAGAGAGCAGAAGTTATTAACGAAGCGAAACAAATTCTTGATGTAGAAGATGTAATTTCAAGTATATTACTTGTGGAAGATCTTAGAATAGTAAAAAATTAATTTGGTTTTTTATAATTAATTACTCCCGCGGAATACGCCGCAACTGAAGCTAAATTTAATATATCTGAAGTGGAGGATCTTAATGGAGCAATTTCAATTGGTTGCCCCAAACCAATTAACAAAGGACCAATTACCTTAGCGCCACCTAAAGATTTCATCATTTTATGAGAAATAGTTGCACTATGTTGTCCCGGCATAATTAATATGTTGGCTTTTCCAACGATTTCTGAAAAAGGATAAAGATCTGCATATTCATTATTTAAAGCTACATCTGGCTGCATGTCTCCATCAAATTTAAAATCTACTTTTTTATTTTTTAAAATTTCAACTGCATCTCTAATGTTTTTTGTTCTACTAGTTAATGGTTGGCCAAAAGTTGAATGAGAAAGGAAGGCAACTTTAGGATCGAAACCAAAAAGTCTTAC
The DNA here is from genome assembly GCA_902634885.1 of uncultured Pelagibacteraceae bacterium. Taxonomy (GTDB): domain Bacteria; phylum Pseudomonadota; class Alphaproteobacteria; order Pelagibacterales; family Pelagibacteraceae; genus Pelagibacter. Next base: position 8,719 of record CACPLR010000005.1, on the reverse strand, counting down.
TACCCTTGCAGCTGAAATCGCTATTTCAGCCAATTGTTCAGATGTCGGATATTCATGAACGCTAGTATCTCCAATAAACACAGTTTTCCCTTTATTTACAACCATATTTAATCCAAACATTATTTCACCAGGTCTTGGTTCAACAACTTTTGTAATCTTTTGAAGAGACTGGGCATATCTTCTTGTATTTCCAGTTACCATTGCATCTGCATCTCCACATGCCACCATACAAGAACCCCATATTACTCTATCATTTCTTACCATTCGATCACAATCTCGTTCTAATAAACCTTCTTCTCTTTGCAATTTTTTAAATAAAAAGTTTACATATTTTTCTCTTTTGTCTTTTTTTGTTGAATTCACAATTTCAATATCAAAATTTTCCCCATATCCAATTTCTTTTAACCTCTCTTTGACAACTTTTTCTTTCGCAACGATGATTGGTGTTCCTAGATTACTATTTTTAAAAGCTATTGCAGCTTTAAGTGTATTTTCATCTTCTCCATCTGCAAACACAACTCTCTTTTTATTTTTTTTTATTTTTGAGTTAATTCCTTGCATAATAGTTACAGATGGATCCAATCTTTGTTTAAGTTGTTCTGAATATATATCAAAATTTTCAATATTCTTCCTAGCAACTCCACTTGACATCGCAGCTCTAGCTACTGCAACTGGAATTACACTAATTAAACGTGGATCAAATGTAGAAGGAATGATGTATTCTTTTCCATAACTAGGTGTTTCACCTCCCATCGCAGCAGCCACTTCGTCAGGCACAATTTCTCTTGCAAGTTTTGCAATTGCGTCTGCTGCAGCAGTTTTCATTTCCTCATTAATTGTCTTCGCTCTTACATCTAATGCACCCCTAAATATATATGGAAAACCGATTAAGTTGTTTACTTGGTTTGGATAATCTGATCTACCTGTAGCAATTATTGCATCATTTCTAACTTCTTCCACTTGTTCTGGCGTAATTTCTGGATCTGGGTTAGCGCATGCAAAAATTATCGGGTTTTTTGCCATTTTTTTAACCATCTCTTTTTTAAGAGCGCCTGCAGCAGATAATCCTAAAAAAACATCTGCACTATCAATTGCGTCAGACAATGTCCTATTTTTTGTTTCAACTGCATGAGCTGATTTCCATTGATTTATATTATCTCTTCCCCTGTAAATCACTCCTTTTCTGTCTAACATAGTAATATTCTTTTGAGGAACACCTGAGCTTTTAAATAAATTAGCACAAGCCATAGCAGCAGCACCTGCTCCATTGATTACAATTTTTATTTTTTTTAAATCCTTTTTTGCAATGTCTACTGCATTTATTAGTGCTGCAGTTGTAATAATTGCAGTACCATGTTGATCATCATGAAAAACAGGAATATCTAAAGTTTCTTTTAGTTTTTCTTCTATGACGAAACAGTCTGGAGCAGCGATATCTTCTAAGTTAATACCTCCAAAACTTTTTGAAAAATTCTTAATTGAATTTATAATTTCGTTAGTATCGTTTGAGTCTATTTCTAAATCTATAGAATCAATATCTGCAAATCTTTTAAATAAAACTGCTTTTCCCTCCATAACTGGTTTAGAAGCAACAGCTCCTAAATTACCAAGACCAAGAATTGCAGATCCATTGCTAATTACAGCTACCAAATTACCTTTAGTAGTATATTCATAAGCTAGATCAGGATTTTCTGCGATAGCTTTAACTGGAGCAGCAACACCTGGAGAATAAGCTAGAGCCAAATCTCTTTTAGTAGTCATCGGCTTCGATGAATTTATTTCAATTTTTCCTGACTTTTCATTGGTATGAAAATCAAGAGCCTCTTTATCAGAATAATGTTCTATTTTAACTTTCTTCATTTTGGATATTTAAATATACAATTAGATCTAAATTAAGACTAATATGATTTATGAACATAATTAAGTCAACTGGCACATTTAGTTTTTTTGTTTTGATAAGTAGAGTGCTTGGTTATGTCAGAGATTTTTTTATCGCTCTTTATTTAGGTTCTGGGCCATTAGCAGATGCCTTTTTTGTAGCATTCAGAATTCCAAACACATTTAGAAGATTATTTTCTGAGGGTACTTTCAATGCTGCTTTTGTGCCATCTTATTCTAGCGAACTTATCAAAGGCAAGGATAAAGCCAAAGAGTTTGCTAATTCAATTTTTAATTTATTAGTTCTCTTTCTTTTAGTTACTACCATTTTAATTGAAATTTTCATGCCAGGATTTGTGAAAATTATAGCTCCTGGATTCAGTGATGATAAAGAAAAAATGCAATTAGCTATAAATTTAACAAGACTCACTTTTCCTTTTTTACTTTTTATTTGCCTTGCTTCTTTTTTATCAGCGATTTTAAACTCTCATAACAAATTTGCAGCTGCAGCTGCTGCACCAATAATTTTAAATATTTTATTAATTCTGTGTTTAATGCTTGCAAATAATTTTGGAGACACATTAGTTTATTACCTATCATACACAGTATCTGTTGCAGGATTAGTACAATTTATATTTCTTATCTTTTTTGTAAGAAAATTTTATTTACCTAATTTTAATTTGAAAATTAAAATGAATGATAATATAAAATTATTCTTTAAAAAGCTTCTACCAAGTATTTTTGCTTCAGGTGTAACTCAAATAAATATTTTAGTTGGTACCATTATTGCTTCGTTTCAAGCAAGTGCAGTATCTTACTTATATTACGCAGATAGAATTTATCAGATTAATCTTGCAATAGCAGGAATAGCAATAGGCACAGTCATACTTCCAAATTTAAGCAAATATGTTCAATCAGAAGATAAATTAAAAATTTCAGAAATACAAAATAAAGCTTTGGAATTAAGTTTATTTCTAAGTTTGCCAGCATCATTTGCTCTAATTGTTGCTTCAGAGGAAATAACTTCTTCATTATTTGGATATGGATCATTTGATATTGAAAGTGTAAAAAATTCAGCTAAAGCGCTATTTTATTTTTCTCTTGGCTTACCTGCATTTTCATTAATAAAGATATTCTCCAGTTTTTTGTTTGCTAGAAATGACACCAATACTCCATTTAAAATATCTTTGTTATCAGTAGCAGTTAATATTTTTATTAGTGTTATTTTCTTTAACAAGATTGGGTTTATAATTATCCCAATTGCAACAACAATATCTTCTTGGTTAAATGGTATAATTCTGATGATTATAGTTATCAACAAAAGTTATTTTAAATTTTCAAGTAATTTCAATTTTTCAATGTTGAAAATACTTTTTTCTAATTTTATTACTTTGAGTATCTTTATATATTTAATTAAGTTCTTTTCTGAATATTTGATTTATGAGAATAATTATAAATTTTTATGTATTATTATCTTAGTGGTGATAACGTTTTTAATATACATTTTAATATCTATCGTTACTAAAGCTTTCAAATTATCAGATATTAAAATAAAACATTAACTTTATGGCTAAAAAAATTTTTTCAGGAGTCCAACCAACAGGAAATCTACATTTAGGAAATTATTTGGGTGCAATAAAAAATTTTGTAGAGCTGCAGAATGAAAAAGGTAACAATTGTATATACTGTGTTGTTGATTTGCACGCAATTACTTTAAAACAGAATCCAAAAGAACTTAAAAATAATATTAGAGAAACCGCTGCAACGTTCATTGCAAGTGGACTTAATCCAAACAAAAGCATTTTGTTCAATCAATCTTTAGTCCCCGCACACTCAGAGGGTTCTTGGATATTGAGTTGTATTGCAAGAATGGGTTGGCTTAACAGGATGACACAGTTTAAGGAAAAAGCAGGAAAAGATAAGGAGAAGGCAAGCGTAGGCCTTTACATTTATCCTATTCTTATGGCTGCAGATATTATGTTATATGATGCAACACATGTACCAGTTGGTGATGATCAGAAGCAACATTTAGAACTTTGTCGCGATATTGCTCAAAAATTCAATAACGATTATAATGTTGAAGATTTCCTAGTTCCTCCTGAACCATTAATACAAAAACAATTTTCCAGAATTATGAGCTTAAAAGACGGTTCAAAAAAAATGAGCAAATCAGACGTATCAGATTTAAGTAGAATAAATCTGAAAGACAGAAAAGATTTAATAATTAATAAAATTAAAAAAGCAAAAACAGATCCACATCCTATCCCTAATATTATTGAAGAATTAGAAGACAGACCTGAGGCAGAAAACTTACTGGGAATATATTCAAGTTTAAAAAATCAAAATATTAATAGTACTTTGAAGGAGTTTGGTGGCAAAAATTTTTCTGAGTTTAAAACAAGTCTTTCTGAACAATTAATTGATAAAATTTCTCCAATAGCGAATGAAATAAATAAATTATTAAATGACACTGGATATCTGGACAAAATTTTATTAGCCGGAGCAGAAAAAGCAAATGATATGGCTGAAAATAAAGTTAGAGAAATGAAGAAAATAATAGGTTTTTAACTATTTAAAATGTTTATTTAGTTATTATATTATACTAATGTTTGTACAAACTCAAAAAACACCCAACCCTAACTCACTTAAGTTCATACCTGGGCGTCAAGTTTCAAATAATGGACCCTTAGAGATAGTTAACAAAGAAGATACAAAAAATACTTTGTTGAGAAATATTCTCTCCATAAATGGAGTAACCGGTATTTTTTTAGGTGAAGATTTTTTATCAGTTAACAAGATAGATGAAAATAATTGGGATGATATGCAGCATATAATCATCTCTTATATTAATGAGTATTATGCCGAGGGAAATAAGTGCATTCTCGATAAATTAGGTCAAAATGAATCTGATGAAAATTTAAATGAAATCGAAAAAAAAATAATTCATATTTTAGAGACAAAAGTTAGACCCGCAGTGGCAAAAGATGGTGGAGATATAAAATTTAAAGAGTTTGTAGATGGCAAAGTCAAAGTAGAATTACAAGGAAGTTGTTCAGGTTGCCCATCTTCAACTATGACGTTAAAACAAGGAGTTCAAAATTTACTCACACATTATATTCCTGAAGTAAAAGAAGTTTTAGCAGTTTAAAATAATTATTTATTTTTGTATAATCATTAAACTTATTTTATGCCTAAAATAAATAGAAATGAATCCATTTTCATGAAACCAAACTCAATTAAATTAAAAAGTCTTAAAAAAAAAAATAAAAAAACTTTTTTTAAAAAAGATTACAAGAGTTTATCTAAGTTTTCTTTAGCAAGTGGTATTATTATTTTGTTTTTTTTTGGTTTACCTGTGATGACCAATTTTATGGGTGAAAACTTCAGAGCCAATATCGAAGTGTCGAATATATCAAAAAAAAATTTTGATTTAACACTTAATAATAAAAAAATATTTAAAAAAGAAAATGTTGATGAAGCAACAAATTTGGAAAACGTATTTGACGACATAGATGTATTTAATTCTGATGAAAATAATTTAAATACTTCCAGATTAAGTGCGTCTACTATCGAGCAATTATTTGAGGACACAAAATATAATCTTCAAAAAGTTAAAGAAACAAAACTAGTAAACATTGGAAATTCTATTGATCATTTGCCTAAAGAAATGAGAAAAATAGAAAGTACAAAAAAAAGGAAGAATTTGTTCATACAAATTGTGCTTCCTTTAATAATTGAGGAGAATACAAAAATTCGTTTGGATAGGAAAAAGCTTTTTGCTATTTTAAATAAGAATAATAATTCAAAAACAGAGAAAGAGTGGCTCTCAAAAAAATTTAAGCAATATGGTGTAAAAAGTAAGGATTTTTCAACGTTAAAAATAAGAATGGATGAAATACCAGTTTCATTAGCAATTGCTCAAGCAGCTAAAGAGACTGGATGGGGTACATCAAGATTTGCACAAGAGGGAAATGCACTTTTTGGACAATGGACTTGGTCTGGAGAAGGCATTAAACCAACCGGAGCGGATGGAGACTCAAAGCATAAGGTTGCAAAGTTTAAAGTCTTAAAAGCGTCTGTGAAAGCGTATCAAAGAAATTTAAATACACATTCGGGATATAAAGAGTTCAGACGTGAAAGAGCAATTCAAAGAGATAATGAAGGCAAATTAAACAGCCTTCTACTTGTAAATTATTTGGATAAATATGCTGAAACTGGTGTTGAATACACAAAAATATTAAAAAAAATTATTGAGCAAAATTCTCTTACTGAATTTGACGATGTTAAAATTCTGCCAACAACAAAAAAATTGAAGAACTTAATTTAAACCAACTGAAAATTGGCTACCTAACCACCTCCAGCCATCTATATCGTTTAAGGAACAATTAATTCTTCCTCTTCTAAAAATAAACTTTTCCCTAAAGGAAATTGTAAGTTTGTTTTCTTTTAATTTTATGTTTGAATTATCCCAAGTACCTCCTTCATCAGAAAAACAATTTATTTGTCCTAAATTTTTTTGCTCATTAAAAAATTCTATAGTCATCTCTGGAGGGTTATTTTTGGTAATCAGTTTATCTTCTGGAGAGAGTTTATTGTATTGAAGTGGAAGTAAATTTATTAAAAACTGAAATCTTTTAGGATCACCATACTTCTCATTTATTGGGAACCTTGGCAATTCATGTGGATCTTTATTAAGATCAATGACACCGGAGTGTTGGCCAAATGCAAATTTAAATTTTGACGAAATAAATTTTTTTTGTTCCAAACTATATTCACCAAAAGGATATGAAAAAAAAATTGGATTATAATTAAATTGAGCATTAAATATTTCAATAGATTTATTTATATCTTTTGTGTACTTCTCAAAATCAAATTCTACCATGTATTCATGAGAGTGAGAGTGATTTCCCAAATATGCAAAGCTATACGATTCAACCTCCTTTAACTGATCCATGCTCATATAACCTTTATTTCCTATAGTTTCAGTGGATGTAAACAAAATAAAAGGAATTTGATTTTTCTTTAGGAAAGGCCAAGCATTGTTATAAAAAGATAAAAAAGCATCATCTATAGTAATAAGAATTTTTTTGTTAATTTTTACATTATAAAATTCTTTCTCAAAATCTTTTGGATCAAAAAATTCAAAATTATTATTTTTTATTAACTCCAAATGTTTTTTGAATACATCCATCTTAATGTTAGTTGATGGATACTTATTTTCCTCAAATCTATGGTACATAAGTGATAAAATTCCTTTTTCATCTTTCTCGTATTTTTTTTCGGTTGCATATAGGCTTGTTTGCAATAGAAATAAATTGATTATGACTAATTTAGTAATTGACGCTGCAAGTGATAAAATTTTTTTTTCGATCATCAAAGATAGTAAATCTTATACTACTGAGCATTTAAACAGTAGAGAAAATTTTGATAAAATAGTGTCTCTGTTAAATAAATTCTTGAGTGAAAAAGACACAAATATTAATCAAATTAAAAAAATATATATTAATAGAGGACCAGGAAAATTTTCAAGTTTAAGAACTTCAATTTCAATTGTTAAGGCTTTATCTTTAGCTAATAAAATTGAATTAGTAGGATTTACCTCCATGGATATAAAAAACATAAATGACTATAAAAACTTAATTGAATTAGATAACGAAGATAAGCTAACAAAAGATTTGATAAATCCAATTTATTCGAGTTAAATAAGGTATGTCTGAAACAATAGAACAAAAATGTATCTCAAAAGGAGTTAAATTAACTGATCAAAGACGTATAATTGCAAAAGTTATGAGTGAATCTCAAGATCACCCCGATGTTGATGAGCTTTACAACAGGGTCTCAAAAATTGATTCAAAAATAAGCATAGCTACAGTGTATAGAACCGTTAAATTATTTGAAGAGGCAGGCATAGTTGCAAAGCATGATTTCAAAGGTGGAAAAGCAAGATATGAGCAACTTAGCGAAAGTCATCATGATCATTTAATTGATATCAAAACAGGTGAAATAATTGAATTTGTTGATGATGAGATTGAGAAATTGCAAAAAAAAGTAGCTGAAAAATATGGTTATGAATTAGTTGACCACAAATTAGAACTTTACGGTATCAAGAAAAATAAATAATGCAAAAAAAAGTTTTTATCAAAACTTTTGGTTGTCAGATGAACGAATATGACTCCAATCGAATCTATGACACTGTTAAAAATATTGGATACATTAGAAATGAAGATCAAAACGATGTTGACTGTTATATATTAAACACTTGCCATATTCGAGATAAAGCAAAAGAGAAGGTCTACCATGAAATAGGTAGAGTTAAAAAAAGTTTTAAAGGGAAAAAAAAACCAATTGTAGTAGTTGCCGGGTGCGTTGCTCAAGCTGAGAATGAGGAAATGCTAAAACGAGAACCTTATATAGACATAGTCATTGGTCCTCAGGCATATCATAAAATTAATGATTTAATTTTAAATCAGTATAAAAACAAAAAAATTGATGAAACAGATTTTGATACCGTAACAAAGTTTAATTATTTTGACGATATTAAAAACGAGAATAGTAAAGTTTCAGCTTTCCTAACAATCCAAGAGGGATGTGATAAGTTTTGTCATTTTTGTGTAGTCCCTTACACCAGAGGTCCTGAGTATTCTAGGCCTTTTGAACAAATAATAAAGGAAGCTGAGGAACTTATTAAAAATGGTGTTAGAGAAATTACTCTATTAGGTCAGAATGTGAATGCATATTCTTATTATGAAAAGGGTAAAGAGTACAGAATTTCTGACTTGATAAAAAAATTAGATCAGTATTCTGAATTAAAAAGACTTAGATATACAACATCACATCCAAG